>CAYUCC010000036.1:0-10968 GCA_964443225.1 uncultured Anaerolineae bacterium
GAGTACGAGTACGAGTACCGTTGCACTGAGTACGAGTACGAGTGCCGTCCTACTCGTACTCGATCGTTGCCGCTCATCTGAGTCGTGGCGGGTCACTTGCCACGACTTTCGCCACTGATCGAGCGCGATCGATGGCGATGCTCAAGCCAGGTGACCCGGCAAGTGTACTACGTCTTGACCGGAAGACGAAATACTCCTCCTGCGCAAAGCGCTTTGACCATCGGGGCTGACCGTGTCATAATAGAGGCGATCGAACACCTGCGCTTTACCTGGATTTTCACTGATGTCACCTGCACGTCTTCACGTTCACCTGTTTGGCGCGTTCCGCCTGCTTCGTGATGGCCATCCTATCGCTGGCTTCGAACAGGCGCGCCTGCGCGACCTGCTGGCTTACCTGGTGCTTTTCCGCACAGCACCCGTCCCGCGGCAGCAGCTGGCTTTCACCCTCTGGCCGGACACCTCGGACCGGCAGGCACTCAAAAACCTGAGAACACTGCTCACCCGCCTGCGCCAGGCGCTGCCGGATGCGGATGAGTATGTCCGCGTCACATCCAAGACGCTGCAGTGGCGACCGGAAGCCTCCTTTGAACTGGACGTCACCGGGTTCGAGACAGCCCTGGCACAGGCGGTTGAGGCACAAGCCGGCGGGGACTCTGTTGGGGTCATCAGCGCACTGGCAGCCGCGGTCGACGCATACACGGGCGACCTGCTGCCCGGCTGCTACGACGATTGGATCCTCCCGCTGCGCGAGCGCCTGCGCCTGGCGTATGGTGATGCCCTGGAACGGCTGGTCTTATCATTGGAAGAACAGCGCGACTACAGCAGAGCCACCTCCTACGCCCAGCGCCTGCTCCAGGTCGATCCGCTGCACGAGGCCACCTACCGTCACCTGATGCGCCTGTATCTGGCGCAGGGCAACCGGACGGAGGCGCTGCGCGCTTACCAGGCGTGCCAGGCGATGCTGCAGCGGGAGTTTGGGATGGCACCCACGCGCACGACGCGCGACCTGTACGAAACCCTGCTCCAACGCGATGACGTGCCGCCGTCAGCCACCGCCGGATACCCCACTGCAGAACAGCCCGCCGCACTGCCACTCATCGGGCGCGAGGCCGAATGGTCGTTCCTCGTCTCCACCTGGCGCGAGGCCGCCGCCGGCCGGCCGCAGATGATCCTGCTGACCGGTGAAGCTGGTATCGGCAAGACGCGCCTGGCCGAAGAACTCGTCGCCTGGGTAGCCCGGCAGGGAGTGGCCACGGCGGCGGCGCACTGCTACCCGGAGGTCAGCGGCAGTGCCCTGGCCTATGCGCCCGTCGCCGAGTGGCTGCGCAGTGCAGCCCTCCAGCCGCACCTGGCAGCCCTCGAGGAGGCATGGCTCGTCGAGGTGGCGCGCCTGCAGCCGGCGCTCCTGAACAGACAGCCGCGCCTGGCGCCCCCCGGCCCGTTGACCGAACCCTGGCAGCGCACGCGCCTCTTCGAAGCGTTGGCTCACGCCGTAGTCGGCCCCGCACAGGGAAACACGAAACCGCGGCTGTTGTTTGTCGACGACCTGCACTGGGCCGACCGCGAAACGCTGGATTGGCTCATCTATTTGCTTCGTTTCGATCCCCGTGCACCGGTGCTGATCGTGGGCACGGTGCGGGGACACGACGTGGGCCGTGACCATCCGTTGACCATCACCAGCCTGGCCCTGGCGCGCAGCGGGCTGCTGCGCGAGGTCGTCCTGTCGCCGCTCGACGCCAACGACACGGCGCGGCTGGCGGCAAGTGTGGCCGGCAGGGGAGTGGAGCCCCAGGAAGCAGCCGAAATCTATCGCGACACCGAAGGCAACCCGCTGTTCGTCGTGGAGATGGTGCGGGCGAGGGCAGTTGGCAAGGATGCAGGCAGGCAGATCGACACGGAGGCACGGGAACGTCCGGAAGAGGGCCTGACGTTCATTTTTGCTCCCATTTCTACTTCACCAGCGCTGCCACCAAAAGTGCGGGCGGTGATCCAGTCGCGGCTGGCAATGCTGTCGCCCGGCGCGCAGGCACTGGCCCAGACAGCGGCGGTGATCGGGCGTAAGTTCAGCCTCGACGTGCTGGTCCGATCGAGCGGCCAGGACAGGGCAACCGTGGTGCAGAACCTGGACGAACTCTGGCAGCGGCAGCTTGTGCGGGTCGAGAACGGCACCAGCTGCGACTTCAGCCACGACGGGATTCGAGCCGCAGCCTATGACGCCATTGGACCCATTCGCCGCGGCACGCTGCATCTGCACGTGGCACAGGCCCTGGCCGAGATCCACGCCGATGATATCGATGCCTTCAGCGGCCAGATTGCGGCCCACTACGAGCAGGCTGGCGAGCCGCACCAGGCCATTTCGTTTTACCGCCGCGCAGCTGCTGCTGCACAACACATCTACGCCAATGCCGAAGCCATACGCCTCTATCGTCACCTCCTGGAGAGCCAGCTCAACGCCAGCCTGTCAGCGCCAGAGCGCTGCGCCGTGATGCTGGCGCTGGGTGAAGTCTGGCAGGCGACGGCGTACTGGGTCAAGGCGCAGGCGGTCAACCAGCAGGCGCTGGACGCGGCCGAACGCCTGGGCGACGTCCACCTGCAGGCGCAGGCCCAGCGTGCGTTGGCCGACGTGCTGCACCTGCAGGGCTACTACGACGAGGCGCTGGCGCGGCTGGCCAGGGCCGAACAAGGCTTCAGGTCGATCGGGGAATGGCGGGGTGTGGTGAGCGCGCTGGGAACTGCCGGCCAGATCTACTGGTTTCGGGGCGATCACCCGCGCGCACAGGTGGCCCTGGAACAACAACACCAGATCGCCGCCGAGATCGGCGACACGCGCGGGATGTGCGATGCGCTGGAGGCCCTGGGTATGGTCCGGTTCAGCCAGGGAGACTGGAAACGATCGACCGCCGCCTGTTTGCAGGCCATCACCATGGCTGAGACGCTGGCGTACAAACCAGTCATCACGCGTGCGGCGATCACACTGGGCAACGTGCTGCTGGCGCAGTCGGCGGCCGCCGAGGCTGTTCGTTGGTTTCTGCGCGCCGGCGAGCTGGCGCAGCAGATCGACGACCGCCGCGCACTGTCGTGGGTGGTTGCCAACATCGCCATGGTTCTGGCCAGGCGCGGTGACTACCAGCGCGCAGTGGCGGGCTACGAACACAGTCTGCGTAACGCCTGGCAGATTGGCGACCGCTGGACTGCCTGCCGCATCGTCGCCGCCCTGGCAACGGTCAACGAGCGCCAGGGATCGATCGAAAAAGCCGAACGTCTGTATCGGAAAGCGATTGACCTTGAGCTGTGGCTGGGCACGCCGGGTTATCTCTCAGGCATCCTCGTCAGCCTGGCGCGGCTCTTGCTGGAACACGGACGCGCCGCCGAAGCGCAGACATTCTACCGTCAGGCGTCAGGGATGATGGCCAACGCCAAAGGTGAGCCTCTTGCGGGCGAAGGCACGCGCTTCGACATTCAGATGTTGGGCATCCGCATCCAGCATGCACTGGGTGAGCTGACCGCAGCGCAAGCCGCGACGGCGTTGCGCGACCTCCCGATCGATGTGGACTCAGCGGTCCAGCAGGCGGCGCTGCAGTACGAACTGTGGCGTCTGACACACGACGACACCGCCCGGGTGATCGCGGCCGTACGCTATCGCGAGCAGTACCAGGCGACCGGCGTCGAGGACCATCGCGTGCGATATCGCGACCTCACCGGCGAAACGCTGCCCGATCTGGAGTCACTGCCCGACGTGTCGGCACTGATCCCAACGGATCCTGGCGATCACACCGGCCTGGATCTGGAGGCTTTGCTGGCCAAGTTGCAGGTAACGTTCGATTAGTTTGAAGCCCTTTTGAAGCGCGACCGGTTGTATGCTGGCGCAAATACCAGGCACATCAGCAACTGCGTTACCAAAGGAAGGAAATTCGTCATGTCTGTCATTACGATTTCACGCCAATTAGGCGCCAACGGCGATGAGGTAGCGAGCCTGCTGTGTAAGCGGCTGGGCTACACGCGCTTCGACAAAAATTCCATGACCTCCCTTGGCCACGAGCTGGGAATGGATGCCGGCGTCATCGATCAGGCCACAGCCGCCCGCTCTGGGCCGCGAGGTTTGCTGGAACGCTGGTTTGGCAACTTCGAGACCCCGATGGGTGATCCCGGGAGCTGGACTTTCCAGGCCCGGCATGATGCCCGCGAAGCGATCTCGGTCGAGCACCTCCGGAGATTGATCGTTGCCGGCTACGAAAAGGGCAACACGGTGATCGTCGGTCGCGGCAGCATGGCCGCATTGGCTGGTTTGCCCAACGTGATCCACGTACGTATCGTGGCACCGCGCGACCTGCGGCTCAAACGCGTGCAGGAGCAGGCAAAGGTGACCGCTGAAGAGGCGGAGGAGATGGTGTACCAGCGTGACGTGACCGACGTCGAATGGATCAAACGCTACTTTGGCCTCGACGCCCACTCGCCCGAACTGTTCGATCTGACCATCAATACCACCAAAATCACCGCGGAGTTTGCGGTCGATCTGATCCTTCGGACTATGGAACACCTGGGCATCAAACCCTGATCGGTCACGGCCACTTTGCCGTGCCCACTCCGGTGGTTTCGTCGACGGCTCCGGCACTCAAGGTGATGCTGCCAGGTCCAAACGTCCAGGGCAGGTTGTCCACTTGCCCCGGACGTTTCTGTTCGTTAACACCTTCTTCGCCCCTCACTTGTGGAATTTGCGAATTTTTTAAGGTTCCAGGTATTGACGTTTTGTTGCATCCGTGATATAGTTTGGTCACTCAACGAATTAACTTATCATACGCTACTTGACCCGTCCAGTCGCAAAAACAGGCAAAGGACAGTCAAATGCCAAAGAAGCCATACGCTCAACAAAAAGATGCACGCCAACAGAATGTTTCGGCGGTGCTGCGCGACCTCTGGTGCAACGCGCCACTCTCCAAGGCCATGCTCGCGCAACGCAACGGCCTGACCAAGGCAACCGTCTCGGCGATCTGCAGCGATTTAGCGGCCCTTGATTTGATCCACGACAGCGGCCAGGATCGTACAGGCCTTGGCCGGCCTGGCAATCTCCTCGAACTCAATCCAGCGGCACGCTGTGCAATCGGCGTGGAGATCAGCACAAACTATTCCGCCGTCGTATTGGCCGATCTCTGCGGGCAAGCGTTGTGGCAGCGGTCCGTTCTCATTCCTGTCGGCAGCGATCAACAGACGATCTTTAGCCAGACCGAGACGTTGATCGTCGAAGCGATCGAGCAGGCCCACGCGCGTGTGATTCCTTTGCTCGGCATTGGCGTCGGCGTGCCTGGCATCGTCGATCCTGGCCTGCAAAACCTCATCAGTGCGCCAGCACTTGGTTGGAAGGAGGTGCCCCTCAAGCAGATCTGGGAAGAGCGTTTTTCGTTGCCGGTACTCATCGAAAACAAGGCCCGGGCTGCTGCAATGGCCGAGGCCGTGGGCGGCAGCGCGCAGAACGTTTCCAGTTTCGTCTACGTCAACATCGGCACGGACGTGCGGTCGAGTGTCGAGGCTGCGGTCGTAACCAATGGCTCCCCGTTCCGCGGTGCTCGCGGGCTGGCCGTGGACGCCGGGCACATGATCCTGGATCCCGAGGGGCCGCCCTGTGCGTGCGGCCAGCGTGGCTGTTGGCAGGCCATGGTCGACGTGGATCGTGAAGTGGGGTTGTTCCAGGCGCGACTCCTGGCTGGCGAGACCAGTCTGTTGGAACTCCTGACGGCGCTTAACGCGGGTACCCTCGAGCATCGGGCAATCCACCAGGCGGCCGTGGAACGCGACGTACTCTCGCTGGAAGTCGTGCGCACGGTCGTGGGCAACCATGCGCTGGGGATCACCAACCTCGTGCGCCTCTTCGATCCGGAATTAGTGGTCATGGGCTATGCAAACCTGGCCATTCCTGAAGAACACAAGACTCGAATGAAAATCATCAGCGCGATGCCGGAGATAGACATCCCTGGCAACGTGCGCAGTCAATTGGCTCACCGCGGGGTGGCGCCCCCTGCGATTGTCGATGCGACTTTCGGGCCCGAGGCGTGTGTGTTAGGCGCAGCTTCACTCGTGATCGACGATTTCATGCGCATGCCGCCCGTCATCGAGAGCTAAACTCATGTTCTGGAGAAACCAGGAGTTTTCGGGATGCCGTGTCGCCTCAGAACCCCAAGATTCAACAGAACATGAGTACAGCCCGGCCAGGTCGGAACCGTTTCAGCGGGTGGTTTGTCCCGCCCATCAACTCATTTTCACGAAGGAGAGTGTCTCATGGCAGTAGCAGTCGAACCCGTTGGATCTCCAGCCGCTGAGATCCCTCGCCTCAGCGCGGCGTACAAAAAGACGCGCCCGGCGGGCCTTTTTTCGTTTGCGATCGGTCAGGTGAGTGACAGCGCCGAAGGCGGGCTCATCAATACCCTCTTTCCGGTGATCATGGACGCGTTGGCACTGCCCCTGGGCGCGCTGGGCCAGCTTTCCAGCGTCAGCAAATTCGCCCGTATGCTCTTCGGCACCGCGTGGTCGATCCTGGCCGACAGGGTCGGCCGCAAGCTGATCCTCGTCCTGATGACCGGCGTTTGGGGCATTTGGACCGCAGCCGCTGGCCTGGCCCAGGACTACAACCAACTGCTCATCCTCTATTCGATCGGCGTCATCGGCACCGTAGCCGCCGAACCCATCACCAACGGCATCTTGACCGATATGTACGAGGATGATGAGCGCGGCAAGGCGTACGGCCTCCTGCGCAGCGTCAGCGTTCTCGCCGGCTTGTTCATCACACCCCTCATCGGGCAGCTGGCCAACATCGAGAACGGCTGGCGTTACGGCATGTTCATCATGGGCGGCATCAGCGTTCTCACCGGGATCCTGATCGCAATCTTCGTCAAGGAGCCGCCGCGCCGTATGGTGGGAGGCGAGGAGGCTCGCTTCAGGATGAAGGACATCGGCACGATCTTCAAGATCCCCACGGTCTGGTTGATCGCCATCTCGCTGCTGTTCATCACCTCGATGGTGCTGTTTGCCTTCATGGTCACCTACTTTGTGAAGGTACGCGGGTGGACGACCCCTGAGGCGGCCATCCTGTACACCGTCTTCATGCTCGGCTTTGGCATCAGTGGCTTCTTCGGCGGCGTTCTGGGTGACATCTTCGAGAGGCGGTTTGGGCCCAAGGGCCGCATCATGCTCATGCAGCTCTACCTGGCATCCTTCGGGGTCATGGGCTTCCTGATGACGCAGATCGACTGGGGCCACACCCCGGTCTTCTACGTGATCGTCTTCCTCACGGGCCTGGTTGGTTCGATCGGCTTCTCCGGCTGTGTCCTGCCCATGGTGAGCTCGATCCTGGAGCCCCAGTACGCTGCGACCGGCTTTGCCGTGCTCTTCTCCTTCATCCAGGGCTTGATCACGGCGGTCTACCTGCTGTTCCTCGGTCCGCTGGCCGAGGCGTTAGGTGGCCTCGACAAGGCGATCCTGTGGATGTTCGTCGTACCGTACCTGCTCAACGCCGTCTGGTGGTTTACGTTCTATCCCTTCTATCCCAAGGACGTGGCGCGGCGCAAGGCGCGCATGGCGGGCGAGAAAGTCTGATCGACAGGGGGGTGGCAAGGCGTAAGCGCCTGTCCGAACAGCCCGCCATTCATCGCACTACGGCGTTTGAAGAGCGATTCGGATAGGCGCCAAACCAGCGCACCGGCCGCCCCGATACGATGTGGTAACTCACGACGGAGGCAGATATGCTTTATCCAATTCAGAACAATGTTCGCAACAAACTCGATATTTCTGGAATCTGGGATTTTAAGACCGACCCCGACGGCGTCGGTGAGGCCGGCGGTTGGGCTCAGGGTCTGACCGGCGCACGTCCGATGGCCGTTCCCGGCAGTTGGAACGAGCAGTACGACGATCTGTTCGGCTATATGGACCTGGCCTGGTACGTCAAGACGGTTTACGTCCCGTCGGGCTGGCAAGGCCAACGCGTGTTCATCCGCGTCGGCTCCGCCGTCTACCAGGGGACGGTCTATTTCAACGGTGTTAAGGTCGGTACGCACGAGGGGGGGCACCTCCCCTTCGCTTTCGAGATCACCAACATGATCCAGTGGGACGCCGAGAACGTCGTCGCCATTAGCGTCGAGAATCAACTGAAGCCGGCGCGCGTACCCTCGGGCAACATGCCCGGCGGAGAGATGAGCCTGTTCGCCAGCACGCCGCAGACCACGTACGATTTTTATCCCTTCGCCGGCATTCACCGGCCCGTGGTGTTGTACAGCGTTCCGCAGACCTACATCGAGGACGTCACCGTCGTCACCACCATCGAGGGTGGGGCAAAGGTCAAGGTCACAGCCAGACTCAATGCAGCGGCAGGCGCAACAGGTTCGGTGGAGCTGAAGGGCGGCAAAACGGCCATCCACGCCGGCCTGACCTTCGACAACGGCGTGGCCGAGACGACGCTGGTCGTGCCCGACGCACGCCTGTGGTCGGACAAAGACCCTTTTCTCTATGACCTGACGGTCAGGAGCGAGGACGATCAGTACACCCTGAAGGTGGGCATCCGCACGATCGCCGTGGACGGTGGCAAGATCCTGCTTAACGGCCAGCCGGTCAAACTGAACGGCTTTGGCCGCCACGAGGATTTTGTCGCCAGCGGCAAGGGGTTGAACCTGCCGTTGGTGGTCAAGGACTATCAGCTCATGAAGTGGACCGGCGCCAACGCCTACCGCACCTCGCACTACCCCTACAGCGAGGAAGAGATGCAGATGGCGGACCGCGAGGGGTTCCTGATCATCGACGAGATTCCGGCGGTCAGCCTGCAGATGGCCGATGAGGCCAACAGCGCCGAACGTCTGCGCATGTGTCTTCAACAGATCGATGAGATGATTGCCCGCGACAAGAACCATCCGGCTGTGGTGATGTGGTGCGTCGCCAACGAGCCGATGCCGAAGGGCTTCAGCGTTGGCGCCATGGGCGAGAGCACTGTCACGATGGAAGAGCTGAACAAGCCGGGCAAGAATTTCCTCGAAACCGAAATCGCCCGTGCGCGCGAGCTGGATCCAACACGCCTGGTGACAATCGTCACCGTGATGGGCGGTCCGCAGAGCTGGATGGAACAGTGCGACGTTGTCTGCATGAACCGCTACTGGGGTTGGTACACCCTCGGCGGCCAGTTGGACATTGCGCGGCAAAAGCTCGAAGCGGAGCTCGACCAGGTTTGGGACCGGTTCCACAAGCCGATCATCATGACCGAGTTCGGTGCCGACACGATCGCCGGCTACCACGGCAAACCTAACGTCATGTGGACCGAAGACTACCAGGCCGACTACATCCGCTTCCACCTGGAAGTGGCAGCCGCACGCGACTTCGTCGCCGGTATGCAGGTCTGGCAGTTTGCGGACTTCGCCGCGGTGCAGAGCATCATGCGGGTGGGCGGTCTCAACCACAAGGGCATTTTCACCCGCATCCGCACGGCCAAGATGGCGGCACACGTACTGCGTGAGTTCTGGGTCAAGTAGACCGGTTGGCTGGTCAAAGGAGATGTCCCGTGAGTGTGTTAACCCTTATCCTGGCCGGTGGGGCGGGCAGCCGGTTGAGTATCCTGGGCGAAAAACGAGCCAAACCCGCCGTTCCATTCGCCGGGAAATACCGCATTATCGACTTTCCCCTGTCCAATGCCGTCAACTCGGACCTCTATCGGATTGCGGTGTTGACTCAGTTCCGCCCGCATTCCATGGTGCAGCACATGGGCATTGGCGAACCCTGGGACCTCAACCGCCGCCCGCCCAATGGCCTGCAGGTCTGGCAGCCGTACCGCGGCCGGTCGGACCAGGATTGGTACCGCGGCACAGCCGACGCACTTTACCAGAACCGCGGGTTCATCGGTGCCAACGGCAGCGACACGCTGCTGATCCTGTCGGGGGACCACATCTACAAACAAGACTACCGCGACCTGCTCCGTTTCCACCAGGACAAAGGCGCTGACCTGACCGTGGCGGTCATGAACGTCCCGCAGGAGGAGGTCAGCCGGTTTGGTATCATGAGCGTCGACGCCAGCCAGAAGATTACGCGCTTTGCCGAAAAACCGAAAGTGTCCGACAGCACGCTGGCTTCGATGGGGATCTACGTATTCAACACCACGTTCCTGCTCAAGCTGCTGGAGGAGGATGCCCAGGTCAAGGGGTCTGCCCACGATTTCGGCAAAAACATCATTCCGCAAATCGTCGAGATGGGCGGCGCCTACGCCTATCCTTTCCTCGGCTATTGGGTGGACGTCGGTACCATCCAAGCCTACTGGGAGACAAGCATGGCGCTGCTGGATGAAAACCCCGCCCTGGATCTGTACGACACGCGCTGGGTGATCCACACACGGTCAGAGGAACGGCCGCCCGTCAAGTGCACACCGCCCGGCGAACTGGTCAACAGCCTGGCTTCCAACGGGTGTGTGATCCTCGGCACGGTCATCAACAGTGTCCTGTCGCCTGGCGTGGTAGTCGAAAAGGGCGCTGTCGTGCGCGACTCGGTGATCATGAACGACACCGTCGTGCGCAGTGGGGCCGTGATCAATCGCTGTATCCTGGACAAAGAGATCGAGGTCGGCGCCAACGTTCAGTTGGGCGCTGGTCAGGATGACACGCCCAACAGGCTGGAGCCGGACAAAATCAACACCGGGATCACGATCGTGGGCAAACGAGCGCACATCCCGGCTGGCGCCGTCATCGGGCGCAACTGCCGGATCGACCCGTCTACGACGCCCGAAGATTACGATACCACCGACATACCCGCCGGCGAATCGGTTGTCAAACGGACCGCAGCGGCCTGACGCCGGCGATCAAGGAGCTTCGATGTGAGTACCATCTCTGCTGCAGCCCAGGTGCTGATCGATTTCAAACCGCAGCAATCCTTTTTCGTCGGGATCGACTCGGATGGCTGCGCCTTCGACGCGATGGAGTTGAAGCAGAAGGAGTGCTTCATCCCCAGCACAAT
>CAYUCC010000036.1:11068-31171 GCA_964443225.1 uncultured Anaerolineae bacterium
ATCGCCGCCGGGCACGGCGACGAGGAGCTGTGGCGCGGGCTGGAATGGACCCGCGCCATCGACAGCCTGGTCGCCGCCACGGTGCGCGACGTGCCGCCCTTCCCCTTCGTGCGCGAGAGCCTGCAGAAGCTGCACGGCCGCGCCGACCTGATGGTGATTTCAACCACGGCCTCGGATGCGCTGCAGCGCGAGTGGGGCGAACATGGTCTGGACGCCTACATGGCCGTGATGGCCGGGCAGGACATGGGCACCAAACGGCAGCACCTCGAGCTGGCGGCGAAGGGGAAATACGCGTCGGATCACATCCTGATGATCGGCGATGCGTTGGGCGATCGCGACGCAGCGCACGCAGTGAACGCGCTGTTCTATCCCATCAACCCCGGTGCCGAGGAGATGTCCTGGCGGAGATTCTACGCCGAGGCATCCGAACGCTTCCTCGACGGCACCTACGCCGGCGCGTACGAGGCCGGGCTGATCGCCGGGTTCGACAGGCTGTTGTCGGACACACCGCCATGGCAGAACGGCCCATGAGTGGGCGTGTCCGGCGGCTGCGCAGATACCAGCCTCGACACCGCGAGATGGGAAGCATCTTTTCATTCTCGACCTTCAACCCAAAGGAGAATCGCGATGGTTAAAGTACCAGCGAAAGTCCCTGAGGCAGCCCACGTGCTGATCGATTTTAAGCCTCAACATGCCTACTTTGTTGGAATCGATTCGGACGGTTGTGCCTTCGATGCGATGGAGCTCAAACACAAGGAATGTTTTACCCCCACGATCATCAAGGTTTGGGGGCTCCAGGCCGTTTCCAAGTACGCGCGCGAAACCTGCGAGTTCGTCAACCTCTATTCGACGACGCGCGGACTCAACCGTTGGATCGCGCTGTCCAGGGTCTTCGACCTGCTCAGGGAACGCCCCGAAGTGACCGCGCGCCATGCAACGGTGCCCAAGGGAGACAAAATCAAGGAGTTCATCGACTCCGGCTATCCCCTGAGCCACGCCGGCATGGTCCAGTATGCAGCCGACCACCCCGACCCCGAACTCGAACAGGCCGTGTTGTGGTCGAGTACTGTAGACGCCGCCATCGCCGACATGGTTCACGGCGTGCCGCCGTTCCCCTGGGTGCGCGAAAGCCTGCAGAAGATGCAGGGCAAGGTCGACCTGATGGTCGTCTCGGCCACACCGTTGGAGGCACTGGAACGCGAGTGGGGCGAGCACGGCATCGCCCAGCACATGAGCGTGATTGCCGGGCAAGAGATGGGCACCAAAAAGCAGCATCTTCAATTTGCGGCCAAGGGAAAATACGACGACGACCACATCCTGCTGATCGGCGATGCGCCGGGGGATCGCGACGCGGCCCAGGGGGTGGACGTGCTGTACTACCCCATCAACCCCGGTGCTGAGGACCGGTCCTGGAAGCGCTTCTACGACGAGGCGTTCGGCAAGTTCCTGGATGGTACGTACGAAGGCAACTACGAGGCCTCGCTGATTGCCGAGTTCGAGAAGCTGCTGCCGGAAGTGCCGCCGTGGCAGAAACTGCGCCGCGTAGAATGGGATGATTGACCGGGCTGGCGGTTCAGGGCTCGCCCCGACGGCCGCACCCGGCAATCGCCAGGTCGTACCATGTAACAGGAGATTGCTCCAATGCCAAGACTCGTAGACCTCAAAACAAAACCATATAACCTGTCGGACGATCAGGTCGCGTGGGTGGAAGACACGTTGGCTGCCATGACCCCCGAGGAGAAGTGCGGCCAGCTCTTCACCAACCTGTTCTTTTTTGGAAAAGACCTGTTCAGCGGCAATGAGCTGAGCAACGCCCAGATCCTGGAGCGCTATCACATCGGCGGCGCTCGTTTCCATGGCGCCAAATCGGACACGATTCAGGAACTGTTGAACGCCCTGCAGGCTGACTCGAAAATCCCGCTCTTGATTGCTGCCAACTGTGACTCGGGCGGCAACGGCGCCTGTGCGGACGGCACGTACATCGCCTCCGGCGCGCACTGCGAAGCCGCACGCGACACCACCGTCGCTTACAACGCCGGCTACGTCTCGGCGCGGGAGGCCAGGGCGCTGGGCGTCAACGTAAACTTCGATCCCTGTGTGGACATCCTTTTCAACTGGCGTAATACCATCATCAACACCCGAGCCTACGGCACCAATGCCGATGATGTGATAAAATACACTGGTGCGTACATCGATGGGTACCGCGCCGGCGCAGACGGTGAGATGGTCGTCTGCATCAAACACTTCCCCGGGGATGGCATCGAAGAGCGCGACCACCACCTGGTCCTCGGTGTGAACGATCTCCCGCCCGCAGAGTGGGACGCGTCGTTTGGCCGGGTCTACCGGCACCACATCAACAACGGCGTCGAGATGATCATGGCGGGGCACATTGCGCTGCCTCACTATCAGAAGCTGCTGAATCCGTCGCTGCTCGATAAGGACATCATGCCGGCTACCCTGGCCGAGGAGCTGCTCCAGGGACTGCTGAAGGGACAATTGGGCTTCAACGGCCTGATCATCACCGACGCCAGCCACATGCTGGGCATGACCTCGGCGATGCGCCGCGAGGACTACGTGCCCGCCGCCATCGCCGCCGGCTGCGATATGTTCCTGTTCTTCAACGACATGGACGAGGACTTCAACTTCATGGTGAACGGGTACAAAACGGGCGTCATTTCCGAAGAACGTTTGAATGATGCTGTCCGCAGGGTACTCGGTCTGAAGGCGAAGCTGAACCTTCACAAAAAGAAGGAAACGGGTACACTGCTGAAGAGCCAGCAGGACCTGGAGGTCATCGGATGCGCCGAGCACCTGGCGATGCGTGCCGATGCGGCCGATAAGGGCATCACCCTGGTGAAAAACACCCTCGACCAGCTCCCGATCCGCCCGGAGACCCACCGGCGCATCCGCCTGTACTACCTGCAGGGTGAGGTGGGCGGCATCATCGCCGCGGGTTCGCAAGTGCTCGAGACCTTTATGGCCGAGCTGGAGCAGCGTGGCTTCGAGGTTACGGTCAACGACGGCACCACGCGGGTCAAAGGGCGCACGTTGGACTATCGCCGCGACGTGGATGCCGCGCTCGTGATTGCCGACATCGTGGGCTACGGCGCCCAGAACAACTACCGGATCCAATGGAAGGCCGCCATGAGCAACGAGTGCCCGTGGTACGTCTGGGAAGTGCCCACCGTCATGGTGTCGCTGAACTTCACGACCCACCTGCACGATGCGACGATGGTCAAATGTTATGTCAATGCGTATGACAGCAACCGCGAGATCATCAAGCAGGTCGTCGAAAAGATCATGGGCGAGTCTGAATTCAAAGGCCGGCCCAACGATCTCGTCTGGGCAGACAAGTGGCAGGCCAGGTTGTGAGACGTTATGAGAGGTTGTGATAATGAAAGAAGGTGGTTCGATGTCCGCACAACCAGCGCTCCTGGCTCCCGACCGGTTTTTCGACCCTGAACCCGGACAGCGCCGCGTGGCGCGTGCGCTCTACGAAACGATCGCCGACCTGCCGATCGTCTGCCCGCACGGGCATGTCGATCCGCGGCTGCTGGCCGACGAACATGCGACCTTCGGCACGCCCACCGATCTGTTCATCATCCCCGACCACTACGTCTTCCGCATGCTCTACTCGCAGGGCGTGCCCCTGGAGGCGCTCGGCATCCCGCGGCGCGACGGTGGTCCGGTCGAGACCGATCATCGTAAAATCTGGCAGACCTTTGCCGACCACTTCTACCTCTTCCGCGGCACGCCCAGCGGCGTCTGGCTGGCGCATGAGTTGTCCGAGGTGTTCGGCATCCAGCAGAAGCTCAGCACGGTCACGGCACAGGCGATCTACGACGAGCTGGCCGACAAGCTGGCTCAGCCCGCATATCGCCCGCGTGCGCTGTTCGAACGCTTCGAGATCGAGGTGCTTTGCACCACCGACGCGGCGAGCGATTCGCTCACCTGGCACCAGGCGATCCGCGATTCCGGCTGGTCAGGCGTCGTGCGGCCCACGTTCCGGCCCGACGCCGTGGTCAATCTCGAAACCGTTGGCTGGCGATCGCACCTCGATGCGCTGGAGCAGGCGGTCGGTCGCGAGATCACCTCGGTGACGGCTCTCATCACGGCCCTCGAGGAGCGCCGGGTTTTCTTCAAGCGCATGGGCGCCAGGGCCACCGACCACGGCGTCGTATCGGCCTACACCGGTGTCCTGCCGGCCGCCGAGGCCGATACGATCTTCACCCGCGCCCTGGCCGGGGACACGACGATGGAGGACGCACGCCGCTTCACCGGCCACATGATGATCGAGATGGCGCGCATGAGCGTGGAGGACGGGCTGGTGATGCAGCTGCACGCCGGCACCTACCGCAACCACAACCCACTGGTGTTCGAGCGCTTCGGCGCCGATAAGGGGCACGATATCCCGATTGCGACCGAGTTCGTGCATAACCTCAAGCCGCTGCTCGACCGTTTCGGCAACGATCCCCGCCTGACGCTGATTCTCTTCAACATGGATGAGACGAACTATGCGCGCGAGATGGCCCCGCTCGCCGGGCATTACCCTGCTCTCAAGCTGGGCCCGCCCTGGTGGTTCCACGACAGCCTCAACGGCATGGCGCGCTACTTCGACCAGGTGATGGAGACGGCGGGTTTGTATAACACGGCGGGCTTCAACGACGACACGCGCGCCTTCTGCTCCATCCCGGCCAGGCACGACGTCTGGCGCCGCGCCGCCGCCAACTGGTTGGCCGGACTGGTCGTACGCGGGCTGATCGACGAATCGGAAGCGGCTGAGATGGCGCCCGACATGGCCAATGGCCTGGCGCGGCGCGTGTATCGGTTGTAGAAAAGAAAGATGCCAACTTTTAGAAAGTTGGCATCTTGTACCGCTCGAGGTGACACCATGATTGGTCTCGATCTTGGCACGACAAACTGCAAAGCGGTGCTGCTCGACGCGGAGGGTCACGTGCTGGCCAAGGCGTCGCAGAGCTACAGGCTGCACATCCCGCGGCCGGGCTGGGCCGAACAGGACGTCAGGCAGGTGTGGGCGGCGGTGATCAGCGTGCTGGGTGCGGTCGCCGAGGCGGCGCCCACGCCAGCCCTGGTCGGCGGCATCTGCGCCAGCGGTGCGATGCACAGCCTGTTTCCGATCGCCGACGAGACCGGCACCCCCCTTGCCAACGCCATGACGTGGGCCGACGCCCGTGCGACCTCCGTCTACAAGGGCCTGATTGCCGACTGCGATACACACGCCCTCTACCGGCGCACAGGCTGTCCGGTGCACTCGACCTACCACGTGCAGCGCCTGCGTTGGTGGCACCGCGAGGCGCCTGAGCAGGCCCGGGCGGCCTACCTGTGGGTGGCCATCAAGGATTGGATCCTGCACGCCCTGACCGGCGTTTGGGCCACCGATCTGAGCCTGGCCTCCACCACCGGCCTGTTGAGCCTGCAGGACCTGACGTGGGACACCGAAGCGCTGCAGCTGGCGGGTGTACATCCGCGCCGGCTGCCGTCCCTGGTGGCGCCGTCGGACGTCGTGGGGGCGTTGACCGCAGAGGCCGCGGCGATCACCGGGCTGCCGGCGGGCCTGCCGGTGATCGCGGGCGGCAGTGACGGCGCCATGGCCAGCCTGGGCACCGGTGTGGCCACGCCCGGCCAGGCGGTGATTACGGTGGGCACCAGCGGCGCCGTGCGCAAGATCGTCGACGAGCCCTGGTTCGATCCCGCCGAGCGCACCTGGTGTTACCTGCTGGCCGGCAAACGCTGGATCGCGGGCGGTGCCATCAACAACGGCGGGCTGGCGTTGCAGTGGGCGCGCGAAAAACTCTATCCCGACCTGACCGGCGAGGCGGGCTACGATCGACTGGCCGCCGACGCCGCCTCCTGTCCGCCAGGCGCCGATGGCGTCTTCCTGCTACCCTACTTTGCGGGCGAGCGCAGCCCGCACTGGTCGCCCAGGGATCGGGGCATGCTCTATGGTCTGGGCATGGGGCACACCCGCGTCCACATGGCGCGCGCGGCCATGGAAGGCGTGGCCAACTGCCTGGCCGACGTCTGGGATGCGCTGTACGGCACCGAAACGACTGGTGACGTCGTACGATTGACGGGAGGGATCACCCGCACGCCGCTGTGGGTGCAGATTCTGGCCGATATGCTGGGTGTTCCCTTGATGGCGCTGGACGTCGCCGACACCTCGGCAACCGGTGCTGCGCTGCTGGGCATGTACGCGCTGGGCCTGATTCGCGCCGACCAGATGGCGCGCACCGTCGAACCGGGCCCAATCTACAGCCCTGACCCCGAACGGCACGCCTTTTACCAAAAACACCATCGCGAATATAAGGCTCTGCGCCGCGGCATGGCGGCCATGGGCGAGACACTGGAAAACCTCAAGGAGAGTGATGCATGAACCTTCAAGATTTGACAGCCATGTACGACTTTACCGGTAGAACCTTTGCGGTAACCGGCGGCGGTGGCGCGCTGGGCGGTGACGTGGTGGTGGCACTGGCTGGCTGTGGTGCAAACGTCATGATTCTCGACCGCAGCCTGGGGCGGCTCGCCGCGATTCAGGAAAGCCTGGGACCGGCAGGCAGCCGCGTCGATGGGGTCCAGGTCGATGTGATGAGCCGTCAGAGCCTGGAAGCCGCGGGCGCGGCCATCAAGGAACGGTTTGGTGTGCTCTACGGCCTGGTCAACGCCGCTGGCGGCAACAGCCCCAAAGCCACGGTCACCCCTGACATGAGCTTCTTCGACATCCCCGAGGAGGGCATGCGCTTCGTGCTGGACCTGAACATCCTAGGGACCGTCATGCCCTGCCAGATCCTTGGCCGGCAAATCGCCGAGGCCGGCGAAGGGGTCATCCTGAACTACTCCTCCATGAACGCATTCCGGCCGCTGACCAACATCGCCGCGTACTCGGCGGCCAAGGCCGCGATTACCAATTTTACGGCGTGGCTGGCCGTACACCTGGCGCAGAACTACTCCGGCAAGATCCGTGTCAACGCCATCGCGCCCGGCTTCTTCCTGGGCGAGCAGAATCGTTTCCTGGTACAAGATCAGGAAACCGGTGGGTGGACCCCGCGCGGGCAGAGAATCGTGGATCACACCCCTATGGGCCGCTTCGGCCTTCCCGAAGACCTGCTGGGCTGCGTGCTCTGGCTGCTCTCCCCCGCCTCCGGCTTCGTCACGGGCGTTACCGTGCCCGTCGATGGTGGTTTTTCGGCGTATGCGGGTGTTTAGGAAAAGTTGCCAACTCTTAAAGAGTTGGCAACTTTAGCAGGGAGGATCGAAAATGATCATCGCGCAAGCAATCGCGAAAACCGGCCTGTTGACACACGACCAGGTCATGCAGGTTCTGACCCAGGGCCTGGGCGGCACCTTCAAAGGACAGAAGGTCCTGGTGCTCATTCCCGACCACACCCGTTCGCTGCCGCTGCCCGAGCTATTCCGCATGCTGGTGGAGGTCCTGCACGATACGCGCGAGCTCAATTTCATGGTTGCGCTGGGGACACATCCGGGATACAATGAAGCTGGTCTGAACCACCTGGTCGGTATCACCGCCGAAGAACGTGCGGCGACCTTCAGGCGCGTCGGTCTGCTGAACCATGCCTGGGATGATCCGGCCGCGCTGACCTCGCTGGGTGTGATCGATCAGGATGAGCTCAAACAGCTCGCCGGGTCGAGTTACCACTACTCGCTGCCCGCCGAGATCAACGTGCGCATCAACCGCGCCGTGCTGGAGCACGATCATATCATCATCGTGGGTCCCACCTTTCCGCACGAGGTGGTTGGTTTCTCGGGCGGCGCAAAATACTTCTTCCCCGGCATCTCGGGGCCGGACGTCATCAACGCCACCCACTGGCTGGGTGCGCTGGCAACGGTGTGCGGCACGATTGGCATCAAGGACACGCCCGTGCGTGCCGTCGTCCACGCGGCCACGCGACGCCTGAAGACGCCGGCGACCTTGGCGGCCCTGATCGTCCAGGGGCACGACCTGGCTGGTGTGCTCATCGGCGACGTGTACGAAACCTGGGGCGCGGCGGCGGATGTGTCGTCGGAAAGGCATATCCAGTGGTGCGATCACCCGTACAAAAGCGTGCTGTCCACCTGCCCGCCCATGTACGACGAACTGTGGACGGCGGGCAAGTGCATGTACAAGATGGAACCTGTGGTGGAATTGGGAGGCGAACTCATCATCTATGCCCCGCACCTGGATGTCGTCAGCCCCGTTCACGGCAAATCCATCTATGAGGCCGGCTATCACATCCTGCCCTACTTCCTGGCGAACTGGGATCAGTACAAACATCTGCCGCTGGGCGCGCTGGCACACTGTACGCACGTGCGCGGTTCGGGTGTGATGGAAAATGGCGTCGAAAAACCCAACGTCAGACTGACGCTGGCGAGCAAGATTCCGCCCGAGGATTGTGCGAAACTGAACCTGGGCTACCGCGATCCGGCGACCATCAACCCGGCCGACTGGCAGAATCGCGAAGATGAGGGCCTTCTCTACGTCGCCAAGGCCGGCGAGATGCTCTATAAGGTCAGGAATTAAGGAAACCAGAGGCAGACATGAAATACGGCATGGAACTGCAGTCGGAAGGTGCGCTTGACCTGGTGTCGTTGGGTGCGTTGGTTCACCGTCTCGATCCCGGCATCATCCCCTTCCGCAAAGCTACCCACTGTGACATCCACGTCAGCGGCGGCGAGTTCAACGTGGCGGCGAACCTGGCCGACTGCTTCGGCCTGAAGACGGGCATCGCCACGGCGATGGTGAACTATCCCATCGGCGACCTGATCGCCGAGCGCGTGAGGGCGATGGGCGTCACCCCGTTCTACAAACATTTTGCGCACAACGGCGTGACCGGCCCGAACATGGCGACGGTCTACAGCGACCGCGGCCAGGGCATGCGCGCACCGGTGGTGTTCTACAATCGCGGCAACGAAGCCGCGGCACAGCTCAAGCCGGGTGACTTCGACTGGGCCCGGATCTTCGCTGGCGGTGTGCGCTGGTTCCACAGCGGCGGCATCTTCGCTGCACTGTCCGAAACCACCGGCGAACTGATCGTCGAGGGCATGCAGGCGGCCAAGGCGGCGGGTGCCGTCACCTCGATCGATCTCAACTACCGCGCCAAACTTTGGAACCTTTGGGGTGGACACGCGGTCGCCGTGCAGGTACTCAAGCGCATCGTGGAGCACGTCGACGTGATCGTCGGCAACGAAGAGGACCTGCAGATGGGTCTCGGCATCGAGGGACAGGACGTGCACGCCGCGTCCAAGCTCGACCCGAGCGCCTTCTTCGGCATGATCGACACAGTGACCGACATGTACCCCAACGTCAAGGCCGTGGCCACCACCCTGCGCGAGGTGCACTCCACCAATCGCCACAGTTGGAGCGCCGTGGCCTGGATCGATGGCAAAACTTACCAGGCACCCATCTGCGAGCTGGACGTAGTCGATCGTGTGGGCGGCGGTGATGGGTATGCCGCCGGGTTCTTCTACGGACTGTTGAGCGGTGCTTCCGAGCAGGAGGCGGTGAACCTGGGCTGGGCGCACGGTGCGCTGCTGACCACCTTTCCCGGCGATACCACCATGGCAACCGTGGAGCAGGTCAAAGCGCTTGCCAGGGGCGGTTCGGCACGCATCCAGCGGTGACGTGATACTGAGTGACAAGGAGCTGCTCATGGAAAAGAAGTACGCATTGGGAATTCTCGGCCTGGGCGTGATGGGTCGCAGCCTGGCGCAGAACTTCGAACGCAACGGCTACCCGGTGATTGGCTACGACCTGGCGCCGCGGCTGCCGGAGGGTTTCAACGTCAAGGTGACCAACTCGCTGCCAGAGCTGGTCGACTCGCTGCAGACGCCGCGCACGATCCTGTTGATGGTGCCGGCGGGCGATCCGGTGGATAAGGCCATCGTTTCATTGAGTCCCTACCTGGCCGCGGGCGACATCGTCATCGACGGCGGCAATACCTACTTTACTGACACTGTGCGCCGTGTCGGGTCGCTGGCTGCGGATGGTTTTCGTTTCGTCGGCATGGGCGTTTCGGGCGGCGAGACCGGTGCTCTGTGGGGCCCCAGCCTGATGCCGGGCGGCGACGAGGGCGCATGGGAGCATATTCGCCCCATGCTCACTGCCATCGCGGCCCGTGCGCCCGAAGACGGTAAACCGTGTGTGGCGTGGATGGGTGCCGGCGGCGCCGGGCATTACATCAAGATGGTGCACAACGGCATCGAGTACGGCGACATGCAGCTCATCGCCGAGATCTACGACCTGCTGCACCGCGGCGCCGGCATCCCCAACGCTGAGCTGGCCGGCATCTTCGCCGCCTGGAACACACGCGAGCTGCACTCGTACCTGATCGAGATCACAGCCAATATCCTGCAGCGTGTGGACGAGGAGACCGGCAGATCGCTGGTCGACATGATCCTCGACGAAGCGGCGCAAAAGGGCACCGGTCGCTGGACCTCCCAGAATTCGTTCGACCTGGGCGTGGCGATTCCCACGCTGAGCACCGCCGTGGAGAGCCGTATGCTGTCCGCTCTCAAAGAAGAGCGAGTGGCGGCAGCCAGGGTGTTAGGCAGTGCAGGCAATTACACCGGTGACAAACAGAAGCTGATCGACGCGGCCGAAAAGGCGCTGTATGCCGCCAAGATCACCTCCTACGCCCAGGGGCTCAAGCTGCTCAAGGTGGCTTCACAGGACTACCACTGGGGACTCGATTTCGCTATCATCCCCATGGTCTGGCGCGCGGGCTGCATCATCCGCGCCTCGCTGTTGGGCGACATCGCTACCGCCTTCGAGCGCGAACCGGAGCTGCCCAACCTGCTGGTAGACCCCGTGTTCGCCGAAGCGGTCCTGAGCCGGCAGGCAGCCTGGCGCGAGGTGCTTCAGATCGCAGTGGGTCTGGGCATCCCCATGCTGTCCACCGGTGCTTCGCTGGCGTATTTCGACGCCTATCGCTCGGCAACGCTGCCCGCCAATCTCACCCAGGCGCAGCGCGACTACTTCGGCGCCCATACCTACCGCAGGTTGGACAAAGACGGGTCGTTCCACACTCAATGGGAATAAGAGAGGAAACCATGGCCGAAAAGACCGATCCTGAACTCAGCCGGGCCAAAAAGGAAGAGATCCAGACCGCCTGGCATGCATTCAGCGCCGAGACGGTGATGGCCCGCCTGCAAAGCAGCAGCGAGGCCGGGCTCTCCTCCGACGAGGTTACGCGACGCACGCAGGTGTACGGCCCGAACGAGTTGAAGGAGAAGCCGCGACCGACCTTCTTCCAGCTGGTGATCGCCCAGCTCAACAACTTCATCGTCATCCTGCTGATCGTCGCCTCCGTGATTTCGGCGCTGCTGGGCGACTGGCTGGAAGCCGCCGTCATCATGCTGATCGTTGTGTTGAACGCCATCCTGGGTGTCGTCCAGGAGAGCCGCGCCGAAGAGGCCCTGGCGGCGTTGAAAAAGATGGCCGCCCCCGAATCCCAGGTGCTGCGCAACGGCAAACGCGTCTCCGTGCCGGCCAGCCAGCTGGTACCGGGCGACCTCGTCTTCCTGGAGGCGGGCAACTTCGTCCCCGCCGACATGCGCCTCCTCGAAGCGGTCAACCTGCGCGTCGAGGAGGCTGCCCTGACCGGCGAATCGGTGCCGGTGCAGAAAAAAGCCGAGCTGGAACTGAACGAAGATGCCGGCATCGGCGACCGCAAGAACATGATCTTCATGGGCACGGTCGTCAACTATGGCCGCGGCCGCGGCGTAGTCGTGGCTACCGGCATGCAGACCCAACTGGGCATGATTGCCGACATGCTGCAGGCCGTAGAGGAGGAAGGAACGCCGCTGCAGGGCCGCCTGGACCAACTGGGCAAGATGCTGGGCATTGCCGCCCTGGTAATCTGTGGCGTAGTGTTCCTCATGGAAGCCTACCGCAGCGGTGTGCTCACCGAAGGGTTCACCCCCGAGGTCCGCGACGCCCTGGTGGAGAGCTTCATGATCGCCGTGGGTCTCGCGATCGCCGCCGTGCCCGAAGGCCTGGCCGCCGTCGTTACAATCAGCCTGGCCCTGGGGATGCGCGAGATGGTCAAGCGTAATGCCCTGATCCGTCGCCTGGCTTCGGTCGAGACCCTGGGCTCGGCGACGGTCATCTGCTCGGACAAAACGGGCACGCTGACCCAAAACGTGATGACCGTCACCCGCCTGTGGGCGGATGGGCGGCTTGCCGAGGTCACCGGCACGGGGTATGATCCCAAGGGTGAATTCGTTGTGGATGGGCAACCAGCCAGCTTGACGAAGTTGCCCGGTCTCGCGACCGTGCTCTGGGTAGGAACCCTGAACAACGACGCCGTGCTGGAACCGCTCCAGGGCGAGGGCCCCAACGCGTACAAGATGATCGGCGACCCAACGGAAGGCGCCATGCTGGTCGCCATGGTCAAAGCGTGGCCGCACTACGCCGAGCTCAGCAAGGCCTATCCCCGTCATAAAGAAATCCCCTTCGATTCGGCGCTCAAGCGGATGACCACCGTCCACAAGATCACGTGGATCAAGGAGGAGGGTCCGTCGCCGTTCAAAGATCAAAGCAAACTGGGCCACAACGCGGTCACCGTCAAGGGCGCGCCGGACCTGGTGTTGGATCTGTGTACCGACTACCAAACGGTCGACGACGAGGTACGGCCGCTGACCGATGAGATGCGCCGCACCATCAAGGCGGCCAACGACAGCATGACCAACGACGCGCTGCGCGTGATGGGTTTTGCCTACCGGATCGAGGAGGAAATCCCCGACGAACTGACCCGCGAGTTCGCCGAGCAGGGGCTGATCTTCGCCGGGCTGATGGGCATGATCGACCCGGCGCGCCCCGAAGTCAAGCCGGCCCTGGAGAAAGCACGCGGCGCCGGGCTGCGTACGATCATGATCACCGGTGATTATCCCAACACCGGTGCAGCCGTGGCCAGGGCCATCGGGCTGCTGCGTCCGGGTGACAAGGTCCACACCGGCGCCGAACTGAACGAGATGGACGACGGCACCCTGGCGAACGAAGTGAACCGCACAGCGGTGTTTGCCCGTGTCTCACCCGAACACAAGATGCGCATCGTCGATGCCCTGCGCAGCAACAACGAAGTGGTAGCCATGACCGGTGACGGCGTCAACGACGCACCGGCCATCAAACGCGCCGACATCGGCATATCGATGGGCATCACCGGCACCGATGTGGCCAAGGGTGCCGCCGACATGGTGCTGACCGACGACAATTACGTCAGTATCGTGGGTGCCGTCGAGCAGGGACGCATCATCTACGCCAACATCCGCAAGTTCGTCTTCTTCCTCCTGTCGTCGAACATGGCCGAGGTGATGATCATCTTCCTGGCTTCACTGTTTGGTTTGCCGATGCCGTTGACGGTTATCCAACTGCTGTGGCTCAACCTGCTGACGGATGGTGCACCAGCCCTGGCGCTCGCCATGGAAAAGGGCGATCCCGACATCATGGAGCAGCCGCCGCGGCCCAAGTCAGAGTCCATCGTCCACGGTCCGATGCGCATGGGCATCGTGATTCAGACAATCATGCAGACCGGTGCCGTGCTCACGGCGTTCATCATCGGCCTGTACTGGACGATCGTCGACCAACTCCCGCCCGGGCAGAACCCGCTCACCGCCGTCCTGCAGTTCGATTGGAGCAATGTCGATGTGCAAACCGCCGAAACGATGGCCTTTGTCACGCTGTCGCTGTGCGAGCTGTTCCGTGCATACACCGTACGCTCGGAGCGAACGTCGATCTTCAAGCTGGGCGTGTTCAGCAACAAGTACATGCAGTACGCTGTGATCCTGTCGATTGTGCTGACGTTGAGTGTGGTCATTCTGCCCTTCCTGCAGCCGATCTTCAATACGCACATGCCGACTGCTGCGGAGTGGGTGGTCATCTTCGTTTTGGCAACGCTGCCCGCCATCGCCGAGGAAATTACCAAGTTCTTCCTGCGCCGGCAGGACAAAAAAGGCGCCGCCTGACGCTTCTCTGTGAGGACAGATATGCAAGAGACCAAAGAGCTTCAGAATCTCGCCATCAATACCATCCGCTTTCTCGCCGCAGATGGCGTTCAGCAGGCTAACTCGGGACATCCGGGCCTGCCCATGGGCACAGCCCCGTCGGCGTACACCGTCTGGACCCGCCACATGCGTCATAACCCGGCCAATCCGACATGGCCCAACCGCGACCGCTTCGTTCTCTCCGGTGGGCATGGCTCGATGCTCCTGTACAGCCTGGCGTTTCTGACGGGCTACAACCTGCCGCTGGAGGAGCTGAAGCGCTTCCGCCAATGGGACAGCCTGACACCCGGCCATCCGGAATATGGCCTGACGCCGGGCGTCGACGCCACCACGGGCCCCTTGGGACAGGGGCTCAGCAACGGCGTCGGCATGGCCATCGCCGAGGCACACCTGGCCGCGGTCTATAATCGCCCGGGATTCGATCTCATCGATCACTACACCTACGGCATCGTCACCGACGGCGACCTGATGGAAGGCGTGGCGTCCGAAGCAGCCTCGCTGGCCGGTCACCTGCGTCTGGGCAAAATCATCTATCTCTACGACGACAACCGCATCTCAATCGAAGGCTCCACCGAGATCGCGTTTACCGAAGATCGGGGTCAACGTTTCGAGGCCTATGGGTGGCACGTGCAATACGTGGCCGACGGGCTGGATGTGGAGGCCATCGATCAGGCAATCCAGGCTGCCAAACTCGATCCGCGACCGTCGATCATCGTCGTACGCAACATCATCGGCTACGGCCTGCCCACCCGCCAGGGAACCGCCAAAGCGCACGGCGAGCCGCCGGGTGACAAGGAGCTGAATGGCGCCAAGGAAGCGCTCGGCTGGCCGCAGGAACCGCGCTTCCACCTGCCAGACGAGTCACTGGCATTCTTCCGCCAGGCGGTCACCCGCGGTGCGGAAATCGAAGCCGCCTGGCAGCAGAAGTTCGAGGCCTACCGCGCCGAATACCCCGAGCTAGCCGCCGAGCTGGAGCGGCGGCTGGCGGCCCGGCTGCCGGCTGGCTGGGCCGATGGGCTGATCGAATTTGCGGCGGACCCGAAGGGCATGGCCACGCGCGCGTCCTCGGGCAAGGTGATCAACGCCATCGCCGAAAGGCTCCCCGACCTGGTTGGCGGTTCGGCCGACCTGGCGCCTTCGACGCTGACGTGGATGAACAACAGCCAGGCCTTTGCTCCCGACACTCACGAAGGGCGCAACATCCACTTTGGCGTGCGCGAGCACGGCATGGGCGCGATCACGAACGGCCTGGCCTACCACGGCGGCGTGATCCCCTTCGCCGCGACCTTTTTTGTCTTCTCCGATTACATGCGCCCCGTCCTGCGCGTGGCCGCGCTGTCGCACCTGGGCACGATTTCGGTCTTTACCCACGACAGTGTCGGCGTCGGCGAGGATGGTCCAACCCACCAGCCGGTCGAGCACATGGCGGCCCTGCGTGCGATCCCGAACCTGATCGTCCTGCGTCCGGCCGACGCCAACGAGGTGCGCGAAGCGTGGAAGATCGCCATCGAGAACCGCCACCGCCCCACCGCCCTGGTGCTGACGCGACAGAACGTGCCGACGCTGGACCGTACGGTGTACGCGCCGGCCGAGGGTGTGCAGAAGGGCGCCTACGTGCTCGCCGACCTCGGTCCGGCGGGAAAACCGCAGGTCATCCTGATGGCAAGCGGCTCGGAGGTGGGTTTGATCGTGGAAGCGGGCCAGCGCCTGGCCGCCAAGGGCATCGCCGTGCGCCTGGTCTCCTTCCCGAGTTGGGAACTGTTCGCCGCACAGGACGCCGCGTATCAGGAGGCCGTACTGCCATCCGCCGTCACGGCACGCCTGGCGGTGGAAGCGGGCGTAACCCTGGGCTGGCATCGTTGGGTTGGCTCGCAGGGCCGTGTGCTCGGGATCGACCGCTACGGCGCCTCGGCACCCGCTGCCACCGTCTTCGAACAGCTGGGCTTCACGGTGGACAACGTCGAGCAGATCACAATGGAAATGCTGAAGTAACAAAGTAGCCAACCTTTCGAAAGGTTGGCTACTTTGACAGGAGAACACATGAACACATCACAACAACTGCACGCCGCCGGCCAGTCGGTCTGGTACGACAACGTCGAGCGCCGCCTGGTCAACAACGGTGAACTGGCGGGCATGATCGCCCGCGGCGAAATCCGCGGCGTCACCTCCAACCCCACGATCTTCATGAATGCGGTGACCAAATCGCACGATTACGACGCCGGGCTGGCGGCACTGGCCCGGGCGGGCAAAACCGGTGAGGAGATCTTCTGGGACCTGGCGATCGAGGACATCCAGGCCGCTGCCGATCTCCTGATGCCGCTCTACGAGCAGACCGACCGCGGCGATGGTTACGTCAGCCTGGAGGTCAACCCGTACCTGGCCAACGATACGCTGGCCACGCTGTCGGAGGCGAAGCGGCTCTGGAAGTGGGTGAACCGGCCCAACCTGATGGTCAAGATCCCCGCCACCGTCGAGGGTCTGCCGGCCATCCTGCATGCGATCGAGGCGGGCATCAACGTCAACGTCACGCTGATCTTTTCACGCGATCGATACTGGGCGGTGATGGAGATGGTGATCAGCGGTCTGGCGCGACGCGTGGCCGCCGGGCTGCCGATCGACACGATCGCCTCGGTGGCGTCGTTTTTCGTCTCCCGCGTCGACACCAAGGTGGACGGTCACCTGGCGGGCATGATCGACCGCGGCGGCGCCCGTGCCGAGAAGGCAGCGCAGTTCCTGGGTCAGGCGGCGGTCGCCAATGCACGGTTGGCCTACAACGACTACAAGATCATCTTCGGCTCCGAGCGGTTTGCGGCGCTCAAGGCAAAGGGCGGTCGCGCCCAGCGTCCGCTGTGGGCCTCCACCGGCACCAAAAACCCGGCCTACCGCGACGTGGTCTACATCGAGGAGCTCGTTGGTCAGAACACGGTCAACACCGTGCCGCCGGCGACGCTGGCAGCGTTCCTGGATCACGGCGTCGTGCGCGCCAACAGCCTGGAAGAGGACCTGCCGGGGGCGTATCAGACCATGGCCAGGCTGGAAGCGTTGGGCATCTCGATGGCCGGTGTCACGGCAGAGCTGGAGGCAGAGGGCGTCAAGTCCTTTGCCGGCGCCTGGAAGGCACTCATGGACGCCATGGAAGAGAGCCGTAAGACTGTGTTGGGTGACGACTAACAGCAGTACCCATCGAAGCCAACCCCGCGCGGTGACCGGTCGGCGATCGTGTCTCCGCGCGCGGTTGACCGCCGAAAAGGAGAAAACGATGCCCGGACTGGTTGGCCTGCCTGCGTGGCAGGCGCTGCACGAGCACCAGCGCGCGATGGCTGGGGTGCACATGCGTGAGCTGTTCGCCCGTGATCCGCAGCGGTTCGAGAACTTCTCACTGCACGTAGGCGACATCCTGTTCGATTATTCCAAGAACCGCGTCAATCACGAGACGCTGCGCCTGCTGTGCGACCTGGCGCGTCAGGCCGGCGTGCCGGCCAAAATCGAAGCCATGTTTACGGGACAGAAGTATAACAACACGGAAAACCGCGCTGTGCTGCATGTTGCGCTGCGCAACCGCGCCAACCGCCCGATCTTCGTGGACGGCAATGACGTAATGCCAGAAGTAAATGCCGTGCTGGCCAAAATGCGGGTCTTCAGCGAGGCGGTGCGTTCGGGTGCGTGGCGCGGGTACACCGGCCAGCCCATCACCGACATCGTCAACATCGGCATCGGTGGGTCGGACCTGGGGCCGAAGATGGTCTGCGAGGCGTTGAAGCCCTACGGCCAGCCGGGCCTGCGTGTGCACTTCGTCTCCAACGTCGACAGCACTGACCTGGTCGAGACCCTGAAAGCCATCAACCCGGAGACCGTGCTGTTCCTGGTGGCATCCAAAACCTTCACCACCCAGGAGACGATGGCCAACGCGCACTCGGCGCGCAGTTGGTTCCTGGCGGCGGCGCACGACGAGACCGCCGTGGCCAAACACTTCGTAGCGATGTCCACCAACGCCAAAGAAGTGGCGCGTTTCGGCATCGACACAGCCAACATGTTCGAGTTCTGGGACTGGGTCGGTGGCCGTTACTCGCTGTGGTCAGCGGTGGGTCTGTCGATCGCACTCTACCTGGGCATGGACAACTTCGAGGCGCTGTTGGCGGGAGCACATCGGGTGGACGAGCACTTCCGTACTGCGCCGTTCGAGCAGAACGTACCCGTCATCATGGGGCTGCTCGGCCTCTGGTACAACAACTTCTTTGACGCCCAGTCCCATGCGATCCTGCCCTACGACCAGTACCTGGTGCACTTTGCGTCCTACTTCCAGCAAGGGGACATGGAGAGCAACGGTAAACGTGTCACCCGCGGCGGTGACGCCGTCGACTACCAGACAGGCCCGGTCATCTGGGGGCAGCCCGGCACCAACGGCCAGCACGCCTTCTACCAGTTGATCCACCAGGGCACCAAGCTGATCCCGTGCGACTTCCTGGCCGCCGCACAGAGTCAGAATCCGCTGGGTGAGCATCACACGCTGCTGCTCTCGAACTACTTTGCCCAGCCCGAAGCGCTCATGAGGGGCCGCACGCCGGACGAAGCGCGTGCCGAGCTGGTGAAGGAAGGCTACAGCGGCGCCGGGTTGGAGCTGCTGGTGGCCGGCAAAACCTTCCCGGGCAACCGGCCGACCAACTCGTTCCTCTACCCCAAACTCACGCCGGAGATTTTGGGTGCGCTAGTAACGCTGTACGAACACAAAATCTTCACGCAGGGCGCCATCTGGGACGTCAATTCGTTCGACCAGTGGGGCGTCGAGCTCGGCAAACAGCTGGCCAAGGTCATCCTGCCTGAGCTGCGCAGCGCCGAGGGCGTCGACTCTCACGACTCGTCGACCAATGGGTTGATCAACTACTACAAACGCTGCCGGTAGCAGTCCCCCGCATGCCTATAGACCGTGCAGAAGCCGGGAACTTCTCGCAGAGAGCGAGGCCCGGCTTCTTGCATAAAGGGATTGACACCATTCTTGCTCTGTGTTATAGTCACTCACAATTCCTTTGATGCTATTCCGCCCTTACCCGGTTGCCGTGTGACCGGCCGCGTGTGACCCAGTATGATCGATTATTTCCCATGCCCTCACCGCCCGGCCGCGCCACGCAGCCACAGTGACTTCGCGATCACCGGTCCCGTTGTGCGCGGTTACCTGTAACCGCGCCACGGACCGGCACGTTGCCTCAGAGGTGCCCTCATCCGGCACACCACCGCCACAGGAGATATGGACATGGCAGACTTCATGCCGATCATCGAAATGCTGGAGAATCTCAAAGAAAAACTGGGTCACGATTGGTCCGGGCAGGTCGATGAGATCGAGGATGCCCTGGGTCGTCTGCAGGTGGAGGTCAGCACCGCGACACCACCACCACCCGCACCGAACTTCCAAGCCCCTACGGGGCAGGGTTCGGATGAAATCCTCGGCGGCTGGGAGACCGATCTGTTTCCAGATTGCTGCGCCGTGGGCAACGACGACAAATACATCTGCACCGGAACCCTGATCGCACCCAACGTCGTGGTCACCGCCGATCACTGCCGCAACGTGACGCGCGTCTTCCTGCGCGGCAGCGACATCAACAAACCCGAAGAGGGCGAAACCCTGCGCATCGCCCAGCAGTATTCACATCCCGAGGTCGACCTGCGTGTGCTCGTGTTGGAGCAAGCCAGCACCGTGCCGCCGCGACACGTGGCCCAGGGCAGCGAGGTGAACGGGGCAACCACCGCCACCGTGGTGGGTTTCGGTCGCATCGACCCGGACGGCCTGTACAGCGACGGCAAAAAGCACATGGTCGAGGTGCCGATCCGAACGGTGGGCTGTAGCGATCCCGCTGATCCCAAAAAATACGGCTGCCTGCCGGGCCGCGAGATCGTCGCCGGCCACATGGGCCTGCTGCTCGACACCTGCAAGGGCGACAGCGGTGGGCCGCTGTACATCAAACAGGCAGACGATACATACGACCTGCTGGGGGCTACCTCGCGCGGGGCCCGCGGGGGCTTTCGGGTCTGCGGCGATGGCGGCGTTTACGTCCGCATCGACCTGTGCCTCGATTGGATCCGCGAAAAAACCGG
>CAYUCC010000036.1:31271-48820 GCA_964443225.1 uncultured Anaerolineae bacterium
GCGGCGTTTACGTCCGCATCGACCTGTGCCTCGATTGGATCCGCGAAAAAACCGGCGCCGACATATCGGGTCCCCGAAGTGCAGCCGGTTGACCACCCAAAAACGAAGCTTCACCAATTCCTGAGGAGGAACCACCATGGCACTCGACTATCGTACCCAGGCCAACCTGCGTGATCTCCTGGCCAAACTCTATTACCGCGACCCCGACATCGAACGCGTGGTCGTGACGGTGGGTCTCGATCCTTCGACTATTGCGTGGGATCTACGCCCCGTCAACACCTGGCAGAGCGTACTCACCGAGGCGGACTTTCAAAACAAAGTGATGGCAGTTATCGAGTTGGCACGCAAAGAAAAACCGGGCGTGCAGTCGCTCGAGCTCGCCGAAAAGGACGCTCTGCTGGCCATCACCACGCCCGATCTGTCGGAAAACGCCTGGCACGGCCCAACAGACTCCGATGGGCTGGAAAAGATCACCGGATCGGTCAGCAGTCTGCGCCCTATCGGATTCTTGCGGCGCGGCCTCGACGCGTCCAGGTCGGTCTGCCGCGTGGAGTTGCCCAACGGAAGCAGTGGTTCCGGTTTTCTGATCAAAGGCAATCTGCTGATCACCAACAATCACGTGCTGAAAGACCCGGCCGCGGCGCGCACCGCCCGCGCCCAATTCAACTACCAGAAGTCACCGGAGGGGCTTGATGAACCGGTCACCGTTTACGACCTGGACCCCGACCAGGTATTTCACACCTCACCTGTGGAGGACGAGGGCGGTGATGACTGGACGGTAGTCAAGGTCAAGCCGCATCCCGAAAAGGGCAATCCTGGGGACAACGAGGGCACACTTTCACTGGTAATGCAGCCCGCCGGCACCCCCAAACAGGGCGACGAGGTGATCATCATTCAGCACCCCGGTGGGGGGCAGAAGCAGATTGCCCTGTCGCATAACCTCATCGTGTATGCCGACCAGAAGCGCCTGCAGTATATGACGGATACACTGGAAGGTTCCTCCGGTTCACCGGTGTTCAATACGAATTGGCAGGTGGTGGGGCTGCATCACAAGGGAGGCTTCCTCGTCGAACCCGGGTCCAAGCAGAAGTACTTCAGGAACCAGGGGGTTCACGTCAACGTGGTGATCAAGGGGCTGATGGACAAGGGGTTGCTGTAAATTCGGATTGCCGTGCCCGCCGGCTGTGACCGGCGGGCATTCATCGTGGTATCATGGAGGTTACGACTGTATGGCATGGCATTCTTCATTGGATCTCTTGCGCGACGCATTGGCCGACCTGTATCCGACAGCGGCCGATGCCAGGACGCTGCTCGCCAGCGCCGGGCTCGACGGCCGGCAAATCGCGTTCGATGCCCGACCGAGCAACACCTGGTTTGCGATCCTGGACGAGGCCCAGAAGCAGGGCAAAACAGGCGCCATTATGCAGAAGGCGCTCGAAAAATATCCGGCCTATGCGCCGCTCCTGCAGGCGCGTGACGCGTACCAGACGTGGCAGCAGGTGCCGGCGGTGATCCCGGTGGCGACATCGCCGCGCGTCTATAAACTGACGAATCCGCAGAAATGGCAGCTCGTCGATGGCCTTCTGCTGTGCCCGGCCATCGCCAACCGCAAGACGCGCGACAGCGTCGTCGATGGGCTGCGCAACGACATCAAGTTCAACACCGAACGCGACGACAACGCCCGCCTGGATGTGCTCAACCTGGTGAACACGGCGCTGAACTATGCGGGCGGGCTGGATGAGCTGATCGACGCCGTGCGTGCGTTCGATCGGGGATCAGAGCCCATGGCCGCTGTGGATCAGATCCTGGCGTCGTTCGGGTAGAACTGCTTCGTCAGCCCTGAGCCGCCGCCGGCCGGCCTGGGTCGGGTTGTCGTGGTTTGTCTGTCTTTTCCAGCCACGCCTGTGCCACCGCGACAGCCTGGTTCATGGCTCCCCCAAGCTGTGGGGTGGCGAGGAAGACGTTCTCTTCGCCGATGAGCTGGAGCACCCCGGTTTTGGCCAATTGATCGCGTACCGCCGGATCGACACCGACCAGCATCAGGCGGCTGTCACGGGCGTGGAGGGCGTCGGCATAACGCTGCAGGACGGTCAAGAAAGTGCTGCCAATTTCGGTCTTGCCCCGCAGCCCAATCGCCACCACGGCATGGGTGGTCCGGTCCACCGTCGGCAGCATCTCTTCCATGTTTTTGGCGCCGGCAAAAAACAGGCTGCCATACACCATGAGCATGGTCACCTCGTGGCTGGGAAGTTCCCTGGGTGCCGGCCGTTCCTCGGGCAGCCCACCCGGCACCGGCACAATCTCCGTAATGACCACCTTGTTCGACTGGCGGAACACGTGCAGCAGGATGCTCAGGGCCACCCCCAGCAGCACGGCGTACTGCAGGGGGATGAACAACGTGGCCACGAAAGTCATGATCATCACAGCGGCCCCGACGCGACCGGTGTTCCAAACCGTGATCGCGGGTTGGATACGCAGGCCCTGGACACCGGCCACGATCAAAAGCGCCGCCAATGCGGGCATGGGCACCAGCTCGACCAGCGGTGCAGCCACCAGCACGACGATCGCCACGCACACACCAGCGAAGATATTCGTCCAGCGCGATTTGGCGCCGGCGCCCATGATCAACGCCGTGCCGGAGATCGATCCGCCCGCCGGTATGCCGCCCACGAAACTGGTGGCCATGTTTGCAATGCCCTGCCCCAAAAAGTCGCGCGAGATATCGGGGTATTTGCCGTTCGGGTTGGGATAACCCTGACTCACACCGGCGCCCTGGATCAAACCGATCAGGGCTACCGAAAAGGCCGGCAGCAGCATCGTGAGGATGAGCGACGGGTCCGGTAAGATCAGGCGGGGCAGCGAGCGCGGAATGCTAGCCACATCGGCCACCGTCTGCACCGACTGCCAGGCATCAGACGCGCCCAATGTGGGCCAGACAAGCACCGTCAACAGCACGGTCGAGGCTGCGATGGCGATGATAAAGGCGAACTTCTGCAGCCGGGTTGCCAGGAGCAGCACGATCAGGGCCAGGGTCAACACACCGATGATCGTCGCCTGGACGTTGATCTGATCGAGGTGCAGGAGAAGGTCCAGTGACTGCGCAACCCGATTCGAGTAGGCGCTGTCAAAACCCGTCAGGTCGCCCAGCTGCCCCAGGATGATCAGCACGGCGACACCGTTGAGGAAACCGGTCATTACCGAGTTGGATACAAAGCGCACCAGGAAACCGAGCTTGAACAGCCCGGCCAGCAGCTGGATCACACCCATGATCAATACCATTGCCACCAGCGCCTGGGTCTTCTGATCGGCAGGCACACCGGCAAGTCCCGACGCCGTCGCGACCGAGAGTGCGCTGGTGGTCGACACGTTCATGAAGACCGAGCTGGTGAAGATCGCACCGATCGGCACGGCGACCATCAGGGTGTAGATACCAAACACCGGATTGCTGACCGCGGCCAGCAGCGCGTGCGCCATCGCCTGCGGCACATTGACGACGGCAAAGGTGAGCCCGGCGATCAGATCGGCCGAAAGATGGCGGGGCTCGGGTTTGAGCGGTTGGGTTGCGGCCTGAAGTTTCTGCATGTCGATGTGATTTTACCGGCAAGGGTACGGGGTGTCAAAGTTAGCTGTGCAGCCGCGCCTCGTCACTATTGACAACGGCCAATTTTGGCATTATCATTCGACAAGGTATCGACGCCGGGTAGGATACCGCCTATTTTTTTTCCGTTCGAGGAGGATCATCATGGTCAACGATTCGTTTTTCGCCATTGCCTGTGCTGGCTTGATTGGTATCATGTTCGGCCTGGCCCTCTGTTTCCTCGGCTATCGGCTCTTTCTCGTGCTGCTGCCGATCTGGGGCTTCTTTTTTGGCCTGGCGTTGGGTGCCCAAACCGTTCAAGCTATCTTTGGTGACGCGTTCCTGTCAACGGTCACCAGCTGGGTGGTCGGTTTTATCATCGGGGCGATCTTCGCTGTGTTGTCTTATCTTTTCTACATCTTTGCCGTGGGTATGGTTGCGGGTGCCCTCGGCTACTCGGTCACTGTGGCACTGCTGACCGGCATTGGCATGAACTTCGGCCTGATCGTGTGGCTGATTGCGATCGCGGTGGCCCTGGCGGTGGTGTTTGTCACCTTCCGCTTCAACTTGCAGAAATGGGTGATCATCATCACCACCTCGGTGATGGGTGCGGGGGCGATCTTCGGGACCTTCATTCTGCTCTTCAACCCGGCCGCCCGTGTGCTCGAGAACCCCGTGCAGGTGGCCCTCCAACAGTCGTTTTTGCTGCTGATCCTGTTCGTGGTGTTGGCGGTGGCTGGCATTGTGGTGCAGCACCGCACCAGCCTGGTGTATCAGCTCGAGACCTACGATAACTGGTCGACGCCGAGCTAAGGGCTTGTCACTGAGGCAATATCCACAGGTTTTCTGACAGGCTCTCAGGCGTCATCCATGCACGAGAGGACGTGGGGCACTTGTTGGCCCAACACGTCCTCTCGTTTTTTCCTACCCCGTGTCCCTCATTCGGACCGCGTCTCGATTTCGGCGCTCATGCCCCAACGTAAGGTGGGTGGCTGCGCGTCCAGGGTCACAACGACGGTATAGACGACATCACCGGCGATTGTCGTCGCCTGGGGCGCTATTCGCAGCACACGCCCGACAATCTGTGCGTCGGGCGGTGGAATCAGAACAGTCACCGTATCCGCAAAGGCCCCCCCCAGCGTCGTGTTGGCCAGGTTGGCTTCGGCCAGGGTCAGCGCGGCGGTCGCCTCGCTGACCGCCGCTTCGTGGCCAACCTGCGCCAGGTTGATTGTCACGTCGGTCACCGCATCGCGCAGGTTGTACAGCGTCTGCGCCTCCGGCAGCGTGATGAAGACGGTGCCCTTTTCGGCATCAGGCATCCCCAGGTCTTACTCGCCGACCACGGTCATCGTGCGCTGGCGCATTTGCTCGTTTTTGATGCGCCTGGCAACCGCAGTGACCAGCGGCTGCGCCGTGGCCGCCGTAACAACCGCATCGGGGTCGGTCGGTGGGTGTATCACAACACGGCCTGTTAGCGACGTCAAGTCCGGCAGATGGGTTTCTCAATCACGATCGGGCGCGAATCGATCATCGCTTTGTGACCTGATTTGGACAACACATAGCGTATCGTGTATCATTCGCTTCCACTTCCCCAAGGGCACCAGTTTAGCAACCTGTCTCCCTGATGAACGTCTGACCAACCCAACCGATCGAAGGAGATACTGTATGAACCGTCGTCTCTCACCACGCAGGCCGGCCATCTGGCTGGCCGTCCTCGTCGTCGTCCTGGTTCTAACCGCCATTGCGGCCCCCGTCATGGCGGGCAAGCCGGTCACCGTCGACGTGCAAATCCTGGCCCTCAACGACTTTCACGGTAACCTGCTCCCGCCTGGTAACTTTGGTACGACGCCGGCCGGTGGCGTGGAGTACCTGGCCACTCACATCGACACCCTGCGTGCCATGAATCGTAACACGGTCGTGGTCTCGGCCGGCGACATGATCGGCGCGAGTCCCCTGATCTCGGCCCTTTTCCACGATGAACCAACGATCGAAGCTTTCAATCTGATCGGCCTCGACTACAACGCCGTCGGCAATCACGAGTTCGACGAGGGCTGGGCCGAGCTGATGCGCATGCAGGAGGGTGGCTGCCACCCAGTGGATGGCTGCCAGGATGGCGATCCCTTCTACGGGGCCAACTTCCGTTTCCTGGCCGCCAACGTCGTGCGCGAGGACAACGGCAAGACGATCTTCCCAGCCTACAAGATGCGCAGTTTTGCGGGTGCGAAGGTGGCGTTCATCGGCATGACGCTCGAAGGCACACCGTCCATCGTGACCCCCTCAGGTGTCGCGGGGCTCGACTTCCTCGATGAGGCCGATACGGTCAACGCCCTGATGCCCGAGCTGAAGCGGCATGGCATCGAAACCATCGTGGTGCTGCTGCACGAAGGCGGCGCGCAAAACCAATCCTCCAACCCCGGCACGATGAATCAGTGCAGCGGTTTCAGCGGCCCAGTGGTGGACATCGTCGAGCGGCTGGACGATGAAGTCGACATGGTCATCAGCGGCCACACACACAACGCTTACAACTGCAACATCGACGGCAAGCTCGTCACCAGCGCCAGCTCGTTTGGCCGCGTGCTGACCAAGATCGACATGACGATCGACCGTACCACGGGCGAAGTTGTCAGCATGGCCGCCAACAACCTGGTCGTCACGCGTGACGTGCCGCCAGCACCGCTGCTGACAGCGCTGATCAACAAGTACCAGACACTGGTCGCACCATTGGCCAATCGTGTCATCGGCACGATCACGGCTGACATCATGCGTGCCAACAGTGCCGCCGGCGAATCGGCCCTGGGTGACGTTATCGCCGATGCCCAGCTCGACGCAACCGACGATCCCGGCTTCGGTGATGCCGTTGCAGCCTTCATGAACCCGGGCGGTATCCGCGCCGACCTGCTCTATGCACAGATCAGCGGCGGCGAGCAGCCCGGTGAGGTCACCTACGGTGAAGCGTTTACCGTGCAGCCCTTCGGCAACAGCCTGGTGACGATGGATCTGACTGGGACCCAGGTCGATACGCTGCTGGAGCAGCAGTTCGTTGGCTGCGGCCAAACGTCCAACCGAATTCTGCAGGTCTCGAACGGTTTCACGTACAGCTGGAGTGCCAGCGCGGCGGCGTGCAGCAAGGTCGATCCAGCATCGATCCTGATCAACGGCGTGCCGATCGACACGAACGCCACCTACCGCGTGACCGTCAACAGCTTCCTGGCAGACGGTGGCGACAACTTCTCCATCCTGCGCCAGGGCACCAACCGCCTGGGCGGCGCTGTCGATCTCGACGCCCTGTCGGACTACTTCGCGGCCCACTCACCAGTGGCACCCGGCCCGCAAAACCGGATCACACAGGTCCCCTAACACGCTCACCCAGCTTGACGGCGGCCTCGTCCTCGAAAACCGCACTGTCAACCAACCTTCGGCAACAAAAAAGCCCGGGCAGCAAAAGCTGCTCGGGCTCCGTACTCCGTACTCCGTACTCCCTACTCCGTACTCCCTGCTCCATCCTCCCTACTCCCTCCCCCGCCTCCTCCCCACCTGCTCAATGTACGCCAGCGACTGATGGCGGAAGTAGGTATCGTACAACGTAGCATAGTGACCGCCCTGGGTCATGAGCTGACCATGGCTGCCTTCTTCGATGATGCGCCCTTTCTCCAGGACGATAATCCGATCCACCGCCCGCACCGTCGAAAGCCGGTGCGCAATGACAATCGACGTGCTGCGCGCCAGAATCAGGTTGATGGCCTGCTGGATCTGCTGCTCGGTAAAGGGGTCGATGCTGGCGGTGGCTTCATCCAGGATGAAAATCGCCGGCGCCTGGACGAGCACCCGCATCAAGGCTACCAACTGGCGCTGGCCCATCGACAGGCGCGTGCCGCGCTCCCCCACCTGGGTGTGAATGCCAGCGGGCAGGGTATCCAGCCACTCGCCGCCGCCGATCTGCCGCGCCATAGCCTCGATCTCTTCGTCCGTAGCCTCCGGTCGGGCGTAACGCACGTTGTCGGCCACGCTGCCGTCAAACAGGAAGGGCGTTTGCGAGACGATACCCAGCTGACGGCGGTAGGCGGTCAGGTTCAGGTCGCGCAGGTCGTGCCCATCGATCGTGATGCGTCCATCCTGGTATTCGTAGAATCGGGCAATCAGCTTGCCCAGGCTGCTCTTGCCCGCCCCGGTATGGCCGACCAGGGCGATGCTTTCCCCGGCGGCGATGTGCAGGCTGAACTGACCCAGGACCTGCTCCTGTTCGGTGTAGCGGAAGTCGACGTCGGTGAACTCGATGGCACCGTGGAGCCGCGCCGGTTGGATGTCGGCGTGCTGCCGTACGGTGGGTTCGGCATCGATGAGGGCAAAGATGCGTTCCGCCGCCGAGAGTCCCGCCTGTACCTGACTCCAGAAAGCCGACAGCTGCGCCATGGGGAACCAGAACCGGTCGACGCTGGTGACGAAGAGGTACCAGGCGCCCAGGCTGATCGCCCCCTGCGCAACTGACAGGCCACCGAAGTAGACCAGCAGGGCGGTGCCAACCCCGCCCACGGTGTTAAGCACCGGAAAAACGTTCGACAAGACGAAACCGCGGCGCAGGTTCATGTCGTACGACTGCGCATTGACGCGCCCAAAGTCGCGGTAGATGGCCGCTTCCTGGCGGAAGTTCTTGGCCACGCTCATGCCGCTCACCGCTTCCTGGATTGCGGCATTGACCTCGGCAATCGCCCGGAAACCGCGCCGCGTGACCCGCCGCGCCAGGTTGCGCATGCTGTAGGCCACCACGACAATCGCCACCGACACCAGGAGTACCGCAATCGTCAGCTGCCAGGAGATAGCCAACAGCACCACCGTCAGGATGACCAGCGACAGCAGCTGGCCGATGACGTCCGTGATCAGGATAATTACCTGCGAAAATTCCTGCGTGTCAGACGTAATCCGGCTGATGATGCGGCCGGTGCGCAGCTGGTCAAAAAACGACAAGTCGTGGTTGATCACGGCCTCGAACGCGTCCACGCGCAGGTCCGCCATGACCGTGCCGGTGACGCGGCCCAACAACCGGCGCCGCAGCCAGCTGGCCCACCAGATCACCAGGCCGGTGACCAGCGACAGCCCTACGACACCAACGAGCAGGACCGGGTCGGGGTTCTGATCGAGCAGGTTGATGCCGGCGGCGACCACCAGTGACTGGACCGCCGTTACGACCGCCAGTAGGGCAATCAGTACCCCCGCGCCAATGACGCGCCGGCGCTCGTGGCCCAGGTAACGGGTCACGCGTCGCACCAGCTCGCGGTCGCTGTAGGCCCGGTCGTACGCTTCGCTGTTGAGTCCGGCAAACATTATTCGTAGCCCGCAAAGATGTTGCGGTACGCCTCGGACTGGGTGAGCAGGTCCTCGTGCGTGCCAATGGCGGCGACACGGCCATTCCTTAGTACCACGATCAGGTCGGCCCAACGAATCTGTGACAGCCGGTGGGTGATCAGGATGGTGGTGCGGTGGCGTGCGGCCTCTTCGATTGCCCGCTGAATACGGTCTTCGGTGGCACTATCGATCGCGCTCGTCGAGTCATCGAGAATCAAGATGGCCGGATCGGTCAGGAACGCGCGCGCCAGCGCGATGCGCTGGCGTTGACCACCCGACAGGGTTACCCCACGCTCGCCGACAGCCGTGGTATACCCGTCCTGGAAGCCTTCGATGAAGTCGTGAGCCTGGGCCTTGTGTGCGGCCGCCTCGATCTGCGCGGGGCTGGCGTCCTGGCAGCCAAAGGCAATGTTGTCGGCGATACTGCGCGAAAAGAGGAAGATATCCTGTTCGATGATCGAGATCTGGCGGCGCAGGGCGGCCATGTCCCACTCGCGCACGTCGACCCCATCGACCAGGACGCGGCCGGCGTTCACGTCGTAGATGCGGTTGACCAGTTTGGCCACGGTGCTTTTGCCCGAGCCCGTCTGCCCCACGATGGCCAGGGTCTGGCCTGGCGCGACGCTGAAACTGACGTTGTGCAGTGTCGGCGCGTCATGGTAGGCAAACGTCACGTTCTCGAAAGTCAGTGCCCCCCGCATCGGCTGCGCATAACCGCCGGCATTCTCGTTCAAACCGCTGCGATCATTGAGAATTTCCAGGATGCGCCGCGCGCTGGCCATGCCGGATGAGACCTGCGAGTAGGCGAACTGGCCGACGTTGGTGGGAAAAAGAAACAGCAGCATCAAGCCGTTATAGGCCACAACGTCACCCAGATCGATCCCACCGGCCTGGTAGAGCAGTAGGCTCTGCGCTAGGGCGGCGGTTTGCACCAGTCCCAACAGCAGCAGCTGGTAGAAGCGCGCTTCGACATCGGCCTGCCAGACGTAGGCGCGGCGCCAGCCATCGACTGCACGGCGGAAGCGCGACGTTTCGCGCGTTTCCTGCGCGGCGCCTTTGACGGTTTCGACGCCGTCGATCGCTTCGGCGAGTGTGGCATTCATGTGCCCGAATTCTTCGCGCACGGCGCGGGTGGTCGGTGCCAGCTGTCGCAGATAGATCCAGGTCGAGCCGACGTACAGCACCAGGTAGACCAGCGGTGCGATGAGCAGTTGGGGATGGATGCGCGGCGCCGTCAGCAGCGGCACCAGCAGGAAGTTGGCCGAGCCGATCACCAGATTGAGGCCGGGATTGAACATCAGGTTCAGCTCGCGCACGTCGTTGGTGGCGCGCGCCATCAGGTCACCGGTGGGGTGCGCGTCGTGAAACGACATGCTCTTGCCGATCAGGCTGGCGTAGATTTCGTCACGGGTATCGCGTTCCAGGCGTTGACCGATGATTTCAGCGCTGAAGTTGCGCAAAATCTGCAGCAGGCTGCGCACGACCTGGCTGACAATGATCACCACAGCCGCCATCAACAGCGCGGATTGTGCCTGGGGATCGGCCAGCAGTGCATCGAAGGCCCAGCCGGCGGCCAGAGGGACCACACCCGCCAGCACCGCGTTACCAAAGGCGCCCACCAGCATGCCAACGATCCACAGCGGCTGCCGCCTGACGTGCGACCACAGCCAGCGCGCCGGGCTGTGCCGGTCGGTGTGCCAGGTACGCTGGACGGTGAATTCACTGGAATGGGTGGATCGGGTCTCAACGTTGATCATCGCGTGCATTGTACACGACATAGGGCAAAACGTTCCATTTTGGATGAACGATTGTAGATTGTAGAGGTAACGAGTTAAGAATGTTCTTGGGCTTGACCTTTCGGGAGACTTCGGGTAAACTGTCCGTGTCAAGTTTCCCGCCAAGTCCCCCGGCACTTTCATCCGTCACGAGTCTGAATCGCTGCTTGCCGTAAGGTCTTGTCCTCGCGGCAATCTCGCAGTGTGTGAACAGACTCCAGGTACACCACAAACACATAGAGGAGGTTCGACTTATGCAATCCAGGCGCGTTCTGTATCTACTGGCCGTACTGGTGCTGCTGGTATCGCTGCTCCCAACAGCGGCGTTCGCTCACAGTACCAGCGTACCAGGTGTGGCTCCGGTCGTCGACGACCCGACAAACGACACCCTCATGGAGCAGGCGAAGGCACGCGAGGCCGAGGCCATGCCCCCCGCACCTGAAGTATCGGGTGCTTACGCCGCGACACCTGACACGGCCTTTCCGCTGTTCATTGGCGTCGACGACACCACTATACCGGCCTACCGGGTCGAGCCGTCCACCAACGCTTTCCAGATGGAGTTCACCGGCTTCCAGGTGTGGGGTGCGGCGTACGATGTGGTCAACGACAAGGTCTATTTCAACAACGGCTCCACGCTGTACGAATGGCCGGTTGGCGGCAGTGTCGCCACACTGGGCACGATCACTGACCCGGCCGGCGCCACCCAGAGCATGACCGGCCTGGCGTTTTACAACGGCGTGTTGTACGGCGTCAAAAATATCGCCAATGAGGCGGTGTACGCCATCGACACCACGACGCGCGTAGCAACCGTCGTCATCGACTACGTCGATGCCGACTTCGACTTTGGCGGGTTTGCCGCCGATCCGAACACGGGAACGTTCTACGCCACCAACGACGACACTTCGCCAAATGGCTCGGGCCTGTTCCGCATCAATCCCGACGCCACGGCCACGCTCATCACCCCATATCCGGCAGGTGAGACCGACATCGACGGGCTGGCCGTGAGTCACGATGGCAAAGCCTACCTGGTCACCGACCAGACAGGTTTCATCTACGTCTGGGACTTTGGCGCGGCCGCCTACGCGACACCGCTCAACAATCCCTGGACGACGTCAGAGGTCTTCTCGGCGGGCACCTGGCTGTGGGAGATGACCGTTACCGATCCCAATATCGATGTCAGCCCACTCAGCCTGGCCAGTGCCCAGGGACCGAATACGATCACCCAGCAGAATCTGAACATCGCCAACACCGGAGGCGGCAGCCTCGATTGGAATATCTTCGAGGATGCGAGCGGTGCACCCGAGCTGGTCGATTGGAGCGACAACTTCGACAGTTACGCCACCGGCAGCCAGATGCACGGCCAGGGCGGCTGGAAGGGCTGGTTCAACGACCCGGCGGCTGGTGCGCTGACCAGCAGCGCCCAGGCACGCAGCGCTCCCAACTCGGTCGATATCCTCGGTGCATCGGACCTGGTGCACGAGTACAGCGGCTACACCACCGGCCAGTGGACCTACACCGCCTGGCAGTTCGTGCCTGACAACACGACCGGCGCGAGCTACTTCATCCTGCTCAACAGCTACGATGATGCGGGTGCCACGAACAACTGGTCGGTCCAGGTGCAGTTCGACAGTGCACAAAACCTGGTGATCAACGATGGCGTCAGCGGTGGTAACCTGCCGCTGGTCAAGGGCCAGTGGGTCGAGATTCGCGTCGAGATCGATCTGGATGCCAATACCCAGGCCTTCTACTACAACAACCAGCAGCTGTACACCGGCAGCTGGACCGAGGAACTCAGCGGTGGTGGGGCGGTCAACATCGGTGCCGTCGACCTGTTTGCCAACAACGCATCGTCGGTCTTCTACGACGATGTCAGCCTGGTCAACGCGTCGCAGCCTGTGGCGTGTGATGCACCTGCGGATATTCCGTGGGCCAGTGTCAATCCCGCCAACGGTTCGACCGCCGGCGGTGGCTCCACACCCGTCGCCGTCACCTTCGATTCGACTGGTCTCGCCATTGGCACCTACAATGGTAACCTGTGCATCACCAGCAACGATCCTGATGCCGGTCCGGGCAACGGCACGAACCTGGTCATCGTCCCGCTGGAGCTGATGGTACAGGGGCCGACTGCGGTCACGCTGAGCAACGTGGATGCGACGCCGGTTCCGGCGGGTGTTCCGCTCACGGTGCTTCCGGCTGCGCTCGGCCTGGCCCTGGCCGCGGCCTACACCCTGCGCCGCCGGCGCTAGCAGTAGTCGTGCTCGTACTCGTACTCGTAATCGAGTACGAGTACCGTTGCACTGAGTACGAGTACGAGTACCGTTACACTGAGTACGAGTACTCGTAGACACAAAGACACCAAGTTCGCAGATGAACTTGGTGTCTTTGTGTCTACGTGGTTTTTTCCGATCGTTGCACCGGCCAGTCGGCATGGACACCGCACCAGGCGGGTGCTGCCCGGCGCTAACGACCCTGCCACCAGTCTTTGCGTGAACGCGGATCGAGGAACGTGCCGCTGTCGCGAATGGCAACCCCGATCGTATCACGCCGTGCGCGGCCCACCGCCTGGCCGGGACGCAGGGCGGGCAGCGATCCGCGCCCCTGGGCGTTCCACTGCTCGTACAATGCCAGCAACCGTGGCTCGACGCAGATGCCTTCCAGGTGCAGGGTATAGCCGTGCACCACGTTATCGGCGCGCGTATATTTCAGCGTCAGGCGGTTGGCGGTGGCGTACAGCACGAGCACCTCGTACGCGTCGGCTGGCGTGTCACCCCAGTCCAGGTGACTGCCAATCGTATAGCCTGATTGGGGCACGTGCAGCGTTTCGCCGGGGGTGGTAGCGAGTTCGGCCAACGTCACGGCCGGTGTCGTAAGCGGTGCACCGCGGCAGTTGCAGGCCCAGTTCCAATTGTAGACCTGGTGCAGGGCACGGAACGTGGCCGTGCGCCGGTCGGCGAAGAGGCCCGGCAGCTGCGGGGCGCGCGGGTCGAAGGGGCCATTGTAATCGACCAGGCCGAGATAGCCGGTAGTGGGGCGATAGCTGCGCAGGGCCAGGTTGAGGTCGGCGTGCTGGGCGGCCGGCCGGTCGGTGGGTGGCGGTGGGACGGTGATCGCCGTGTAGGCGGTGCCGGGGATGGGTTGGCAGGCCGCGGCGGTCGTCGTGCTCACGAAGGGCAGGAACTGCGGGCGTGGCGGAACCTCCTGGGCGTGGGTGGGGGTGGGGGTGTGGAACACGAAGACATGAAGCAGCGCGAAGACCACGAAGCACGAAGAGCACGAAGGGCGAAGGTGCACGAAGCACGAGGAGCACGAAGGGCGAAGGTGCACGAAGGGCCCGAAGCACGAGGAGCACGAAGAACGAAGGTGCACGAAGGGCGCGAAGCACGAAGCACGAAAGGCGCGAAGGGCACGAAGAATGGAGGTTGGCATGATCAATTATGGATGCGGTCCGTGGAGTGCCGGTCCAGTTGGCGTCCAGACAAAACGATCCTTACCCAGCGGCACCTGGCCGAAGTTCGCCAGCAGGCACACCCGGAAGTTACCGTTGAGAAGGTACAGTTGGCACTGCTCGACATCCTCAGCGCGCATCGCGCTGGCTGCCTTGGTTTCCAGTAGAAGCGTGTGCGTGTCGTCCCAAATGACAAAATCGGCCCGCCGCCGCGTTATGACAACACCATCGTAACAAATGGGAATCTCCGCTTCACGGATGAAGTGCAGTCCTCGTTTGCGCAGCTCGATCACCAATGCGCGTTGATAATCGACCTCCATACAATGAGGGCCAAGCTGGCGTTGAACAGCAATGCAGGCACCAAACACATTGTATGACAACGGTTCAAATGAATGACCCATAAGCTTCTACTGCGACACCTCCTTCGCCCTTCGCGACCTTCATGCTTCGTGACCTTCGTGCTTCGTGACCTTCGCGTCCCTTCGCGTCTTCGTGCTCCAAAACCTTCGCGCCCTTCGTGACCTTCGTGCTTCGTGACCTTCGCGTCCCTTCGCATCTTCGTGCTCCAAAACCTTCGTGCCCTTCGTGCCCTTCGTGCTTCGTGACCCTCGCGTCCCTTCGCATCTTCGTGCTCCAAACCCCTCGCCCTCGCCCGCAACCCAAGTATAACGAGCACGCGTCTCAAAGTCAATCACATTTCGGTCGCAAAGTGGTAACAGCGAACCCCAAGGTTACAACATGCCGATACCTTCACCGCAAGCGATTTGCTGTTATGATCAATAGTCAGTCCTTCTTCCCCCACCGCCGGCACCCTGCTGTGATGTGAACAGCCCACACGCGTGGTGTCCCGTGTCACGCACCTGTAAAGGAGATGCATGGATTCAACTCGTACGCCTCGGCGTCGAGCACGTTGGCACATTGACACCCCATGCAACACCTGTTATGATGAAAACAGTCTCACCACGATATAGAACGACGTAGCACAAAAACGATGTAGAATGGAGACTGTCCATGGGCCACCTCGCCAATCCTGATCGCACCTACCGCCTGCTGCAGCAGCGGCTCGACCGCAACGTCACCGGCGCGCCCGACTCGCCGGCGCTGACGCAGATTCTGCACCTGCTCTTTGCGCCCGATGAAGCCGACATCGCCCGCCAGATGCCGACGCAGTTTGTCTCGCTCAACAAGCTGGCACGCCGACTGAACATGCCACCTGCCGAGCTGGACGACAAACTCAGCGCGATGGCCGAACGCGGCCTGGTGCTGGACATCGAGCGTGACGGTAAACGCTATTTCACGCTTTCGCCGGTCGTCATCGGCTTTTTCGAGTACACGTTCATGCGCACGCGTGACAACCTGCCGATGGCCGAACTGGCCCGGCTCTTTGAAGAATACATGTTCCAGGACGACCGCTTCGCACGGGCCGTCTTCGCCAGCCCAACCCAAATCGGCCGCTCGCTGGTGCGTGAGGAAGCCCTGCCGGATGGCGACTCGGTCGAAATCCTGGACTGGGAACGCGCCAGTCACATCGTCGAATCGGCCACGCGCATCGGCGTTTCGCTGTGCGCGTGCCGTCACCACCACACCCACCTCGAAAATGCCTGTGACCGCCCCCTGCGCACCTGCATGAGCTTCAACTATGGCGCCGACGTCTTGATTCGCAATGGTATCGCCGACCCAATTTCTACCGACGAAGCCATCAACCTGCTCGGTGAGTGCAAAGCCGCTGGCCTGGCCCAAACCGCCGATAACGTGCAGCGCAACGTCAGCTACATCTGCAACTGCTGCGGCTGCTGCTGTGGCATGATGAACGCGATTCGTACGTTCGACATCCGCAATGCCATCGTGACCTCCAACTGGATTAGCGACATCGATCTGAGTCACTGCAACGGCTGCGGCCGCTGTGTCAAAGCCTGCCCGGTCGAAGCGATCGACGTCGTTATCGGCGAGCCGGTCGGGCGCAAACATCCACGCTGGGCCGTGCGCGATGCCGATCTCTGCCTGGGCTGCGGCGTGTGCGAGACGGTGTGTAAACACGACGCCATGCACATGATCCCACGCGAGCAGCGCGTCTACACGCCCGAAACCACGTTCGACCGCATGGTCGCCATGGCCATCGAACGTGGCAAATTGGGTGATCTGATTCTCGACAACACCGATGGCATGGGCTTCGCCGCGTTGGGACGGGTGCTGCAGGTGCTGGAGAAGCTGCCACCGGTCAAGGCAGCACTGGCGGTCAAACCGCTGAAGTCTATGTTCCTCAACGCCGCTGTCGGTGGTGTCAAAACCACGGCTGGCGCGTCCAAAAAAATCGCGGGCTGAGAGGGCGGAATCGATGTTTTAGGGTGACCGCGTGCGTCTGCGCGCCATCGCACGCGACGACTTGCCGCGCCTGTGGGCGTTCAACAACGACGCCGAAGTCGAGCTGGCGGGCTGTGGTGATCCACCCACAACGTCACCTGCCGTCGTCGTCGCCGCTGGATGATCCGGATTACGCGGCGAGGCTGCAGCGCATCGACGACGCGCTGTGAGCTGACGCCTGGTTCAGGCTCCGCTCACACCACATTGTGCTCGCGCACCAGGTCCCCTTCGGCAAAGCGTCTGCAGCGCAGTTGGAGTAACATAACCATTCGTTGAAAGAGTCAGTCGTATGAACGGAACAGCTGTTAAACTGGGTTTTTGGTCTGCCGGATTGGCGGCCGTCACTTTTCTGGTGTTTACGGTCTGCTTCGTTGCGGTGTTCGTCGTCAACCCGCCCTTCACCTGGACGGATCTGGCCGGCTACGTGGACTACGTCCAACACAGCAACCAGACTTTCAAGGTCATGGCGCAGCTGTCGATGTTGTTGTTTGCCCCGCTCTACGTGATCCTGCTCAACAGCATTCACGAGCTAGCACCAGCGGACAAACAGGTGCTGTCCCGGCTGGCTCTGATCTTCGGCGCGCTGTTTGCCGTGTTGATTGCCCTGTTTTATTTCGTCCAGGTCACGGCAGTCCGCTGGAACGTGGACCGCGGCACGTTGGAGGGTATCGGGCAGTACATTCAGGCCAAGCCAGACTCGGCGCTGGCCGCGGTAAACATGCTGGGATGGACGCTGTTTTTTGGCCTGTCCTCACTGTTCGCGGCACCGGTGTTCAACGGCGGCGGGCTGGCTAGGGCGATCAAGGTTCTTTTCATTCTTAACGGTATCTTTTGCCTGCTGGCCGGTATCGGCTTCGTATTCGATCTCGTCGCCCTGGTGTTTGTCACCATCAACCTCGGCATGGGCGGCGCTGTGACGGCGGTTACGATACTGCTGGCCGTCTTCTTCCGCCGGCTCGGTCGCCGGTAAACACGACGAAAAACCGCAGGACACCACTTCCGCGGTGACCTGCGGGCATGTAAAAGAATAACTTCCTGCAAAATGGCCGGG
>CAYUCC010000037.1:0-45391 GCA_964443225.1 uncultured Anaerolineae bacterium
GCCCCGACGAGTATGTCGGCCAGGTGGGTGTCGATGGCCGGATGCACCGGCACCACGCCCTGGCTGCCGACGTCGATGTTGGCCACGTCGATGCGTTTCGCAGCCATGCCCACACCGCGGCCGCGATGCTGCTCCTGGTGCTGCCAGCGCTTGTACCGGACAGCGCAGGGGACTCGTCCGCCGCAGACGATGCGAACACGGTCGATCCAGATGAGGTGCTGCCCGGCACGACCTGAAAGCATGTCCCTGGGGCCCGCACCGGGCACACCGGCGAGGTTTTTCTACGAGCCATTCAGGGCCAACGGCGACCTGGCGCTGGCGGCGTTGGCGGCGACCAGGTTCCTGTCACGAGTCTGTCACGAAAGGTTGCTATCATGGCGCCGGCAGTGAGACAGCAGAGACGACAGGTCATTCACCCGATAACCCGTTATCACGTTTGGCCCGGCCGGTGGTATGATACCGATGCAGCGACTACAACCCAAATCCATACAGGAGATGAGCTATGGCACTCGTGCGCCGCATCGGCATGCCAGAAAACGACAGTGAGAGCCGGGCCATCCGGCGCCTGGCCAAAGGTCTGCCCGACGAGTACGTCGTCTTTCACAACTTCGAGCTGACCACCGGGCGCGGCCTGCCGTACGAGTTCGACATCGCCGTGCTCGCACCGCACGCCCTCTACCACGTCGAGGTCAAGGGCTACCAGGGTGAGATTCGCGGCAACAACCAGCAGTGGCTCTTCGAAAACGGCAGCGTCTATCCCAGCCCCATCCCATTGGCCAACAAAAAAACCAAGGTGCTGGCCGGCCGCCTGCGCCAGCATTCGCACCGCCTCAATGACGTCTTTGTCGATACGCTGATCCTGCTGACCGACGACCGCGCCCGCCTCCGCATCAAGGACGACCAGGCCAACCGCGTCGTGCACGTGCGCGAGGCGTTGAAACGGCTCGACGATCCCGGGCAGCTTCCGGTGGCACCGCGCAACGTCATGCCGCTCTACGACATGGTGTTCGATGCGATGTCGATGACGCGGCCGGCGCAGCGCGTGCAGCAAATCGGTCTGTACAACGTCATTCAGAAGGTCGACCAGGATGACCGCTTCACGCTGTTTCTCACCCGCCACCGCTACATCGAAACGCGACCGATGACGCTGCTCAAGGTCTATCACGTCGACGTTTACGCCGCCGAAGAGGAGAAGCAGTACCGGCTGCGCGAGATCTTTCACGGCCAGGATGCGATGCGGCTCTTGGGTACGCACCCCAACCTGGTGCGCACCGGCGACATGTTTGCCTGGAACGACGACAGCTTCGTCGAGCCGATGGAGTACCCGGAACAGGGGATGTCGCTTGCAACGCTCTTGGACAAGGAGCTCTTTGCGACGCTGACCTGGCAGCAGAAGGTACGCACCATCCGCGGCCTGGCGGCCGGCCTGCAGCATGCCCACGCACGCGGTGTGGTTCATCGCGACGTGCGTCCGCGCAACATCCTGGTGGCGCCCCAACTGGTCAAGCTGGGTAACTTCGACCTGGCCTATATCCCCAACGCACCCAACCTCAGCATCGCCCAATCGGTGCGCGAGCATTTCGATCCGCACTTCGTCGCCCCGGCGGTCTGGCTCGATCCGCGTGATGCAGTGCCCGCGTCCGACATCTACTCGCTGGGATTGGTCTTTTACCAGGTGATTACTGGCCAGCCGCCGCGTCACGACGTCGCCACGGTCATCGATACCAACGAAATTGCCATCGACGTCGAGCTGCTCGAATACGAGCTGAGCCGCAAGGACAGCCCCAATTTCATGCGTGACCCAGCCGGCGCCACCGAGGTGATCGCCCGCATGGTCGCACCACAGCGTGAGGAGCGTTACGCCAGCCTGGATCACGTGTTGGATGATTTGACGATCGTCGAAGCGTAGGGGCGATTTTGGATTTTGGATTTTGGATTTTGGATTTTGGATTGAGGGTATGAAGCCGCCCAATTACGTGATGAGATCGCTCCTGCTGATCGTGGCTGCGATTGTCCTGAACATCGCCGTGGGCCGCCTGGTGCGTGACGTGCTGGGCTGGCCGGTCTACCTGGATTCGATTGGCACGATCCTGGTGGGTGCGCTGTTGGGCCCGTTGGCCGGCGCCGCGACCGGTGCGCTGTCCAATCTCATTTGGGGCACCCTGGGTGGCAACCTGATCCTGCTGCCTTATGCGATCACGGCCGCGTTCGTTGGCTGGGCGGCCGGTTTTGCCGCGGTGCGCGGGGCGTTCCAGCGTCTGCGCACGGTGCTGCTTTCGGGTTTGCTGGTGGGCATCGGGGCGGCGGTCATCTCGGCGCCGATCACGGCCTATCTCTTCGACGATCTGACTGGCGGTGGTTTGGATTACCTGACTGCCCAGCTGTCCGCGACCGGCGCCAATCTGCTGCAGGTCGCGACGATCGAGGGGTTCATCAGCGATCCCCTGGACAAGATGATCTCCTTCACCCTGGCCTGGCTGCTGTGGCGCGTCGTGCGGTCGGCGTTCCCGCCCCTGGCACAGCGCGGCAGCCAGGGGTTCGAGACGCTGCAGGGCTACAGCGTCGCCGTGCTCGCCAGCCTGGTGGCGGTTCTGCTCAGTTTGCTGTTTTTGCCAGCTTTCGAGCGCGGCGTTTTCCACATCTTCTACGTGGCGGTTCTGGTCAGCGCGTGGCGCGGTGGGCTGGGGCCGGGCCTGTTGACCGCTGCCGTGGGCGTGCTGGCTAATCTTGCGTTTATGGTGTCGCCAATTTACCACGTCGGGATCACCGCGGAGGATTGGCTGCGTGTCGGGCTGTTTTTGGTGGTATCGGTGGCCATCGCCGTGATCGCCGATCAACTGGAAAAGAGCAAACGTGCCCTACAGAAATCGCTGCAGGCCGAGCGCGCGAGCCAGGCGCGCATCCGTGCCATCACCGATGGTGTGGATGAGGCCCTGGTCTTTGTTTCGCCCGACCAGCGCATCCTGGACGTCAACCGGCGATTCGAGGCCCTTTTGGGTGTGCCCACCACGCGCCTCAGCGGTCAGCACCTGGAAGACACCCGAACCCTGTTCGACCAGGTCTTCGCCGATGGCGGCGTGCTCTATCATTCAACCCTGGCCAGCAGCCAGGACACGACACACACCGACACCCGGCTGGTGGTGCAGCAGTGGCCGCAGGCGCGCGAGCTCCAGCTCTACACGGCACCAATCCACGACGCGGACGGTTTCCTCGGCCGGCTCTTCGTACTGCGCGACGTCACCCACGAGCGTGAGGTCGACCGCATGAAAACCGAGTTCGTCTCCCTGGCCAGCGCGTCCGCTGCAACGGCACCCGCTCAACCGCAAAAGGCGCACAGGACACAGAATCCCATTTTGGCTGTTTGCATGCCGCTTCTGTGTTCTATGTGCGCTTTTTAGTTGAGGTTGCATTACATCTGAAATCCCTTCTTTGGGATAGTGCACCTTTGCACATGGCAAACCTGGTGTTATACTGAATTCAACGAGTCGATCGTCCAGCCTATCGCGTGAACACAGACCGACAGCTGGACCATGTCCCCTGTGGTGCAAAACCCACAGCTGGCTTCCTGCCTCAAGCCAAACGTAAGGTGTGTGTAAGGGATGCAGGGCATACTCTGGCCACAGAGTACACGCTGCATCGGTTCACCTGTCCCGAGTAACTGCATTGCTGCATGCCAATCAACTTCCGAAAAGGCGGAGGCAAAAAATGAGTCCATGGAACTGGTTCTCATCTGAAGCGAAAGATGCCAGGTTCGAGGCGGCATTGAGGGAAGCACTCGAAACCAAAAACCAGGCACGCGCCCAGTCTGCTTTCTGTGACCTGTTCAGGTTTCGCCTGCGGGAAAACAGAATCCAACTCCTATCCGATCTGGTTGTAAGATTCGCCCATCAAATGGAAAACACCAGCTTCTTGTCCAGGGACATCTCGGCCATAGAACTATCGGATGCTATCGATCACCTCGAGTACCATGACTATGTTGATGCGGTGGTCGCGTTGTGTTACGACACTGGGATGCATCGCAAAGCCATCGAAGTTCTGGCCAGGCGCGGTCGTGCAAACGACCTGGCTTTGTACTTCAAGCAACTGGACAACCTTGTGGATCGCGAGCTGCTTACAGCAGCGGTAGATTTTTGGGAAGTACACAATGGGGACATCAGCGAGAATGTCACGATGTGCGGTCTGTTGATCGCTATTGCCGGGTCAGCACCAGAGAGCATACCGAACAATCCACACGTGAAGGAAATTATCGGCCAGTTCAATGAAGCGGCTGAACTCTATGCTGTAGAGGGTAATCTACCCCGCGCTGCGGTCTGCTACAAAGAAGCCGGATTGTACAGTAATGCTTACACGCTTTATATGCAATTAGGTGATCGCGAAGGGGTCTCGACGATGGCCGAGGCACTTGGCGATCTGGATCGAGCCCTGCAATACGTCGAAAAGCCCGACCGAAGACTCGACCTGTTGATCCGCACACGAAGATTCCGTGACGCGCTCAGGTTTGCCGCTGGTTTTGAATCGCCCGACCAACACATTCGCCACGTCAAAGAGGAAGCAGGAAAGGCTATACCGTCAGCGATCGAGCGCAATGATTTAATCGCTGCATTGGAGTTTGCCGATGTCGCAGAAGCCGACCGGACCGAGAGAGAACGTATCGCGCGGCTTGGCCTGCAGCATTTCGACAGCATGATTGCCGCGGCCAAATCCAACGAAGCGCTCAGGACCGCTTTGAGTGACAAGGTCGATCTTCTGGAGAAGGCCGCGAGGTATGAAGAGGCAGGAATACTTGCCGAAGAAGGGCTTGCGGATTTAGATCGTGCCAGTCTCTTATATGAGAAAGCCAACCTGTTTGATCGTGCCATTGAGAAGGCGTGTGAAAGCGCCGAGGCACAGGCCCATAGCGACACTGCGGCGATCAGGCTGGCGCAGCTTCACGAAAAGGGGGGCAACCTGGTACAGGCGGCAAGGTACTATGAGTCGGCCGGGCGCTGTGACAAAGCTGCTGAGCTTTATGAAGACGTTGGGAACTATGTGAAGGCCACCCAATGCTATCTCAAAACCGCGGCCCCTCGTCGGGATGCTCTGGTTCGCTTGTACACCGCAGCTGGAGAATTCGAGAAACTTGTTGAGCTCTACATGGAGTCCGAGGATTTGGCAGAACTGGAGCAAGGCCTATCCATCGCGGAGGCCCATCATATGCCGACTCAAATCCGGAGAATCAAAGATAGGGTAGCGAAGCTAACCACAGCAACCGAAAAGGACCTGCCGCGATGGTTCGCTGCTGCGCGCGACGATGTATTGGGTTCCTATGCCCCGGTGATCGGTATTGACTTCGGCACCACCAACTCCGTGGCCGCCCTCTTCAACACGCAACGCAAGACGGTAGAGATTGTCCCGACAGCCCAGGGAACCGAACAAGAACCGTCCTATTTTGGCCTCGACGACCATAACCATCTCACCTTTGGAGAGAATGCCCGGCTGCGCGGGTTGACAGCACCCGATTGTGTGGTCGCACGTGTCAAGAGAAGTCTCGGAGAGAAGGCGTGGTATACGATCAAAGGAAAACACTATCGGTCCGAGGAAATCGTGGCCGGTTTTCTTCAGCATCTCAGGGCGAACACGGTTTCCTATATTGAATCAGGTATCGAGCAACGATTTCGAGACCTTCTGAATCGAGAAGGCTTGAGGGTGTCCGAAACAACAATCAGAGCTTTCTTGAGCAAACAAACGGGCTACGTGCAATTCAACGATATCGTGTTGTCTGTGCCGGCCTATTTCAACGACCATCAAAAAAAGGCAACGCGCAATGCAGCTGAAATCGCTGGTTTGACTGTGCGACGGCTGTTGGCAGAGCCGACCGCGGCCGCTTTGGCCTACAGCCATCACTACGGAAATTACTCTGGAAAATTGGCCGTGATTGATCTTGGCGGCGGCACGCTCGATATCTCCATCGTGGACATCACCGAGCGTGTGGTTGAAGTTGAGGCCGTCAGTGGCGATACCAGGCTGGGGGGAAGTGACATCGACGCGGCTCTGGTGCAGCACGCACTCAAGGACATCAAGGGGCGTTTCGGGATTGAGATCAGCGAAGCCACTCACCCCACGGAGATGGCTCGCTTAAGAGATGCCTGCGAAGATCTGAAGAAAAACCTGTCCTTCGTGACGGAGTATCCATTGGAACTGGTGCATTTCTTGGGTAAACCCAAGTATACGTTGACCATTTCCAGATCGGAGTTGGAACGGATAGCCCAACCTATCCTCGAGCGTGTAAAGGTGTCCGTTGAAAAGGCGATCGAGAACCACAAATCCAAAATTGGGCACTTCCTCCTGGTCGGCAACGCCACCAAGATGCCCGCCATCAACGACTTGGTGAAAAAGGTGTTTTCGGTTCAAACACGACAACTGGCGGGTATCGATCCCGGTATTGTGGTTGCCGCCGGTGCCGTGTTGGAGGGCGCCATTCTGGTTGGGAAGTTGAAGGAAACCCTGGTATTGGACGTTGTTCCGTATGGCCTTGGAATTGCCGTTGTCAAAATGGAGGCAAAGGGGGAAGAGGAGGAGATCACCCGGTTGATCGAGAAGAACGCGACAATTCCGATCACGAGATCGATGATCTGCACCACCATGGTTGACAATCAACCCAATGTTAACATCAGAGTCTATCAAGGTGAGGCAAAGCAGCCAGACTTAAACTATTTTTTGGGCAATTTTGTTCTGGATGGAATCCGTCCGGCTCCTGCGCATACGCCACAGATCGAAGTCACTTTTGACATTGGCGCCGACTGTATCTTGCAGGTGACAGCCGTGGACAAAGGAACGGGCAAACAACAATCGATCAAGATCGAGCGTGCTGTGGGGCTATCACCGCGTGAAAAAGACGACTTGCGCAGCCTCTTCGCACAACTGGAGAGGATCCGTCCACTCGAAGAAAACCTGGCACGAGTCCGTCAGGCAACCAGTGCAGCGGCTCGGGCATGCGAGGAGTCTCTCGACACTGCTGTCCGCACTATCAGGGTGTTCAGCGAACAGTTTCATGACAGGGTGGAGATCAATGGACGTCTCTATGATGCCACACGTGACCAGGCTGAAGCAATCCAGGTGATGTTTCGTCAAAAAGATCAGCTCGAGTTCGATATGCGTAGGCATACGGATCGGTTCAATGCAGCCCTTGCCAGTGCAAAGCACGTTGAGGGAAAGCACCTGGATTTCAGCGATCGCGAAATCGCGTCAAGGCTGAAGGAGCGGATCGACGCGCTGACGGTTGTCAGGCAGTCTATTGAATTTATCGAGGCGTCCGTCCGGCGGGAGATTATAGAAGATGTCGATCATTGGATATGGGTCCTGAACTCACTATCTCCCAACCAGGAGCGAATGAGCCGGTTCGATGTGGCGCGCTATGAGATGTTAGCTGGCAGGCTCGATGAGGCCAAAGTCATCCTGGAATCAATGGCCGAGAGTAAGGACGGACTAAACGAAGATGCGCTCCGACTTTTGCTCAGGTGCTACGCACGACTGGGATTACGAAGGGAATACCGTGACGCTCATAAGCGGTTCGGCGCGTTGTTCGGATGGATCGACCCGAATCCGGTGAACGAATACCTCAGAGCCGTGGCCGGTTCAGTATTCATGATCCAAAGGGCCAATACTTTCGGCAGTGGCTTTTGCGTAGCGCCCGGTTTGATCGTCACCAATCACCACGTCGTCGAGGGCGCGGCTCCTCACCAGATCAAAGTCATTAGCGAGAACACAACCTTTGCTGTTAGCAAGGTAGAGAGGATAACTCACGAAGACCTGGTAATACTCACGGTCAGTCAAATCCTCAAGCCCTTCGGACTGGGCGAAAATAGTCTCCTGGAGCCAGGCGAGCCGATTGTCGCGATCGGGTTTCCTGCCCCGGGGCCTGGCGGACCCGGTGAAAACATCTACGTGTCGACAGGGCACGTGAATTCCATCAGAAGGATTCCCTTCTCATCGGAACGTGTGATTTATATGGATGCAAAGATCGGACAGGGCATGAGCGGGGGGCCACTGGTCAATGATCTTGGTGAGGCCATCGGTATTGTGACCATGGGGATTATCGATGGGTTATTGCAGCCCCAGCCGGTGGCGTTGCCGATCCAATTGGTCGTACGACACCTGGAACGAGGTTGATGCGGCGTTAGAGATGATTTGACAATTGATTCCCTATCTCAAGTCAAAGGTAAGGTGCGTGTAAGGGGCGCAGCGTACGCTTTGGCCGCAGCGTACGCGCTGCGGCGGTTCACCCGTCCCGGGGAACTGCACTTTGCCAGGAGGATTTGGTCATGCCTTTCAAGATTCTGATCGTCGACGATAACATCCATAAGCAAGACGAGCCGATTTCAACCCTACCCGCGGTACTGGAGAAGGAAGGTTACGAGGTTGCTTTGACCGCCGATGGCAACGCGGCGTACGACCTGGTGTTCGAGTTCAAACCCGATGTGATCATCCTCGATATCGGTTTCACAGGACAGGGTATCACAGGCATCGAAATCTGCCAGGCCATTCGCTATAACGGCTATTGGGCACCCATCATCCTGATAACAGCGGTCCACAAAGAGACAGTGGACGTATTGGAGGGTTTCGAGGCCGGGGCCGACGACTATGTTCGCATACCCTGCGATCACCGCGAGATTCTGGCTCGTGTTCGAGCGAACCTGCCACCGGAGATCATCGAGATAGACCACTATATCCGCATAGACTTCAACGCCCACCGCGTGTACCGCAACACAGCGCAGCAATGGCATGATGTGCCGCTTCCTCCGCTGCTGTTCAGGCTGCTCAAGACATTGGTGCTCAACGCCGGGCGGATCATGGAATCCACCAGGTTGAAAGATCGGGTCTGGGATAGGGAAGAGATCAGCGATGACGTCCTGGCGGTATCCATTCGACGGCTGCGGGAGAGGCTGGAGCCGGACCCCGGCAATCCAACCTACATCGAGACCATTCGCTATATCGGCTATCGATTCAACGGCCAACCCAGGCGGGTTGGGCAACCGACATCGTGCCGGAGGTCACCATAATGTTAAATTGGCTTTTCAACAACGGACCCAGTAACCTCGGAATGGTAGGCATTCTGGTTATCCTTTGCGTACTATTCGGCGCTGCCTATTGGCGGCAGCACCGTCGTTGGCAGCAGAAGAAGCTGGGTTTGCAGACAGCCTTGAACCAGGCACGACAGCAGGAGGAACAACTTCGACACGACCTGGCTGAGGCGCAGCGCCAGCATAGCCTGGACGAAGCCAAGTTTCAAGCTGCGCTACAGGAGGCACAGCGCCAGCACAGCCTGGACGAAGTCAAGTTTCAAGCTGCGCTGCAGGAGGCGCAGGCAAAGTATGACCCGGTTCGTATCAGAGAGCTGCAGGATCATCTACAACGGGTGATCGCCCACGAATTCATCAAGGGTCTGGAGTACATTCGCGCAGAATCCGAACAGATGGCGGCAGGGCTTGGCACCAACCAGGCGGGCCTACGCCGGAGGATCAATGGGGTAGAAGCCAAATGTTATGACATGATCCAGCACATCACCAATATTCTCGACTTGCCGAATCTGCAACGAGACGCAATGCAACGAAACCCTGTGAATTTGCAGAGGCTGCTGCAGGAGGTCATGCGGGAGCTGCTCCCGTATGCTCAAGTCCGCGGCATCGAACTGAGAGCTGAATTCGGCGGCCTGGAACCGATTTTCGTAAGTAAGCCGCTCATAGTCCAGGTGGTCCGCAACGTCATCCACAACGCCATCAAGTATACGCCCAAGGACAGCGAGAGGGCAGTCGACATAACGTCCTATTTGGGTGGTGACGACGTGCCGCAGGCAATCGTGGATGTGCGCGATCATGGTGACGGCATCGAAATTAAGGAGCAGGCGCACATCTTCGAACTGAATGAACGGGGCGATGGTTTGTTGGAACCGGGCAACGGGCTGGGTCTGCACCACGCGCGCACCATCGCGCGGTTGCATGGCGGAGATGTGATACTCGTCGAGAGTACGCGCGAAGGAACACTGTTTCGCATCATTTTGCCCTATGATGAGCCCCAAGGGCCGTAAGGAGAGAGATCATGCGCACACTCGCAAAGATCGTTATAGCGCTGCTTTCGATACCCGGCTTTGGAGTGTTGACCGGGTGTCTCTCCGTCTTTCCGCCTGCGTTCCCACCCCCGTCCGACGTGACCATTCAGACGACTCATCAGAACTGGTACATCATCGCACAAGGTCAGGATGACAACTGGTCGCTCAGACAACGCGCCGCCTTTGACGAGTGCGGAAGGTTCACCATGTACGAGCTTCCAAGGGACGAGGTTGACGGGAATCGAACCATCGCCTTGAAGACCTGTCACAACCGCTACGTTACTGTTCCCAGGGGCGACTTGACACGCCCCAATCAGCCGCCAGAAACACGCCGAGATAGGATGGTCTGGCAAGAAACACGGGCCGGTGACTGCGCCCAATTCACACTGGTAGAACAGGGTGACGGTACGGTTGCGTTCAAAACCTGTGGCGGCGGGTACCTCACTGCCGGCGATGCCGGGGTTGGTTGGGAAGACCCGCTCAAGTGGGCCATTGTTGTGGAGAACGCCACTGTGGACGACTGGGAGAGGTTTACCCTGAAAGCATCGCCGTGATAAGGCCCACTCGGCGGGAGTCTCAGCTCCTTGCTCAATCCACAAAACCGCCAGGTCCACCAGACTGGCGGTTTTTGTTTGCACTCAATTCTTGCCAAGGCTCGAAAATCTGTCGGTGCGGTAAGAAACCGGTAAGGTCGACGCGTATACTGTTCAATGAGTGGCATCAATCCTAGCCTGTAGGAGGTTTCAAATGAAAGGGAAGCAAGCGTTTTTTCTGATTGTGCTGGTGGCAAGCCTGCTGGCGGCTGCAGGCTGCGGCGGCGTTGGTCCGCCGAAGGCGGCTGAGCCCACCCCGGAACCGATCGTGATCAATGACTTCGATGCCTGCGGGCCAATTAACAATCTCGGTGGTAGCTCTGGGGCAGCGTTCAATGAGCCAGATCGCCTGGTGGAGACGTATCCACAAGAGCCCAACCGGGGCTGCGTGGCGCGACTGGAGTGGACGGTGGTGGGCTGGGCAGGGTATTGGACGCAACTGATGAATGCGGACTTTTCCAGGCATCACTCGCTTACGTTTGATGTTCGAGCCGATGCGGAGAAGGGCATCCCTGGCCAAGTCAAGGTTGAAATTAAGGGCGACAACGAACGAGTGGGAGTCGCTTATGTCAATGGCATCGACCAGACTTGGAAGACGATCAGCGTGCCCCTGGATGCCTTTGTCAATCCCGGATATGGCAAGCAATTGGGGCAGCTATCTGATCTGCAGGAGCTCGTCTTTGTCGTTGAACGCGACAAGTCTGGCGCGGAGGGTGTGTTGTTCTTGGACCAAGTGATGATTCGCTGAGCAGGGTTCAGGAGACGCAGACGGGATAGTGAATGTCTGCGTCTCCATTCCCTCCACTCCTCAGACAAACAGGACCTGTCCAAGAAAAACCTCCGCTTCTGCCTTGGATGGCGCAGCCCAAGATCGGAAAGTTACTCTTGGACGAGTGCCTGGAGTCGAATGCGGACAAAGGAGATCGAAGATGCTGTCGTATCTGTTTGAGTCAAGATCAAAACCTTATGAGGATGAAGCAGGCAGCGTTGGGGCGAGCGGTGACACAATGGCACAATGGCTTGGTGATGCCACCAAATATGTGGTGAGTTTGTTTGCCGTTACTGCAACGATGCTGGCGGCGCTTGTCTCGGGAGGCTGCGCCGCTCCCCCAAGTCCGATTCTTCCTCCCACCACGCCATCGAACCTATCAAGTTGGTCTGTCCAACAGCGCGGCAGCGTGGTCGAAATTGGCTATGGCAGGGATGCACACTACGCACAATATGCTGCGCTGCACACTGAAAGCGGCTATTTTCGGCTGGTGTTTGGGCCTGACTCCGGATGGGGCACGTCAGTGGTGCTCTTGCCGTCCTTCTGGTCTGGCGGTCAATACTTCCAGGGTGCACCCATAAACGCCGATTGGAGGATCGAGGGGGACGACCTGGTCGTTTCATTCGACGGCGATCTGTCGGCCCTGCACGTTGCGGGTGAGGTTCGCCTTGAACCGCCCGGTCAAGACACGATGGTGGCGCGGGTTGCTCTGACGACCACAGGCACCGTGCCACTAGATCGGCGCGCAGATGAAGCATTCAAGCCTGTGATGTTGTCTTCGATGCACGTGTCGCCGATGCTGTGGGACACTGATAGGGCGTTTGTCGATCGACAACTGGTTCCGATCCCGGACCGGGGATGGGTTATCCAGCCGGCACAGTCTGGACGCACATTTGGCCTGCGCGGCGGTACGTCCAGTTGGAAGAGATCGGCACCCACGATGACGATTCACATGGATGCAGCGCGTCCGGTGACGGGATGGGTAACGGAGAGCCAGGACCCGAATGATGATAACGTTGCTTGGTGGCAATCTTCGAACCAGATTCTGTCCTCGTGGCGTTATACGATCACGGCGACCAAGTCGTAGATCGGTAGGATGTGGGATACCCAGTCGAAAGCCGGCGCGTCTGAAAAGGGCGCCTGCTGCATATGGAGGTTAGTAAGATGAAACGCGGTTTCTTATGGGTCTCAGCGGCAAGCTGCCTGCTATTCTTGGGGGAATTGCTCCTGATCGGACAGGCTTCCGCCCTCAGCGCTTCGGTGTCATACGACGGTGCCGAAGGGGTAACAGCACGGTCCGGGTCATTCGTTCCGGTCAATGTGTCTCAGAATCGTCCAACCTACTGCTCCTCTATCGAGAATACCTGTACCCTGTGTTGGGATGCAGTGGATGGCAAGCCGACTACGCGCTGGAGCAGCCAATTCAGCGACCCACAATGGATCACCATCGACCTTGGTGCGCCAACTCGGATCGATCGGGTGATTCTACGCTGGGAGACAGCCTTCGCACGGGCTTACCAGATTCAGGTATCCAATGATGTCGTCGCCTGGACCACGGTCCACAGTACCAGTGATGGCGACGGCGGAGTAGACGATCTGGTGGTCACAGGCAGTGGCAGGTACGTACGGATGTTTGGTACCCAGCGGGCGACTGGGTGGGGGTATTCGCTCTTCGAGTTTGAGGTCTTTGGCATATCTTCGAAGGTGAACTTGCCGTTGGTTGTGGACCAACCCTTCCACGTACCCTCACCAACGCCAACGCCGATTGCCACGCCGCGGCCAATCCGCATCCTGGTGGACGACTTCAGTCCACAGCCCGAGCCCGGTCACTCGCTGTATTCCTACAATCGCCTGGACGGGGACCGCGGTGCGGTCAACGACAGCCTGGTCATGTGGGGTTCCGGACTGGTCACCGCCACGATCGCTCCCGGGAAAACGTGGGGTGGCGGATGGGCAAGCCTAAACCACCCGATACGCGAGCAGCTGCCTATCGACTTCGCAGCGCTCCTGCCACCACAGATCGAACCCCAGTACCAGAGTCAAATCACGGGTATCACCGCCCGTGTCGCACATGGCACGCCGGGTCGGACCTTCCGCCTGGAAATCAAGAACCGCGGCCTCTGGCAATGGAGCAGTCAAGTGACCCTCGACGGTGGAGAACAGAACGTTAGCTTCGATTTGCCCGCTCTGGGCGATGCCAACGAACTGGTCTGGGTCCTGAACGGTGCACCAGGTGATGAGGTTGTTCTGGATAGCATCACATTCACGGCGACGACCCATATCAGGGATACGGCAATCGCCGCGTTTGTTTGGGGCTACGGCCAACTCCTGAGCAACTGGGATCCCCAGACAGGGCTGGTGCGCGATCGGGCTGAAGCTGCCAGCGGCGAGTTCGACGCAGTTCAAGCAACGGGCAGCCTGGCGGCGGCGACTGCACAGGCCGCACAGCTCGGCGTTATTTCCCAAGACGAAGCCGTGGACATCGTGAACACGATCGGCAACACCGTGTTGGTTCAAATGCCGCGCAACCACGGCCTTCTCCCTCACTTCGTACAGGTATCTCCGGGCGGCGCGATAACTATCGCACCGGACACCGAGTGGTCGACCATAGACACTGCAATTACAGCCATTGCATTGTTGACGGCACAGAGTGGACTGGGTTTGGATACGACAGCAACCGAGCAGCTGCTGCGCGACATTGACTGGGAAGACCTGGTCAAACCCACTGGATTCTCGATGGGGTATGGATGCGGAGGAAATGGAGTCTGTCCTATCCTCGATGTGTTTGGAGCCGAGAGCTGGTTGGTGGAACTGGCTTACGCCAGCGCCACCGGCCATGTGGCGCCATTGGTCCGCCCGTCGCCGCCCACGGTGAACGGAGCCGGATTTATTGATGAGATGCACTTCCTTTTCGTTCCGCCGCCTGTCCGACACGACTATTGGGGCACGAACTGGCCGGCGGTCCGGTTGGCGGCGGCTGAGAGGCAAATCCGCTACTACCCATCGAACTATCCTGCGTCCTGTTTCGCGATACTTGACTTGTTTGGTTTGTCTTCGGCTGAAGTGCCCGACCCCTCGCGCGTATCTTCAGGGAATGTCTACCAGGCCTTCGGTGTGGGCGGCCGTGACCGTTGTGCCAATGATGGCTCGACACTGTTGGGTGCACCGGTCGTCGTCCCGCATTATTCGGCCTTGATTGCTGCGCTGCGACCCGACAAGGTGATCCCGATGTGGGATTGGCTGATCACGAATGGGCTGTTCACACCTTTGAACAATGTGGAATCGATGATGTTTGAACCTGGCGCGCCTTGCGACACCAGCGGCGTCGTGTGGAACCACCGCAAGCTGTCGTGGAACCTGGCTCTTGCCGTGTTGGGCTGGGGCAACTATCTGGCCCAACAACAGGAACAAATGCCCGTAGTGTGGCAGGCGACGACGGAGAATACCATGCTGCGCGACGGGTATCGATTGCTGGTGCCAGCCCAATAGGCGATGTTTCGGCCATCACGCACTTGGTCGGGCAGGGCGGACTACCGGCGGGCGTGCCCTTCGATCCCGATGATCACTGTCACCGGCGAACACAGCGAAAGTTGCCAACTTTGTGCCAGAATGTTTGACAACAACCGCCCGTGTACGGCATAATGACATTAAACGTACCCTGCAGTTCATGATCGGTTGACGTTCGGAGCGGCGCTGGATTGGGTGGTGAAACGGAGGGTCATTGGGTTTTACCACATGCCCGCCACCGCCGGCAACCGCCAACCGGAAAGGACGTGTCGTCTGCTATGACCATCACGGCTCCCCATGTGCCTGCTATCAGCCACGCCGAACAGGAGCGCCATCACAACGATCGCGATCCGCACCGCCGAGCCTCCAGCCTGTCGAACATCATCCTCGGCGGGCAGGACGGGCTGGTCAACGTGCTGGGCGTCGTCCTCGGTGTCGCCGCCGCCACGTCCGACCCGCGCATCGTGATGGTGGCCGGGCTGGCGGCCACCTTTGCCGAGTCGGTCTCGATGGGCGCGGTGGCTTACACCTCCACCCTGGCCGACGCCGACTTCTACGAGAGCGAGCGGGCGCGCGAATACCGCCACATCACCCAGGTTCCCCTGGTGGAGCGTGCCGAAATCCGCCAGATCTACGCCAACAAAGGCTTCGAAGGCGAGCTGCTCGAACGCATCGTCGATACCATCACCGCCAGCCCCGACGTCTGGGTGCAGGTGATGATGGCCGAAGAGCATAAGCTGCAGCCGGCCGACCGCACCGTGGCGCTGCGCGCCGCGCTGATCGTCGGTTTCGCAGCCATCGTCGGCTCGCTCATCCCGTTGATTCCGTTTGTCTTCCTCCCCGTGACGACCAGCATGGTGGTCGCGATCGCTCTGACGGCGGTCGTGTTGTTCGCCGTGGGCGCGTACAAGGCGCGTACGATGGTGGGTCACCCCATGCGCAGCGGGCTGGAGATGGCCCTCATCGGCACGGTCAGTGCGCTGGTCGGTTATGCCGTGGGTGCGCTGTTGAAGGTGCCGGTGACGCCTTGAAGGGCAGGTGATCGATGGGCGATCTCCCGCCTCCCGGCGCAACACCAAACGGTTCGGGCTCCAACGGTCCACTGGCGGGCATCCGCGTGCGCACGGTCGTGCAGGCGGCGCTGATCGTCGTTGGCGTCGGCCTGCTGTTTGCGTTTGTCCTGCGTTTCCACCTGATCCTCTTTTTGTTCCTGGTCGCCGTGATCCTGGCCACCGTCACCCGCCCCGCGGTCGATTACCTGGCGCGGCGCGGGATTCGACCGCAGATTGGGATCATCCTCGTCTTTGTGACCGTGTTTGTTGTCGTGGTGCTCTTTGCCGCGCTCGTCGTCCCGCTCATCGCCGGCCAGCTCGATACCCTGACAGAACGTTTGCCCGCGCTCTACGCTGACGTGCGCACCAGCCTGATCAGCACAGACAACCGGTTGGTGCAGCGCCTGGCGCGCGGGCTGCCCGCACAACTGATCCTGGTAACACCCCCTAGGGCGCCGGTCATACCCGAAGGGGAGCTGCCGGGCTTCGAATCGGTCTGGACACTGGTCAAGACGGTGAGCCGGGCGGGCTTCGTGGTGATTGCGATCATGGCGCTGGCGTTTTTCCTGGTGACGGAAGGGGAGCTCATTACGCGCCGGGCGCTGTTGTTGGTGCGACGCGAGCGACGTGACCAGGCACGCATCGTGTGGGCCGAGATGGAAGCGCGGATTGCAGGTTTTTTCCGCGGCCAGCTGCTTCTGATGGGCATCGTGGCCCTCTTTTCGGGTGTAGGTTATCTGCTCGTCGGCATCCCCTATGCCCTGGGCCTGGCGCTCATCGCCGGCATCTGTGAGGCCATCCCGATGCTCGGTCCCACGCTGGGGATGATCCCCGCCGTGCTCGTGGCGATCACCCTGGCCCCCGACAAACTGCTGTGGGTGATCCTCATCGGTGTGGCGGTCCAGCTGCTCGAAAACAATCTGTTCGTGCCCCGCGTCATGGACCAGCTCGTCGGCGTCAACCCCATCATCACCATCCTGGCTGTTGTGGCGTTTGGTGCGCTGTTTGGGTTCGTGGGTGCATTACTGGCCGTGCCGCTCGCCGCGATGGTGCAGATTATCGTGCAGCGGCTGCTTCAGCTGCGTGAGGCGACGCCGGAGGTCGGTCGCAGCGCCGTCAGCGTCCTGCGCCTGGCGGCACACGAACTGGCCGCCGACGTGCGCAAAGGTGCCGCCGTCGAAGACGTCAGCCGCATCACCGCCGACAGCGAAACGGCCGAGGACCGGCTCGAGACCATTGCGCACGAGCTGGACCGCCTGCTGATGACGTTGGAGGCGGAGGCATGAAACGATTTGCGCTGTTCGTGGTGATCGTTTTTGCCATTCTGCTGGGGCTGCTGTTGGCGTGGCGGCTTTCCGAAATCGTGCTGATGTTCGTCGCTTCGCTGGCGGTGGCCGCCACCCTGCGCGTGCCCATGGAGTGGCTGGTGGCACGCCGTGTGCCGCAGGGATTGGCTATCCTGCTTCTGTACGCTGTCATTGGTTTGGCCGGCCTGGGTCTGCTGGTTCTGCTGTACGGGCAGCTGGGCCGCGAGCTGGCCAACCTGTCCGAGGAACTGAACTACCTGTACGCTCGCCTGCGCACGCAGTTCAGCATGCTGGGGCAGTTGGGGCTCGGGTTCGCCGGCCGGTTTCCCACGCCCGAACAGATGACCCGGCTGCTAACCGACAACCAGATTGGTGACCTGGAAAGGACCGTCATGGGTACTGGGGGATCCCTGGCGGGCACCCTGGGCAACGTGCTGCTGGTAGTCATTCTCAGCATCTACTGGACGGCGGACCGCCTGCGTTTCGAGCGGCTGGCGCTCGCCCTGCTGCCCGTGAAACAGCGTGCGATGGCGCGCACGATTTGGCGCACCATCGAGGCCAGGGTGGGTCGCTACCTGCGCAGCGAGATCTTACAGAGCCTGTTGGTGGGGCTGCTGCTGGCGCCGGTGTTTGCCCTGCTGGGGCTGCACTGGCCCGTCTTTTGGGCGCTGCTGGCGTCGCTGGCCTGGCTCGTGCCGCTGGTGGGTGGTTTCATCGTCCTGATACCGATGGCGATTGTCGTCTGGGTGCAGTCCGGGCCGCTGGTCGCGGCACTGGCGGTCCTGGCGGTCCTGCTGGTGCTCGTGCTGATGGAGTTTGGTGTGGAGCGGCGGCTCTACGTGCGCGAACGCGGCGCCAACGTACTGACCATCATGGTGGTGCTGGTGATGACCGACGCGTTTGGTTTGATTGGCCTGCTGCTGGCACCACCGGTCGCCGAAACGATCGACGTCCTCCTGGCCGAACTTGCCAACCCCAGCACCGCGCGACCTGCGGAATCCACGGTCGATGCCAGCATGGCCGACCTGGAGGCGCAGCTAGCGTCGGTACGCAGCCTCATTGCGGCGAACGCCGAGGGTGGGGACCGCCGTCTTGAGAACCTGGCCGACCGGCTGGAGACGCTCCTGGCGGAAACACGCCGTGTCGTCGCCTGAACAATCTCAACGAGGCGCACCAACGCGGCATCGCTGTCTTCCTCGACGTCGTTATCAACCACATCGGGCCGAATGACAACGCGCTCTGGCAGTACGACGGATGGTATGAGAACGGCGGTAGTGGCATCTATTTTTACCAGGCCTGGCGCGCCGAGACGCCTTTGGGGCACACCCGGCCCGACTATGGGCGCGGCGCGGTCCGGCAGTACTTCTGTGGTGGTTATTTTGTCACAGGATCGTTTGCTTGACGGCTGAACTGGCACGTCTGTACCGTGTGGGAGATACTCATCCAGCTGACGCAACGCTCAGACTGTCAGGTGGTCAACCTGGCGGCGCGAAGGTTGTGCTGCTGTCACCAATTTGTGTATTCAATGGGTATGATTATAATTGTCGTAACCATTATACATGCGGATTAGGCAGACAAAGAGGAGAATTGATGTTTCTCAACCGTGTCCAAGAGCTGCAATGGCTAACGCAACGTTACGAATCAGACGATGCCCAATTTGTCATTTTGACAGGAAGGCGGCGCGTTGGCAAAACAGCCTTGCTCAATGAGTTTGCCACTGCCAAAGATGGGGTCTATTTTTTGGCCTATATCGACTCTGCCGATGCACTATTGCGTAACCTGTCAGCAGCGGTATGGGGTGCTGAACACGGTCCGAAATCTACGCCCGGTTCCTATGAATCCTGGTTAGGATTATTTCAAGCCATCCAACGGCTGTCGCAAGCGAAGCGCTTCCTCTTTATCCTGGATGAATATCCATACCTCGCTGGTTCAAGCAGTCATTTGGCCTCGGTGATTCAGAAGATGTGGGATGAGCATCTACAGTATACCAAACTCTTTTTTGTGCTCTGCAGTTCCTATATGTCGGTTATGGAGCGCGATATTCTAAACCGGGATGCGCCGCTTTACGGACGGCGCACGGCACAATTAACGGTTCGCCCGCTCACGGTTCAGCAGTCCGCAGCGTTTCTATCGGGCCAGTCCGCAGTCGAATTGATTGAAACCTATGCACTGACCGGGGGCATGCCGGCATATCTGGCTCAACTGCGCCCCAATCTCTCCTGGTGGACGAACCTGAGCCAGACAGCGTTCGACCCAGCGAACATTCTCTACCATGATGGTTTGTCCCTGTTGCATGAAGAGATGCGGGATCCGCGTCACTATGTGGCTGTCTTGCGCGCCATTGCCAATGGCGCACATACGCTTACCACCCTCGCGCGCGAAGCTGGGCTGGAACGGAGTAGTTTACCCGGCTATTTGACAACGCTGGCGGGTGCAGGGTATGTAGAACGACGCGTGCCGATTGGGATTGCGCGCAGCAGCCAGCAGCAAAGAGGAACATGGCATATTGCTGATCCATACATCCGCTTCTGGGGACGTTATATTTTGCCCTATACGGGGGCCATCGAGAAAGGCCAGGGCGGTGGATTGGTCGAGCAGGTTCTGCGCCCCACCTGGGAGCAATTCGTGGCCATCACCTGGGAAGATCTGGCGCGTGACAGTGTTCACACGCTGGCCAACCAGCGTACGCCAGGCTTCTGGCCCGAGGCAGTTGGCTCCTGGTGGCACGCACAAGATCAGATCGATGTCGTCGCGGTAAGTTACCAGCAACGGATTGCCTGGTTGGGTGAGGCTCGCTGGCGGAACCAACCCATGAGCCTGGCTGACCTGGAGACCCTGCAGCAAAAAGGCAAGCGTTGGCAAGGAAATGAGAGCGGCTGGCGGATCTACTACGCCCTATTCAGTCGCAGCGGTTTTACCCAACCCCTCCTCGACCGCGCCAATGCAGACCCAGAAATCCTGTTGTTTGATCCAGCAACGGTCATCTCAGCCGAACTGTATCGCTAAACGCACCACGGCTGGCGCAGCTCGACGCCTACCTGGACGGGCTCGGCCTGCCCAGCGGATGGCTGATACGCCGTCCAACTCGGGCATGACGACGCCCATCAGGATCACGCCCGGCTGCGCAGTGCGCGCCAGTGCCACTACCTGCGCGCCGTTCGCAGCTTCGGCCACCACTGCAAAGCCGCCCATCCCCTCGCCAGGTTGGCGCACCAGGGTGTGGTCGCCGGCATTCAGGACCCTAATCCGCGGCGTGGTTTTCCTCCCTGGATGATGCGGAACAGCACCTGGCAGGGTTACGACCCGCATTTCGGCCAGCAGGACGTCTGCGACGTCGAGGCGGTGGAAGGGGACCACGAGGTGAATTCAGGTAAGTTGATCAAACAGCCTGTGCAACCGCCACCGCCTTCGGAGCGGCGAATTCAGCCATAATGCCGGAAGTTATTCTTTGACGAGCCCTTAGTAGTCACAGCCCTATCTGACCAAAAAATCCAACGCGGTTCGCCTTCTTTGACAACCGTGTCTGTTTGTGCTTTAATTGCGCCGGGCTTATTCGTGAGTCCGCCATCTGACTTCTACACCCGTCGATCGACCTGACCCTCTTCCCCCGAAATACCTGCTTATACTGAAAAAAGGAATAGACTCATGCCGCACTGGAACAGTCGGATTTTTCTCCTGTGTGTGGTGGCGCTCGTTCTCCTGAGTGGCAGGCTGGTCACGGTCGCAGCCGCGACCAACGCACGTTCGCCTTCCGCAGGCCGGGCTTCACAAACACCTGGGCCACCCCGGTTGCGCGTGACGCCTTCAACACGCGTGCCGGCCGTCATTCCGCCCCATCCCCAGGACAACGTGGTGGTCGATGGCGGTTTTGAGGCCGGGATCCCTAATCCGTATTGGGATGAGACGTCGACCAACTTCGGCACCCCGCTGTGTGATGCGCAGTGTGGTTCGGGTGCGGGGATCGGTCCACACAGCGGCACCTTCTGGGCGTGGTTCGGCGGAATCGCCGAGTACGAAGCAGGGTCCGTTTCGCAGGTCGTCGTAATCCCCAGTGGCGCGGCCAGCCTGAGCTTCTGGCTCGAGCAGCCGGCGTGTGACAGCACGGCCGATTACCTGGAGGTCAGGCTCGACAACACACAGGTTCTGTTGGTGACCGGCAGCGGTGCGCGCTGCGGGGTTTTGGAGTACGTCCAGCGCACCGTCGACGTCAGTCCCTGGGCCAACGGTGCCAGCCACACCCTGACCTTTCATTCGGAGATTTTTGCCAACAATGGTGGCATCAGCAACTTCTTCGTCGACGACGTGCGTGTGGACGTGACCAGTGCCTCGGCCACCCCCACGAGCACTGCCACTCCCACCCGTACACCAACCGCAACGCTCACGCCGACACCCACCGGCACCCCATCTCCCACCGCCACCAGTGCGACGACCGGCACCCCCACGCCGACCAGCACCGCGACGCCGACACCGACGGCAACCGGTACACCGCCCGTGCAGACCTTTCCGGACATCCTGCTCAGCGAGGTGATGTACTTCCCGCCGGCCGGCGGCCGCGAGTGGGTGGAGCTGCGCAACTATGACACGGTGGCGCGCAGCCTGCGCGGGTTTTCGCTGCGTGACGAAGATGAGTGGATCTATCGTATTCCTGCCGCGCTGCCCACCGTGCCGCCCGGCGCCCGCGTGGTCGTGATCTTCGACGGGCTGGGCAGTTCGGGCAATGACACCAACTTCGACGATGGCGTGGCCACGTTACACAGCCCGCCGGGCATGGTGAACATCCTGGAAGACCAGGGCGACCAGGTTGCGCTGTATCGACTGAGCTTCGAGATGCATTTTCCGGTCTCGTTCAGCCGGTTTACCAGCGTGGTGCCGCCAGTGCCGCGGCCAAACCGGGTGGTGGCACCGAAGTTCGTCCTAAGTTTTGTCGCATGGGGCGCGAACCCGTCAGACGATGCGCGCAGCGCGGTCGCAGCCGGTGTCTGGCCGGCCGAGACCTACATCGATACCGCGCCAGAGCCAGGGGGTGATGCCTTGCAGCAGGGCGGCACGATCGGCCGGCTGCCGGGCGCTTTCAGCGGCTCACCCTCCGATTGGGCGATCTACCGGCCCGGCGAGCGTTCGCAGGGTACGCCCAATGGGTTGGTGGCACCTTTCCTGCGCAATCCGTCGAACGGAATCGCCATCTGTGACCGGCGGGTGACCTTCGGCTGGCAGACGGTGGATCGCGTCACTGGTTACCGATTCGAGGTGGACGACAACGCCGACTTTGGGTCGCCGCTGATTTCGACCGTGGTGGGGCGGAGTTATTACGCACCCACCGCCGATTTACCGCTGGGTACGCTCTATTTTCACGTCAAGGCCTTGAGCAGCAGCGGTGACAGCGCGTACTCTCCGGCCAGTTCGGTGACGATGCTCGACTGCGGCGGCCTGCTGGCCGCATCCGGCCCGCAGGCCAGCGTGCTGCTCAACGTCACACCCAAGCTGCAGCACAAGGACACGCACATGCTCAACCTGGACGGCGATCCCGAGACCGGCCAGGGCCGCTGGGACTCCTCCCACGAGACCGATGGCGACTGGATCGTGGGCAACGGCACGCCGGTGCGCGCCACCGCGCTGGACACCATGTACTGCACCCGCGCCTCGATCTCGATGATCGTGGCCTATCACGCCGGCAACCTGAGCATGGACGCCATTTCCTATTTCTATCGCGGCGAAGGTGCGCCCGAGGGCGACCTCGGCCACGGGTTGGGGATGTGGCCCAACGGCAACCTGGCGACGGGGACCGGCAAAAAAGCCTTCGACTGGGCCATGAACGGTAACGCCGTCACCTCCAGCCGCGGCAAACCGACCTTCAACCAGATCAAGGGCTGGATCGATGCCGACCGGCCGCTGCTGGTGGTGGAAAACAACGATGCCCACAGCGTCGTATTGAACGGCTACAACACCGAAGGCGAGCTGGTCTACCGCACCGATCCCTGGACCGCAACGGGCGCCTGGGTAGTGCTGGCGTCGTGGAGCATCAGCGAGTATCACGTCGCGCCCAAGCTGGCGATTCCCTTGATTCCGCGCTCGGACGAGGACCTGAACCACAACCTGATCTCGGACCTGATCGAGGACACCGACAACGATGGTGTGGCCGATTTCGACGAGCGTTACCGCTTCCGCGGCCACCTGCGCAGCCTCAACCCCAACAGCGCCGACTCCGACGGTGACGGCATCCGGGACAAGGCCGATATGCGGGCGCACGTTTTTGACAATGACGGCAATTACGGCCGTTGGGACGCCGACATCGACCGCGACGGCGACCGCAAGGAGACCGATCCCGACAACGACAACTACTGGGATGTCGGCTCCAGCGACGGCTGCGAGGACATCAACCGGGACGGCTTCCTCAACGGCACCGAAGAGACGAGCAACTTCGACCCCGCCGAAGACCAGGAAAGGCAGTGCGACGCGCCGGAGATTGACATTACCGCGCCGAATGGCGGCAGCGTCAACCAGTGCCAGGTCTCGGTGGTGGGCACGTTGCGCAGCGACGTCGACTTGACTGAGTTGAACGTCGTCATCACCGGTGCGTCGGGCAACAACGTGCTGCAGATGGCATGGACCGGCACGCGGCCCAACTTCGCCTTCGACACGCGGGTGCCCATCTTCTCGGGTGACAACACCATCCAGGTCATCGGGACCAACGAGTATGGGAGCAGCAGCGACTACACCACGGTCAAATGCACCGACAGCACGCCGGCCATCCACGTGCAGCTGACGTGGCCGCAGGTGGGGTCCGACTTCGATCTGCACTTCATCCGGCCCGGCGGCACCTACTGGGTCATCCCGGACGACTGTCACTGGCGCAACCGCAACCCCGACTGGGGGGTGATGGGCACTACGAACGACAACCCGCAGCTTGATGTGGATTGTATTACGAGCTGCACCATCGAGAACATTGTCCTGGATCAGCCGGCGAGCGGCGTGTACACCATCAAAGTGCATTACTACTCCGACCACGGCCGCGGACCCAGCAGCCCGCGCATACGGGTCTGGGTGGGCAGCCAACAGCTGGACTTTGGACCGCAGCAGATGACGAACGATCAGGTGTGGGATGTGGCCACGGTCACCTGGCCGGCGGGTGAGGTGACCATCATCGACGCCGTGCGCGACCGCCGGCCGGGGGAGGTGTTCCCAGGCAAGCCGTAGCGCCGGACACACGCGGCATCTGGTAACCCCATCAAGGATGCGATGTGCAGTTCAACCCGACCGGTGGTATGATAACAGTGCAGCGACAAAACGTCACCGGTTGAGGAGGTTGGACATGGCACTCGTGCGCCGCATTGGCATGCCAGAAAACGACAGTGAGAGTCGGGCCATCCGGCGTTTGGCCAAAGGCCTACCCGACGAATTCGTCGTCTTTCACAACTTCGAGCTGACCACGGGGCGCGGCCTGCCGTACGAGTTTGACATCGCCGTGCTTGCGCCCCATGCCCTCTACCACGTCGAGGTCAAAGGTTACCAGGGCGAGATTCGTGGCAATAACCAGCAGTGGCTCTTCGAAAACGGCAGCGTCTATCCCAGCCCGATTCCACTGGCCAACAAAAAGACCAAAGTGCTGGCCGGCCGCCTGCGCCAGTACTCGCGCCGCCTCGACGGCGTCTTCGTCGATACCCTCATTTTGCTGACCGATGACCGCGCCCGCATCCGCATCAAGGACGACCAGGCCAACCGCGTCGTTCACGTGCGCGAGGCCCTGAAACGGCTCGACGACCCCACCCAGCTCCCGGTGGCACCAGGCAACGTGATGCCGCTCTACGACATGGTGTTCGAGGCCATGTCGATGACGCGGCCGATGAAGCGCGTGCAGCAGATTGGCCTGTACGACGTGATTCAGAAGGTCGACCAGGATGACCGCTTCACACTGTTTCTCACGCGGCACCGCTACATCGAAACCCGGCCGATGACCCTGCTCAAGGTCTACCACTTCGACGTCTACGCCTCAGATGAGGAGAAGCAGTACCGGTTACGCGAGATCTTTCACGGTCAGGATGCCATGCGGCTCTTGGGCACGCACCCCAACCTGGTACGCACCGGTGACATGTTTGCCTGGAACGACGACAGCTTCGTCGAGCCGATGGAGTATCCCGAACAGGGGATGTCGCTCGAAACGCTGCTGGACAAGGCGTTGTTTGCCACGCTGACCTGGCAGCAGAAGGTGCGCGCGATCCGCGGCCTGGCCGCCGCGCTGCAGCATGCCCACGCACGCGGTGTGGTCCACCGCGACGTGCGACCCCGCAACGTCCTGGTGGCGCCCAACCTGATCAAACTGGGCAACTTTGACCTGGCCTACATTCCGAATGCGCCCAACCTCAGTATCGCCCAATCGGTGCGCGAGCATTTCGATCCACGCTACGTCGCCCCGGCGGTCTGGCTCGACCCGCGCGACGTGGTGCCGGCGTCCGACATCTATTCGTTGGGGTTGGTCTTCTACCAGGTGATTACCGGTGAACCGCCGCGCCACGACGTCGAGACGGTCATTGACACCAACGACATCGCCATCGACGTCGAGCTGCTCGAACACGAGCTGAGTCGTAAGGACAGCCCCAATTTCATGCGCGACCCGGCCAGCGCCACCGATGTGATTGCCCGCATGTGCGCCCCCCAGCGCACGGACCGTTACGCCAGCCTGGATCACGTGCTGGAAGACCTGACCGTCGTCGAAGCTTGAGGATTGCTCGCGGCGTGAGATTCTGGATTGGGTGAGTCACACGTTTCCTGCGCCTCACCGGCCGGCACCCACACCGACGCCGCGCGCAATCGTCCGCCAGGGAAGGTGTTCGTAGGCAAACCGCAGCGCGTGCAGTTCGGCGCCCCACTTGCTCCAGGTGCGCAGCATGGCGGACGGAGTAATGACGCGCACCGTGCCCGGCCACGCGACGACGTCACGCGGCCGGGCACGGGTGGGCTGGCAAGGCTGCGGTTTGGCGGGTGAGAGAGTATGTATCTCGTGCCCAATAACCGTCAGCCCTACCGGCTGGATGGGTAATTAATTGGGTAACTTCTGAATCGCCAGCGCGTCCACGACCTCGCCGGCGAAGCCGTTGGCCGAGCCGTCCCAGTAGCTGCTGTAGGTGCAGGTGGTCGTGCTGCCCAGGCTGCCGGGATCACAGACGAAGACGTCCGCACCGTCGCCACTCACGCCAGTGACGCTGAACGCGCCCAGCGTGGACAGATAGTAGTTCTCGGTGTCGTCGATCCACAGCGCTCCGACATCTTCGGTGGAGCTGGTGCTCAGGCCCACATCGGAGCCGTCGAACCCAAACGCCCACGTGCCGGTCGTGGATGAACCCAACGAGCCTGGCGTAAAGATGACCAGGTCCTCGTCCGCCGCCGACGCACCGGTGACGCTGAGACTACCGTCCGTGCTGATTGCCAGTTGACCACCCGGCAGGAGGTCCAGGCTGTCGATGTCCTCGGACGTGGAACTCAGACCCACGTCGGACCCGTCGAAGTACATGGCAAACGTGCCGGCCGTGGAGGTGCCCAACGTTGTGGCGGTGAACTGCACGATGTCAGAGTCGTCCACGGCCAGGCCGCCGATGGTGGCGGCGGTGTCGAAGCTCATCAGGAAGACGAATTCCGACACACGCTCGAACGCATTGAGATCGACCGTCACGCCGACGGCAGAGCCGTCGAAGACCATGGCCCAGGTTCCGGTTGCTCTATTGTAGGACAGAATGTCCTCGTCGGCGAAGCTGACGCCGCCTGCCGTGCCATTTGTACTCGAGCTGACGTACAGAATGTCGCTGCTGGTCGGCGGCGTCGCCGTGGGGCTTGGCGTGTTGGTCGGCACCACGGTTGGGGTGGGCGGGGGCGGTGTATTGGTTGGGGTGGGCGGGAGCGGTGTATTGGTCGGGGTAGGCGAGACCGGTGTATTGGTCGGGGTAGGCGTGGGTCCGCTGCCGGGCAGCACCGTCGTTTCTACCGTGTCACAGTCGTTCTGCCCACCGCTGGCGCCGACACAGGCCGTGTTGCTCACCGTATCCTGGTCCGAAATCACGACGTCGTCAACGTACCAACCAGTGGAAGCTACGCTGCTGTCGGTCCCAAGCCGGAAGCGGATGCGCACCGACTGCCCGTCGTAGCTGCTCAGGTTCACCCGCGTTTCGACGTACCCGCCGCTGCTGCCAGAGAAGGCCGATCTTCCACCAATCGGGTTGCTGGTTGTGCTGGAGATCGTGCGGTTGTAGCCGTTCAGCGTCATCAAGCTGCCGAGATCGGTCCACGCACCGCCGTTGGCCGAGATCTCCACCACACCGCCGTCGTAACCGGTCTCCGTGGCATAACTGTGCCAGAAACTCAGCACCGGCTGGCCGCTGAGCACCGCCGGGCTGGTCATGGCCAGGTATTGGTCGCTGACGGAGGCGACGTCCTGCGCAAACCAGGCGTGGGTGGGGCTGTGGGCATTGGTCGTGCCCAGGCTCCAGTTGTAGGATCCCGAGCCGGCGGATGCCGTCCAGGGCGCGCTGCCGCCCTCCATGGTGTCGCTGAAGAAGGTCACCGTGCCGCCGCCGCCAGCCACCGTCACCTGGAAGGTGCAGGTCTGGCTGCCGCCGGCGCCCATGCTGCCCAGGTTGAACGTCACCACACCGCCGGCCTGGCTGCCACCGCAGATGGCGGAGCCGTTGATGTAGCTGGTCCCGGCCGGGACGTTGTCGGTGATGACGACGTTCGACAACGTGCCGGACGTCTGGTTCTCCACCAGCAGCGAATAGGTCAGCGGTTGGCCGGCAGTTGCCGGGGATGGGCTGGCCGATTTGGTGATGCGGAGCACCTGCTGGCAGGCGGGCGGGATGTCGAAGGCCTGCACGCCGTCGGTGCTGCTGGAGGTGCTGCCCTGAGTTGCGCTGTAACCCAGGCCGCGTTTGGCAAACGCATTCCAGATCGTGCACTGGTTGGCGCCGCCGTTGTTGACCTGGTCGGCCTGCAGGATGGCATTGCGGGCGTCGACGAAGCCGGGGCTGCACGGCTGCAGCTTCAGACCGTCCACCACCAGCTGCAGGGCGATGTTGTTGCCACCGCTGCCGCTGATCAGGTTGGGATCGAAGCCGTGCTGGTTGATCAGCCCCCAGGTCATTTCCCACACCATCGCCGCCCACACCGAACCCACACCGTGCGGGATAGCGGCCGATTTGATGCTGTCGTAGGTGCGCGGGTCGATGGCCATGTCGGTGCTGTAGGGATAGGCGCGGATGCCGGTGCCGTTAGTTGCCTGGCCCAGGGCGTACGTGCCGACGCCGCGGCGGTCGGTCCCGGCGTCGCCCGTCTTCATGGTCAGCATCAGACCGAAATAGTCACTCCAGCCTTCGCCACCCTGCTCGTTGTTGTTGAGACAGTTGGAATTGGCGGGGCCACCGGTCAGGCGGATCGAGATGCCGTGGCCGTACTCGTGGGTGATGATGCCGTTGTCGAAGTCGCCGTCGCGCTGCGGGCTGGTGTAGTTCCAGAGGTACATCTGCATGCGCGGGTTGCCACCGTCGGTCGGTGTGGCGAAGTTGGCGTTGTTGGTGCCGCCCCCGTCCTGGGCCTCGGCGTAGACGTAGTCACTCGCCGTGCCGCCGCGGCCGTAGTTGTTCTCCTGGAAGTTGCCACCGGCTTCGTCGAAGCCATACTGGTAGAAAACGTCGTGAATCAGGTTGTTCCAGTAGAACAGGTTGGTGACGGCGGCCGGGCGGTAGGTCGAGGGGGCCTGTGCCAGGTCCACCGTAAAGTTGAAGTCCAACGACGCGCCGCCGGAGGGTGAGCTGCCCGCGTCGGGTGAGTTGTTGTTGTCGGTGTCGGTATAGGCGTGGGCGTTGTTTCCCTGCGTGGTGGTGAACTCGGCGCCGGCCACGCCGTTGGTGTCGTGCCAGCCGTAGGGTGAGGCAGTCGCATGGGCCGGGTCACTGACCACACTGCGGCTGCCGTGGCTGGGGCTCTCCACCGGTGAGGCATACACGTTGTAAGAGCCGCCGCCGACTTCGGGTTGGGCTGCAAAGGTGCTCCAGCCATCGGCCAGGCCGACGGGCTGCGAGGCGCCGGGTGCGCCGAAGCTGTCATGGATGACCAGGTCGGACCGATCCAGCACGGCACCGCTGCCCGCATCCACACGCAGATCCCACCAATGCAGGGCATCCAGCTGATAAATGGTCACGTTCCAGGCCAGGCGTACGGCATCGCCGGTTACTGGCTGGTAAACGAGTTTCGCCGGGATCGGTTCGAGCGAGATGCCACTGCTGTCGAACACCACTGCTTGCTCGGCATCGCCAACAGACTCCACGATCTCCAATGGTTCACTCAGCTTCAGCCCCACACCCTGCGCGGCTGCCTCGACCGCCTGTTGGGCGGACAGCGTTGGCGTTGTGGTATTGACAGCCTTGGCCAGGCCGGGAATGAACGACTGGCCAAGGCTGATGACACTGCCGTCGCGGGCGATGTTGACGTTAGCCACGGCGTTGTATACGCCAATACCCTGGTAGCGCTGCTGCACGTAGATATGAGTGACGCCGTTGTGATCGCTGACGTAGCGGTCGGTCACTTTCAGGTCGGCCAGATCGGCCTGGTTGAGGCCATAGGCGGCGGCATTCTGGCGCAGGTAACCCAGGGCGACGTCGAGTGCGTCACCCGGGTTGGGTCCGGTTAGGAAGCCGTTTGGGGGTGCGGGGGGTACTGGCGGTGGTGCCTGGGGGGCAGTGGCAGCCGCCGGCAGCGCGGCTGTCAGCGCAATGGCCAGCACCAGTACGGCGCTGACGAACCGAACCAAACGATGTGTCTGCATGTGGATCTCCTTATCATCAAGGCTGTGGAATCGTTCCGGTGAACGATGAGGCGACAGAGCACGACGATCCCGACTTTGCCGATAACGGGAGTTGATTCTGCGGGTTTCCTTCCGTAGAGAGGTTGGCTCACTGCGCCTGCTCACGCACCGGCTGAGGGCTGGGAAAAAGTAACCTCCAGCACAATGACTGGCATTCGTTACAAATCGCGGGAAGTTATCCTTTTGCCAGCTCTGAGGGAGATGCGAGTGTAACATGGGGCCGGAACCATGTCAAAAACACGCGTGTAGTCGTGGTTGACGTCCCTTCCAAGTGAGGGTATAATTTTCACAACTTACCAGCGGCGGTTCCTGCTCTACCTGGGTCGCACGCCGATGTAACGTCAATTTTGGCAGGGCCGCAGGAGGCGTGTGTGAGTCAGAAAAAGACCGTCGTTGTGACCGGGGCGGCCGGCGCATGGGGTACGCGCGTCACGGCGGCCTTACAGCAGCAGCCGAACCTGCGCCTGGTGGGGATCGATGTGCGTCCCCCAGCCCAACCCCTGCCGGGCGTGGACTACTGGCAGGCCGACATTCGTGACGAGTCGATGGCGGACTTCCTGCGCGAGGTTCACGCCGATACCGTGGTGCACCTGGCGTTCTGCGAACGCTCACGTCGCAAAGAGGCCGTCTTCGATAGCAACGTGCTCGGTACGATGCACCTGGTCGGTTCGTGCGCCGATGCCGGCGTTCGTAAGGTCGTTCTGCGCAGCAGCACGATGGCCTACGGCGCGCAGGCAAACAACCCGATGTATCTGCCCGAACACTGGCCGCTGCACGCCCGTTCCCGCCACGCTTACGTGCGCGAGCTGATCGATGTCGAGAAGTTCGTGGCCGAGTTCCGGCGTGAATACCCCGACCTTATCATCACCGTACTCCGCCTGGCCAACGTCGTTGGCCCCGGGGTACAGTCGGCCCTCAACAGCCTCATGCGCGTCGCGGTTGTGCCCAGTCTCCTGGGGTTCGATCCCCTCCTGCAGGTGATCCATGTCGACGATGCGGTGGCGGCCCTGGCCCACGCGGCAGCCACCGTCGATTTCGACGGTGTCGTCAACGTCGCCGCCGATGGTGTGCTCCCGCTCTGGCAAATTCTCGGCATCAGCGGCCGGCCCACGGTGCCGGTGCTTCACCTGCTGGCGAACCCGACCATCCGCGTTACGCAGCTGGTCGGGCTGGGCAGACTTCTGGCTGCCGTGCCCTTCGACCCCGACTATCTCCGCTATCCGTGGGTAACTGATAACCGCACCATGACCCACGCGTTTGGCTTTGTGCCCTTGCACAACGCCGAACAGGCGCTGCGCGGCCAGCCGGTGTCGAAGCCGGACACTTCATCGGACAGTCAGCAGATCGCACAAATCTGACGACGGAATACGGTACATGACTGAAACACACGACACAAAAACCAGCCATAACGGTCTCGAAACCGACATCGAAGGCGCACCAGCCGCCGCTGATAGCGGAGCAGCTGACGTGCCGGCCGCCGCGATCCAGGCCAGCGAAGCGGAACTGGCATCCCTCGCCGCGGACGTGCTGCCCGAGGGGCCTGCCACCACCACGGAAGACGCCGGCGATGACCAGACACTGCTAACCGTGGACACCAACCCAAACGATCTCACGATCGAGATCACGATGCCCGAAGCCGAACCGCCCGACGTGCGCGTCGAAATCATCGAACTCGACCGGCGCGTAGAGATCGACGAGGCATTCGATGAAGAATCAATGCGCGAGCGATTGGTGACCGAGCTGCAGGCGATGGGCGAGCGTATCATGGCCCTCACCCCCGGCCGCGTGCGCAGCCTGCCTTCCCTCTCAGGCAAACTGGTAAACCGGCTGCGCGGCAACTACGACGTAGACGAGTTCGGCCTGGACCCTGAGTTTCGCAGCGCGGTGATGCCGTTCTTCAATTTCATGTACGACTCGTGGTGGCGCGTCGAAATGCACGGCGTCGAGAACGTGCCGGCATCTGGACGCGGCCTGCTGGTGTCGAACCATTCGGGTGTTTTGCCGTGGGACGGGGCTATGATTTTCACCGGTCTGGAGAAGACGATGCAACCCCCACGCCTGGCCCGCTCCCTGGTGGCAAACTGGTTTCCCACGCTGCCCTTCCTATCCATTTTCCTGACCAAAACCGGCCAGGTGATGGCGAGCCACCAGAACGGCGAACGCCTGTTGGAGTCCGATCAGTTGGTGGTGGTTTTCCCTGAAGGCTACAAGGGCGTGGGCAAACTGTACCGCGATCGTTATAACCTGGCACGGTTTGGCCGCGGTGGGTTCATTCGTATGGCGCTCAAAACCGGGGCACCGATCATCCCCGTGGCCGTCACCGGCGCCGAAGAAACCTACCCCATGGTTTACAACGCCAAATGGCTGGCGAAGATGATCGGTTTTCCATACTTCCCCGTGACGGTCACGTTTCCCTGGCTCGGCCTGCTGGGATTCATCCCACTGCCGTCGAAATGGCACATCGACATTGGGGAACCGATCGTGCTCCCCGACGTGGACGAACGTGCCATGGCCAATCCGGTGACCGTAGCCCGCCTGACCGAGCAGGTGCGCGGTACGATCCAGGGCATGCTCTATGCCCGCCTGCGCCAGCGGTCGACTATTTTCTTGGGGTAATAACAACGTGTTCTATCACTCACCTGAACAGCTGCAAGATGTCGCCCAGGCTCTCATCGACCGCATGGCGCAGGATCCGCAATCCGCCGACAGTCTGTCCAGCAGCGGGATGCTGATTCGCATCAATGTGCGCGAACCCAACCTGATCATTCTGCTCGACGGCCGTCACAACCCAGCATCGGTGACGTTCGGACTCGGCAGCGAAAAACCGGACCTCGAGATTGGGCTGAAGTCGGACACCCTCCACAAGGTCTGGCTGGGCCAGCTGCGCGTGCGCGATGCGTACTTTGGCGGCAAGATCTCTACCAAAGGCAATGTCTTCAGTGCCATGAAATTGGCCGACATTTTCCGCGAGGCGGAACGGCTGTATCCGGTGATTCTGCGCGAGAAGGGGTATCCGGTGTAGGGCCAGCGCAGGGATCAGCTCCGATTGTGAACGTGATAACGGCTCTGGATGGACAGTTGGGATCGACCCTGACTGCCGCCAGAGCCCTTCTTTTTTATCGCAGGTACGCGGCGAAGGTGGGCCACAGATCGGTGGGCTGCCTGTCCTCGACCGTGAAGAGGTCGCCGGTGGGATACTCGGTATCGGCGGCACTGTACCAGCACCAACGCTGCACCAGCCGGTGGTCGTCCGCAGGGTCACCGAGGTTTGGGTCCTCGGCCTGGCTGAAATAATCGAAGGTGCCCCGTAAAAAGGCCGCCACCACGTCCGGTGGAAACCCATAGTCGGCGGGCATCAGAATACCGTATTCGCTAATGATCAGCGGTTTGGCGCCTTCGCCGCGTGCCGCCATCCAGCGGCGAAAGGTACGTACCTGCGCCTCGACGAGCTCGACCCGTGCGTGGTCCTCGATGTTCCACAACGTGCCATCCGTGGCATCTTCCATTCCCGGCGGCAGACCAACTCCCCACGAACCCGGCTCTTCGCGCAGCACGAACACGTGGATGTTCCAGATGTCGACCGGCATCGGCACCCCAAACTGCGCCTGGTACGCTGCCAGCACCTCCTCCAGGTAACGGAGCCGCAGCGGCGTCACCTGGCTGACGGCGCCAATGGCCACGCGGGCGGTTGGATCCGCCGCCTTGAGCGCCGCGTAGAGGGTGTGATACGTCGCGGCGTACGCGGCGGGCGGCACGTTGTCCTGCCAGGTGACGTCGGGCTCATTGCCGATGAGCCAGAGACTGCCCGGCCGCGCCTGGGCAGCCGCCTGCACCGTCGCCAGGTCGGGATAGAACGTTTCGCCCGACAGGCGCACCATCTGGGCGTGTTCGGTGCCGGGGATGCTGGTGGGTGCGGCATGCACGCGCCAGTCCAGGTACCAGCCTGGTAGACGGGTGCCCCAGGGATAGTCGCTGAACGTACCCTGGGCAACGCCGGCGCAGACGCGCCCACGACCGGATGCCGCGGGCGGCGTTGAGGTGGGCGAACTGGTAGGGGTCACAGTGGCGGTGGCAGTTGCCGTGGGGGTGGCCGACGCAACCTGGGTCGCCGTGGGGGTTGCGCTGGCGACCGGCGTCGACGTGTGCCGCAGGGCTGTGGTTGGGCTGACGGTGACGCCTGGTTGAGCGGTCGTAGTGGGCGACGGCATGACCGGTACTGCGGTGTTGGCTGCGGTGGGGCGGACACGGGTTGGCTCTGGGGTGGGTCCGCAGGCCGCCAGGAGCAGCGTCAGGAGCAGACCCAACAGGCCAACATAAAGGCGAGCCTTCTGGCTCGCCTTGCCCATCACCAGTGTCTGACGTGAACGGTGTTCAGCGCCTGGTGTGTTCAAATCGCCCGCTCACGTCGCCGACTGTGGCTTGGCCCGCGTCGATGATCCGTTCGAACCGCCATCCGAGGCGGGTACGTGCCCATGCTGTGCGCTGACGTGGTCCAGCGCCGCGGTTAGCCGGTCCAGGGAGGCCTTGAGATCGTCGATTGGCGAATGGGGCGGCGGCTCGACCGGTGCCGGCTCGGCGGGTGGCGTCAGGGACAGGAGCGTTTCGGGATGGTGGGTCTCTTCGGCTTCGTGCAGCTTCTGGATGATGCGCCGCCGTGTGATGTTCAGGCCGTGGCGAGTTAGGATCTCTTTGTATTCGGTGTACCGATCGGCCAGGTCAAGGGCAACCGATTTGTAACCATGTTCGGCAACCAACAGCCGCGCCGAGTAGCGCATGATGTTGTAGAAGAACATCTGGTAGTCGTCGCGGCGCGGCTCGATGAGAATGATATCGACGTCCGGGTGGCGGCGGCGCAGCTGTTTGATGTGATAGTTCAGGCCGGACCGCATCATGATGCGCGTCACCTGCGAGGCAATGGCCTGCAGCCCGCGGTCACTGATGAAAGTACCGTCTGGACCGAGCAGCGGGATGCCCTGCTTGCGGGTGTTGTTGAGCGGCACGAGGGGATTGATACAGACGATCAGCTTGGCGCCGTTTTCGATGGCCAGGTCGATGCTGGCGGTGCCGCGCATCCCACCATCGATGAAGTCCCGTTGGCCGATGCGCACCGGTTTGTACAGCAGCGGCACCGCCGACGAGGCGGCTACCGCCAGCGAGATGGGAACGTGACTGTGCTCGTTGTTGCCGAATACGACACGCTGGCCGGTGTCCAGATCGGTGGCGATGATGTAGAGCTGGCGCGTCAGGGCGCGGAAGTCGTTGAAATAGCCGGGCCGGCTGAGAATGCCCCGCATGTAGTTTTCGAGGGCCATGCCGTTGTACAAACCGGCGGGCAGGGCTTCGATGAAGGTCCAGATGAAATCCCACAGGTTCATGTCGCTGACGTGGCGGGCATAGTGCGACAGGGCGTTGCGGAATGTGCGGGGCAGTCGCCACACGCGCGTGAAGAACTCACCGTAGTTGGGGGTGAAGAGATCGCCGGCCCAGAGGGGGCGCACCTCACTGCTTTCGCCCGCCAGCGCACCCATAATCTCGCTCGGCAACATACCGTTGGCCAGGAGACTGGCGACGATCGAACCGGCACTGGTGCCCACGTAGATGTCAAAATCATTGACCGTGTGGTTCACCAGCAGATCGTCGATGGCTCGCAGGGCACCAATCTCGTAGACAGCACCCGTCAAGCCACCACCGGCAAGCACCAATGCGCTCTTACTTGGATGAGTCATCGTCGTTTTCCTTTGTCAAGCCTCTACGCCCCGGTAGACGCTGCCACACTGGCCAACGACCCCCCCCCACGATCTGGTCAGGTGGCCGCTGGCGGATCTGTGGCTGCCGGGCTGCTATTCACGTCACCGGCGGGTTTGTTCGGACCTGTGCCAATTTCTTGCAGCCGTTGATTGATCAACTCGATCTGTGCTTCGAGCTCATGGATTTCGCTTTGCGTCGGTAGATTCAGCCGATGCAGCGCTCCCTCCACCTGGTCCTCGATGACGCGTGCATCGATCCGGAACAGCGACGTACGCGCCAATTCGGCGCGCATGCGGTTGGCCTCGGGGGCATCCATTTCGCCGCGCTCCACCAGGGCATCCAACCGACGGTTGATCTCCTGCTCCATGATGCGCAGCGCACCGATGGAGGTGTGAAACGACCGCCACAGGTAGTCGAGCGTATCGCTGCCGGTGCGGATCAGATTGGCAAGAATCGACTTGGGGAGAAATCCAGCACGCTTCTTTTCCTGCTCGAAGATGATTTGCGAAAGAGTCACCGTGGTGAGGTCTTCGCCCGTTTCGTGATCGACCACGGTCAGCTCTTCGCCGCTCTGGATCATCTCGGCGATGTGGTCGAGCGTGACGTAGCGTTTGGCTTCGGTGTCGTACAATTTGCGGTTCGGATACCGTTTGATGACGCTCATATATCTCCCCCCACAGATTACGTCTACATTGGTCATTATAACTTTCTTGCCGCGATGTGTCAACAAAGTTGGCGGCGGGGGATGTGTCCCGGATGTGAGATTGTCCGCCATTTAGAAATCAAACAGGCTTGTGCTACAATGACCGCTGTGCAGACAGTGACTTCGGACCCAGCCGGCACTGCCCGGTGTGCAGACTCATGAATCACCGTCCTCGCGGCCGGTGGCATGTGCTGCTGCTTGGGGCCATTCTCCTGGGATTCCTTTTGCGCGTGGCCGATCTCGGCGCACAAAGCCTCTGGTACGACGAAGGCGTCACGGCGGCGGTCTCCCAACAGGGCGTCGCCCAACTGACGCGCTGGACGGCGAATGACATCCAGCCACCGCTCTACTACCTGATCCTCAGCCCCTGGACGCGCCTGATGGGCACGTCGGAATGGTCCCTCCGTTTTCCATCGGTCCTGGCGGGGGTCGTCGGCCTGGCCCTGCTGTATGCGCTGGGCCGCCGCATATGGCAGCGCAGACCGCTGATCGCCAGACCATCCAGCGCATCGGGCAAGCATGACGACGGCGGGCTCGTGGTCGCACCCGGCACTTTGCCCAGCGATCCGGACCATGGATCATCCGCCTGGACGCGGCCTGCCGTACCCTGGCTGGCGGTATTCCTGGCCGCACTCGCCCCGCAGTGGGTCTATTATGCCCAGGAGGCGCGCAACTACACCCTGCTTACGAGCCTGGGCATGCTGGCGGCCTATCTGCTGCTGCGCATCGCTGCCACCCCCGACTCTCGCCAACGCCTCTACCTGTGGGTCGCCTTTGTCGTGGCGGCGCTTGCGGCGCTGTATACGCACTACTTCGCCCTGTTTCTGCTGGCGGCGTTAGCGCTGTTTTATGCGATCATCTGGCTGCGGGATCGTACGCAGCGCCGGCGGCGGGCCGTGGAAGGTCTGTTGGCCGCGGCCGCCGTTATTGCCGGTTATGCGCCCTGGCTGCCATTTCTCCTCAACCGCTACCGGATCGACACCAGCTACTGGCCGGGCGCGCTCAAACTGGATGAAGCGCTGCGCCACCTGGCCATCAACAGCACATTAGGTGCACCCGAGATGATGCTCGAAGCGGCAGCGGTGGGCCTACTGTGGGTGTGGGCCGGCGTGCTGCTGGCCGCGGTGGTGGGTGTCTGGACCGCACTGAAGCGGCCAGAAGCGCCGCGTGATGCCCGCCGGCGCCTGCTGTTCGTACTGCTTTACCTGAGCGTGCCGGTGGCATGCGTGCTGCTGTTGGCGGTCAGCACGCCCAAATTCAACCCGCGCTACACCCTGCTGGCCACACCGGCGCTCTATTTGCTGCTCGGATTGGGCCTGGGACAACCACCACCACCCTCCCTGCGCCGGATACCGTATCCTCAGCTGGCGGTGTTGGCGATCGTCGTTACCTCGGCCATGGCGCTCTACAACTGGTACCAGGTTCCGGCGTTTGCCAAAGCGGACTGGCGCGGCGCGGCGCAGTACGTGCGCGAACACGCCGGCACCACTGACGGCGTCGTCCTGGTCAGCGGCCACGCCGCACCGGTGTGGGACTATTACGCACCCGATCTGCCTCCGCTGCGTCTGCCACCCATCGACGTCCTGGACGTGAACCAGGTCCTGGGTTATGACGCCGCACCTGCGCTGCAGGCCGGCCTGGCGGGCAAAACGGGCGCATGGCTGGTCACCTGGCAGGACGAGGTGGTCGATCCCGTGGGTTTCGCCGCCGATTTTCTCGGACGCGCGGGCCGCGAGGTCGCACAGCCGCGCTTTCAGCAGGTTGGGCTGCGTTATTTCGAGCTGCCCGCCGGCGCCAGTTTCAGTTCGGAACCACCGGTGACGTTTCCGGTGCACGCCAACTTCGATGGCCTGGTCGAGCTGATCGGCTGGCGGGTGGAACCCTGCGCCACACCGCCGTGCCCGCTGCGCCTGGAGTGGCGGGCGCTGCAATCGGCCCTGCCCGATCTCAAACTGGCGGGTGAAGTGGTTGACGCCGAGGGGCACGTCTGGGCGCGGGTGCCCGACCAGCGCCTGGCGGGGTACCAGTACCCGACAACCCGTTGGACCGCCGGGCAGCCGCTTTTCGGGCGCATCGACCTGCCCTGGTGGCAGGGTACGCCGCCCGGGACCTACGACCTGATCCTGCGTGTCTACGCTGAGGGTGAGACCGCGGCGCGCAGTGTGCTGGATGCCGCCGGCAGCCCGCAGGGCCCATCGGTGCGCCTGACGGGCATCGAGCTTGCGGGCGGGGTGACGTCCGGGGCGGCCGGCCCACCGGCACCGGATCGTGCCGCGACAGGTCCCACCGACTCACCGCTCGACCTGGCACCGGGGGTGTCCCTGCTCGACTACTGGCTTGCACCCACCACCGCCGGGGCCGGGCAGCCGCTCGATCTGGCGGTGCGTTACCTGGTGCAGCCCCCCGCGACGGAGGGTGCCTGGCAGGCAGAGTGGCTGGCGCCCGATGGGCAGACTACAGTGCCAAACCCCACCGCCGTGCTGGCCGTGGCCGAACCGTCACAGCCCACCGTGGGTCTGGCCCAGCTCACGCCGCGCGTGCCGCTGACGGCGACCGCTGGCATCTGGCATGTGGTGTTGGCCTGGCTCGATGCGTCCGGCACGCCCACGGGAGACCCCATCCGTATTCCGGTTCAGGTCAGCGCTACGCAGCGCTCGTTTACGCTGCCGGCTCTGGAACGACCGCTGCATGCGAACTTCGGCAACGAACTGTCGCTTGCTGGTGCTGTGTTACCCGCGCAGCGCGCACTGCCTGGGACCGAATTTCCGGTCACCCTGGTGTGGCAAACGCTCGCAACGCCTGCGCGCGACCTGACCGGTTTCGTTCAGCTCCTGGATGGTGAAGGGCGGCTGGTGACCCAGGCCCCCGATCGACCACCGGGCGAGCGTCCGACCAGCGCCTGGCTGCCGGGCGAAGTGGTCAGCAGCACTCAGTCGCTTTCCCTGCCGCCCGATTTGACGCCGGGGACCTACCGGCTGATTGCCGGCGTCTACGACGCGCAGGCGATCGGTTCACCCAGGGTGCGCCTGGTGCCGGATGGCACCGACCACGTGGCGTTGGGCGAGGTGGTGGTGGAAACCCCATGAGCGCACGGTTGGCGCAAACGGCGCGCCTGTGGTAGACTAGCCGCGGGCGGGTGACCGCCCACTTTCGCGTGGCAAGGGCTTGTAAAAGAATGACTTTCTGCCAAATGGCTGCAATCTGCCGCAAATCACGGTAAGTTTTTCTATGACAAGCCCCAAGGGCATAAATATGATGACAAAATCGATCTGGGTTCGACTGTGGGCCGGCGCAGGGCTCGCGATCCTCTTGACAACCGGTTGTGCCAGCCTGCTGCGCCCGCCGCTGAGTAACGTCGACGTGTCACCGGCGGTGATTTCACCCAATGCCGACGGTGTCGAGGATGCCACCCGCATCCAGTACACCCTTGGACGTAACGCCGACGTGTCGATATTCTTCACCGACCAAAACGGTGAGGTATTCCACTTTCGGGACAACCGGCCGCGTTCACCCGGTGATTACGAAGTTCTGTGGGGCGGTGTCGTCAACCAGCCACGATCGGTCGACGATGGCACGGGTGCACGACAGGTGGCTTCGGAATGGGTGCTGCCGGATGGACCGTACACGTGGGCGATCGAGGCTCGCGATGAGCAGGGCAACACGTCGACGGTCACTGGCACGATTACCCTGCAGGATGGTGACACCACACTTCCCCTCATGAACAATTTCACCGTCGTGCCCCAGGAGTTCCGACCCAACCAGGATGGCCTGCGTGACGACTGGGTTTCGATTTCCTACTACCTGACCAAAGACACCGACTCGGCCCAGGTCTACCTGGTCGATCCGGCGCAGCCCACACAGAAATTCTACATCAGCGAGGCCGAGCGCGTCATCGAGCCGGGCGAGGCGGGTTACCACGAGTACCGCTACGAGGGCGGCGTCGACAAAGGGGCGGAGCCGCCGGCGGATGGCACGTACACGGTGGTCGGGGATGCCCGCGATCTGGCGGGCAATCACGTAGTGGTGTCCTCGACGCTCACGATCCTGGAAGGCGGCAAACCGCGCGCCGACATCGTGCAGGGGGAGATCGAATGGCAGAACGAGCTGAACCGTGTGGTCAGCACCACCCTGGGCGACACGTGGTGTTTTACCGCCACCGTGGCCAACGAAGGCACGGTGCCGATACGCACCGCCGGCCCGTGGCCGGGCCAAACGTATCGATTCACCGATAACTACAACACCTTGGCGCTCGAACAGGACGAGAAGTCGTGGCGCCAGCAGGCCGGGGTGTGGCGTTTTGGTGTCAACAACGACACGACGGGCATCGATTTCCCGTATCGCTGGTCGATTGGCCGGCCGCAGGACCTGGAGCGCCGTGTGATCGATGGGGTCGAACAGTTCTACCTCATGCCGGGCAAACGCGGTTTGGTGTCGGGCTGTATCGAGTTCGATGAGGCGCCGCCTCAGGCCACGAACTTCTGGTGGGGCGGACTGATCCACGAGCAGGTGGCGGTGACGAACAATTACGTGGATCGGATCAGCGTGCAGGTAGGGACGCCGTGAGGAGACAGACTGGGGTTTGCCGTCCCTGGGTGTCGTTGGCGGCAGGGCGTGATGCCTGACCTGTCGATCGTGATCGTCAGTTATAACGTGCGCGAGCTGCTGCGCCGCTGTGTGCAGGCGGTGCTGAACAGCCAGCGGCCGGCAGGCCACACCTGGGACGTATGGGTGATCGACAACGCATCGGCGGATGGCAGTGCCGCGATGATCACCCACGAATTTCCCTCCGTTCACTGTGTCGCCAGCCCCGACAACCTCGGTTTTGCCGGTGGTAACAATACGATCCTGCGGCAGCTCGGCTTTGGCGATGGTCCCTCTGCGACAGACCGGACTCCGCCCGACCTGGTGCTGCTGCTGAACCCCGATACCGAAGTAGCTCCCAATGCGATTGCGACTATGGCCGATTTTCTGATCGAACACCCGGCGGCTGGCGGGTGTGGGGCGCAGCTCCGGTATGGTGATGGACGGTTCCAGCATGGGGCATTCATGTTTCCCGGGCTGTGGCAGCTGTGGTTCGATTTTCATCCACCCCGCGGCCTTGTTTTCGACTCGCGCCTCAATGGCCGTTATCCCCGTGCGTGGTATGCGGCGGGCCAGCCGTTTGCCATCGATTTTGCCCTGGGTGCGGCCCTCATGGTGCGGCGGGCCGCCATCGAAGCGGCTGGCCTGCTCGACCAAGACTATTTCATGTACTGCGAAGAGGTCGATTGGTGCTGGCGTATGCAGCGGGCGGGTTGGCCGTTGTGGTGTGTACCCCGTGCGCTCGTGACCCATTTCGAGGGCCAGAGTACGCGCCAGTTTCGTGACCAGATGGTGCTGGCGCTGTGGCGCAGCCGGCTGCGGCTCTACGAAAAATATTACGGTCCGGTCAGGTTGTGGTGGGCGCGCCGCCTGGTTCGTTTGGGTATGCGAACGGAAATGCAGCGGGCGCACCGCCAGGCGCAGGCCGGCCTGCTGGATGAGAATGAACTGGCGCGCCGCCTGGCGACCTACCAGCAGGTCGCACAGCTGGCCCATAGTTGACATAAAACAGGGTTCATAACATGCCATCGGTCACGCCAAGTATTGCCGTCGTCATTCTGACCAAAAATGAAGCCCGCCACATCGAGGCCTGTGTCGCCAGTGCAGGTTGGGCGGACCAGGTCGTGGTGTCTGATTCGTACAGCGATGATGGCACCGTCGAGCTGGCGCGGGCTGCGGGTGCGACGGTGCTGCAGCGGCCGTTCGAGGGGTGGGCCGTGCAGCGCAACGCGGCGTTGGATGCCGTGGACGCTGACTGGGTGTTTTTTCTGGATGCCGACGAGCGCGTGACGCCGGAGTTGGCCGCGGAAATCCGGCAGGTGGTGCAGGGACCACAGGCGGGTTGGTGGGTACCGCGCCACAATTACATCGTAGGAAAGCGGATTGGGCACGCCGGCTGGTACCCCGATTATCAGATGCGGTTGCTCAAACGGGGTTTTGCGCGCTACGACCTGGCGCGACCGGTGCACGAGGTGGTTGAGTTAGAGGGTGAGGCGGGTCACCTGACGCACCATCTGCTGCATTACAACTATGACACGTGGCCGCAGTTCTACGCCAAACAGCGGCGGTACGCGCAGGTCGAGGCAACGATTCTCAAGGGCCGTGGCATCCACCCACGCCCGCACAACTTCGTATTGCAGCCGCTGCGCGAGTTCCGGCGTCGTTATTTCACCCTGGCGGGCTGGCGCGATGGCTGGTATGGCCTGCGCCTCAGCGCTCTCATGGCCTATTATGCCGGCGTCACGTACGTCGAGCTGGCTGCCTTGTGGCGCGCCACGCGCTGATTTCTGCGCACAGCACCGCGCCCATGACGGGAGGAGTCCGCACCCCCAGGTGCGGACTCCCTCGTCATGGGCGCGGTCGTCAACGAATGCCTGCGGCCGAACGAATGACCGGATGACCGTCGCGCAGTGCGGCAGCCACAGGTAAACATGCCGCGCTGATCACCTGATTACGGCGCCCTGGCTGCGGCACTGTGTGAATCGATCCTCGTGCGTGCGAATCAGTCGGGGCTGCCCGCCGATGGAGCAGCCAGACCGATACGGCGCAAAATCTGCTCCTCACCGTCTCGAATCAGCGCATCGATGAAGTTGGCCGTCCGCTCGTACTCGGCCAGGGTTCCGCCGTAGGGATCGGCGACGTCGTCGTGTTGGCCGGACATTTCGGTCAGCAGAAACACTTTGCGCAGCGCGGCCGGGGATTGGTAAAAGATCGAGCGCCGGTGCTGCTCCTCCATCACCAGGACGATACTGGCCTCGTCCAGGTCCTTGATGTCCAGCGTATGCGCCACGTGCGGGCCGATGTCGATGCCGCGCCGTGCCAGTGTGGTCACCGCATTGGCGCTGGCGGGTTTGCCCTCCAGCGCCCAGACCCCCGCCGACGCCACGGTGATGTGACTGTCCAATCCGAGCTCCTGCACCCGATGCCGCATCAGGCCGGCCGCCATCGGCGAGCGGCAGACGTTGGCTGTGCAGACGAACAGAATCTGTTTCACCGTCATGCCATTTCAGGCTGGAGCAGGCCGTAGTTGCTGTCGGCGCGCCGGTAGATCACGTTGATGCGGTTGTCGTCGACGTTGAAGAAGATGTAAAAGTCGTGCCCCAGCAGCTCCATTTGTTCGATGGCTTCCTCGGCATTCATGGGGCTCATGGAGAAGCGTTTGACGCGCACGATCGTGCCCGGTTCTTCTTCGATGGGTTCACTGATGGCGGCTTCCAGCATCATTTCCGAGCGGTCGCTGTCGCGCCCGCGGCCGCGGCTGCGTTTGTCCTTGTAGCGGCGGATCTGACGGTGCATCTTGTCGACCACTGCATCGATGGATGTGAACATGTCACTGCTCTTCTCCTCGGCGCGCAGGATGGCACCGTTGCTGCGCAGCGTGACCTGCGCAACCTGCCGATCCTGGGCGCGCTTCGTACTTTCAGTGGAAAGTTCGACGCGCGCCTCCTGGATGGTGGGAAGATAACGATCCAGGCGACCGATTTTCTTTTCGACATACTGCCGCAGCCAATCGGTGACTTCGACGTTTTTACCGGTAATGAGCAGTTCCATAGACGTTCTCCCTTCAGTGGACAGAGAATGGGCGCTGTCACCAGCGCGTGGTATAAAAGGCGGTCAGGCCTGGTCGTCGGCGATGAGCTGGCCGCTGGTGTGCCGCGTCCAGCCGGCGCGTGCCACGGTCACCGCCCATACAGCGGCGGCACCGGCGGCCTGGAGTGTCGCAGCACAGGCCGCCAGCGTTGCACCTGTCGTGCAGACGTCATCGATCAATACAAAGGTTCGATCGACCACCCGCGCGCGGGGCACGTGATGGGCGAGTGCGAACGCCTGTGCCACGTTGCGTTGGCGTTCGTGGGCCTGGAGTGTTACCTGCGGCACTGTGGGACGCGCGCGTACGACCATGTCGCTTTCGATGGGGACGTGCGCCCACCGCGTCAGCCCGCGTGCCAGCAGCAGCGACTGGTTGTAGCCCCGTTCGCGCTCGCGTGCCGCGTGCAGCGGGACGGGAATGACGGCATCGATCGGGTTGGGTAGGGAGTTCCACGGTGTTTCCAGCAGGCTGGCCAGCGGTTCGGCCAGATCGCGCGCATTTTTGTACTTCAGCGCGTGAATGGCCGGCCGTAACGGTCCGCTGTACCAGGCGGCCGACCGGATACCGGTTAGCCGTGGCGGCTGAACCTGGCATGCGCGGCAAGGGCCCGGGGACGCTTGGGGCAGCCCACACTGTGGGCACCACGGTGGTGCAAGCCGAATGATTTGTGCACGGCAGTCGAGACACAAACGTCCACCTTCCTGACCCTGGCGACCACAATGGGCGCACCGGGGCGGGAACAGCAGATCGAGCAGCGGTGTCAGCACACCAGCCAAACTAACCACCCTACGAGCCCGGGAAAAGACTCTGCCAGACTGTAACAACCCAGGCACGGATATCGTCACCCATAATGAGCAGAATCGCCAACACCACGATGGCGATCAGCGTCAGTATCAAAGCAAATTCAACGAAACTCTGCCCGCTTTCATCGCGTGCAGACTTCAACCACGAATCAAACATCGAATTAGCACCGGAAGATTATCGTTACGACCATTTTATCATTACTCAGGTTGCGATGCAAGCAATGACGGGATCGGACCTGGTCGCTGTGCAGCCATTTTAACACAGGTGACGCTGTAGGACAAAGCCATCACGCACCGACTGTCGAGACC
>CAYUCC010000037.1:45491-48258 GCA_964443225.1 uncultured Anaerolineae bacterium
GGTGTTTTCGGACAGACTCTTGGATGATTGTAATCGATTTGTACCGAACATCTGTTGACAGCGCCAAATCACGAAGCTATAATCTATTGGCCGCGTCTGGCGGCGTTGCGTATCCCGCGCCAGCTGCGCGGCACGGCCACCACCATCTTTCCATTCATCCGCACAGTGCCACTCAACAGCGTTTTGTCTGAACGGCACATGTGCAGCGCGTGACCCCACTGCGCGCAGCACAATGCAAGTTGGACCTGACTGCCAGGAAAGGAGGCGCATCGTGTGGCAGCTGTCAGGCCTACCGTACACATTGTTGGCCGAAAGATCGTGTCGAATACTGAAAGGAGCAGAAGTTGATGTTTGACCGTATGTACAAGCTCATGGCACTCTCTCTTGTGATCATGCTGCTGGTCGTGATGGTACCGGCCACCAGCGCCAGTTCCCCAGCCGCCCCCAGCGGCCCCACTGGCCTGGCGGGCCTGCGTGCCCTGGCCGGCAGTAAAGCCCCTGCTATTTCGCCCAACCTCCAAGTCGTGGCGTTTGGTCTCGATAATCCACGCGGCCTGAGCTTTGGCCCCGATGGTACGCTCTACGTTGCCGAATCTGGTGTCGGTGGACCTGGTCCTGATTTCTGTGCCCAGGGACCCGAAGGCCCCGTCTGTTTCGGCACGACCGGTGCCGTGACCAAGGTTGCCAATGGCACCCAGTCACGCATCGCCACCGGTATGGCCTCCTTGGGTGATCCGGCTACTGGCGGTTTCTCTTCAACCGGCCCGTCCGACGTGACTGTCGACGCCAGTGGCAACGTTTATGCCATCGTCGGCCTGGGGGCGGACCCGGCGGTTCGCGATCCGAACGGCCCGTTTGGCACGGGCGGTATCAATCTTGGGCAGCTGACAGCCCTGCCGGGTGATGGCAGCTGGTCCAACATCGTGGACGTGGCGGCCTACGAAACGGCGGCCAATCCGGATGGCGGTGCCATCGACAGTAACCCCTACTCGGTCATGGCCATGTCGGGTGATTTTGTGGTGGCGGACGCCGGCGGCAATGACCTGCTGAACGTGCCCATGGGCGGCGCCATTTCGACGATTGGTGTGTTCCCAGACCGCCTGGTGGAGTTCCCGCCGTTCAGCGGCAACTACATGCCAATGCAGGCTGTGCCGACCTCGGTGACGATGGGTCATGATGGCAACTACCTGGTGGGTCAGCTGACTGGCTTCCCCTTCCCGGTTGGCGGGGCCAACGTCTTCAGCGTGACCGCCGGCATCAATCCGGAAGTGTACGCCGATGGGTTTACCAACGTCATCGACGTGGCGCACGGCAGCGATGGCAGCGTCTACGTGCTGGAGATGGTCAAGGGTGGTCTGCTGTTTGCCAACCCGGGTGATCCCGCCTCCATGGCTGGTGCCCTGTATCGTGTGGCAGCCGATGGCACCAAGACGATGCTCGCCAGCGATGGTCTGATGGTTCCCGGCGGCGTAGCGGTGGGGCCCGATGGCGCCTTCTACGTGAGCAACTTCAGCATCTTCCCCGGTGCTGGCCACGTCGTGCGCCTGCCGATGGCCGACATGGTCATGGCTGATCCGGATACAGCGATCGCTGGTGACACGGTGACGCTCCATGCGTACGCCGAGAACGTCACCAACCAGGACATGAACGTGCTGCACATCGTACCGCTGGACACCAACCTGACGGCGTACGTCATTGGCAGCGCCACCAACGGTGCGTTCCCGATTGGTGTTTCTGGTCCCGACGCGGCGCAGATTCTGCGCGAACAGGGCATCGAAGCACTCAAGGCGACGGCCACGGCGGAGAGCGGCGTGGTTGCGGTGGCCTGGCAGGGTACGCAGGCGGCAGGCACCGAAGCGAGCTTCAGCTTCCAGGCGACGGTGCTGCCGGGTGCGGCGGGTGCTGGGGTGCCGGTTGCTATCACGACGTACGAAGCGGGTCAGGCCGTCGCAACGGCCAGCACCCACATCAGCGTGCCGGCCCTCAATTCCTTCGAAGTGACGCTGCAGGATGGCCTGAGCGGCTACAGCGGCACGAGTGACGCCACGATCAATGCCTGGGAGCCGGATGCCAACTACGGCTCGGCGGTCGACGTCTACGTGCGCCAGCCAAACGTCAAGAGCCTGCTCGTTCAGTTCGATCTGAGTGCCATCACCGATCTGGCGCAGGTCACCGATGCCCAGCTTGGTATCTTCGTGCCATACGCCAATCGCGCCGTGACGGTCGATGCGTTCGAGGTGTACAAATCCTGGTCGGAAGCCGACACCACCTGGAACGCGGCCGGCGGTGGCACGATGTGGGAAATGCCGGGGGCCAACGGCGCCAGCGACCGCGCCAGCGAAGCGTCCGACAGCGGTACAGCCATCGGCGGCGGTCAATGGCTGTGGTTCGACGTCTCTGACCTGGCCCAAAACTGGATTCACCACCCCGACATGAATCACGGCGTGATTCTGGTCGGCACCGGCGGCGTCAACGGCGAAATGCAGGCCATTTCGTCGGACTTCACGGTCTCGTTCGTGCGTCCACAAATGCGCCTCTCCTACATGGCGCCCTGACACTCCCACCCGCTGAGCCCCCCACGGGGCTCAGCTTAGCCAAAAAAGGTGCCACCTCCGGTCCCCGACCCAGAGGTGGCACCTTCATGATAGCTGCCAACCGCCTACCCCACCCATCGCGCTGCCCCATCTGCGCACATCACCGAACACCATCCTCATGATCGCCGCCAACCAACTAAACCACCCTACTCCGTACTCCCTACTCCGTACTC
>CAYUCC010000038.1:0-47683 GCA_964443225.1 uncultured Anaerolineae bacterium
ACCCTGGCCGCCCCTCACCACCTCTTTGGCCATAGAAAAAACCTACCCATGAAAGAGGAGGGAGTGGGGGTTGGGGGTTGGGGATTGGGGGTTGGGGATTGGGGATTGGGGGTTGGGGGTGGGGGGGGAGTCCGCATCCGGGTTTTTGTGTGGATGGCGCCGGGGGGGAGGGCGGTTTTCAGTGCGGTGGGGCCTGGATGCGGACTTGGGTGCGGTGGAAAATTGTGCTGCGTCGGGGAAGGGGCAGCGTTTCTTGAGAGATCGGCTGCTCGCAGGGCTACCTGACTCAGGCGGGCTCTTCGGGCATGATGAGCCAGAGGAGCAGGTAGAGCAGGAAGCCGCCGCCGACGGCCAGGCCGATGAGGACGAAGAGCAGGCGGACGAGGGTGGGGTCGATGTTGAAGTAGTCACCGAGCCCGCCGCAGACGCCGGCGATCATGCGGTTCTTTTTCGAGCGGTAGAGTTTTTTGGTTTCCATTGTGCCCTTCTCTGGAATCTTTCTCGAGTTTCCTTCTCTGGTGCCGATGTAGTGGGCACCGTCTGCGTCACGGGTTATCGCATGCATGGTGTATTACGTAATAAAGCCGGGTAGAGTTGCGGGCGTTGACAATTCTGCGTTTCCACATAGAATCATGCGCAACGAAGATCCCCTCACCCCCCCAGACTCATTCACACGAAAAAGAGGAGATACCCATGAAACACAGACGGATGATCGTGCTGTGCCTGGTGCTTGTCGTTCTACTGGCGTCGCAGGCAGCGGCCGCGCCGGCACCCCGTTTTCTGGCGGGTCCGTGCACGCCTGGGGCAAGCTACAACCCGGCGTGTGATGTCGATCGCGACAACGACGTCGACATCTTCGACGTCCAGCTCACGGCGGGCCGCTGGGGCAGCAGTGGCACGTACCTGGCCGACGGGTGGTCGTTGACCGGCAATGCGGGCACGGTCGCCGGTACGAACTTTCTCGGCACCACCGACAACACGCCGCTGCACATCCAGGTGAACGGCCAGCGGGCGCTGCGCATCGTGCCGGCCAGCGACACCCTTTTTGGGCCAAGCATCGTCGGTGGCTACGGCCTCAATGCGGTCAGCGATGCTGACGACAGTGCCACGATTGCCGGCGGCGGGCGCAGCGGCTTCCCCAACCTGATCAGCGCCGATTCAGGTACGATCGGTGGTGGTTTTGGTAATCAGGTGTCCGGCGACGGCGGCACGATCGGTGGTGGCGCCAGCCATGAGGCCAGCGGCCTGTACGCCACGATACCCGGCGGTTATGACAACCTGGCCAGCGGCAGCTACAGCTTCGCCGCCGGCCGGCGGGCCAGAGCGAGTAACTCCGGTGCCTTTGTGCTGGCCGACAGCAACGACTTTGACATGGCGCCCGGCATCAACAATGCGTTCACGGCGCGTTTTACTGGGGGCGCGCGCTTTATCCTGGGCATCAACGCAACCGGCGCTGCGACGTGGCTCTGTGCGGCCTACAACGGTAGCTCCTGGGGCTGTTCGAGCGACCGTAATCAAAAGGAGAACTTCGAGCCGGTCGACGGCAGGGAAATCCTGGCGAAGCTGGTCGGGGTCCCCATCACCACCTGGAACGCCATCGGGACCGACCCCGAGGTACGGCGCATGGGGCCGATGGCGCAGGACTTCTATGCCGCCTTCGGCCTGGGCGACAGCGACACGGTCATCACCACCGGTGACCTGGATGGGGTCGCGCTGGCGAGTATCCAGGGGCTGTACCAGATGGTGCAGGAGCAGGATGCCGAGATCGATGCGCTGCAGGATCAGAACGAGGATCTGCGGGCACGGCTGGCGGCGGTGGAGGCAGTCTTGGGGTTGGCGGGCGAGTGAAGGGCGAGGGCGGCGGGGGTCAATGGCGGTTGGAAACCGCGGCTACGCGGACGAAGCCTGCCTTCGCAGGGGGTAGGCGACTCGAAGTCGCGGCTACGCAGACGAAGCCTGCCTTCGCAGGCTGGGGGGTAGGCGACTCGAAGTCGCGGCTACGCAGACGAAGCCTGCCTTCGCAGGCTGGGGGGTAGGCGACTCGAAGCGGTTGGAAACCGCGGCTACGCAGACGAAGACTTCGGCGAGCTCAGTCGAGCCGAAGTCTCGGTCGAGTCGCCTGCCTGCGCAGGCTGGGTTGAATCATGGCGCTTTTGGGTTTTGTTCGAGGAGGAATCTACGATGAACACGATGCGACTCGGTCTTTTGATTGGGCTGATGGCCTGCCTTCTGGTCGTGCCAGGGGCCCTGGCACGACCAGCCGCGCGTCCGCACGCCGGCCCCTGCACCCCCGGTGCCGGCTACGACCCGGCGTGTGATGTCGATCGCGACAACGACGTCGACATCTTCGACATCCAACTGACTGCCGGGCGTTGGGGCACCAATGGCGCGTACCTGGCGGATGGGTGGCTGCTCACCGGCAATGCCGGCACGACGCACGGTACCAACTTCCTGGGTACCACCGACAACCAGGCGTTGGAGCTGCGGGTCAACGGCAGCCGCGTGCTGCTGCTGAGCCCCGGGCTGGGACCCAACCTCACCGGCGGCTACAGCGGTAATACGATCACCGCCGGCGTGCAGGGCGGGACGATCAGCGGTGGGGGGACCAATATGGCCCCCAACCGGGTCACCGATCACTACGGCACGGTGGGCGGCGGGCAGGCCAACACCGCCGGCGACAACAATGCCGATTTCACGACAGCCATGATGGCTACGGTGGGCGGCGGTGAAAACAACACCGCCAGCGGATGGCGCTCGACAGTAGGCGGAGGCCTGAACAACGTCACCAGCAGTGACAAAGCCACCGTGGCGGGTGGCGCGGCCAACCTGGCATCGGGCGTGCGTTCGACCGTGGGGGGCGGTGAAAGCCACGAGGCCACCGGTGCGCAGTCGACGATCGGCGGTGGCTTCAACAACACCGCCAACGGATACGACGCCACGGTCGCTGGGGGTGCCGGCAACAGCGCCGCGGGTGAAGCGGCCACCATCGCCGGGGGCGAGTTCAACACGGCCTCGGCGCAGCGGGCGACGGTGGGTGGTGGCTTTCAGAACAATGCGTCTGGCATGCGTTCCACAATCGTGGGTGGCGAGAACAACACGGCGGGCGGCTTTGCCGCAACGGTGGCGGGCGGCACATTCAACGAGGCCGTGGGGGAAAACAGTTTTGCCGCCGGCTACCGGGCCAAGGCCAACCACGACAATGCCTTCGTCTGGGCCGACGGTCAGCTGCTCGATTTCGCCTCGGTCGCGAGCGACTCCTTCAGCGTGCGTGCAGCTAACGGGACGCGCATCTTCGGCAGCGGCACCGACTACGGGCTGCGTGTGCAGAACAACGGCACGGGTGACGGCATCCGCGCGGTTGCCACCACCTCGAATGGCAACCCTTGGGCTGCGCTGTATGCCACCAACAGCGGTACCAGCCCGGCCATCTACGCCTCCAGCAGTGGCACCAATTCGGCCTACTTCGTGCAGGACATCTACGTCGGCGGCAGCTGCACTGGCTGTGAAGTCGTCTACGTGGCGCGCAACCGCGGCGACGCGGCGCTCGAGGTCGGGGACGTGGTCGAGGCGGCCGGTATCGAAACGCCGTTGACCGGCACGACCGACGCGGTGGTGGCGGTGCGGCGCAGCAGCGGGCAGAGCCAGGCGGTGCTGGGTGTCGTGCAGAGTCGCGCGATCGTCACGCGCAGCGAAAAGGATGGCCAGGTGCAGGAGGATGCAGCGCGCACGAGCGGGGCCATCGAGCCGGGTGACGCGCTGTTCGTGGTTGTGCACGGCCTGGCGTGGGTCAAGGTTGATCCCGCGGGCGGGCCGGTGGTGGTCAATCAGCGCCTGACGCCGGCCGGTCTCCCAGGCGCCGTACGCCCCCTGCGCAGCCGGCAGATCGAGGGCATGCTGGTGACCGAGGGCACGCCGGTGGTGGGCGTGGCGCTGGGGGGTGTCGATGAAGGAAGTGGGTTGGTGGCGGTGATGGTGAATAGGTAGGGGGCGGGGGGTTTTGGAGCACGGAGGGGGGCGTTTGGAGCACGAAGGCGCGAAGGGGAGCGAAGGTCACGAAGCGCGAAGGGGAGCGAAGGGCGCGAAGCGCGAAGGGGGCGGTGAGAGTAACCAGACCGTGACCGGCACCTGGACATCCTGAGACACACCCTTAACGCGCTGACACCCCCAATCAGACACGGTGGCGGTCACATTGCGCGCATGTGACCGCCACCGTCATCCCGCCCAGCCCCCGATACCGGCTCACCCCACAGCACCGCCCGCAGGTACCGATTGCGTCAAAAACATCCCATCACAATACCCCATCATTCTCATTCTCATCTATACCTGATCCCCAGTCCATAATCCCCCAACCCCTACTCCCTATTCCCCCCAATCGCAATCCCTCCCGCCCCCGCCGCGGTCGCCCCCGTCCCCTGCGCAATCGCCCCGCTGCCGGTGAGTGTCGCCTGGTAGCTGACGCTGGGCGCCGGCACCGGCACGGCCTGCCAGCCGTCCTTGGGCAGCCCCTGGCCGCCGGCGAGCAGCGCGACGGGGAAATCCTCGGTCGCTGTGTCGAAGAAGGGGGCCTGTTCGGCGTGGCAGAGGGTGCGGGCGCTGGCGGGCACGGCCTGGCCGAGGTGGTTCATCAGGTGGGAGAGGCGCACGACGGTGTCACCAGGCACGGCTGAGCTCGCCGAAGCCGGCCGGCTGCCGGCGCCGCGCAGCGCTTCGAGCAGGTGGTAGGTGTAGAGGCTGAGCATGCCGTCGGGGCGCACCCACGACTTCTGCGTGCCGCGGGCCGAGGTGAAAACGGCGCGGCCGGCGCCCTGTTTGAGGGTATCGCTGATCCCTTTGGGCAGCGGCGCGGGCGTGAAGCCGGTCGGCAGCTCGAGCGCGGGCAGGTCTTTGGCCGTGGCCATGCCCTCGGCGTGGCAGGCGTCGACGATGACCAGCAGACGGCGGGCGGGCACGGCGTGCAGGGCGGCGGCGAAATCGCTGGCCGGCAGGGCCGAGCCCGCCAGGTCGAACGGCTTGACGTCGTGCGGCACCAGGTAGTAGCGGCCCGTCGCGGCGTCGAGCCAGCCGTGGCCGGAGTAGAAGACGATGGCGGTGGCGTCGGGGTCGGCAGTGGTACGGTCCTGGAGCCAGGCCAGGCCGGCGAGGATGTTGGTGCGGGTGGCGGATTCGTCGTGCAGCAGGCGCAGGTGGGCGTCGTCGGCTGGATAGCCGCACAGCGCCGGATCGGCCAGGATGGTGCGCAGGGCCTGGGCGTCGAGGACGGTCACGGGCAGGGACCAGTTCGCGTAGGACGAACGGCCAACGCCAATCAGCAGCGCATAACCATGATCGAATGAGTCGGGCATAGGGGCTCCTTTTTCAAAATTCGGGCCGCCTCCGGCGGCCAGATCGCATTTGGTTGCGTGGACATGCCACCTGGTCTCTGCTGCGCGTAGCAAAACAGAGTTCAGAGGCGTCAGAGATCAGAGGCCGGGGGCCACGAGCCGGAAACCCACATCGATGACGCGATTCCACGGCTCGTCGAGGTGGCGGAACGCACAGCGCACGAGGCCGGCGGAGTAGTACCACGACCCGCCACGCAACACACGAGACGCGGCGGTGCTCAGCTTCTCCCGACCATCTCTTGCGTCATATGGATATGCGAAATCTTTCTTACCATCACTCCACAGGCTCCGTGTCCATTCCCACACGTTGCCTGCCATCTCTTCGGCGCCATAGGGACTGGCGCCCGCCGGAAAACAGCCCACGGCTGACGCGCTGCTGATCCGAGTCTCGCTGTAATTCGCCAGCTCCGGTGTGATCTGTGTGCCTTCCCAGGCATACACCCGTCGCGGCGCCGGGTTGGGCTGGCGGCTGTAGTCGCCCGGCCGCAATTCTGCGCCCAACGTCTTCACTACTGGCTCACCGACAATCTCTTCCCCACCGCGCGCTGTCTTCTCCCACTCCGGCTCGTTGGGCAGACGGAATTCCTGTCCCATCTGCTCGCTCAACCAGCGGCTGAAGGCCAGCGCCTCGTACCAGGTCACCCCCACTACCGGGTGGTTGGATAGACCAAATGGTTCTCTGTAGCGCCCTGGCTCACGGCGCGGGGCATCGTCGTATGGTCCTTTGAAACTGCCATCCTCTCGCCAATATCCTGCCGCCAGGGCTTCCTGCCAGTAGTGCGCAGTTGTGTACCCGCCGGCCTGCATGAACGCCGCATACTGTGCGTTGGTCACCGGGTAGCGACCGATCCAGTAGGCGGGCAGGTCCAACGAGTGTTGGGGTCTTTCAAAGGAGTATCCTTCTTTGTCGCCCGACCCCATCCAGAATCGCCCGGCCGGCACGTAACAAAACTGCATACCGGGGATGGTCAGCACTTCCGCTCGCTCGTCATCCCCCAGCCGGCCGAGCGTGGCACCGGCTGCGGCGCGCCAGCGGGCAGCGGCAGTTGTCCCACCACGCATCGTCGTGCGCAGGACGCCGCTGACGTGCTGCCGGCACGCCGGCGTGACACCCCCCGGCCAGGCGTCGATCACTGCGTCGCCCGCCAGCACGACCGCCTGGCCGGGTTCGCCAGGGGCGCGCGCAATCAGCTCAGCCAGGGCGGCGCCGGCCGCCTCGTCGCGCTGCTGCACGATCCCGACGTAACCGATGGTCAGCAGGCTTACCTCGTGCCAGCTGTCGCTGCGGATGTGGTCGGACAGGGCCTTCACGATGGGTTCCACAGTCTGCTGTGCCTGCTGGCCCAGCGCGGCTGCGGCCAGGTATTCCTGGAACGTCAGGTGGATGAAGCCATACTCGTTGGGTCCGCGTTCGACGAGCAGACCGGCATGCTCGCGTGCATCGATCAGAAACTGCTCTACCAACTGCTCCGGATCGGCCAGGCCACGGGCAGTGTAGATGTCGACCAGGCGGCGGCGCAGGGCTTCACGTTTGACCAGCCCCACGCCAGGGCTGGTTTCGTGCATCCACAGCGCCAGTGGTGCCAGGATACGCAGCATCTCAACCATGTCCAGGTCGCGGCTGGGCGACCGGTCCAGGCTGCGCGCCAGGTTCCAGTGTTTGACCAGGGTTTCGACGTACTTCTGGTAGAGTTCGACCCGGCGCTCCGGTAAGGTCACACCCTGGCGCTTCATGAGGGCCAGGATCGTCAGCAGCAACGGGTTCGACGCCAGTTGATGCACACCGGGGTTGCGGTGGATGGCATCCAACAGCTCCTCACGCTCGCGGCCGGCTTCGCTGATTGCCAGCGAGGTATCGCCGCGCGCCGCGCGCTCGACGGCCAAAGTCCACTTTTCGACGAACTGCGTGATATCGTCGTCGTCGAAATCGACCAGCGTGCATTCGCCCAGGTCTTTCAGGGATGGACGCACTTCGCGGTAGCCCACGATGCGGCTGGTCAGAATGAAGCGGTTGCCCGTGCGCTTCTGGAACGTGAAAAAATCGAGCACGCGCTGCATCACCAGGAGGCGCTGATCCAGGGCACGCACTTCGTCCAGGCCATCGAGCAGCACGAGCGCGCTGCCGCGGGCCAGCGCCTCGTCCAACAAAGGTCCGATCGGCAGATCGATACCGCGTTCGCGGTAGTATTGGGGTATAAAATCCTTCAACGTCACATTGCGCGTCGCCAGGACCGTGGCGTAGGCCGACAGCGGCACCAGCACCGGTAACTGCACGGCCAGGTCCAGGTCAGGCCCTTTGCCGGCGGCCAGCAGGAGGGTCAAATATTTCAAAAAAGTCGTCTTGCCGGCACCGGGGTCACCCAGGATGATCAAACCCTGGTGCTGGCGCAGAAGGTCGAACAGGGGCTGGGGTGTGCTCACGCGTTCGCCGATTGCTTCGGCCTCCTCTTTGCTCGGCGTCCGGCCGGCCAGGCGCAGCTCACGCGTCCAGGTTTCACCTTTGGGCAGCTCGATGCGTGCTTTGAGCGGAACATACATCTCGACCAGGGGCAGCTGCAGGGCAAGGCGGTCGGTCACGCCCATGCCTTTGAATTCGAGAAAGCGGTAGCGGTCGAGCAGGTGGGCCAGGTAACGTTCGGTGACCGGGCCCAGGTCGGGTGGGGGGCGTCCGCTGGCCTGCCACTGCTGCAAGAGCAGGTGAGTAGCATCGGCGGCCAGGACGACCAGGTTCTGGTCGCCGGTCAGGGCCAGGCCCTGGAACGACTGTGTCGCGAGACCGCCCTGGCCGGCAGCGACCGGTTTGTCACCCTGGGCGCTAGCGCCGGAGCCTGGGACTTCGGCCGTGTGCTGGCGATTTGCTTCGGCCGGTGCGGCCTGGCGTGTGCGCAGCCATCCACTGAGGCGCAGGACAAAGACGATACCGGCGCCGATCCAGAGCAGCAGCTGCACCAGGTCGGTCAGGCCCTGGATGGTATCGGTGTTGGCGTTGACGAAGGTCAGAAGAAGGGGTACCCAAACCGCTGCGGTAAGTCCCAGCAGAACGAGAATGGCGATCACCAGCACGGTTACGATCCAACGGGGCTTGTTCACACGCGACTCCTGTGGGTGTCTGGGTTGGGCCAGATAACCAACGAACTACAACAGAAAACACATCAGGCTGGCGGTTGGTTCAGAATCGCTTCTACCTGGTCGCTTCTCATAGGGAGATTGCCTCCTGCATTACCTTTGAGCGGATGCGTGGACGCAGTCCCTTTTCGGTCACCACATCCACATCCACACCCAGGAGCATCTGCAGATCATACAGCAGTCCGCCAAGGTCGAACAGGCTGCGGCCTGGTTCCATGTCGACGAGGAGATCGACGTCACTGCCAGGGATGGCATCGCCGCGTGCCACCGATCCGAAGATGCGCACGTTGGATGCACCATAACGTTCGGCAATGCGGAGAATCTCAGTGCGCCGGGTTTGCAGGTGAGTGAGCGTGTCCATGTTGTCAATTATACCTGTGCGCGCGGTTTGTGCAACTTGGATTGGAACAGCCTGGTGCTTGAGCGCCAGGCTGACAGCTAAGGGCTTGTAAAAGAATAACTTACCGTTCTTTGCGGCGAATTCCGGCCATTTTGCAGGAAGTTATTCTTTTACAAGCCCTAAAGGTCGCTGAGGCGGGTTGGCACGTGACATGGGACTCCAGAAAGCCCTGCTAGCACCAATCCGCTCAATCCGTTCCCCGAATCCGTTCCCAATCCATCCGTTCAATCCGTTCCCCAAATCCGTTCCCAATCCATCCGTTCAATCCGTTCCCCGAATCCGTTGACAGTAATCCGTTCCACCGCTGCCAGGATGCGAGTGCCAGGGGTACAGCCGCCGGCGCGTTTGACGCCGCGGAGCGAGCCGGCCCGTCACCGCAGTGCTTGACGGGTCTCGGCACCAGCCGCATTTCGACGCGCAGTGATGTCAAAATCGGTTTATGGCGCATGACGCCGTAAGTCTGCATCCAGCGTTGCGAGGTCAATCAGCATCACACCCCAGTCAGCGGCTTCGGCACGCGCCGCATCGGTGAATCCGGCGCGCGCGAACAAGGCATAATGGACCTGCCAGGTCTGGCCATGCTCAGCCGAGGACAGCGCCGGCGTGGACACGACTTTGGGCGTCTTTTCCAACAGTTCTCGAATGACGCTGCGGTCCACCGGCTTGACTCCCCACTTGCACTCCCCCAACAAGAGCGTGCGATCGTGCCAATTGATTGCGACCACGTCGACCTGGGCATCGGCGGCCCAGTGACTGCCAACGATTTCAGGTGTCATGGCCAGCTGTTGCGCACGGGCCTGGAGCAACACCCACTCGCGGCACAGCTCTTCGAACGCAGTGGCCCCCACAAAGGCGCGAAACTGGTCACCGATACGCTCCCAGAGCACATCGGACAATTCCTGCTCGACCAGGTCGAGATTGGGGGCGATGAAGCGGAAGTAGAAACGCAGGTAGGGGTCCGCCAGGTGATACCGGCTGTTGCGACTGGCTTGCCGTTGGTCACGCGGTACGGTGACAGGTACCCGACGCTCCACCAAACGCAGCGCATCGAGGTTCTTGAGATAGGGGCTCAGATACGAGGCCGGCTGGCCCAGCACACTACCGATTTCGCTGGGTGTGCGCTGACCTGCGGCAATCGCTTTCAGGATGGCTTCGTAGGTCTGGGTCTCTCGTCGAATCACATCGCCAATCAAAATGAATGGCTCGCTTCGAAAGAGCCCTGTCCGCTGCATGAAGAGGGCCTTCAGATTGGTGCTGAAGCTTTGCGCGGCGTCGAATTGTTCGAGGTAAGCCGGTATACCACCGACCACGGCGTAAACGGCGACACGCTCAGCCGCCGTGTAGCGCGGCAAGAAGTCCGCCAATGCGGAAAAGGCCAGCGGCATGACGGGCAACTGCGCAGTGAAACGGCCATAGAGCGGGGCGTGGTAACTCATCTGCTCAACCATCACGCCGATATGCGAACCGGCCAGCACGATGGTCAGTTGACGGTCTTTGAACAGATGGTCCCAGGCGGCCTGCAGGTTCGAGGGCAGCGCGGGGTCCGATTCGACTGCATACGAGAATTCATCGATGAGCAGGATGACAGGCTGGTTTCCGATGAGGTCAGCCGTGGCAGCAAACACCTCCTGCCATGATTCGAAGCGCGGGATTGCCTGGCTGCCAGGATGCGCCCAGTTCCACACGGCACGCATGAAGCCCTGGCGGAGCAATGCTGGCGTATCACGCGTGGCAACCCAATAGATTACCGGGCGACCGGTCTGTTTGGCCCAATGGAGGATCAGCGTAGTCTTCCCTACCCGCCGGCGGCCATAAACCAGGATAAACTGGGCACCCGGTCGGGCCACTACATCGTTCAACTCGTCGACTTCGCGTTGCCGGCCAACAAATCTGTGCGACACGGGCTTTTCCTTGGGAATATAAGTTGTTTATTCTAAGCTGCTTATATTATATCCAGCATGGCGTACTTTTGTCAAAGCCTGGCGTTCAAACGCCAGGCTCATAGCTGAAGGCCGCTAAAGCGGGCTGGGGGTGGGGCCTTGTCCGATGCCCACCTGGCGTTCAAACGCCAGGCTCATAGCTGAAGGCCGCTGAAGCGGGCTGGGCGTGGGGCCTTGTCCGATGCCCGCCTGGCGTTCAAACGCCAGGCTCATAGCTGAAGCCCGCTCAAGCGGGCTGGGCGTGGAATCCTGTCCTATGGCAGTCGGCTTGAGCCTGGCGTTCAAACGCCAGGCTCATAGCTGAAGCCCGCTCAAGCGGGCTGAGGCGCGTGATCCTGTCCTATGCCAGTCGGCTTGAGCCGACTTCAGCTTTGAGCCTGAACTTTAGTTCAAGGCGGGCGCCGGCAACACATCCCCGTCAAGGCACGCCCGCCTGGCGTTCAAACGCCAGGCTCATAGCTGAAGGCCGCTAAAGCGGGCTGGGCGTGGAATCCTGTCCTGTGCCAGTCGGCTTGAGCCGACTTCAGCTTTGAGCCTGAACTTTAGTTCAAGGCGGGCGCCGGTACGATCCGCCCATGGCCGCAGGATGGCAGCGGTCCCGATCGGGGATTGGGTCTGTGCCAGCCCGGCCCCGTGGTCCGGGTAGGGCACAGACCCGGTGCGATATTCGCCCGGCCGGCAGTCACCCGCCGGGGACGTCGAGCCGCTCTCCAAGATCAGGCCAACCAGCCAGCGGATCTCGGCATCGGGGATGCGGCGGTTGAGGATACCCTGGAGGACCTGGTGGTCGATCGCCGGGAAAAACTGGCGGATATCGCACGGCAGCACGTAACGGTGACGCTGCATCCAGCGCTGGCAGGTATCGATGGCGCGGTGGGTGCCTTTGCCGGCGCGGTTGGCGTAACTGTGTTCGATGAAGCTGCGCTCGAAGGCCGGCTCGATCACCTGGACGAGGGCATGGTGTACCACGCGATCGGTAAAGGGGGCCGCGCTGATGATGCGTTCCTTGGGTTCGCGAATCTTGAAATTGACGTAGGGGCCGGGGCGGTAGGTGCCGCTGGCCAGGGCGTCGTGCAGGTCCACCAGGTTCTCCTCAAGGTGAAACTCGAACGCGGCCGCCGGCGGGAAGCGGCGTTTGCCGGCGGCCGCCTTGCGGTAGGCCAGGTACAGGTTGGGCCAGGCGTAGACGTCGGCGTAGGTGCCGGTGACGTGGCTGATCAGAGGCGGACCCTCCCATTTTTCAAAATCCGGGCCGCCTCCGGCGGCCAGACGCATTTGGTTGCGTGGACGAGGTGTCTTCGTCCTGCTTGCGCGTAGCAAAACAGAGTTCAGAGGCGTCAGAGATCAGAGGCCGGGGGCCACGAGCCGGAAACCCACATCGTCGAAGCGAGTTCACGGCTCGTCGCGGTTGCGGTACGCACAGCGCACGTTGTCGGCGGAGCTGCCCCACGACCCGCCACGCAACACACGACGCACGGCATCCGGTGCTTTCGGGTCCTCACGGCCGTCAGCCGGGTCGTATGGATATGCGAAAGCCGGTTTGGATAAATCTTCACCCCACAAACTGCGCGTCCATTCCCACACGTTGCCCGCCATATCCAGGCAGCCATAGGGACTGGCACCGTTTGGGAATATTCCGACAGGTGTAGTCGTACCCAACCCCAGCGCGTTGGAATTGCACCGGTCCGGATCGAACTTGTCACCCCACGGGTACTTCCGCTTGTCCTTGTCCCCGCGCGCGGCTTTTTCCCACTCTACTTCACTGGGCAGTGTGACAGTTCTGCCGGTGACACTGGTCAGCCATTGGCAGTAGGACATGGCGTTGCGCCAGGTCACGCCCACGACAGGATGACTTTCTAACCCTTTCGGCGGTCGACCATCGACCCAGTGTTTGGGCGGCGTGCTATCGGTGGCCCGAATGAACAACTCGTACTGGGCATTGGTGACCGGGACACGTGCCATCGCAAACCCCGGCACGAACACCCGGTGCAGCGGCCGCTCGGCGGAATACCCATCTTCATCACTCCCCATCCAGAACTCGCCGGCCGGTATGGGAATCCATTCTGGTTCGCCGTAGGGTGCTGACCAGAAGCCGGCCCCGGCCTTGACCAGGGCTTCCATGGCACGACTGCGCCGCTCGACCCAGGATTTGGTTCCCACTCCTTTGATCACGCGCGCCAGCATCGGGCGTGGCCGTTCCAGTTCCTGGCGCAGGCGCCGGCTCACATCCTGTTCGAGCGTGCCGGTAATGCGGTTGCTGCCGACGTCGCGCAGGCATTCCGACGCCAGCACCAGGTTGTGATAGGGCTCGCGGAGATCGGGCAGATCGGCGATGGCACGGATCAGGCGGGTCGTGCGTTCCGGCCCCTGGGTACTGAGATAACCGGCCTCCAACAGGATGACCTCGCGCCACCAGGGATCGGACAGCCGGGCCTGTGTGTAGGCCACATAATCGTCCCGCGCCGCAACCGCCAGGGCTGCCAGATACTCCTGGAACGTGAGGTGCGAAAATGCATACACCCCTTCGCCACGCGCAACCAACAGCCCGGTCCGCTCTTCGATGACGGCCAGGAAACGATCTACCGCACGGTCGGCGGCGCGCGGGTCGGCCAGGATATCAACGAATCGAACCTTCAGGTAGGGGCGCAGTGCCTCCAGCGCAATGTCCTTTTTGGCTTGCTCGTGCATGTACAGCGCCACCTGCTGCAAGATCAGGCGCTTGTCACCTACGTCGAAGGGGCGGGTGTCCAGGATGGTGGGCTCCTGCAGACCCTTGGCTTCCTCCCACTTGCCCAGGAGGACGTCGACAGCCTCCGCATACAGCTCGGCCCGCCGGTCGGGCAGCTTGACCCGGTCGCGGTGCACCATAGCGATGACGGTCAGCATGAGTGGATTGATGGCCAGTTCGCGGATACGCTCGTTGTCCTGGATGGCTCTGAGCAGCTGTATCGTTTGCTCACCCGCATAGGTTTCGGCGCTGGCGCCGGTTCCCATCTGGCCGATGGCGACCAGTCGGTGCCAGTTGGTGAGAAATGCCCGCACATCGCTGAGGCTGAAGTCCTGCACGGTGGTCGTGCTGTATGACTCGCCCAGGCGCGCAGCACCCGTGTACCCGACGATGCGGCTGGTCACGACGTAGCGACAGTCCGGAAAAGCCTGCGTGAAACTCTCGACCAGGCGTGCCACCCGCCGGCGAAGATCAGGATCGGCCACTTCATCCAGGCCGTCGAGCAGCACGACGGACTGCCCTTTGCCCAACCACTCATCGAAGAAGTTGCCCGGCACGACGATGCGTTCGTTCTGCAGCGTCTCGCGCAGAAACTCGAGCAAATGGACATACCCCTCGGTGCCGTCATCGGCGGTGCGCCGGGTATGCAGAAAGCTCCCTACCTTGCGCAGGTCGAGGAGAATCGGCAGCCAGCCGCTTTCATGCAGCGCCAGGCGCTGTTCGACCTGCCGGCTGCCGGTTTCGGCCAGGTCGCGGGCATAGAGCAATGCCAGGAAGCGCAGCAGCGTCGTCTTGCCACTGCCCGGGTCACCCAGCACCACCAGGCGGCGTGCGGTCTGCATGGCCTCTTCGACCGCCACCGTCACGGTTTCGGTTGTCATCACCGATTCAGAGCGCCGCCGGCCGGCTTCGCCCGGCGCCAGCGCCGCCTCAGCGGCCAGCCAGCGCTCTTCGGCCTCGACCTGGCGCTGAATCGTGGCGCGCAGTTTGATGAAGATGCGGTCGAGCTCGATGTGAACGAGGCGGCCGCCGGCCCGAATGCCCTGCAGCTGCAAGAAGCGGTTGCGCGCAATGATATGCTGGAGGTAACGGCCCAGGGCCGTGTCACGATCGACCGCCGTCATCGGTACCGGGATCTCGCCAACGACGACCGTGGCCCCTTGTTCGGCGATGATCACGTGACCACCGGCAGTGAGGTTATCGTCGCCGGTGATCACCGTGTGCCCGGTGCCTTTGAGCGCCACGCCGCGCTGCGTGGCGGCCTGCGCGTCGGTGCCCTGCGCAATCGCCCCCGTGCCGTCGAGCAGGGCTTCGTAGCGCGCCAGGTTGCCCAACCGGGTTAGCTCGCGGCGCAGGGTTTCGTTGAGCCAGTCGCGGTCCGCCTCGGCCAGGTGGTTGTTGACCACCGGGACGGCGTCGAGTTTCTCCAGCAGCGTGGTCAGCTCATCGCGCAGTGCGGGCTCCGCGGCTGCGCGGCGGTCAAGCTCGGCGGCCAGCTCGTCCTGGCTGCGGTCACGCCAGGCCTGCAGCTGGTTGCTGACCAGGTTGACGCCCAGGCTGCCCAACAGGTTGCCAACCGCAAACAGGGTTGCCATGTCACCCTGCGCCAGCGCCTGCTGCGAGGCTGTGATCACCGGCAGCAGCGCAGCGGCGGACAGGGCACCGTACAGCGTGTTCGGTGCCAGCCGGCGCAGCGAGCCGGCCAGGCGGGTCAGGTTAGCATGTGCGGCATCGCGCCAGGTAGCGAGGTCCATGGGTCAGGCGTCCTTTCGTGGGTCGGGGCCGGCGTCCGGCTGGGTTGGCGGACATGTTGATTCAATTATACGTGGTATGGTGGGGAAAACGCAAAGCACCTTCAATGGTACAGTCGCTGCATCGGTGCATCCTGCATGTTTGACCCCACGCCATGACTCGACTATAATGCGGATACTCTGGGCAAAACTCACGGGACACCTCAATACTCCCAACTCCGATCGTGGTGGGACCACGAATACACCGTACCGTCGGTGCGGACCGAAAGCTGGAGAATGCAATCATGGGCACATTGGCACTCAGTGACATTCTGGATGACCTTCGAACTGCCGATCAGGCACTGCGCAAGTTCGAGCAGCGCTATTGGCTGAGCTCAGATGTGTTTTATGATCTCTATTCTCGAGGTCTGCTAGACGATGGCTCGAACGCAGAGGATTTCTCCGAATGGGCTGGCCATTACCGGATGCGATTGAAACGGGAATCTGCGCTTAAGTTCTTTTCTGAGCGACGGATTCAGCATCTGCAGCAGACATCAAGCGGAAGCACCGTCGATCTTACAGTTCAGGAACCTATTCTGGAGATCGCCTGATGGCTTTTCCGCCGCGCGAAGAGTACGAGCGCGTTGTTTACACGGTGGCAGACAGCTATTTTAACACACCAAACCTGCCGGTGCTGATTGCCGACTGCATCGAGTTGGGTACAACTCTGACACAGCAAGACTCAGATTGAACAACTACGGTGTTTTCAGCGAACATACCATGACATACCTCGATGCCGCCTACACCATCCTCAAAACCGCCGGCCGCCCGCTGCACTTCGACGACATCACACAGCGCGCCCTGGCACAGAAGCTGATTGCCCCGCAGGGCCTGACCCCCGATGCCACGATGGCCTCCCGCCTCTACACCGATACCAAACAACCCGACTCGCGCTTCGTGCGTGCCGGCCATGGCCGTTTTGGCCTGGTGCAGTGGCAGCCCAAAGGCATCGATGCGCATGTCGACGACATCAACGCGACGACGCGCGCCCAACTGGCGCAGCTGATCGGCACGATGCCACCGGCCCGCTTCGAAGCCCTGGTGCGTGAGCTCCTGATCCAGATGGGTTTCGATGAAAGCACCGTCAACCTCACACCTTATACGAACGACCAGGGCATCGACGTCGCCGGCACCTATCGCGCGGCCGGGCTGACCGACATCAGCGCGGCGGTGCAGGTCAAACGCTGGAAGGGCAACGTTGGCGCACCGATCGTGACCCAGCTGCGTGGCTCGCTGCAGGTGCACCAACAGGGGATCATCATCACCACCAGTGATTTCTCCAAAAGTGCCCGCGAAGAAGCGGCCGCGCCCAACAAAACCCGCATCGGCCTGATCAATGCCAGCGAGCTGATTGGGCTTCTGATCCGGCACCAGGTCGGCGTGGTCAAACGGACCTTGGAAGTTACGACGCTCGACGAAGAATACTGGGGTGAGCTGGCCGGCCAGGCAAACCCGCCAGAAACAACTTTCGCCGCCGTCATCGAACCAGCCGCCAGGCCACCCGCCGCGGCAAAACCGGCTGCACCCAAGACAGCACCACCCCCTGCGGTCGCCGAAAAACAGCAGCCCACAGGCTACACGCTGCTCGGCCAGCCCCACACCGCATCATCCTGGCGCGCCATCCTGATCGGCACCTGCGCCACACTCGCCCAACAGCACGGTGTCGCCTTCGGTCCCGCCGCCATGGCGCTCAAAGGCCGCACCCGCCAATACGTGGCCGCCACGCCCAACGCCATGAACGCACCCGCATCTATCCCCGGCACCGACCTCTGGGTCGAAACCAACCAAAGCGCCACCTCAACACGCCGCCTGCTCGACAAACTCCTTGGTGCCCTGGGGCACCGCCCAACGGACTTGACCGTCACCTAAAAGCGAACACCTAACCCCGCGTTCCTGGCTATACGAAAGCAAGCATTGGCTGCCGCGCACCCCGCGATCCCACCTCCGCCGTGACCGGTACCTGCACCCCATCAGACACACCCCCAACGCGCTGACACCCCCCACCAGACACGGTGCCGGTCACCTTCGCATGCACGTGACCAGCAACCATCCCAGCGCCCGGCAATGACCCAACAGCCAGTCGCATCCACCCCAACCCCTACTCCCTACTCCCTACTCCCTACTCCGTACTCCCTACTCCCTCCCCCAAATTGCCATCCCCTCCCCCCCCATGCTACAATCCCCCCAAAGGAACCACCACACCCATGCTCGAATACGATCGCTTTGCCCGCTTCTACGACGCCGAATATGCCGACTTCCTGGATGACCTCCCCCTCCTGCGCCACTACGCCGAACGCGCCGACGGGCCGCTTCTCGATCTGGGCTGCGGGTCGGGGCGTGTGCTGGTGCCGCTGGCCCAGGCCGGCTTTCACCTGACCGGCGTCGATTCGTCAAACGAAATGCTGGCCCGTGCCCGCCGCCGGGTGGCCACGGCCAACGTGGGCAATAAGGTCACCTTGTTGGAGCACGACATCGCCGACGCCCCACTCGACCGCACCTTTGGTATGGCCTTCATCCAGGTCAACAGCTTCATGCACCTCAACACCCTGGCGCGCCAGCGTCAGGCCCTGCTCTGCTGGCACCGTCACCTGCGCCCCGGCGCGGCACTGGTCATCGACCTCTTCAACCCCGACCTGCTGACCCTGATCGAAGCCGACGGCCGCCTGCTGGTCGACCAGCAGTGGCACGACGACGACACCGGCGCCACCGTGGTCAAACAGCTCACGCGCCGCATCGATCTCAGCACCCAGCTGCAAGAAACGATCTTCGTCTACGACGAGGTGTTTGCCGATGGCACTTCGCGCCGCACACTCATCCCGTTTACGCTGCGCTTTCTGTGGCGCGCCGAGGCGGAACTGCTGTTGGAGCTGTGCGGGTACCGGTTGGAGCAAGTGTACGGCGGGTACGATATGTACGCGTACGATGCGGAGAGCCCGCGGATGATTTTGGTGGCGCGGCGGGTCTGATTTTGGATTTTTGATTTTGGATTTTGGAGGGTGGATGATGAAGAGTAATGTCGGATCGGGGAGTGCGGAACGAAAGGACGCGTCCATGCAAATGATCAAACGGTGGTATCGATTTCTGAGCGTGGTGATCATCCTGGGTTTGTCACTGGCATTGGTGGGGTGTAACCAGGGGCCGGGGCCGGTGGCGACGGAGCCGGCGCAGGGTGCGCCTGAGGCCACCAGCCAGGTGTCGATGCCGGCGGTCAGCAGCGCGGCTGGGCCGGGCGGTGGGCAGGAACCGGCACCGCAGCCGGGACTGTCGCCTACGATGGGTCAGTCGGGCGTGCCAGACTCGGGACCAGCACTGCCCGCCGGGGCCGTGCAGCCGGTCGAGGTCGCGACCGCCGATGGCGTTACCCTGGCGGGGACGTTCTACGCGCCACCTGCCCCAGACAGCCCCGGTCTCGTCATGCTGCACATGGTGGAGCGCCAGCGCGGTGATTGGGATACCCTGGCACGCGACCTGCAGGCCGAGGGCTATGGCGTGCTGGCGATCGATCTGCGTGGGCACGGCGGCAGCAGTGGCAGCCGCGAATGGACGAAGATGGTGGCCGATGCGGCGGGTGCCTACGCCTGGTTGGCCAACCGGCCCGAAATCGACCCCACGCGCATCGGCCTCGTCGGCGCCAGCATCGGCGCCAACCTGGCGCTTAACTTCGCCGCCAGCGAACCGGGGGTCAAAACCCTGGTCCTGCTGTCACCCGGCTTGAACTACCGCGGCGTTTCGACGCCCAACGCAATGACCGCCTATGGCCAGCGGCCGGTGCTGCTGGTGGCGAGTGAGGAAGACGCCGAAGCAGCGGTGGCGGTGGAGCAGCTGCAGGAGCTCGTACAGGGCCAGCAGTCGGTTCTCTCGCTCCAGAATCAGGGGCACGGCACCAACATGCTGGGACGCGAGAACGGCCTGGAAGACGCCATCCTCAAATGGCTGCAAGAGACTCTGTAACGATCAAGTCCCCAGCACGCTATTCGGAAAATCGCGCTGCCCACGCGCAAACGAGAGCGCATCGGTCACCCGTTTGCCCTCCAGCTGGACATCCAGCAGGACCAGACGGCCCGTCCCGCAGGTGACGCTGACTTCCGAACCTGCGAGCTGTACGCGTCCCGGTGTGCCCGGTTCGCCGTCCGCCGCGTGGGCACGGCGAATCTTGAGCAGCTTCCCCTGCCAGGTCGTGTAGGCACCAGGCCAGGGTTCGTAGGCCCGGACCTGGCCCGCGATCTGCGCGGCGGGCAGCGTCCAGTCGATCTGGCCGTCTTCCTTGCGCACCAGGCGGGTGGTGGTGGCCTGGCTGTGGTCCTGCGGCTGCGGCGTCAGCTGGCCCGCCAGCCAGCGTGGCAGGGTGTCGACCAGCAGGCGCGCTCCCTGTTCGGCCAGGCGCAGCGTCAGCTCCCTGGCCGTTTCGCCTGGCTCGATCGCCAGGCTGGCCTGGGTCAGGATCGGCCCCGTATCCATGCCGACGTCCATGCGCATGATCGTGCTGCCGGTGACGTCGTCGCCGGCCAGCAGGGCTCCCGTCACCGGCGATGCACCGCGGTGGCGCGGCAGCAGCGACGCATGCACGTTCAGGCACCCATACGCCGGCAGGTCCAACACGGTCTGCGGCAGGATCAGCCCATAGGCAGCAACGACGATCACGTCGGGCTGGAGGGCTGCCAGGTCCGCCAGCGGTTCGGGCTGGCGCAGCGTGCGCGGCTGCTGCACCGGCACCGCGTGCGCCAGGGCGAACTCCTTGACCGGTGACATCGCCACCTGCTGGCCGCGCCCCACCGGTTGGTCCGGTCGGGTCAGCACGCCAACGACGTCCCACCCGCGGTCAGCTGTCGCCCACAGCTCCTCCACCACCCGCCGCGCAAATGCGGGCGTGCCCATAAACACGAGTCGTGTCACCGTCAGTCTCCTAACCACAATCCCTTGTGCCAATTTGGAGTGCGGCAGCCATGCTGCCGCTTTCGCACTGACAGCATTTCACCGCTCGCGCGAAAGCGCAAGCATGGCTTGCGCACTCCAAATACGGTGCCCAACAACCGGCACAAAGCGATAGCATGGCTTGCGCACTCCAGAACGCAGTGTAACACATACACACCAAACCCATAAATCTCTGTGTCCTCTGCGCCCTCTGTGGCCCCAAACAACCTGACCCGCATCCCACCCCCATCGTCAGCCCCCCGTCGGGCACGGGTCAAACAGACGTTGGCGCCCTTTGGTATCATCAGGCCGTCATCCACGGGAGTGACACCGTTCGGACCCCTCTGGCGGGCAGTCACCCTCGTGGTTTTGTTTTATCCATGCCCAGTTCGCAAAGTCCCCCGCTGCGCCCGAAACCATCAAGCCCATGAAGCGTATAGAACTCTGGAATTGTCACTACCATTCAACCCAGGAGGAAACGAACCATGAGTGATCCATCGAAAGACTTCGACGAGATCGTGCCGGTGCCGGACCCGGACGAAAGTACGGCCCCGATTGCCGACACGTTGGACGAGCTGGCGTTCACAGTCGAAGATGCCAGCGATCGCGCCGCAGCCACGGTTGATGACCTGCAAGCCGACGCAGCTGTCACAGTCACCGAGGAGGCCATGACGCCTGTGATCGATGCCGGTACCGCGGGGGTCGAAACAATCGAACCGGTGATCGAAGCGGTTACACCCATTGAGACGCTGACGTCGGACGTCGGGTTGGCCCTGCCAGCCGAACCCGTGGCGGCGATCGATGAAGAGATCGTACCGGCCGTGGCGGCAGCTGCCTTCAGCGAAGCGTCTGCGGTGGTCGAGGAAATGGTACCACCGGTCGCACCGGAAGTACCCAAACTGGCCGCAACCACAGACACCGTCCCCCCACTGCCGCTGCCGGCGGTGGCAACGGCTGCCGCAACCGCAACCACCGCGGTCGAGGCATCCTCTGACGATCGTTTGATCTCGGCGCTGAACTGGCTGGGTTTGCTGCTCCTGCAGCTGCCCCTGGTCAGCATCGTGATGCTGCTGGCGGACGGCAACAAAAACCGCCCCTTCCAGCGGCACCATGCCCTGCATGCGATCGGCTTCTGGTTTGGCGCCATCGTCTACGAGGTCGTGGCCGCCATCATCTTCACCATCGGCTCGGTCATTACGTTCGGCCTGGGCGCATTATGTCTGTGGGTCATCTTCTTCCTACCCCACCTGCTGGCGCTCGTCTACGCCTGGCAGGCTTACCAGGGCAAGGAACTGAACATCCCGATCGTGACCCGAATCATGAAGCAGCAGGGCTGGCTGGCCTGACCAGACCAACAAACAAAAAACGGGCACGCGCCCAGGGCGCGTGCCCGTTTTTTGTTTGTTCAAGCCCGCGGTTTAATGTTGGTCTCAAAACGGAATCCATGCTAGAATTGCCACACGATGCGATAACGGCTCGCAGGATACATTCACGCGTGTCCCCAGGCCACCGTCGCCAATCCAAAATCCAAAATCCAAAATCCAAAATCGGAGCCGCCCTTGCCACCCCAACCCAAACGCTGGTACATCCTGCCACCGCCGCCACCCGAGTTTCTCGCCCGCCACAGCGAGCTCGGCCCGGTCCTGGGGCAGATTCTATACCATCGTGAGCTGCGCGACAGCGACGCCATCGAGGCGTTCCTGCGCGGGACAACGCGGGTCAAAAACCCCTACACATTGAAGGGACTGCCCGAAGCGGTGACCCGCATCCGGCGCGGGCTGCGGCAGGGTGAGCGCATGGCGGTGTACGGGGATTTCGACGCCGATGGGGTGACGTCGACCACGCTCCTGGTGCAGGCATTGCGTGCTGTCGGTGCCCAGGTGGAACCCTACATCCCGCACCGCGTCGACGAAGGCTACGGTCTGAATGACCACGCCCTTTCCTATCTGCGCGAGCGCGGCTGCACGCTGGTGATCACGGTAGACTGCGGCATTCGTTCGGTGCACGAGGCCGAACACGCACGGGCCATCGGTATCGACCTCATCGTGACCGATCACCATCACCTGGGCCCGCAGCTGCCCGACGCCCATGCCGTCATCAACCCGCGCCAGACCGACTGCCGCTACGGCTACACTGGCCTGGCCGGTGTTGGTGTGGCGTACCGCCTGGCGCAGGGGGTGCTGCGTGCCGTCAGCAACGGTGACCGCCACAGCACGAATGGCCTGGACGAAACCGATCTCCTGGACCTGGTCGCGCTCGGCACGGTGGCCGACATCGTGCCGCTCACTGCCGAGAACCGTGATCTGGTGCGCCTGGGGTTGGCCCGGATCAGGACGACGCAGCGCATTGGCCTGCTGGCACTCATGGAGAACGCCGGCGTCACGGCGGACCAGGTCGATACCACAGCCATCGGGTTCCGGCTGGCGCCGCGTATCAACGCCGCCGGGCGGCTAAAATCGGCGATGCTGGCCTACCAGCTGTTGTCGAGCCAGGAGATGGGCGAAGCCCAGCAACTGGCGGCGCAGCTCGGTGCCCTGAATCAGCAGCGCCAGACGCTGACCGAGCAGACCGTGCTGCAAGCGCGCCAGGAGATCGAAGCCGACCCCGGCAACGGCTTCCTGCTGATGGCCGAAGGGGATGCGTTCCTGCACGGTGTCGTGGGGCTGGCGGCGGGTAAACTGGCCGAGGAATACTACCGCCCGGTCGTGGTGATCGAGCGGGGGCCTGACGTCAGTCACGGCTCGGCGCGCAGCATCCCCGAGTTCCACGTCACCGCCGCGCTGGACCAGGTGGCGCATCTGTTGGAGCGCCACGGTGGGCACGCCGCCGCCGCCGGACTGACGGTGCGTACCGAACGGCTGCCGGCGCTGCGCGCGGCGCTGCAGGAGATCGCCGCCGCGGCCCTGGCCGACCAGCCGCTGCAGCCTACCCTAAAGATCGATGCCGAGGTGCGGCTGAGCGATGTGGATTGGGGGCTGCACGGTCTGCTGCAGCAGCTCGAACCCTGCGGCGAAGGGAACCCCGCGCCCGCCCTGCTCACCCGCAGCTGCCAGGTGGTCGAGGCACGCACGGTGGGCAGCGAGGGGGCCCACCTCAAGCTCAAATTGAGTGATGGCTGGACCACGCGCGACGCCATTGCCTTTCGCCAGGGCGCCTGGCTGTCGCGGATGCGCAATCGTATCGACGTCGTGTTCAACCTCGAAGTCAACACCTACAACGGCAGCCGGTCCCTGCAGCTCAACGTGCTCGATCTGGCGGTAGCAAGCGGTGCGGCACCGAGCTTTCAGCCCTCGCTGATCGCCGGCGGCGCCTAAGTTTCAGCCGCGCGCATGCCGCGTCAGGCAAATACCCGCCTCGGCTACCGTCACGGGATCACCGCTGGCCGCAGCATCAAGATCCGAAGGATTTGGCGTAGCGCGACAGAAGCTCACCCCAGCCAGCATAATCACCACTAATACGCACTTGCCTTTATGAGCCAGACACTTGCCCCACCACTGAAATCGTGCGATACTGGAGTCTGTGGGAAACAAATCGACCGCCTGGTCGATTTCTATGGAAAGTGAGGATGATACATCACATGTTGGTTGAGCTCACAGAAGTCCAGACGATGACCAAACGATTGGCGCACGAACTGGCGGCGCGTGAAATCGCACCCGTGGCCGCTGAAATCGACGAAACGCGCCGTTTCCCCCGCGAGATCATCGAGCACATGGGGCGTGCGGGGTTATTTGGTATTTTGATCCCGCCCACGTACGGGGGTGCGGGTGGCGAGCGTCTCGATTATTTGCTGGCGGTCGAGGAGATCGCCATGGTCTCGGCATCCGTGGCCTCGATTTATGTCAAAAGCAGCACCGTCGCCTTTTTGATTGCGACGTTCGGGAACGAAGCGCAGAAACAAAAATACCTGCCGGCGATGGCGCGTGGTGAACTGCTGGGGGCGATGGCCATTACCGAAACCGGCAGCGGCGCCAACTGGGCGTTGACCCTGCGCACGCGGGCGACCCAGGAAAACGACATGGTCGTGCTGCACGGCAGCAAAGACTTCATCTCGAATGCGGGTGAGGCTGGTGTCTACGTCGTCCTGGCCCGGACTTCGCAGGGCACCGGACCGGCGGGCATTTCGGCCTTTTTGGTCGACAAGGCAACGCCCGGACTCTCGTTTGGCACCCACGAAAACAAACTGGGATTGCGCGCCACGCCAGCAGGTGAGATCATCCTCGATGATTGCCGGGTGCCGGCTACGCAGCTGCTGGGCAAAGAGGGCGAAGGGGCCAGGCTGGTGCCGCCCTTTGCCGCCATGGTCTGTGCCGGACAGGCGGCGATTGCGGTGGGTATAGCCCAGGCCGCCCTCGACGCCAGCATCGGCTACGTCAAAGGCCGCACGATCGACGAACCGCGCACCGTCGCCCACCTGGAGCAGGTCCAGGCCGCAATCGCCGACATGTCGATTGCTGTCGAGACCGCGCGGCTGCTCACCCAGCGTGCCGTACTGCCCCCCGGCACCATGCAGCCGCGGCTCATGCTCTCGGCCGCCGTGTTCAGCGAAACCATGGCCGTCGACGTCACCAGTAAAGCGATCACCCTGCACGGTCGCTATGGCAGCGCACACGATTTTCCGCTCGAACGCTGCTTCCGCGACGCCAAGACCCTCTCCCTGCACCCTGTCCTGGACGTCGTCCGCACCACCATCGGCAAACTGGTCCTCGGCCTGGCCTGACCCCCTCCCAGCGTGCAGCGTGGTATCGGCCGCGCTGCACGCCTCCCCCCACCCTCAACTGCTCCCCTCCAAAAAAAACCGCGCCCTTCCCCCCTGACCCGCCCACTATCCGACTCACTCATCCAAAACCTACCCGTCCACATCCCTACTCCCTCGTACGAGTACGAGTACGAGTACGAGTACGAGTAGGACGGTACTCCCTACTCCGTACTCCCTACTCCGTACTCCCTACTCCCTACTCCCAAATTCCCCTCTTGACAAACCGCGCGTTTTGTGATATGATTCACTATATGAGCATATGCCCATGTAATGAGCAAATGCTCACTCGGTGCAGCAGATCCCCAGCAGACATCGTCCTTCCGAATTTCACAAATTGATGTTACGCGCGCGAAAGGTGACCATGGCAGAGCTGCCGGGCTTCAATGGGCTTGATTTGGGAGTGAGTGGTCGCAGCGAACAAGCGTTCGATGACGCAAGTCACGCGTTGTTCGATCTTCTGGCGCGCGTCGCCACCCTCTACTACCTCGAAGACAAGACGCAAAACGAGATCGCCGTGGACCTCGGCCTATCGCGGCAGAAGGTGCAGCGGCTGCTGCGGCAGGCACGCGAACAGCGCATCGTCGAAATCCACGTGCATGCCGCGCCGGTGCTGCACCTTGAAATCGAGCGGCGTATCAAGGACCTTTTCCACGTCGAAGCGGTCATCGCACCCTCCGATCCTGACCTGGAGCGCCGGCGGCACTCCGTGGCGCGCGCAACCGCCAGCTACCTGGAGCGCTGTCTCTTCCCCGGCGCGACAGTGGCAGTCGGGCTGGGGCGCAATGCGGGCAGTGTCGCGACCTTTTTGCGCGCAGCCCAGCGCAGTGACTGCACGTTCGTGAGCGCGATGGGCGGCTCGCCGCACATGGGATTGGCGATCAACCCGAATGACATCGCCAACAGCCTGGCGCAGCGTATAGGTGGCCGCGCGCTGGCCCTGTATGCACCCACCTATGTCGAAAGCAGCGACGTGCGCGCCTCGCTCCTGGCGCACGAGACGATCCAGCAGACCCTGGACATAGGACGGCACGCCGATATTGCCCTCATGGGCATTGGCACCCCCACCAATGACTCGATCCTGGTCAAAGTGGGCTGTCTGTCATTGGATGAGGTTCGACGCCTGCGCGAGATTGGCGCGGTGGGCGAAATCCTTGGTAACTACTTCGACCAGTACGGCTGCAGCCTCACCTCCGACTTGAATGCCCGGCTGATCGGCTTGACGCTGGAAGAACTGCAGCGCATCCCGCGCGTCATTGCCATCGTCAGCGAAATCGACAAAGCCCAGGCCGTTTTGGGCGCCCTGCGCAGCAGCGCAGTGCGTGTCCTGGTGACCGAATGTCAGGTGGCACTGGAACTTCTGCGCGCGGCGGGTGTGACCGACCTGCCCGAGGAGCGTGAGCTCCTGGGGTTGGAGCATACGAATCACGTGTAATAAGGACCGCAAAGGATAGAAAATGACGGAAAACAAGCCGAAATATCTCTTTTGTGTTCAACATCACGACCCCGAATTCGATCCCATGTCGTTCAGCATTGCCCACACGTGGTTGGACGACAAAGGTCTCGACATCGTATTCTACTTCATGTACCACGCAGGCAAGATCTTGCGCCGGGATTATGTCGAGGCCCATCCTGATATCAAGGAACACGTTGACTATTTGCTCGGCCGCGGTGTGCCGATGTACGTGTGCGGCTTTTGCTCACGCGTGTGCCAGCTGAATGCGAACAACCTGTACACTGGCGTGCAGGTTGCCAACCGGCACATCTACTACGCGTTGATGACCGAACGCCAGGTTGTGTACTATTGAGCGTCGATCCGAAACCCATTTCAAAGGAGATTTGGCCGTGTCCACTCGCACCAACGGAACCATGGTCGCTGACCTGGTGAAAGTTCCTGACCGTCTCTACGAGGGCTACATTTTTGACCTCGACGGCACGATTTACCTGGGCAAAGCCTTGCTGCCCGGCGCTTATCGGCTCATCACAACCCTGCGCAAGCTGGGTAAGCGGGTTGTCTTCCTGTCGAACAACCCCACGCGTGACGTCTCGATGTACGTGCAGAAGCTCGAGAGTCTGGGCCTGCCTACGCCCGCCGAAGAGATCGTCACCACGGTCTTTACCACTACCCAGTGGCTGCTGCAGAACGCACCGGATGCCGTCGTCTACCCGATCTCGGAAGAGCCGCTGATCCGCTCTCTGCGCGAGCATGGCATCAAGATGTCGGAGGATCCCAAGGAAATCGACATCGTCATTGCCAGTTACGACCGCACCCTGGTGTACAAGAAACTGCAGATTGCCTTCGAGGCCATTTACGTCAACAAACGTGCCCGGCTCATCTGCACCAACCCCGACCATTTCTGCCCCTTCCCGGGCGGCCACGGCGAAGTCGATGCGGGCGCCATCATCGCGGCCCTGGAAGACAGTACCGGCTGCAAGCTGGAAGTCAACTGCGGCAAACCGAGTCCGGTGATGCTCAACACCATCATGAACGTGATGAAGCTGGACGTCAAGGACTGCATCACGACCGGCGACCGGCTGTACACCGAGATCAAGATGGGCATCGACTCGGGGATGGACACCGCCGTTGTGTTTACGGGAGAGACAACACCCGAGATGTTGGCTACCTGGCCGGAGGAGGGCAAACCCACCTTCGCACTCGACCGCATCGACCGTTTGATTCCGCCGGCCCTGTGGCAAGAATTCGGCTGGACCGATAACGACGCGTGATCGATGGTTGGGGTTCGACCTCGAACCCCAACCATGGTGAATTCCCTTGGAAAGGAGGTCTTTCTCGCAATACTAAACCGTTACATACGCACTGGAACCCCGCACACTCGCCGTGACAGCGTTTGTTTTGTCACACCATTCTGTTTCTAGAGACTCAAGGGAGAGTGACTCATATGGCACAGAAATATCTGCTCGGCCTCGACAACGGCACGACCGGCGTCAAGTGCAAGATCTACGACCTCGCAGGCAACATCATGGGTGAGGGCTATCGGGAGTACCAGTGTGTGTATCCCAAGCCCGGTTGGACTGAGCAAGACATCCACATGCTCATGGAAGCCAACTACCAGGCATTGGCTGACGTGCTCAAACGCAGCGGTGTCGATCCCAACGAAGTGGCCGGCATGGGCTTGTCCACCCAGCGTGCCCTGCACCTGTATGTCGACAAAGACGGCAACGTGCTGCGCAACGGCCTGGGCATCTCTTGGCAGGACGGTCGTCACACCGAACAGCTCGCCTGGATGCGCGAGCACTTGCCGGAATCACGTTATTTCGAGATTACTGGTTTGCCCGTCGGCCAGATCTGGTCAGCTGGCAAGATCAAGTGGGTCATGGAGAACGAGCCCGAAGTCTTCGAGAAGGCGGACAAGATTCTCCTAACGCAGGAATACTTCCTGCATCACCTGGGCGCGCGCGACGGCTGGTACCAGGACTGGTCCAATGGCTCCCTCTATGGCCTGATGGACATCCGCACCATGGAGTGGAGCGAAGAGCTGTGCCGCGACTGGGGCATGCCCATGGACAAGCTGCCCACCCTGGTTGGCTCTGGCTGGAAGGTCGGCACGATCGACAAGTATGCGCACGAGCGCACCGGCCTGCCCATCGGGATGCCCATCTGCACCGGTGGTGGCGACCAGCAGTGTGCCGCGATTGGCGCCGGTGTCATCGATGAAGGCCTGTGTGAAGTGACCTTCGGCACCGCGGGTGTGAGCGTGGCTCACCTGAATTCGCCCAAGTATGACCCGCACATGGCCGTCAGCCTGTCGGCCCACGCCTTCCCGGACAAAACCTGGGAAGCCGAGGGTATCCAGGCCGCCGCCGGTGGCACCTATCGCTGGTTCCGCGACAACGTCGGCCACCTGTTGAACTTCATCGCACCGTTCACCGCTGTCGATCCGTACGTCATCATGAACGAGCATGCCAAGAGGGTGCCGCCTGGCGCACGGGGTGTCTTCTTCCATCCCTACCTGGCCGGCTCAGTTGCGCCGCACTACGACAACCTGGCGCGCGCTGGCTTCTACGGCCTCAGCTTCAAGACCGACTTTGGCTGTCTGGCCCGCTCGGTCATGGAAGGTGTGACTTTCGAGGCCCGCGACATCGTCGAGGCCTTCATGAAGTTCGTCGACATGCGCGAGATCATGATGAGCGGTGGTGCCACCAAGTCACCACTGTGGTGCCAGATCCAGGCCGACATCTATGGTCGCCCCACCACCTTCCTGCAGGAAGGCGAATGCACGGTCATTGGCGCCGCCATCCTGGGCGGTGTCGGTGCCGGTGTCTTCAAGACGGTCAAGGAAGGGTGCGATCAGATGCTGCACAAGGTGCGCACCTTCGAGCCCGATCCGGTCACCCATGGTGTCTACAACGAAATGTACGAACTCTGGCAGGATTCGTACACAGCATTGGCCAATTCCGGGTTCTACAAGGAACTGAACAAGTTCCAGCTGAAGTACGGTTGATAACGTAAAGGCAGCTCGGTGTGGCGGGGATTGCCCGCCACACCGAGCCTGCCCGCCGCACCTATGCCCACGCCACCCGGTGGAGATGGCACCCCCGCTGCGGATCGGGGGTTGGGCAGATCGTGCGTGTCCGAGCGGGTGCGTGTCCGGCGAGATCATTGTGTCTGGGGTGGTCTCGACAGCGGATCATCACTCCCGCTCGGACGCCAGGTACCAAACGTGTCGCAGCAGGCTTTGTCGAGGAGGACAACAATGGCGACAACTACCAAACTACCCCCACCCGTATTCAAATACGACCCGGCCAACATGGCTGACCTGAAAGCGAAGACGATACGGTGGCCAGACCCAGAAAAGCTGCCGCAGTATGAGCTGCAGAAAGTGGTCGTCAAGTCCGGGGCTATCTTCGAGCTGCCCGCAGAACTCAAATCCCTGGCACCTGACGGCTCCGGTGAAGTCGTAATCGTCATGGACAAAACCCCCATGCTGCGTAATGGGGAAAGCCTCAAACCGATGGTCAAACGCATGCTGGCCGACGATGGGTTCGAGGTACAGACCATCGAACTTGCAGGAGACGAACGCGGCGTCGTTCATCCCGATTTCCATGAAGTAGAGACCGTCAAAAAACACCTGCGCACCGGCGTGCCTGTGGTGGCCCTGGGTTCTGGGGTGATCACCGACATCACCAAACACGCGTCCTTCCTGTTCGACCAGGAACATCCCGAGCAGCCGCACCTGCCGCTCGTTTTCTGCCAGACGGCCAACTCGGTGCCTGCCTTTGCATCCCGTATGGCTGTCATTTCCAAAGATGGTGTCAAACGGACCTGGCCCTCCCGCCTGTCCGATGTGTTGATAATCGACCTCGAAACCCTGCAGGGTGCCCTGCTCCAATACACCCTCGGCGGGATCGGCGATACCAGTCCCATGTTCACGGCCTTTGCCGACTGGTACATCGGTGACTATTTTGGCATGTCCAAATACGTCGATGGTTCCTGGTATATCATGGAAGACGTCAACACACTACTGCTGCCCTACGCCCACGACGTCGGCCAGCACACACCGATTGGCATGGAAGTTCTGGGCAAGATTTTGACCCTGGGTGGTCTTTCGATGACCTATGCCCGCGAGTCCTCGCCTATGTCGGGTTACGAGCACGTCGTTTCACACATGCTGGACATGAGCGCCGATCACTTCGAGCGCCCGATTGCCAACCACGGCTCACAGGTTGCCGTTGCGGCGGTGCTGCACCTGATCGGTTTTGGCTGGTTCCTGGATGAGTTCGATCCCAGCAAGATCGATCTCGATCGCTGCTATCCGTCGGTCGAAGAAATGGAAAAGAAGGTGATGGCTGCCTTCGCCGATATCGATCCGAGCGGTGCGATGGGGGCCGAATGCTGGAGTGACTACAAGCAGAAGGTGACCGCGTGGCACAAAGCCCGCCCCATCTTCGAGAAGTTCCTGGCCGATTGGCCCAACCAGCGCGCGCACCTGGAAAGCCTGATCCTGCGTGCCGAAAAATACGTGGCCTCCTACCAGGAAGCGGGCCATCCGCTCTATTTCGAGGAGCTGAACGTGCCGGTGGCCGAAAGCCAGGCGCGCTGGGCCTATCAGAATGCCCACCTGATGCGTAAACGCTTTAGCCATGCCGACTTGTTGTACTACACGGGCTTCTGGGACGATGCATGGGTGGATCGGATTTTTGCCCGCATGCATGAACTGGTCGAGAGTGTGCGGCACCCGGCCATACCGGCATAGGATTCTCTGTTCGCCCTTTTGGCAGGCTCAGGGCGAACGGTAGTCTGCTTGTTCACCCTGAGCACGTCAGAGGGGTGAACCTGGCACTGTCAGTTCGGGTTTTCGACGTGCGTAAGCCCGAACATCAAAACTGTCTGTTCGTCCGTGAGACGTGAGACGTGAGCCTGTCGAACGGACAGTATACATCAACATCTTTCCAAATCATCTCAGGAAGGTGACAAGAATGAGGACCCTTACACTTGACGACGCGTTGCGAGGAGACGCCTACCAGCTCGATCCGATCTTACTGACACAGTTGGAGGCGGTCCTGGGTAAACGCAACGTCGCAACTTCGGTCGTGGACTTGCTCTGTTTTTCGCACGACATCATGCCCTCCACCTTTAAGTGGGTTCGGCGCGACGATGTGCCGTATCTGCCTCAGATCGTGGTGTTCCCTGGTTCGACCAAGGACGTGCAGGAAATCGTCAAAATGGCGAATTTCTTCCGGGTTCCTGTGATCCCGGCCGGCGGCACATCCGGCACGATCGGTGGCGTGATTGCCACCCAGGGCGGTATCGTCGTCGACATGAAGCGCATGAACAAGTTCATCGAACTCGACGAGTTTTCGATGACCGCCACCGTGCAGGCTGGCATGTTGGGCAAAGACTACGAAGATCAGCTCAATATGCGCGGCTACATCGGCTGCCACTACCCGCAGTCGATCAAATGCTCGACCGTCGGCGGCTGGGTTGCACCGCGCGGCGTGGGCACGTTCTCCACAAAATACGGCAAGATCGAGGATATCGTGATTGCCCTGGAGGTCGTGCTGCCTGATGGCTCCATCGCCCGCACCAAAAATACGCCGCGCTCGTCCTGCGGACCCGATATGGACCAGTTGTTCATCGGCTCCGAAGGCACGTTCGGCATCATCACCGAGGTCACGCTGCAGATTCGCACCAAACCACAGCGCCGCGAGTGGGTAGCCTACGGCTTCCCCACTTTCGACGACGCCGTGGCTGCCTGCCGCGACATCTGTGTGCAGGACATCTATCCGGCGGTGATGCGGCTGTATGACAACGTCGAGGCTTCGCACGCCTTTGCCGACCTGGGGTACAAGGAACAGGCTGGCGTCGAACACTGTGCCTACTTCGGCTGTGAAGGCCGCAGCGACCTGGTGGACCTGGAAGTGAAGGTCACCCACGAGGCATGCAAGGCCCACAATGGTATCGAACGGCCGGGCTTTGGCGAGCGCTGGTACCGCAAACGCTACGATACCGGGTATCTGAAAGATGCCTACCTGACACCCAACGGTATTGGTGATGCGATCGAGTGTGCGTCGCGCTGGAGTGCCTTGACGCCGATGCACGATCGCATGATAGAGGCGATCAAGGAAGCCGGGGCCGTCGAAGTATTTGGCCATGGCTCCCACTTCTACCGTACCGGCGCCAACCTGTACATCATCTGGAAGGCTGTCGCCGAGGACGAGCGGGCGATCGAAAGCCTCTACTGGAAGATCATGGACGCCGCCATGAAGGCGATCGTCTCGGTCGATGGCTCGATTGGACACCACCATGGCATCGGTCTCAACAAGGGACCGTGGATCCACATGAATGAACCAAGCATGTGGGACGTGGTGCGCAAGATCAAGGCGACGCTGGACCCCAACGGCATCATGAACCCCGGCAAGATGGGGCTCTGAGAGAGGACGAAACCATGCGAATCAACTCTTTGCGCGATGTGCTTGAGAAGTCGGCCATCGACCACGTATATTATCGAACGTACAACCCGCTGACCCGCTGCATCGGACGCGAGTACACCCCGCTGCGCTCGGCGCACGTGGCCTTGTTGGTCGCCGCGGGCAAACTCACCTGGACACCGGACGTGGTAGAATCGATGTACTGGAGCTTCAACGATCGTATCTGCCCGGTGTTGAACGCCGATGCGGCCAGTGCCCTCTTCTACAATGATGAGGGTGTGTGGGACCGGCCGGCGCGCGCCGACGTGGTGGATGCGGGCGTAGCTCCCGCGTTCGTCAACGAGATCGCGGCCAACGTCAAACGCACCGGTAACGTCTATGGGACTGAAGATGACAAGGGTCCCGTGGGCAAAGCCGACGTGCTGTACATCGTCGACGACGTCACCCGGGCGTATGCACCGGAGATTGCCGAAGCGGTGAAGAAGATCCTGACGGCACAGGGCGTGAACTTCGCCGTGTTGGCCAAAGGCACCGATGGCTGGGGTCTGTACGATCTCGGCCTGTGGGCCCTGGCGGAAGAAAAAGCCAAAGAATTCGCCGGCTGGATCAAAGACAGCGGCGCCAAAACAATCGTCGCCAACGACCCATCGCTGGTGTACGGCCTGAAGGAGTGGTATCCCACGTTGGGCCTCAAGCTCGATGCCGAGGTCCTGCACCACACCGAGTACTTCGATCGCCTGGGTGTCACTGGCACCTACAAGGGCAACGTGACCTACCACGACTCCTCCTACCTGGGGCGCTACCTGAACGTGTACGATGCCCCGCGTAAGATCCTGGGCCGCGTGGCAGGGCTCGAGTTCAAAGAGTGTTACTTCAAGGGCGATCACGCCAATCCGAGCGGCCCCTACCTGGGCTACTTCAACTGGGAATGGGCCGATGCCGTGGCGGGGCGCCGTGCGGAGGAGCTCGTTGTGGCCGCTAAGGTCGCAGTGACCGCCGCACCCGCCTCCAAACGTAACCTGGCCCGCGTCGCCGGTGACAAGGGCCTCACCGTCAAGGACATCGCCGAGCTGCTGGCGGCTTAGGCGTCTTCCTCCTTTCTCCTCCCGCAGGCCGAAGCGACCTGCGGGAGGTTGTGTATTTGGGCGCTGTACAGTTCTGAATGGAGATGATAGCATGTCTCAGAAATACATTCTGGCCATTGACGAAGGCACCACGGGAACCCGCGCCCTGATCGTCGACAAAGAGAGCAACATCATCGCGCAGGCTTACAGTGAGTTTGCGCAGCTGACACCGGCACCGGATCGCACCGAACACAACGCCGAAGAAATTTGGGATGCGACGTACCGGATGATGAAGAAGGCCCTGGATCAGGCCGGCCTCAAGGCCACCGACATCCAGGCCATTGGTATCACGAACCAACGCTGCACCCGACTGGCCTGGAACCGCGAAACCGGTAAGCCCGTGCACAATGCCATTGTCTGGCAGGATATGCGCAACGCCGGATTGGTGGAGCGTCTGCGCCCGACCTGGGGCGACAAGTGCTACAAACACACGGGCTGGCCGTTCGGGCCCATTTACACGTCACTGGGCCTGCACTGGATGTGCGAAAACGTGCCGGGTGTGCGCGAAGCTGCAGCCAGGGGTGATGTCGTTTTCGGCAACATCGACGTCTGGCTGATCTACAAACTGACCGGTGGCAAAGTGCACGCCACCTCCGCCTCAAACGCCAGCGTCAACGGTATCTACGACCTGTACACCGACACCTGGTACAAGGAGTGGTTCGACTTCCTGAACGTGCCGGTCAGCGCAATGCCCGAAGTGCGCGATGATGACGCCTTCTACGGCTACACCGACCCCGCGCTGTTCGGCGCCGAAATCCCGATTACGGGCAACATCGGCGACCAGCAGGCCGGTCTCTTTGGCCAGGGGTGTATCAATCCGGGCGACGTGAAATGTACGCACGGTACCGGCACCTTCCTCAACATGAACATCGGCGACAAACTGACCGATTCGCGCAGCGGCACGAACGTGCTGGTTGCCTGGCGCATGAAGGGCAAAACGACCTACACCCTGGAAGGGTATGCATCCGTCACCGGCTCGGCCGTACAGTGGCTGCGCGACGGCGCCGGGTTGATCCAGAAGTCATCCGAATCGGAAGACCTGGCCATGAGTGTGCCCGACAACGGCGGTGTCTACTTCGTACCCGCCATGACCGGTCTTTCGGCACCGTGGTGGGACTTCTCGGCACGCGGCATGATCATCGGTATCACCCGCGGCACCTCGCGCGCACACCTGGCGCGCGCCACGTTGGAGTCGATCGTCTACCAGACCAAGGACTTCTTGCAGAGCATGAAGGAAGACTCGGGCGGCATCGAAATCGAGTCGATGAAGGTGGATGGTGGCGCGGTGAAGAACGACTGGTTGATGCAGTTCCAGGCCGATGTGCTCAACGCCAACGTCGTACGGCCCGTCAACCCGGAAGCCACCGTCATGGGCGCCGCCTACATGGCAGGCCTCGGTTCGGGCTACTGGTCGACTATGGAAGAAGCATTTTCCACGCTGAAGGTGGACAAAGTGTTCGAGCCGAACATGCAGGCCGCACAGCGTGACCAGTTATACAATGACTGGAATCGCGCCATTCGTCATGCGATGGGTTGGCTGAAGTAGCTGTGGGCACGGCCGCTGGCCATGCGTATGCCGGACGGCCGGGCAGATTTTCTGTCACAAGGGTGCGAGCGGTGTATCGAGGTCGCCGCTTGCACCCGGTATCCGACGGAGCAGTGCCATGACCTGGCAGGTGACTTTCAACCTATTTCGTTACAAACAGGATGGTTCCTCGCCCCATTACGACAGTTTTTACGTGGCGGTCCGGCCTGACGAATACGTGCTCGATGCCGTCGAACGTATCTGGGCCGAGCAGGACCGCACCCTGGTCTTTCGTCATGCCTGCCACCATGCCGGGTGCGGCGCCTGCGGGATGCGCGTCGACGGGCGCGAGAAGCTCACCTGTACCACACGCATCGACAGCGTGACAGTCGATGGCGGCACCGTGACCATCGAGCCGCTGCGCAACTTCGCCGTGCTGAGTGACCTGGCCGTCGACATGACCGAGTTCTACACCCGCATGGAACAGGCGCGGTTCGCGCCTGTTCGCGCAGCCGAGCCGATGGTGGATCTGGAAACCGGCGCACCGGCCCCCGTACACGTCACCGCCTATCGCTTCGAAAACTGCCTGGAGTGTGGTATCTGTGTCTCGGCCTGCCCGATTGCCGGCAGCGATCCCACCTACCTGGGTCCCGCGGCGCTGGCCGCCATCGAGCGCATGGTGCAGGAACCACGCGGCGTCGATGTGCCAGCCCTCCTGCGCCTGGCCGACAGCGAACAGGGCGTGTGGCGCTGCCACACGGCGTTCGAGTGCAGTGCCGCCTGCCCCGCTGATGTCGACCCAGCCGCTTTGCTCCTTCAGCTGCGCCGGCAGATCGTCGGGAATCGCATCAGACAACTGTTGGGGATACGGAGTTGAGCCACCATGAGTACTTCGCCTTTGCCCGTCGAACCAACCCAATCACAGACCTACCGGCAGTCGCGTGCGCGTGGCCTGGTTGGCTGGTTCGATCTGCGCCGCGGTGGCCTCGGCCTGTTTGCTTTTGCCCTGAACCGGCTGACCGGCCTGGGTCTGGTGGTCTATCTGTTCATCCACCTGCTGGTGCTCAGCCTGCTGGCGCAGGGTCCCAGCGCATGGGATGAGTTCGTCCGCCTGGCACGATCGCCGTTGTTTCTGTTGCTCGACGTCGTATTGATCGCCGGTATCCTGATCCATGGGCTGAACGGCATTCGTGTGACCCTTGCTGGTCTGGGAATGGGTGTCGCGCGCCAGAGGCTGTCCTTTGTGGGATTGATGGTCGCGGCGGCAGTGCTGCTCGTGGCCGCCGCCCTGGGTGTGTTTTCGGCTTGAGGATGTAACGAAATGAATGCCGTTGTCATGCGAGAAATTGGCGGCCCCGAAGTCCTGCAGTGGGAAAACGTTCCCGCACCTTTACCCGGACCCGGGCATGCCCTGGTTCGCCTGCGTGCGGCAGCCCTCAACCGGCGTGACGTGTCCCTACGCCGTCGCGCCTCGACGCAGTCGATGCTGCCGCTCATTCCGGGATCGGACGGCGCGGGCGAGATCGCGGCGCTGGGGCCGGGCTGCAGCGGGTGGCAGGTTGGCCAGGCGGTGGTGATCTACCCGGCGCTGCACTGGGGGTCGTCCATTCGCCGGCCGGTTGATGGTTTCCGGATATTGGGCGGACCCGATCCGGGGACCTACGCCGAGGCGATCGTGGTGCCGGTCGAAAACCTGTTCGCCAAACCGGAAAACCTGAGTTTTGTCGAAGCAGCCGCTGTGCCGGTGGCAGCACTGACCGCCTGGCGCGCCGTCATGATCTGCGGACAGGTGGAGCCGGGTGATCGTGTACTTGTGCCCGGCATTGGCAGCGGTGTAGCCACCTTTGCCGTGCAGATCGCCAAACTGGCGGGTGCCACGGTATTCGTGACGTCACACTGCGATGACAAACTGGCGCGGGCACGCGTGTTGGGCGCCGACGGTGTGGCAAACTACCGCACCACCGATTGGGTCGCCATTATTCGTGACCTGACGCACGGCGAAGGCGTGGACGTGCTCATCGACAGCGTGGGTTCGCCCACGGTGACTGCCGCACAGCCGCTGCTCCGTGTGGGCGGTCGCCTGGTAACGTTCGGAGCGACAGGGGGTGCCGAGGTCTCCCTCGATCTGCGCTGGCTCTATTCACGCTATATCTCGGTCATCGGCACCACCCTGGGTAGTCCGTGGGATTTTGCCCAGGTAGTGACGCTGCTGGGCAGCGGCAGGATCAAGCCGGTCATCGATAGGGTATTTCCCCTGGCCGAAGCAGCCGCAGCCCAACGCTACCTGGAGTCGGGTGAGCAGTTCGGCAAAGTGGTTCTGGAGATTTGATGCTGCAACAGGTGGGTACGATGAATGCTCCTTCTCGTCAGACCAATGCCGGCCTGGGCTGGCTGGCGCAGGCGGTCTCGGGGATCGCCCTGCTGGTGCTGTTGACCCTGCACATGGTGGCTAACCACTTCGTGGTACCGGGCGGTCTGCAGACGTACCAGGATGTGGTCAATTATCTGGCCAACCCGCTGATCCTGGTATTCGAGATCCTGTTTCTCCTTTTTGTCACCGCACATGCCCTGTTGGGGGTGCGCGCGGTGATTTTCGATACCGGGATTTCAACGCGCGCCCGCACCCGCATCAGCACGATTCTGGCCGTGCTGGGCGTGGTCACGGTTGCCTATGGTTTGTGGCTGACTTTCGTCATCGCGGGGCGCAGCACATGACCCTGCCCGCCATTGATCGTCACTTTCAGGGGTATATTTTCGACCTGGACGGTACAGTCTGGCTGACCGGGCAGCTGGTGCCTGGTGCGCAGGAGACCGTGGCAGCCCTACGTGCGCGTGGTGCCCAGGTGCTGTTTCTGACCAACAACTCGGATGGCACCCGCGCCATGTTCGCCCGCCAGCTGAGTGACCTCGGCATTCCCACGACCGAAGGTGCTATCGTGTCCACCTCCTACGTGATGGCGCGCTATCTACGGGCCCAGGCGCCCGGCTGCCACTGCTACGTGATCGGCGCGGACCCGCTGCGTGAGGAGCTGGTCGACGCCGGCTGCCGGCTGCGCGACCGCCCCGGCGACATTGATTTCGTGGTACTCGGTGTCGACCGCGATTTTACGTACCACAAACTGCAGATTGCATTCGAGGCGATCCGTGCCGGCGCGCGGTTCGTAGCCACCAATCCCGACCCCTACGTGCCCACTGCGCTCGGCGACCTGGCCGACATCGGCGCTGAGATCGCCTGCATCGAAACCGCCGCCCAGCATAAGCTCGACCAGCTCGTCGGCAAACCCGATCCGATGATCGTGCAGGTGGCGCTCGATACGCTGGGGCTGCCACGCCAGGCCTGTTTGATGGTCGGTGACCAGCTGGGCACCGACGTCGCAGCCGGCCAGCGCAGCGGTGTCGCCGTGGCGCTGCTGCTGCGCGATCCACGCACGGTGGCACAGCTGGCGACCTGGCCGACACCGCCAACATATGGACTGCACAGCCTGGTCGAGCTGGTGATCGACCAGGTCACGCGGAGCGGTGACACGCCATGACCCCAGTGCGCCTGGCCGCCATCGACCTGGATGGCACGCTGCTGGACGATCAAAAGCGGATCTCGGCTGGTAATCTGGTGGCTCTGGAGCACTTTCTGACACACCACGGTGTCGTGGCCCTGGCCACGGCGCGTGACTGTGCCAGCATTCAGATCAAGGTACCGCTTACCCAGCCGGGTCTGTTCTACATCGGGAGCGGTGGTGCCCTGATCTGCAAGGCGTCTGCGCAGACGCTGCCCTGGGCCAAATACGTGCCGCCAGACCTGGTGGCGACAGCAGTGCATTTTTTGCAGCAGTTCGATTACCCCATATTTCTGAATGCAGAAAATGACTATTGGTCCGATCGTTACGACGATCGGGTAGGCATGATCGAACAGCGTTACAACCTCACCGTGCGTCCATTTCGGAAGGCCAGTGACGTGGCGCGGTCGATTATGCGCATCAGCCTGGCGGCCCCGGCGGCAGTGCTGCGGCAGGCCGCCGCGCTGGCCGCAGTCCACCTGGGTGACGTGCTGACCGTCAGCCTGGCCTCGCCGGATTGGCTGGATTTGTTAGCACCGCAGGCCGGCAAAGGAAAGGCCCTGGCCGCCTTGCAGTCGATGTTGGGTGTCTCGGCTGCCGAGACGATCGCCATGGGTGACTATGACTGCGATTTGGACTTGTTTGCCCATGCCCGCTACCGGGTTGCGATGGAAAATGCAGTGCCGGCGGTCAAAACGGCTGCGAATTTTGTGACGATGAGTAATAACCAGGATGGTGTAGCGCACGCACTGCACACCATTCTCGCAAGTTTTGCTGAGCTGGAACCGCTGCGGCGCCAGGATTGAGCGTTCGCATGCCGGGCGGCACGGGAACGCAGGAGGTGAGAGATGGCGAAACCACACGTCATCGTAATTGGGGCCGGCTCGACCGGGTGTGCAACCGCCCACGACCTGGTACTGCGTGGCTGCCAGGTGACGGTCGTCGAACGGGGCGACATCGCATCGGCCACGACCGGTCGCTGCAGCTGTTACCGGCACACCGGTGCGCGCTACGCCGTAAACGACAAAGAGTCCGCCGTCGAGTGTATCGAAGAGAACAAAATCCTGCAGCACATCATGCCGCCATGGGTGATGGAAGAAAACGAAGGTGTTTTTGTCCTGGTCGAGGGTGACGACCCGCTGTATGGGGACCATTTCTTCGATGCCTGCGCCGACTGTGGGATCGAGGCTGTCGAGATACCGCCACACGTCCTGTTCGATCGCGAGCCAAACGTCTCGCGATCGATTCGCCGGGTCGCCGTGATTCACGACGATGCCGTCGTCGAGCCGCTGCGTTTCGCCCTGTCGTTTGCCGCCACTGCCCGCCTGAATGGTGCCCGCTTCTTGCGTCACACCGAGGTCAAGGAATTTGTGCACAGCGGCCGACGGGTCACCAGCTTGCGGCTATACGACCGCGTGGCGAATCGGACGTACGATCTGCCGGCGGATATGGTCGTCAACGCTGCGGGACCCTGGGCCAACAAAGTGGCTGCCCTCGCCGGCGCCCGCGTGACCCTGTCGCTCAGTCCCGGGATTCACGTGATCATTGGGGCACGCGTCAGTCACCTGGTGCTGGATCGTATGCACAAACCGGGCAGCGGCGACTTCATTTATCCGCTGCGCAATCAGAGTATCCTCGGCACGAGCTCGTGGAGTGTCCAGGACTGTGACTACCTGCACATCCCGCCGGCCCACATCCAGCAGATGCGCGAGGAATGCGGGGCGTTGGTGCCGCTGGTCAAAACTCTGCCGGCGATCGCCATCAACGCCGCGACCCGGCCGCTGGTCGCCCAACCCGGCAAATCAGAGCGCGAGCTCAGCCGCCGTTTCGAATGTTTCGACCATGCGCAACTGGATGGCATTGAGGGCTTCGTGACGATTGCTGGCGGCAAACTGTGTACGGCACGGGCCATGGCCGAGCAGATCAGCGACCTGGCCTGTGAGAAACTCGAGAACGACACGCCGTGCCAGACAGCCACGTATCCCCTGGTTTCTTACCGGCGATTTTACAGTGGTTGACCTGGAGCAACAAGGAACCCATGACACCTCGACGCGTCATCGTCATCGGCGGGGGATCGACCGGTTGTGCCACGGCGCATGACCTGGCCCTACGTGGGTTCGAGGTGGTGCTCATCGAGCGCAGCGACCTGGCAGCTGGCACCACGGGTCGCTGCAGCTGCTACCTGCACAGCGGTGCCCGTTACGCTGTCAAAGACGTGGAAGCCGCGATCGAGTGCATCGAAGAAAACGCAACCATTCGCCGCATCATGCCGGCGCGGGTGCTGGAGGAAAACGACGGCTGCTTCCTCTCGCTGCCCGATGATGATCCCGCCTACGCCGATGCTTTCTTCGATGGCTGTGCGGCGTGCGGCATCGAAGCACGCGAAATTACGCCGCGCGAGTTGTTTGCCATCGAACCCAACGTCACGCGTGACGTGCGTCGGGTGGGCATCATCCCCGATGCAGTCGTCGAGCCTCTGCGTTATGTCATGTCCTTTGCGGCCACCGCGCATGTACACGGCGCCCGCCTGCTGCGGCATACGGAAGTGAAAGAGATCATGCTGACTGGCAGCCGTGTCACCGGTGTGCGCGTGCTCGACCGTGTGTCTCAGCAGCTGTACCACGTCGAAGCCGACATGGTCGTCAATGCCGCCGGTCCTTGGGTCGATCGGATCACCCAGCTGGTGGGCATCCGGATTCCGATTGCGATCAGCCCCGGTGTCCATGCGATTGTCGGCAGGCGCCTGGTTAATATGACGCTTAACCGGATGCGCATTCCGGCGAGCGCTGATTGGGTAGCACCGCTGCGCAACCAGAGCATCACGGGCACCAGCTCGTGGACCGTCGAAGACAGCGATTTCATCTTCCCGCGGCGCGACCACGTCGAGGCTATGATCGCGGGCGGTGAGCTGTTGGTGCCTATCATGCAGAAATATCCGGTGATTGCCATCACTGCAGCAGCCCGTCCGCTGATCGCCAGCGGCGGCGCCAGTGAGCGTGACCTGAGCCGCACATTTTCGGCCTTCGATCACGCCGAACGGGATCACATCGAAGGATTCGTGACCATTGCGGGTGGCAAACTGTGCACCGCACGCGCCATGGCCGAAAAGATCAGCGATGTCGTCTGCCAAAAGCTGGGGGTTGCTGCACCGTGCCAGACGCGCACGTCCCCCCTTGTATCCTACCGGCGCCTGTACGCCGGCTGAAAACTCATCGAGGAGTGTCATGTACGATCCAATTGCGCTGCAATTGCCCGAAAGTATCGCGTGGGACGATCATCTCGTTGCCACGTACCTTTACCAGACACGCGCCGCGGTCGATATCGAGCGCCTGGCGGTTGCCCTTTCCGAAGAACAGTCCAGCGGCACGTGGGTCAAACTGGCGCACGAGTCCGACGAGGTACGCCGCCGGCACGTCGGCAAGGTAGTTGCCATCTGGGAAGTGCCCGATTACGAAACCGGCGTACCGGGCGAGATCACGGCACGCACCTGGGTGCTGCAAATCGCCTACCCGGTGCATAACTTCGGCGGGCAGATTCCGCTCATGCTGACGACCGTGCACGGTAACATTGCCGCCGCCGGCCACCTCAAGTTGATCGATCTGCACTTCCCGGCTGCGTACGTCGCCCAGTTCAAGGGTCCGAAATTCGGGATCGACGGTATCCGGCGCATCCTGGGCGTCAGCGACCGGCCCTTGCTGCACACCATGATCAAACCGTCCATCGGACTGACGCCGGAAGAGAGCGCAGAGGCCTACTACCAGGCTGCGCTCGGCGGTGTCGATGCCGTCAAAGACGATGAACTGGTGGTATCACACCCGTGGAGTCACTTTTTGCAGCGTGTGGTCCTGCACGGTGCGGCGGCGCAGGCCGTGTTCGACAAAACCGGCCACAAGACCCTCTATTTCGTCAACATCACCGACCGGCCCGACCGGCTGGTCGACAATGCGTACCGTGCCCTCGAAGCGGGCGCCAATGCGTTGATGGTCAACTACCTGGTGGTGGGTATCTCGGCGCTCTCCATGCTTGCGGACGATCCAGCGATCAACGTGCCAATTCTGGCGCATCTGGATTTTTCGGGAGCGATGTATGCGGCGCCGTGGTCTGGCGTCAGCTCACACCTGGTGCTGGGTAAGCTGCCGCGTCTCGCCGGTGCCGATGTTGTGGTCTATCCCAGCCCGTATGGCAAATTCCCCCTGCTGGCATCCAAACACCTGCGCATTGCCCAGGCCTTGACCGCGCCCTGCCATGGACTGGCAGCGATCTGGCCGATGCCGGGTGGTGGGGTACATCCCGGCATGGTACCAACCCTGGTCGCCGACATGGGGCGCGACTTCATGGTCGGTGCAGGCGGTGCCGTGCACGGGCATCCCGATGGTGCCGCGGCGGGCGCGCGTGCCCTGCGCCAGGCCATCGACGCCGCAATGCAGGGGGCCAAATTACACGATGCCGCAGCCCAGCACCCCGAACTCACCGCGGCCCTGCGCCTGTGGGGCGTCGCCGATGGCCGGGCAGCAACACCATATGACCTGATGCAGAGTTAGGGCTGGCCTTCTCCTTTGGATGTTGGGCGGGTGGCGGGGATCCACCCGCCACCCGCCCAATACGCCGTTTTCTTCGTTGTGCACCGCTGACAAGTCCAAACTTGACCCCAACACGCACACGTGTTACGATTGCATTCACAATGCCATATCCTGTGGTTCCATCGTTGAGGTGACCGTGCAGACCACGAGCGAAAAACGAGCATCCTGGTGGCAGCGTCGCAGTTTGCCTGTCAAAGTGGGGTTGATCTTTGGCACCCTGGCGGTGATCCTGGCCGGTATTGGCATTGCGCGCGGCAATGTCCCCTTGAATCCAACGTCTATCCTGCTGGCCCTGCTCATTTCGGCCGGTTCCTGGTTCCTGGTCAGCTGGGCCATTACGCTGGCCGCCGTCGACGTCGAGCATGATGTGGCTGAAGCGCAAGCCGAGCATGACCATCCCGCCGCCTGACACACCCATCCGCGCTCTGCTCATCGACCTCGACGGGGTTATGTACGTCGGGCAAACGCCGATTCCCGGCGCAGCCGGGTTCATTCGCCAGGTGCGGCAGCACGCACTGCCGTTTTTGTTCTTATCCAATAACCCAACCCTCACCCCGGCCCAATATGCAGCCAAACTGGGCCAGATGGGTGTCCCAGTCGAAGCCGGACATTTCTGGACCAGTGCGCTGGCCACAGCCACCTGGCTGCGCGCCAACGCCCCACCCGGTGCACCGGTCCTGGTCGTGGGTGAAGCGGGCCTGCGCCGTGCGCTCATCGATGGCGGCATGACCCTGGTGGATGACTGGCGGGCGGCCGACTGGGTCGTGGCGTCGCTGGACCGCCAGGTCACGTGGCGCCATCTGGCGGATGCGGCACTGGCGATTCAAAATGGCGCCCGCTTCGTCGCCACCAATGCCGACCTGACGCTGCCGAGCGAAGAGGGCGCACTGCCCGGCGGTGGTGCACTGGTATCACTGCTCCAACTGACGACCGGCATCACCCCGCTGGTGATTGGCAAACCCCAGCGTATCATGTTCGAGCAGGCGCTGCAGCAGCTGGGGTGCCGCGCCGCAGAGACGTTGATGGTGGGTGACCGTTACGAAACCGACATCGTGGGTGCACAGCAGGCCGGGCTGCGTACCGCCGCTGTTTTGACAGGGGTGACGCGCGCCGGCGAATTCGCCCAGGCCACACTACCACCGGATTGGGTCTTCCCGAGCATTGCCGGGTTAGGCGAGATACTTGGATTCGACGACTGACCCGGGCTCGGTCATCAGGGAGGCGATGGACACCAACAGCCAGACAAGGAGGTCACGATGCACGAGTGGGTCCGCGACTTGATGAGCACCACGATCATTCAATGCACCAAGGAAACCCCCATCCAGGAAGTTGCTGCGCGCATGTCGCAGCACGACGTCAGCGCCGTGGTGGTGGTCGATGAGGATGGCTACCTGGCCGGCATCATCACCCGCACCGACATGGTGGTCCTGCGCGCGTACGATGAGTATTGGCAGGCGATGCAGGCCCGTCACGTCATGATGCACAACGTGATCACGGCAAGTCCCGATACCAGCGTCCGGCAGGCCAGCCAGGAACTGACCAAACGACGTATTCACCGCCTGATCGTGGTCGAGGACGATGACCGCGGCCTGCGCCCCGTCGGTGTGCTTTCGACGACCGACATCGTGCGCGATATGGCGGGTTGAACCCGAGGACAAGATGGAAACAAACTTCAATCAGGTGGTGAGTTTCAAACAAGCCGCCGCCGAACATGCCGTGGACTTCGTCACATCGGGCATGATCGTGGGTCTGGGGGTGGGGAGCACGGCCATTTTTGCCGTCCGCCGGCTGGCCGTGCTGTTGGAAGCGGGCACGCTCACCGATATATTGGGCATTCCGTGCGCCAACGCGGTGGCCGAGGAAGCACAGCGGCTGGGCATCCCGGTGACGACCCTCAACGACCACCCGGTGATCGATCTCACCATCGACGGCGCCGACGAAGCCGCGCGGCGCGGCCGCGGCTTCGACCTGATCAAAGGCGGTGGCGGTGCCCTGCTCAAAGAGAAGATCGTGGCCCAATCGAGCCGCCGCGAGGTCATTGTGATCGACGAGGGCAAACTTTCACCGCAAATCGGCCTGCACTGGCCAGTGCCGGTAGAGGTCATCCCCTTCGGCTGGCGCGCCCAGGCGGCCTACATCGAGGCACTTGGTGCGCGGGTGGTTCTGCGCCCGAACAAGGAACAAGCCCCGTACCAGACGGACCAGGGCAATTATATCCTCGACTGCCATTTCGGACCGATCAGCCGGCCAGGCGAGCTAGCGGCGCAGCTCAGCGCACGCGCAGGGATCGTCGAACACGGCCTGTTCGTGGGCCTGGCCACCGACATCATCGTGGCCGGCCTACGCGGCATCCGTCACTTCACCGCCGACCGCGCCGCCCCCTAGGTCACTCACCCAATCCAAAATCCAAAATCTGAAAATCCAATCCAAAATCTAGAATCCAAAATCCAAAATCTGAAAATCCAATCCGAAATCCAAAATCCAAAATCCAAAATCGTTACGCTGGTTCAACCAGGGTAGGGCCTTCATTGGCGGGTGAATTGACCAGCCTGGACACGGCGATCGCTTCCAGGGGCTCGTCTTCGAACGGGTGCAGCAGGGCCATCAATTCGGCGGGCTCGCGCGGTTCCGGATCGAGCCAGAGGTCGTATGCACTTGCGGGCAGTATGACCGGCATGCGGTCGTGGATGGGGCTCACCAGGGCATTGGCATCGGTCGTGATGATCGTGCACGACAGGACCGGCTCCACACCGGGCGGCTGCCAGTACTCCCACAGGCCGGCAAAGGCAAACGGGCGCTGCGACGCCAGGCGGATGAACATCGGCGTCTTGCCGGTTCCCTCTTTTTTCCACTCGTAGAAACCATTCGCCACGATCAAACAGCGGCGCTTACGAAATGCGGCGCGAAACGCGGGTTTCTCGGCAAGTGTTTCAGCGCGCGCGTTGATCATGCGGCTGCCGATGCTGCGATCTTTGGCCCAGGACGGGATCAAACCCCAGGTGAACATCTCGATCGTACGTTCGCCCTTGTTGGGAATGACCGCCACCGGCTGGGTGGGTGCAATGTTGTAGCGCGGCGCCAGCCCGGCGGGTGGTGCCGCCAGGTCGAACCCGGCCTGCAGCATGTCGGGTGATGCAAACAGCACGAAACGTCCGCACATAAAACCTCACATTCGCGGCAGCATGCTCACCGGCTGCTCCAACTTGATGATCGTGCCCGGCGGGTAGAAGCCCTTACGCAGGCTAATGCCTGCATAGACGATAGAGCGCGCACCGACGATACAGCCCGGATTGAGCACGGCGTTGCAGCCGACCTGCGCATCGTCCCCCAGGATCGCCCCCATCTTAGCCAGGCCGGTGTCCACCATCTGCCCGTTGACTTCGAGCCTGATGGTGTTACGTTTGCCGGTGGACGGGTCCTTCTGGCTCGTCAAGGCCAGGTTGCTTAGTTTGGTCCCGGCACCGAGGTTGACGCGGTTCCCCAGGACCGAGTCGCCCACGTAGGCGAAATGGGGTGCGTGGGCGCCGTCCAGAAACAGCGAATTTTTCGCCTCGCTGGCATGCCCCACGATGCAGTGGTCGCCCAGAATGACATCACCGCGCAGATAAGCGCCGTGCCGGATGATACAGTCGCGGCCAATGATGCACGGCCCGGCCACGTACGCCCCCGGCTCGATGACCGAACCCTCGCCCATGTAGATTGTCTCCGGGTGGACCAGGTAAGCACCGTCCGCCACTTCCCCAAACAGCCCGGGCGCATACGGGCCGGCCAGCTGGGCAGCAATGTACGCTTCGATGCGCGGCAAGACTTCCCACACCCACGTGACGCCGTCGAATATCCGGCGATGGGCAAAAGCGGACAGGTCGAAAAAACGTTTGGGCGACAGCATAGGGTGTCTACTCCTGGATGGTTTGAGTGAGGCACGGGTTTGGCTGACGTGATTGTACCATGAGTGGTGGGGAGAGGGCAATTGGGGGGGAT
>CAYUCC010000039.1:0-47009 GCA_964443225.1 uncultured Anaerolineae bacterium
ACCCCCAACCCCCAACCCCCATCCCCCAACCTCCAACCTCCAACCCCCATCCCCTACCCCCCATCCCGCGCCAAACGCTCGGCGAGGGCGGTGTAGCGGGCGGCGACGCGGTTGTTGCGCACGGCGATGGCGATGGCACGCGGGGACCCCACGATGACCGCCAGCTGGCGTGCGCGCGTGACGGCGGTGTACAGCAGGTTGCGCTGCAGCATCATGTAGTGCTGGGTGAGCAGCGGGATCACGACCGCCGGATATTCGGAACCCTGGGCTTTGTGCACGCTGATCGCATACGCCAGCACGAGCTCGTCCAGCTCGAGAAAGCTGTAATCGACTTCGCGCCCTTCCAGTTTGACTGTCAGCACCTGCTCCACCGGCTTGAGACGGACGATGTCGCCCATGTCACCGTTGAACACATCTTTTTGGTAGTTGTTGGTGATCTGCATGACGCGATCACCCAGGCGGAAGATGTGCCCGCCGACGCGCTTTTCCGGCTTGTGAGGATCGGGCGGGTTGAGTGCGTCCTGCAGTTGGACGTTCAGATTGGCCACGCCCGCCGGCCCGCGGTGCATGGGGCTCAGCACCTGGATGGCCGACGGGGCCAGGTCAAAACGGCGTGGAATACGCTGCGTAACCACCTCGACCACCAGCGCTGCCGCACGTTCGGCATCTTCGGCCTTGAACAGGAAAAAGTCGCGCGCCCGCGCTGGATTCCATTCCGGCATCTCGCCGCGGTTGATGCGGTGCGCATTCTCGATGATGTAACTGCCGCTGGCCTGCCGGAAGATCGTTTCCAGGCGCACCACGGTCGCCACGCCGGACTCGATGATGTCGCGCAGCACGTCACCGGCGCCGACGCTGGGCAGTTGGTCGACGTCGCCCACCAGCAGCAAATGGGCGCCGTTGGGAATGGCCCGCAGCAGGTGATTGGCCAACAACAGGTCCAGCATGGACGCCTCGTCGACGATGATCAGGTCGGCATCCAGCGGATTCTGGTCGTGCCGCTGGAACAACAAACCGCCGCCCGGTTTGAACTCCAGCAGGCGGTGAATCGTCCTGGCCGTGCGGCCCGTTGCTTCGCTGAGGCGTTTTGCGGCGCGGCCCGTTGGGGATGTCAGCAGGTAACTGTGCCCCGTGGCCTCCAGAATACGAATGATCGTCTCTACGGTGGACGTTTTACCCGTTCCGGGACCCCCGGTCAGCACGGTCAGCCGGCGGGTCAGGGCGGCTTCGACGGCGGCGCGCTGTGGGGGGGCCAGCACCACACCGGTCTGGTGTTGGGCCAGGCCAAAGGCGTGCGTCCAGTCGAAACGCTGGAGCTGCCACAGCCGGTCGACGGGCGACTCCTGCAGCCGGCGCAGGCGACCCGCCACTCCCACCTCGCCGTGATAAAAGGGCATCAGGTAGACCGCCCGTTCCTCCTGGAGCAGCAGCGGTTCGGCGGTTGGGCCTGGTTGGGACGGCGTATCCTGGGTGGCCGTGTGGTCCGCATACGCAGCCAAATCTTCGATGCGAATGTCTTTTTGCTGCTGGAGGTCGACCAGGGCATTGCTGGGGAGGGTCGGTGGGATTTCAAGCAGGGTGGCGGTGGCCTCGATCAGCTCGGATTGGGGCACGTACACGTGACCATCGTCGGCGCGCTGGCTCAACACGTAGGTGACCCCCGCCGCCGCCCGTGCCGGTGAATCGAGGGCCAGGCCCAGATTGCGCGCAATTCGATCCGCCGTGATGAAGCCAATGCCTGTGATGTCACGCGCCAGGCGGTAAGGGTCCCGGCGCACGACATTGATCGCGTCATCGCCGTAGTGACGGTAGATTTTCACCGCCAGCGCCGTGCTGATACCGTTCTCCTGCAAAAACAGCATCACCTCGCGAATTGCACGCTGCTCGCGCCAGGCCGCCCGGATCAGGTCGGCACGTTTGGCCCCCACCCCCGGCACGTCACGCAGGCGGTCCGGTTGTTCGTCGATCACACGCAGCGAATCGGCACCAAACTGGTGCACGATGCGCCGCGCCGTCACCGGGCCCACCCCTTTGACGAGGCCGGAACCGAGATACTTCTCGATGCCCGCCGCCGTGGCGGGCAGCTTCAGGCGGAACCCGTCGGCGCGAAACTGCCGGCCGTACTGGGGATGCGACGCCCACTGGCCAGAAACCTCGATGTGCTCACCGACGTTGATGCCCATCATGTTGCCGATGACGGTGACCGTGTACGACTTGCCCTCCGGCGTCAGCTGGGCTACGGTGTAACCGTTCTCTTCGTTGTGGAACGTGATACGTTCGACAGTTCCGGTGAGATAGTCCATCGCTGATCCGACGCTATTCTTCCCGATTTGCCCACCGCTCCAACCAGGTCAGCAGCAGCCACAGGAAAAGCAGAATGCCCGCACCCGCCAGCAAACAGACCAGCCCGGTGGCGGCGGCCCACCCGCCGTACACCACGCCAATGAGCACGCTCCCCACGACCAGCAAAAACAAGATGACGACGATGAAGAGACGTCGTTCGCTCTCGCGCTGTTGGCGACGGGTGTTGCTTGGCTTTTGCGGTGTTTGAGTCATGGTTCAGCCTGCCAGTGCCGGAGCACTTCCCTGATCCGTCACCAGCCAGCGCATCTCGTGCTGGCGCTCGATGACGTAATAGCCCAAGGCCGCAAAGACCGGATTCCACGCACTGTCGACCGGCTCATTGACCAGGGTGGCGGTCATCCCCAGGTGGCGCAGGTGAAGGCCCTGCAGCAGCTCACGCCCGGCGCTGCGCACGCTGGCGCCCGGTGCTGCGCCCACGTCGAGCAGCCGCAGCTGGTCAGGCTCTGCCGGGCGGTACAGGCAGTAGGCCTGGGGGGCGCCGTCGCCATCGACCACCTGCACCGCCCGCACGTCACTGGCGAGTTGGCGCAGGGAGGCAGCGTCGCGCTGCCAGCAGGGCGGGGTGTTGTGCCAGGTGGGGCTGTTTGCGACGGCCCAGGCAGGATCGGCGGGCTGCGGTTTTCGATAGGGGTCGGGCAGCGCACCCTGCTCGGCGCTGCGCTGCCACACCAGCAGCTCGCGCTGGATCGTGAAACCCAGCTCCAGGTAGAGGGTGAGCGCCGGCGTATTGCGTGTCAGCACCTCCAGGTCCAGCGTGTCCAGACCCCGCGTGTGGGCCAGCGCCTGCACATGCTTCATCAGGCGCCGGCCAATGCCCCGGCGCCGCCACGCCGGCACGACCGCCATGCCGCCAATCCAACCCCGTGACCCACGCACTCCCAACAGGGCGACGCCCACGACGTCACCGGCACAGAACGCCACGGTCGATCCCGCCAGGTCGATGTCCCAGGCACGCACCGAGCTGGCCACCTGCGCACCCGACCGGTGTGCGGGCACGAAGTAGTCGGCATAGCCGGCATTGAGCACCGCGGTCAATTCGTTCTGGTCGAGATTAGCGGCCGGCACGAGTTCGACTTCGCTCATAGGGCACCCCCCGGCACCCATTGCCCGTGAGGCTGCAGTGGTCGCCAACGATGGCGGTCACACCGCGGGGTTGGGAGCGAAACGTCATCAGACATCGTGCTGTTCACGCAGGCGGGTAAATGTGTCACGAAACGTCTGTTCGAGGCTGGTTTTGGCAGCGGTATCCAGCCCAAGGGGGGCGGCGGCGTGCAGGGCACGCACGGCTGACGTTTCCAGTTCGGCGACCGTGAAAGCAAAATGGTCGTGCAGCACCTGGTACTCCTGGGTCAGGCTGGTGTTGAACATGGGTGGGTCATCGGAGTTGACCGTCACGTAGACCCCGGCATCCCAGAGATGGCGCAGGGGATGGGCTGCGAAACTGGGATAGACGTTGAGGCACAGGTTGCTGGTCGGATTCACTTCGAGCGGAATCTGCGTATCGACCAGGTAGGCTACCAGGGTTGGGTCTTCGATACTGCGCACCCCGTGGCCGATGCGGCGTGCCCCCAGGGTTTTGATCGAAGCCCAGATGCTGGCGGGCCCGGCGGTTTCACCGGCGTGCGGTACGCTGTACAGACCGGCCGCCACGGCGCGGCGGAAGGGTGCTTCCCACAGTTCGGGTGCGGCGCGCGCCTCGTCACCCCCCAGGCCAAAGCCAACCACGCCATGCGCCATGTGCTGAATGGCATAGTCCGCCGTCCACGAACCGGCAGGTTCCGGCAGGTTGCGCGGGACGTCGAACACCCAACGCAGCTCGACGCCAAAATCGCGCCGGACCTGGCGCCGGCCTTCTTCGAGGCCTTCGATGATGGCGTCGGGGTGAAGGCCCTTGTCTTGCCAGATGTGGGTGTAGGGCGTCACGGTGGCTTCGGTATAGCGAATATTCTGCCGCGCACGATCGGCACCGAATGCGTAGACGATGAAGGCAAAGTCCTCAGCAGACCGGATACAGTCCTGGATGGTCAAATAGATCGTGATGAAGTGACGAAAGGTCGTAAACTGGTACCAGTCCTGCAGGCCGTCCGCCGTGTCGGCGGGCAGGGTCTTGCCGTGGCGTGCCGCCAGGGTGAGCAGCGTCTCGGGTGCAATCGCTCCCTCGAGGTGCACGTGGAGCTCGGCCTTGGGCATCTGTTCGATGAACGTCCGGATCGACATCGGTGACTCCCGTGTGTTATGATGTGCCCATTCTACTCGCGTGGGGGCCTGGCTGGCAAACGAACGCGGCGGGGTGCGCACCCGGGCGCACGATGCAGTTTGACGCCGGCCTGTGAGAACGCTACAATTGCACGATTGGCATAATGAGGTGAACCAATGACGACGATAACACTCATGGACCAGGCGCAGCGGCACATCGTACCGCCGCAGCTGTCTGACCTTCCATTCTCCGAGAAGCAGGCCCGCATGATCGCCCAGCTGCGTGAGCTTGGCTCGGCGCTGGTGGCGTATTCGGGCGGCGTGGACAGCGCGTTGGTGCTGGCGATTGCGGTGCAGGTGTTGGGCCGCGAGCACGTCCTGGCGGCCACGGCTGTGTCACCGTCTTACCCGTCCTGGGAACTGGACGCCAGCCGGCGCTGTGCGCAGGAAATCGGCGTGGCGCACGAGTTGGTGACTACGGCCGAGATCGAAGATCCCAACTACACCCGCAACGCACCCGACCGCTGCTACTTCTGCAAGACCGAGCTGTACGAGCTGCTGGTGCCGTTGGCTGCCGCGCACGGGTTGAGTGCGGTGTTGAACGGTCTGAACTGGGACGACCTGGGGGATTACCGGCCCGGGGCGCGTGCCGGCGTCGAACACGGCATCCTCAGCCCGCTCAGGGATGCGGGCATTGGCAAGGCCGAGGTCCGGACCTGGGCACAGCAGCTGGGTCTCAGCGTGTGGGACAAGCCGGCGTTGGCCTGCCTGTCGTCGCGTATTCCATACGGCACACCGGTGACGGTGGAAGCGCTGCGGATGATCGACGACGCCGAACGGTTTCTACGGGATGCGGGCTTTCGCCAGGTGCGGGTGCGGCATCACGGCACCCTGGCGCGCATCGAGGTGGCGCCCGACGAGCTGGGGCGGGCGTTCGAGATGCGGGCGGCGATCGACGAGGGCGTGCGGGCGGCCGGTTATCTCTATGCCACGCTCGACCTGCGCGGTTACCGCAGCGGCAGCCTGAACGATGCCCTGCGCCTGGGAACGACCCATGCAAATTGAGCGGTTGACGGCTCTGCTGGCGGCAGTGCAGGCGGGGGAGACGTCGGTCGACGAGGCGCTGGCCACGCTGCGTGATCTGCCGTACGAAACGGTGGATGATTTTGCCCGCGTGGACCACCACCGCGCCCTCAGGACCGGTCTCCCCGAAGTGATCTACGGTGCCGGCAAAACCGCTGACCAGGTGGCACAGCTGCTGCAGATCCTGGCGACACGCAACGACTACGCCGTGGCGACGCGCGTCACCCCCGAACAGGCGATGGCTGTGCAGGCCGTCCTGCCCGCGGCAGCCTATCACACCATGGCACGTATCCTGACCCTGGGGCAGGTTCCGCCGCCGCCCGGCGATGGGCCGTACGTCTGCGTGGCCACGGCGGGCACGTCGGATCTGCCCGTCGCCGAAGAAGCCGCCCTGCTGCTCGAACTGTGGGGACAGCGTGTGGTACGCGTCAACGACGTCGGGGTAGCCGGGGTGCACCGCCTGTTGGCCCAGCGCACGACGTTGGCCGAGGCGGCGCTGGTGATCGTTGTTGCCGGCATGGAGGGAGCGTTGGCCAGCGTCGCCGGCGGCCTCGTCAGTGGACCGGTGATCGCCGTGCCGACCAGTGTCGGGTACGGGGCAAGTTTTGGTGGCCTGGCGGCGCTGCTTGCGATGCTCAACAGCTGTGCCCCTGGTGTGGCGGTCGTCAACATCGACAACGGCTTTGGGGCCGCTGCGCTGGCGATACGTATCATACGGTCGGCCCGTTAGCCGCCGCCCGGCGGCCTGCCGGGCTCGCAGCGTCCCAATAAAAGTATCCAACCGGCCAGCCAAACGTGCTGGCCGGTTTCTTTTATGAGCTAAATCATGGCAATGATGAGAAGTTTCCGGTAGACTCGCGGTCGGCCCCGAATCGAGTTTGCCGGCCGGCTGTTAGGACCCGGCACGGCAGCGGGCGATCATGACCATTTTCCCCCACAAATATCACAGACCGATGACAAAAGTTGCTCTACTCATCAGTGCCGTGGCGCTTCTGGTCGTCCTTGTGGCCGGCTTGCGTCTGACCAATTTCACTTCGTACCTGACCGACAACCCCGACGCGTGTAACAGCTGCCACGTCATGGGGACGGTCTATGAAGGCTGGTATCACGGCGGGCACCGTACGGCGGCAACCTGCAACGACTGCCATACACCGCACGCGTTGATTCCCAAATACCTGGTCAAAGCGCGTTCTGGCTTCAACCACGTGACGGCGTTTGCGACCGGACACATACCCGATACAATTCGTGCCAAAGAATCGACGCAGGCAATCGTGCAGGAAAACTGTATTCGCTGTCACGGGGAGATGGTTTCACAGGTGGGGGACAGTCTGCCCGATGCGGGCCGTACCTGTTTCGACTGCCACCGCACCGTGCCGCACGGCACACGCGGGATCAGTGTGTACGAGCTGGCGCCGCCGCCATAACACCGGCACGCTGCAATAGGACGAGCGATCGACGATGCAAAACTCAAAACGTACGATTTGGATTCTTACCGCGGTCATTGTGTTCCTGGCACTCGTGTTGCTGGGTGTTTTTATGTTCCTGAGCAACCAGCCGGTCCAGGTTCGTGGTCCCGAGCCGGTGGTCTCCATTGCGCCCATGGAACCAGACCCGGCCCAATGGGCCGTCAACTACCCACGGCAGTACGACAGCTGGCTGCGTACACAGGAGATGGCGCGTACGGCCTACGGCGGTTCGGAACCGGTCCAGAAGCTGGAGACCAACCCCCGCCTGGTCACGCTTTTTGCCGGCAATGCGTTTTCCAAGGACTATAAGGAAGATCGCGGGCACTACTGGGCGATTGAGGATGTCACAACCACCGGCCGAAACCCAACCGCCGGCACCTGTATGTCGTGCAAGAGCTCGGACAACCCGCGTTTGTGGGCGGAGCTGACCCCGACACGGTTCTATTCGATGCCGTTCAGCGAGCTCCAGACCATGGTCAGCAACCCCGTCAGCTGCGCCAACTGTCACGAGGCGGGCACGATGAACCTCATCGTCACCAATCCCGCGCTGCGCGAAGCGCTCACGGCGATGGGCAAGGACCCGGACGCGCTGAGCCGGCAGGAGCTGCGCACCGTGGTTTGCGCCAACTGTCACGTCGAATACTACTTCAAGGGAACGGGCAAGTACCTGACCTTCCCATGGACCAACGGCACGCGCATCGAAGACATCGAAACGTACTACGATACGCTGCTGGTAGATGGCAAACCCTTCAGCGACTGGACGCATGCGATTTCGGGTGCACCGATGATCAAGATGCAGCACCCCGAATTCGAGCTGTACACCGCCGACAGCACGCACTTCAAGGCGGGGGTGGGCTGTTCCGACTGCCACATGCCCTACCAGAGTGACGGTGCCACCAAATACAGCTCGCACTTTGTGGCCAGCCCGCTCAAGTATGCCGAACAGGCCTGTGGCACGTGCCACCACGACGTGCAGTATGCCATCGATCGTGTGGGTGCGATTCAGACCCAGGTGTCGGCCACCATGAGCCGTACCGAAGAGGCGCTGATCAGTGCGATCCAGGCGATGACCGACACCGCCCAACTGCCGGCGTACGACGCCGTGCTGTTGGATGACGCGCGCCTGCTGCACCGCAAATCGCAGCTGCGTTGGGACTTCATCGCTGCCGAAAACAGCATGGGTTTTCACAACCCCGAAGAGGCCCTGCGTATCCTGGCCGATGCCATCGACTATGCCCGCCAGGCGGAACTGAAGGCCCGCCAGGCCGCCTTGAGCTCAAGCTCAAGGCTCAGAGCTGAAGGCGGCTAAAGCCGACTGGGGTCGATCTGCTATGACGACGAATCAAAAAACCTGTCACACGTGGACAGGTTTTTTGTCGTCGGAGAAGATGAACGGGGTAAAAATAGAACGGTTTACTTCTTGTGACGATAAATGATGCGACCGCGCGTCAAATCGTAGGGCGACAATTCCAGGCGGACCCGGTCACCGAGCAGTACGCGAATGTAGTACTTGCGCATCTTTCCCGACAGGTACGCAAGCACCTCGTGGTTGTTTTCCAGCATCACGCGGAACATGGTATTGGGCAGCGTTTCGGTGATGGTGCCTTCCACGATAATCTTCTCTTCTTCGGCTTTGGTCATTCCTTGGGATACTCCTCTCCGTCATCCTGACCGTTGACATCGGATCGGCCGCGGCGTACGCTGCGTCGAACATACGCCGCGGCCTGGCGGTGCCTAACGCGGGATCTTCATCTCACGCTTGCGCATAGTGCGCCGGGCTTTACGAATTGCTTTCTGTTTTTTGATACGCCGTAGTTCACTTTTGGGTGTAAACCAACGTTTTTGGCGCACCGTGGGCAGGATGCGTGCCTCGGCGACGGCCTTACGAAACCGTTTCAACAGGCTGTCTTGCGACTCACCAGGTCGAAGCTGGACAGTAATGGGACTCACCCCCTTTCAACTGCTGGTATCTTCGATGTCGTCGTATTCGTTCTCGATCAGCGCGAGTGTCGGTGGTTCCTCTACCGGCTCGCCGATGATCCAATCGCCGCGCACGCGGCGTATGCTCAACCCCATGCGTTCACGTTCGGGGTCGATGCGCAGCACCTGCACCAGGACTTCTTGCCCTGGGTGGACGGCCTCGCGCGGATGGTGGATGGTTTCTTCGGCCATTTCCGAGACGTGAATCAAACCTTCAATGCCGGGCTCTACTTCGGCAAAGGCACCAAAATCCATCAACCGTGTAATACGGGCCTGCGTGACGGTGCCCACCGTGTAACGTGCGGCGGCAACCTGCCAGGGGTTGGGCAGTGCCCGTCGACGGCTGAGTGCAATCCGGTGGCGGTCTTCGTCGAGCCGCAGCACCACCGCCTCGACCTCATCCCCAACCCGCACCACGTCGGCCGGATGTTTGACCGGGCGCCAATCCAATTCGCTGACGTGGATCAGCCCATCCGCTCCGCCCAGATCGACGAACGCGCCAAACGGCCTGATGGCCGTCACGATGCCGCTGACCTTTTGCCCCACGGCCAGGGTGTCAAGCAGCTGCGTCTTGCGCTGCTGCCGCAGCTCTTGTTCCGCCTGGCGGTGTGAAAATACCAGCCGGCGCCGTTTCCGATCGACCTCGATCGTCTTCACCGGCAGCTTCTGGCCCACGTAATTGGCCAGGTAATGCTGGCGATCGCCAGGGGCCTGGCTGCTTTCGGCCACCAGCGAGGCCGGAACGAACCCACGGATACTGCCAAAGGCAACCGTCAGACCGCCCTTGTTGTACCCAATGACTTCCTGTTCGATGATCTCGCCGCTCTCGAGCAGCTTGTGAGCGGCGACCCAGTCGTTTTCCTGCTGCGACAGGTAGACCGACAGGATCAGCTCGCCGTCCTGGTTCTGTGGATTGACCACCACGGCGGGTACCTGGGCACCCACGACCAGGCTGGCACGTCCGGCCGCATCGAGCTTGGCCAGGTCGGCGGCGGGCACGACACCGTCGCGCTTGGCACCGACATCGAGCAAAATCTCTTTGTCCGCGACACGAACCACCGTGCCGTAGACTAACTCGCCGCGCGTGAGGCGCAGGTGGCTGTCCGGGTCGTCAAGGTATCTGGCCAGCAATGCTGCAAAGTCTTCATTCGTTGGCTCACGCGGATCGCCATCTGTTCCTTGCATAGGCCAGTCCACTCCGAAAATAAAAAATCTCGGTCATTCCCACTGGACTTGGCCGAGACGCCACGCCATCACACACCTGATCGAGTGCCGGCACCCTGGTTCATCAGGGCCCTGAGTGCCACGGATGTCGTCGAGAGGTCGCTTCGCTGGCGATGCAGCGTTGGTACCTTGCAGGGGCCAGGCCTCCTCTTCCTTCTCCGTCGTTGTGAAGCGTGCTGTCATGCCAGGCAACTGGCATACCGAACAGCCAAAGGGTCTCGTCGTATCGAATCTGCCCAGTGCGACCGCGTTCTGCGATCCGGCTGGCATTATACCAGTCCCCGATAGGGCTGTCAAGTAATTCAAATCGCCCTGTCGCACGCTTCCGAACGGCAATTGTTGAACTATCCCGTGTATGGTAAAATAGCGCGCCGCTGCCCGTTGCTTTGACGGGTTCCGGCACAAACCACTGCACACACGGTTCGTGACAGAACTTCGCGCCGACGTCTGCCAAGGCCGGGTGCGTCCTGACACGACACTAAAGGATGATGATCGCATGCGACGCTGGACCTTTGCCGCCCTGATTCCGCTGGTTCTCCTGGTGTTGAGTGCCTGTGGCAGCAGCGCCCCGGCCGTGACACCCACGCCCACCAAAACGGTCAAACCGCCCGCGACGGCCACCCCCCTGCCGCCCACGGCCACACCGCTGCCACCTCCAACCGATACGCCGCCCCCGCCCCCGACGGACGTCCCCACCGCAGCGCCGGTTCCGACCGACACCCCCGTGCCGCCCACCGCAACCCCCGTGCCACCGCCCGCGGCGAGCAATACGCCGCGTCCGCGCCCACCAGCGCCGACGAACACCCCGGTACCACCACCCCCGGTGAGCGATCCGTGTGCCGGCGTTGGCGGTGATGGCTGCAAGTTCAGAGTGACGGCGGGTCCGGTGATCCAGGCCAACGGCGGCGGGGAGCTCAAGATTCAGCTGGTGTTCATTCACAGCGGGGTCGACGGGGGCCAACCGCAGGGTGACTACCGCGTGCGCCTGACGAAAGATGGGCAGCCGGTCGCCGGACCCGAAAACGTGCTCAGCCAGGCCCTGGTGGCCAGCAGCGGACCGGCGGGTAAGTACAACTGGGAATTTGCCTTACCGGCGGGCCAGCTGCCCGGTGGCACGGTGAACGGCACCTACTCGATGTACGTGCTCGACGGCAACCGCGACCGCGACAGCCGTGACATCTCGTTCACGATTGGTGACAACCAGGGTTTCGTGTGGATCCAGTGGGACCAGAACTAAACGAGTTCCAACGTCAGGGCGTGTTGATCGGCGGCCAGGGTGATGACCCGATAGCCATAAACGGCCGGGTCGTACCGTTTTAGGAGTCGCTCCACGGAGGGCGTCAGGCTGGTAATGAACAGGTCGATGGGGCGCCCCTGGGCATGGGCGCATTCGACGATCCAGCGCAGGGTTGTGTAGTCCGGATTGGCGTGGCTGCCATCGGCACAAATCACATAGATGTCGGCGGTGACCTGGCGGTAGAACGCGCGCGTGGTGTTGCGGCTGCTGCCGTGGTGCGGCACCTTGAGCACATCGACGTGCAGGGTGCCGTCATCACCGAGCAGGCCAATCTCCCGAAGCCCCCGCAGGATATGATCCCCGCGTCCATCCCCAGTGAAAAGAATGGTGCGGCCATCGGCTGTGGCCAGGAACATGATCGAGCTGAGGTTGGGAATGCTCTGGTCGGGCGCCAGCGCGGCAAAGTCGCTGCTGGCCAGAAGCGAATGCTGTTGTTCCAACCAGCGTATCCACTTGCGCCGCAGACGCAGCAGGTTGCGCCGCGTCGGACCGACGATGCGGAGGGCCAGGTTCTCGAAGGCCAGGTCGGGGGGCGCTTCCTCCAGCAGAATCAGGCGATCCGGGGTGAAGTGCGCGTTGAGCTCGATACCGAGCGCTTCTGCCAGGCGGGTGAGGTTGTCGCCCTGGCTGATGCTGCGCGACGAAAAATCGAAGGGCAGGAGGCTGTTCTCGATAGCTGCCAGCTGCGCCATCATGGTTTGAATCCGCGTCCCGAGTTCGGGGCCAAACGCCAGGTCGAACGAGTTGTGCCACAGGTCGCGGATGGAGACGAAGCCCGGCTCCCCGTGCCGGCGCTGGTTTTCCAGCTCGCCAAAGAGTTCGAGCAGACCACCGACGTGGTCATCGTCGACGTGGGAGAGAACGACCAGGTCGATCTGGCCGCCGGCAACGCCCAGGGCGGTCAGGTGAGCACGCAGGTGATCCTGCTGTTCTGGTGGTGGCCCGCCATCGACGAGGGCATAGCGGGGCGCGTCGGCGGCGCCGTATTCGAGGAGGAGACAGTCGCCGTGGGCGGCCTGGATGATGTGAAGTCGCAGCATGATGGGTTCGGTGCCTCGTGGTGGGGATGATAACATGGGGAGGGGGGGATGTCAATTGGGGGGGGGAGGGAGTACGGAGTAGGGAGTAGGGAGTAGGGAGTAGGGAGTAGGGAGTAGGGAGTACGGAGTAGGGAGTACGGAGTACGGAGTGTTTAATGTTAACGGTGTCGCGTGGTATACTTGGAACGGGACGCGGCGATGTCGTTTTCTAGTACTGCGGCACCTGCGGCAGTGGGGGGTGATCGATTGGCTGGGGAGACTGGCGGCGTGAGGTGGATCGGTGCGCGGCTGGCTGACGTCCGCCGGCGTATTCGGGAGGACGGGTTGATTGCGGTGGTCGGGGCGCCGGTGCCGGGGCTCGACGTCCTGGCGGTGGGCGATGGCCTGCTGGCTTCACCCATCCTGGTCATGGAAATCAGCCTGGGGCTGCCCGATGCGGTCGCCATCATTGGCCAGCTGCGGCAGCGTTTCGGCCAGCACATGCTCATCGGCGCCGGTGACGTGATGACGGCAGCGGATGTGGGAACTGCCGTCGCGGCGGGTGCGCAGTTTGTCACCCTGTCAGGGCCGGATGCGGCGCTGGTGGTGAGGGCGCAGGCGACGGGGGTGCTGGCCATTCCGGCGGTGCGCACGTCCGATGACATAGGGGCACTGACCGTGGCCGGCGGCCGCATGCTGCACCTGGCCGGTACCGCGCATGACCTGGCACGCCTGCCTGAGGCCTGGCCGGATATCGAGTTCGTCGTCGCGGCAGACAGCGTGGCCGGGTACGGTCCTGCCTGGCGTGCTGCGGGGGTGTGTGCTGTGCGGGTGAGTGAGGGCCTGTTTGGCGGCGCGTCGTTGACCCAGGCCCAGCTGATTACGCGGGCGCGCCGGCTGCGGGGAGTGTGAAGACGCCAACACGAGTCAATCGCGTTCGAAACTGACACTCACTGCGGCGGATGCCAGCCACACGCAATCCAGACCTGACGTGCGTGTACGACAAACGCATTGTTCATCTGTAGTGCAGCAACGGTTGCTCGTCCAACTGATGTAATGCCAGCAATGATGAGGCCGCTCTGTTCCCAAACAAAATGGTCTGCCCAATGTTGGCGACGCGGGTCAAACAAAGGAACTCGTTGACCTGTCTCCGGGTCGCGAGCATGGGTGCGGCTGCCTTTGTGGAGATTGCATCGCGGACAAGCGAGCCAGAGGTTATCCTCGGCCGAGGTGCCACCAGCAACCAGTGGTATGAGGTGCTCGATCTGCAGTGGCATTCCGACAACGATTTCCTGTGTTTGACAGTAACCGCAGCGATGTTTTGATTGGTTGGCAACACGAGTCCGAACTTGCGACTTGATTTTGTGAGCAGTCACGGTGATGCCAATATCGCCGGATCAGTCAGGTTGTGGCCACGTTGCTGGAGTAAGGCAGCTGCTTTTGCTCGTCGTAGAATCGTGCGATCATAGGCATCGACCAGGTTCTGTTGGCGCGTCTGCTCCGAAGACGATAGAGTTCTTTGCTGGCTGGCATCATTCAGGCGAGCTAACTCCTGTTGCTGTTTTGTCGTTAGCGCACTGCGGGCAACCAACCAGAGTACATCGTCAGATAGCGTTTCAAACGACGCTAACTCGGCTTCAACATCGCGGGGCAGGGAAGGCAGTTCCGGAAGCTCACGCAGCACCAGATCGCGCACAACGTCGGCCACAGGACGGTTCTGCCGTTGTGCCGTTCTCTGCAGTGCTTCGAAGGTTGCCACCGGAAAATCGACTGTAATCGTTCTTGCACCTATCATCGCATCACCATCCTTTGGCCATGGATTCACCAATCATTCGCCTCGACCTGTGTCCACATTTTAACATGGCTCAGGTGGTCAGGCAAGCATACGTCCCTGTTTCATGATTCCGTAACGCGACCATCTCCAAACAACGATAACTGCCCCGTCGGTTGGCTGAGCTGGTGGGCGCCGACGCCGAGCAGGCGTACGGGCCGGCCGGGCTGCCAGGTGCGTTCGAGCAGGGTCAGCGCGGCGCGGTAGATCCCGATGGCGTCGTCGGTCGGGACGGCGAGGGTCATCTGGCGCGTGAGCGTGGTGAAGTCGCTGTAACGTAGTTTGATCGCCACCGTGCCGCCGGCCAGCCCGGCCCGTTTGAGGTCCTCCGCCACCCCCTGGCTCATCTTCCACAACTGCCCCTTCAGCCGGCGCAGCTCGGACAGGTCCTGGTTGAAGGTCCGCTCCTGGCTGTAGGATTTGCGCTCGTATTCGGTGACGATGGGGCTGTCGTCGCGGCCGCGGGCGCGCGCTGCCAGGTCAGCGCCATGTTTGCCAAAGGCGGACCGCAGCTCCTCCTCGGGCACCCCGGCCAGCTGTCCGATCGTCGTCACCCCCATCTCCGCCAGGCGGCTGGCGGTCACCGGCCCCACGCCCCACAGGGCGCGCGTGGGCAGCGGTGCCAGGAATTCCGCTTCCGTCCCCGGCGGCACCACCGTCAGCCCACCGGGCTTGTGCAAATCGGACGCCACCTTCGCCACCTGTTTGTTGCTCGCCACACCCAACGAGGCCGAGAGGCCTATTTCGTCGCGCACGCGGGCCTGGAGGTGCTGCGCCAGGGTCACGGCGGCATCCCAATTCTCGACCTGCGCGCTGACGTCGAGAAACGCCTCGTCGATGCTGATCTGCTCGACGAGCGGTGTCGTCGCGTGCAGAATGGCCATGACCCGCAATGACACCTGGCGGTAGAGGCCGTGCCGCGGCGGGAGGACGATGGCGTCGGGGCAGAGTTTGAGCGCCTGCGCCATCGGCATGGCCGAGCGGCAGCCAAAGGCGCGCGCCGGGTAGGACGCAGCCGCAACAACGCCGCGCTCCGCCGGCCGGCCGCCGACGAGCACCGGTTTGCCGGCGAGTTCGGGGTTTTCGAGGACCTCGACCGAAGCAAAAAAGGCATCGAGGTCGAGGTGGAAGATGATGCGTGTGGTCATGGTGGGATTCTAACAGATGTGCTGGGGGTTGCCAATTGGGAGTAGGGAGTAGGGGGGAACGGATGGCTGTCAACGGATTCGGGGAACGGATTGAACGGATTGGTGTCAACGGATTCGGGGAGCGGATTGGCGGATAACCATTTTTTGGCTAAAATAGAATTATCTGCTGTGCGGTATTTTGCTGCCGCTGCGTCGTACTTCGTTCGTGTGACCAGGTGAAACCGTGTGACCGAACCGCTGACTTCTCTTCCGGCCTTCATCACCCGCTGGCAAAACTCCGGCGCGGCCGAGCGCGCCAATTACCAGCTCTTCCTCAGCGAACTGTGCGACGCCCTCGACCTGCCGCGGCCCGAGCCGACGGTCGACGACGACACGGCCAACGCCTACGTCTTCGAGAAGACGGTGCCGCTGCCGCACGGTACGGTGGGCCGCATCGACCTCTACCGCCGCGGCTGCTTCGTGCTCGAAGCCAAACAGGGCAGCGACCGGCCCGGCGACACACCCGCCCTCTCGCTGCAGGCCGCCCAGCAGCGCCAGGCCCGCAAACGCGGCACCGCCGTGCGCGGCACCGCAGCCTGGGACACCGCCATGGAACGCGCCCGCGAGCAGGCGCAGGGTTATGCCCGTTATCTGCCGCTGCCGGAGATACGCGAGGGGCGCCCACCCTTTTTGATCGTGGTCGACGTCGGGCGCTCGCTGGCACTCTATGCCGAGTTCAGCCGCAGCGGGGGCAACTATATCCCCTTCCCCGACCCCACCCACTACCGGCTGCGCCTGGCCGACCTGGCCGACACGGACGTGCGCACGCAGCTGCGCCAGGTCTGGCTCGACCCGATGAGCCTGGACCCGGCCCGCCGCGCCGCCCAGGTGACGCGCGACATCGCCGGGCGCCTGGCCCGCCTGGCGCGCTCGCTGGAAGGGCAGCACCCCCCGGAAGCGGTCGCCCACTTCCTGATGCGCTGCCTGTTTACGATGTTTGCCGAGGACGTCGCCCTGCTGCCCAAGCGCGCCTTCACCCAGCTCCTGGCCGACGCCCGCCACAACGTGGCCAGTTTCCCGCCGCTGGTCGCCGAGCTGTGGCGCACGATGGCCCACGGCGGGTTTTCGGTGGCGCTGCGCCTGCCGGTGCCGCACTTCGACGGCGGGCTGTTCGAGGAGGCGACCGCCCTGCCACTGAGCGTGGATCAACTGCAGCTCCTGATCGAAGCCGCCCAGGCCGACTGGCGTGACGTCGAACCGGCCATCTTTGGCACCCTGCTCGAACGGGCGCTCGACCCCCTGGAGCGCCACAAGCTGGGCGCCCACTTCACGCCGCGCGCCTACGTCGAGCGCCTGGTGCTGCCCACGATCGTCGAGCCGCTGCGTGCGGGGTGGGACGCGGTCAAGGCTTCGGCGCTGCTGCTGGCCGAAGCGGGCAAAACTGGCGAGGCCCTGGCCGAGGTCGAGACCTTCCAGCGCCACCTGGCGGGCGTGCAGATCCTCGACCCGGCGTGTGGTTCGGGCAATTTCCTCTACGTCAGCCTGGAGCACCTCAAACGCCTGGAAGGTGAGGTGCTGGAGGTGCGCCGCCAGCTTGGCCAGGGGCAGATGCTGCTGGAGATGGCCGGCCTGATGGTGCGCCCCGAACAGTTCCACGGCATCGAAATCAACCCACGCGCCGCCGCCATCGCCGAGCTGGTGCTGTGGATTGGCTTTTTGCAGTGGCACCGCCGCACCCACGGCGACGTGCGCCCGCCCGAACCGATCCTGCGCAACCTGCACAACATCGAATGCCGCGACGCCGTCCTGGTCTGGGACGCCGTCGAACCGCTGCTGGATGCGACCGGCCAGCCGGTGACGCGCTGGGACGGGCGGACTACCAAACCACACCCCGTGACCGGCCTGGCCGTGCCGGACGAGACGGCGCGTGTGCCGGCCTGGCGCTACGTCAACCCGCGGCCCGCCGAATGGCCGGCGGTCGATTTTGTCGTCGGCAACCCGCCGTTCATCGGCACCGCCCGCATGCGCGACGCCCTGGGTGACGGTTACACCGCCGCCGTGCGCCAGACCTACCCGCACGTGCCCGATTCGGCCGACTACGTTATGTTCTGGTGGGATAAGGCGGCCAGCCTGGCGCGGACCGGCGGCGTGCAGCGCTTTGGCCTGATCACCACCAACAGCCTGCGCCAGACCTTCAACCGCCGCGTGCTCGAACACCACCTCGGGGCCGAGCCGCCGCTGTCGCTGCTGTTTGCCATTCCCGACCATCCCTGGGTGGACTCGGAATCGGCCGCGGCGGTGCGTATTGCGATGACGGTGGGGGGTGTAGGGGAGCAGGCGGGTGTGTTGAGTCAGGTGGCAAGCGAAGAGCCGGGGGATGATGAAGCCGCCAAAATTATGTTCGTGCAGCGGTCGGGCAGAATTCTGGCCAACTTGACGATCGGCGGCGACGTGGCCAGTGCACATGCTTTGCAGGCAAACAGTTACCTCAGCGGTCGTGGCGTACAGTTATTTGGCGCCGGGTTCATCGTGACGCCGGCGGAGGCCGAAATCCTGGGCCTGGGGCACGTGCCCGGCCTCGAACAGCATATCCGCCCCTACCGCAACGGCCGAGACCTCACCGCGACGCCGCGCGGGGTGCTGGTAATCGATCTCTTCGGGTTGGATGTCGACGACGTGCGGCAGCGTTACCCGGCGGTCTACCAGTGGGTGTACGAGCGGGTCAAACCGGAGCGCGATCAGAACAACCGTGCCAGCTATCGCCACAACTGGTGGGTCCACGGCGAGCCACGCGCCAGCCTGAGGCCGGCACTGGCCGGTTTGTCGCGCTACATCGCCACCGTCGAGACTTCCAGACGCCGTTTCTTCGTTTTCTTGGATGCTTCGATCTTGCCCGACAACAAACTAATCGTCATTGCCCTCGAGGATGCGTTCTTTTTGGGTGTGCTTTCCAGCCGTATCCACGTCACCTGGGCGCTGGCCGCCGGCAGCTGGTTGGGTGTGGGCAACGATCCGGTCTACGTCAAGACCGCCTGTTTCGAGAAGTTCCCCTTCCCCGACGCCAGCGACGACCAAAAGGCCCGCATCCGCACCATCGCCGAGGAGTTGGATGCGCACCGCAAACGCCAGCAGGCCCAGCACCCGAAGCTGACCCTGACCGACATGTACAACGTGCTCGACAAGCTGCGCACCGGCGCGGCGCTGACCACCAAAGAGCGCACAGTCCACGAGCAGGGGCTGGTCAGCGTCGTGCAGCAGCTGCACGATGCGCTCGACCGGGCGGTGAGTGAGGCCTACGGCTGGCCGGTGGACCTGGGTGACGAGGAGATCCTGGAACGGCTGGTGGCCCTGAATGCGGCGCGGGCGGCCGAGGAGGCGCAGGGGTTGGTGCGCTGGCTGCGGCCCGAATTTCAGGCGCCCGCGGCGGGCGCGGCACAGCCAGCGCTGCTCAGGGAGCGTGCGGATGCGGCAGGGCGTTACGTCACCCATCCGGCGGTCACCCCCTGGCCAACCCGCCTGGCCGAACAGGCGCAGGCCGTGCGTACGGTGCTGGTGGCGTGGGGTGCGCCGGCGACGGCGGCGCAAGTGGCGGCGGCTTTCAGCGGGGCATCGGCAGATCAGGTGACGGATCTGCTGGAGACGCTGGTTAGTTTGGGGCAGGCGGAGCAGTGGGAGGATGGGCGGTTTGTGGTGAGTTGACGGGTGTTAGCGCGCCATGCCCAGGGCAAATGCCAGCGCCTGTTCGACCTCGGCCATGCGTTCGGTTGACAGGGTGGTGATCAGGCTCTCGATTTTGTGCTTTGGTACGGTCTGCACGTTGTCCAAGTTGACTGCGCAGGTTGCCAAAACACTATCAGTCGCAGGTGTCAGGAAGACTTCGGTCGGGATATGGCGCACGGTCGTCGTCAGGGGCGCGACAGTGACCCAGGTCAGGAATGAGATAGCCGAATTGCGCGTCAAAATGACAACCGGCCTTCGTTTGTCTGGTGGAGCGAACGCGTACCATCGAACCTCGCCTCGTCTCATGGTTGACCCCAGGCTTGTTCGGCTTCCCATACGTCAAACTCACCTGGTTCCACAGGATAACGAGCATAACCTTCTGCATGCTGGCGTTCCAATCGCATGATACGCAGACGCTCCATCGCCTGGCGCAGTGCTTCGCGCATGAACGCCGAGCGACTCATACCAAGTTCAGCACTTGTCGAGTCGACCTCAGCCAACAGTTTCTCATCTATGGTCATCTGGATCGTTTTAATCATGAGTTCACCTATTTTAGTGTGTAAAGTTGTAACACATGATTCTATGTGTCATTATCCACACTCACAGCGAAAGCGCAAGTTGTCAGTGTCGACTGGTGGGGCACAGGTCGCCACCGGGCCGCCGCGCAAGTCATACCCCATGTGATTCAGGGATTGGCAATTCATGGCTTTGTAGTTATTATTCAGGCCATGAATAACTTTCATTCACTTCCGGTTGAATATCGCGAGCGCTGGCTGACGCCCCTGCTGCAGGCGGCGGCCACCAGCCACCCCATCGTCGTGCTTACCGGCGCCCGCCAAGAGCACGCTGCTGCGCCACGCCGAACCCTTCGCCGCCTGGCGCTACTATACAAAGAACACGGCGCCAGCCGTCGGCTGGCGCCGTGTTTCTCGTATTAAACCGAACAGTTACGCGCTAGACCACGATGCCGAACAGGCCAAGCACCCAGGTGACCAGCCAGGTCACGACGGCAATCGCAATCGCAGCGATCAGCGCGCCGGTGAAGCCATTGACCTTCAAGCCGGGCAGGAAACGATCGCTGACCATCAGAATGACCGCGGCCACGACCAGGTAAACGATGGCGGCCCACAGACCGGCGCCGCCGGCCGTAATACCGATCAGGCCCAACAGCCACCAGATCACACCACCGACGATGGCGATCACTGCAGCGGCGATGATGGCGCTCATGAAGCCGTCGACCGTCAGACCCATGTTCAGCCGGCTGACGATGTAGAGAACGACAGCTGCAACAACGAGCGCAAGAACGATAGTAAGAATAGTGCCCATGTAGATACTCCTTCCGAATGAGTGAATACGGGATGACCCACCCTGGGTAGATGGGTGGGCAAATCGATAAAAACGGGGAGGGAAAACATTCGCGGCCGTAAACCCGGCGAACCACCTGCCTTTCCGATGCCGAAAGGAGAAACCGGCAGCAGGGCAGGGCATCATCGACCCCGCACCGGCAATCCCAAACAGCGCGTACCCAGAATCACCCCGTGATGACCGGCTATCTGAAGTACGGGTCAATTATACAACATTGTTTTGAATTCGTCTAGTAGCAATTTGCATTAGATGTGACTCCCCACACCCGCAACCCACACGTCCGCCGTCTGGTGGTCGTCCTGCAGGCGCAGGTCGGTCACGGTTTGTTCCACCAGCGCCAGCCGCAGGGTGAGGTCACGCAGCAGGTCCATGGTCATGTCGGGCAGGCGGTGATGCAGCAGGTCCTCGTGCTGGCGTAACAGATCCACCTCCCCGTTGCGCCCGCGCGTACGCCCCGGCACGCCAACGACCACACTTTCGGGCGGCACATCCTTGACGACCACCGAGTTGGCGCCCACACGGCTGTGCGCGCCAATCGTGATCGGCCCCAGGATCTGCGCGCCGGCCCCCACCACCACGTGGTCCTCCAGCGTGGGATGACGTTTGACCTTCTCCCAGCTCACGCCGCCCAGGGTCACATTGTGGTAGAGCGTGACGTTGGCCCCTACCTCGGCGGTTTCGCCGATCACCGTGCCCATGCCGTGGTCGATGAAAAAACCAGGGCCGATCGTCGCCCCGGGATGGATCTCGATGCCGGTCAGGAACCGCCCGACGTGGCTGAGGCCGCGCCCCACCAGCCGCCAGCCACGTACCCAACAGGCGTGCGCCACACGGTGGAACCACACGGCATGCAGCCCCGGATAAAACAACAGCACCTCGGCCTTACTGCGCGCCGCCGGGTCACGCTCGAAAATCACTTGCATATCACTGCGCAGGGTCTCGAACATACTGTCCTCCCTGGTCTGACCAGGTTTCCAAAGTCCCGCAGTCTCCAGTCCTAATCCACAGGCTGCTCGTGCGGCCAGTGGTCCCATGTTTCTATAGGAAACCTGGTTGCGAGGAGTGCCGCACCCTGGTTCCAACGCCGAACGGTCTCTGCCATGCAAGATTCCTTCGGCGTTGGAACCGAGGTGCGGCACGGGCTTTCCACGTGGCACGGGTCCGCACCTGGGGGTGCGGACTCCTCAGCACCCCCAGCGCGAAGTGCCGCATCGGTCCGCACCTGGGGGTGCAAACCCCTCCGTCGAGCGGCGTCGTGCCGCACCTGGGGGTGCGGCACTCCTCGGTGGCACGACCAGCTTGGCAGGCCCACAGAAGTCAAAACAAAAAATCTTTGTGCCTTCTGTGTTCTCTGTGGTCAATTCAAGCCGCCGACCGTCAAACCTGCAGATCAGCAAACAGCGCCGTGCTCAGGTAACGCTCGCCGTACGACGGTATGATGACGACGATGCGTTTGCCCGCATTTTCCGGGCGCTGTGCCACCTGCACCGCCGCGTGCACCGCCGCCCCCGAGCTGATGCCCACCAGCAGCCCCTCCTCCAGCGGCAGCCGCCGCGCCATGGTAATGGCTTCGTCGTTGCTGACGCGGACGATCTCGTCGATCAGGGTGGTGTCCAGGATGGCCGGTACGAAGCCGGCGCCGATGCCCTGGATCTTGTGCGGGCCCGCTTTGCCGCCCGACAGCACCGGTGAGTCGGTCGGTTCGACCGCAATCAGCTTGAGGGACGGGCGCCGCGGGCGCAGCACCTGGCCCACCCCGGTGATCGTGCCACCCGTGCCGACACCCGATACGAAGAAATCGATCGTGCCACCGGTATCGGCCCAGATCTCCTCGGCAGTCGTACGCGCGTGGATGTCGGGGTTGGCCGGATTCTCGAACTGCTGCGGCATAAAATACTTCGGGTCCGACTCGGCCAGCTCGCGCGCCCGCCGCACCGCGCCCGCCATGCCTTCACTGCCCGGCGTGAGCACCAGCTCGGCGCCAAAGGCGCGCAGCAGCTTGCGCCGTTCGATGCTCATGGTCTCGGGCATGACAAGCAGGCATTTGTAGCCGCGCGCCGCCGCCACCATCGCCAGGCCAATCCCCGTATTGCCACTCGTCGGCTCGACCAGCACGGTGTCCGGCCCAATCTTGCCCGCCGCTTCCGCCGCTTCGATCATGCTGAGGGCGATGCGGTCTTTGACACTGGCACCGGGGTTACGAAACTCCAGTTTGGCCAGCACTTCGGCCCCCGCGCCCGCCGTGACGCGGTTCAGGCGCAGCAGGGGGGTGTTGCCAATCAGTTCTGTGACGTTGTTTGCAATGGTCGACATCGGTCGTTTCTCCTTTGGGTATCGATAATAAAAACGGCTCACCGGGCAGCTGCTGCCTCCCAATGAGCCTGACGTCTGGACTATACCACATCGTGTCCCTGGGGACAGATGGCGTGTCAAACTAACGGCAAGTGATGGTCAAACCAGGGTCTCGCGGACCTGACCAACCCCTCGTGGGCAGCAGTGCACCGCGGGTGTCGCCGGCAGCCAGCTGCCGCACACCCGCCTGCAACACGAGCAGGTTGGGAGATTCCAGGTCATCATCATATCCGTCGTCGCTTTCACGTGACGGGGAGTGTAACCCATGGTGGCTTTCTTGTCAAGCCGGTGGTAAAATGAACACAGACAACCGACCAGGAGCCAACCATGCCGCGTGAACTGACTGCCGAACAGCTGCGCCGTCGCGCACCCCTCGATCACCTGCCCTATACCTCGACCGCCGATGCCGCCGAACTCGATGAGATCATCGGCCAGGAGCGGGCGACCCGCGCGATCGAGTTTGGCATCGAGATCCCGTACTACGGCTACAACATCTTTGCCATGGGTCCCGTCGGCACCGGCAAAACCAGCACGATCACGCGCTTTTTGCAGCACAAAGCACGCACGCGCCCCACCCCACCCGACTGGGGCTACGTGCACAATTTTGGTGACCCCGACCGGCCGCGCGCCCTCCGGCTGCCGCCCGGTGGGGGTGCCCGGCTGCGCGACCAGATCAACCACCTCCTGGAACAGATGGCGGATGCTCTGCTCAAGGCGTTTGCCAGCGATACCTATGCCGAACACCGCCGCCGCATCGAGCGCGAGGTCGAGCAGCAGCAGCACGAACGCCTGCGCGACCTGGAACGGGCGGCGCGCGAGCAAGGGTTCGGTCTGCTCGAAGCGGACAGCGGCCTGGTGGTGACGCCCGTGCACGAGGGTGAGCCGCTGACGCCAGAGCAGTTCATGGCCCTGACCGACGACGAGCAGCGTGCAGTCACCGAAACGGAGGCTGCCCTGCAGGAAGCCCTCGAACGAACCCTGCGCCAGATCGAGGAGTTTGCCGAAGAAGCGCAGCTGCGCCTGGCACACATCGACGTGGAACTGGCGCGGGCCACGATCGAGCCGCTCTTTGCCCGCCTGGCGCAGGAGTACCAGGACTGGCCGGACGTGACGGCCTACCTGCAGGGGGTGGCGGAAAACGTCGCCACGCACACCGGCGAGCTGCGCAAAAAATCGAACGACGAGACCGAAGAAGACAATGGCGACGCCTACGGCGTTCCGAAATGGCTGCGTCCCTCGGTGACCTCGTTCTACGACCGCTACCGCCTCAACGTGATCGTGGACAACCAGGGCATGACAGGCGCACCGGTCGTATTGGAAACGAACCCTACTTATTCCAACCTGGTGGGGCGCGTGGAGCTGCGGGCCGAGCTGGGAACGCTCGTCACCGACTACCGGCACATCAAAGCCGGCGCGCTGCACAAAGCCAACGGCGGTTACCTGGTGCTCGATGCCCGCGTCCTGCTGCAGCAGCCGCTGGCCTGGGAAGCGCTCAAACAGGCCCTGCGCAACGAGCGCGTGCGCATCGAAGAGATGAGCCAGCAGGTGGGGGTCCTGGCTACCACCACCCTCTCGCCCGAACCGATCCCGCTGCAGGTCAAGGTCGTCCTGATCGGCGACCCCCAGACCTACTACCTGCTCTATGAGCTGGACGAGCAGTTCGAGAAGCTGTTCAAAGTGCGGGCCGATTTTGCCGGTGACATGAACTGGACCGCCGACAACGAGCGCAAGATCGCGCAATTCATCCGCGCCCGCAGCCTGGAATCGAATCTCCCTGATTTCGACCTGGGTGCGGTCAGCCGGGTGGTCGAATACAGCGGGCGTCTGGTCGAGGACCAGCGCAAGCTGACCACCCAATTCGCACTGGTCAGCGACATCGTGTACGAGGCCGCCTTCTGGGCGCAGCGCCGCCGCGCGGGTGAGGTGCCGGGCAGCGTGCTCGTCACGGCGGCCGACGTCGAGCGCGCCATTGCCGAGCGCATCTACCGCTCCAACCTGATCGAGGAACGGCTGCGTGAGCTGATCGCCGATGGCACGATTATGATCGACACCACCGGCAGTGACGTCGGCCAGGTCAACGGCCTGGCGATCCTGGAGCTTGGCGACTATGCCTTTGGCAAGCCAGGGCGGGTGACGGCGCGCACGTACCTGGGCCGTGCCGGTGTGGTCAACATCGAGCGCGAAGCACGCCTGAGTGGAAGCCTGCACGACAAGGGAATGTTCATCCTGGGCGGCTTTTTGGGCGGACGGTTCGCCCAGGAACGGCCGTTGAGTCTGTCAGCCACGATCGCCTTCGAACAGTCGTACGATCTGGTGGACGGCGACAGCGCCTCGTCGACCGAGCTGTACGCCCTGCTCTCCAGCCTGGCCGGCCTGCCGATCCGCCAGGAGATTGCCGTCACCGGTTCGGTCAACCAGCATGGCGATATCCAGGCTATTGGCGGCGCGACGTTGAAGATCGAGGGTTTCTTCGACGTGTGCCGCATCCTGCCGGCGGGCCTTACCGGCGGCCAGGGCGTCATCGTGCCCGCAAGCAACGTGCCGAACCTGATGCTGCGCACCGACGTCGTCGATGCCGTGGCGGCGGGCCAGTTCCACATCTACCCCGTGCGTTCGGTCGATGAAGGGATCGAAATCCTGACCGGTGTGCCGGCGGGTGCGCGCGGCCCCGATGGCCGTTATCCCGCGGACTCGGTCAACGGCCGGGTCGACCGTGCGCTGCAGCGCATGGCCGAGCAGCTGCGGCGCTTCGGCCGCAGCGGGCCAGAGGAAGCCATCGACGCCAGCCCCGCCGGCACGGGTCGCGACGCCGAACTACCCCACGAACCCGATTGGCCAGGCGAGCAACCCGAACCCCCCAACGACAACACCTGAACCCTTCGCCCTCTTCGTGTAGAATCTTCGTCCCCTTCGCGTAGAATCTTCGCGTAGAATCTTCGCGTAGAATCCACAATCCTTCCAGCCGTTATCCACAAAATCTCCACAATCTCCTGGTATGATACCGGCATAGACCGCAAGATCATACTTTCAGGAGGTTACACCAAACGATGTCTTCATCACAGTCTGTTTCCACCCCTACCCGGCACAACTGGCTCATCGATGCCAGCCTGTTTCTCACCGGCCTCGTGGCTGCGTTGACGGGGATCTATTTCCTGTATCTCCCCCTGGGCGGCTACATGGGCGGCCGCAACCCCACCTACGGCATCACGATTCTGTTCGCCCGCGAGACCTGGTCGGACCTGCACATGTGGGCGGGCCTGCTCATGATCGTCGCCGTTGCCATCCACCTCCCGCGGCACTGGAGCTGGGTGGTCAGCATGACCAAACGCACCGTGCGTGAGCTGCGCGGGCGTGGGTCGCCCATGAATTGGAACGCCCGCCGGAACCTGCTGGTCAACCTGACGATTGCCGTGAGCTTTTTGGTGACCGCCGTCAGCGGTGTGTATTTCCTCCTGGTCCCTGGCGAGCGGTGGGCACCCGATCCGATGTTCCTGTTTAGCCGCGGTACGTGGGACATCCTCCACACCTGGGGGGCGGTGGTTCTGATCGTGGCCGCCGTGCTGCACTTCATCATCCACTGGCGCTGGATTGTCAACGTCACGCAGAAGATTGGCCGGTCATGGTCGCAGCCTCGTGTCGCGGCCGATCCAGCCACCCAGTCATCCAGACCCGTCGTGGGCGTGGTCGAGAACTAACGGCACGAAGCCACTCATCTTGTTACGAGGAGATATGATCATGTTGAAGAAAATTGTGTTGGGTACTCTGTTTGTCGGCCTTGTTGCTGTCCTGGTCATCGGCGCAGCCAACCGTACCAGCGCCCGCGCCGAAAGCGACAGCGAAGTTGACCACAGCGTGGTCACCACGGAAGCGTCCAAGGGTCAGGAGGATGGGGGTCGGGGGTTGGGGGATGGGGATCAGGGGTTGGGGGATGGGGATCAGGGGTTGGGGGTTGGGGGCCAGGGTGATGGCCGTGGTCGTGATGAAGCGGGCTTGGCCCAGACGGGTGCGGTGACTGGGTGGGTTGCGGTCGATGGAACCGTAACGGACGTCAATGGCGAAGAGATCATTGTCGAAACGGCGGATGGGCAGACGGTTTCGGTGGGTGGGCGGTCGTGGTCGTATGCGCAGGAGCAGCAGTTCGGGGTGCAGGTCGGTGATCGGCTGCGGCTGCACGGTTTCTACGAGGGTGAGGAACTGGAAGTGGGGCGGATCGAGAACCAGCGGTCGGGCGCCAGCGTGCAGATGCGGGATGAAAACGGTCGGCCGATGTGGGCCGGGCGGGGGTGGCGGGCCGCGGAATAGGGGTTGGGGGTTAGGGGCCAGGGGTTGGGGCTTTGTGGCAGCGCCGCCAAGCTGACGGATTCGGGGAACGGATTGAACGGATTACTGTCAACGGATTCGGGGAACGGATTGAACTGAAGGAGTACGGAGTACGGAGTACGGAGTAGGGGGAACGGATTAGGAACGGATTAGGAACGGATTGCTGAGAGTGCCACCGTTGTGGTGGCGGAGGGGGACGATTGAGCGGGGCCGCGGGGTGCGGCCCCGTTTTTTGTGGGGCTTTGGTCAGGTCACTTGCGCAGGCGCAGGATGATGTTGAGGATGACCGTCAGCAGCAGGCTGACCAGGATCATGGTGCCGATGGGGGCGAAGACGGTGAGGTTGCCGCGCTGCCAGGTGATGTCACCTGGGAGGCGGCCGGCCCACGGGAGCCGGCCGAGCAGCAGCATGACGCCGCCCGCGACCAGCATGGCCACGCCGAAAACGACCAACCAACGCCCCAGTTCGCTGAACGACATTGTTTGATTCTCCACGCGTCCCAGGATGGCTGCAGTATAGCACAGGTTGGGTTTGGAGGGTAACATCCGGTATAATGGGAGCAGGGAGTAGGGAGCGGGGAGTAGGGAGTAGGGAGCGGGGAATAGGGAGCGGGGAGTAGGGAGCAGGGAATAGGGAGCATGGAGCAGGGAGTAGGGAGTAGGGAGTAGGGAGCAGGGAGTAGGGGCATGCAAATTGCGATTGTTTTTGCGCTGATCGTCGTGAACGGTTTGTTGGCGATGGCAGAGATTGCCATTGTGTCGGCGCGCAAGGCACGGTTGCAGCAGGAGGTGATTGGCGGCAGTGCGCGTGCGCAGGCGGCGCTGGATTTGGCCAATTCACCGACCAACTTCCTGTCGGCGGTGCAGATCGGCATTACACTGATTGGGATTCTGAGCGGGGCCATTGGTGAGGCGGCACTGGCCGCACCGGTGCAGGACGTGATCGACAATGTGCCGCTGCTGGCACCCTACAGCCAGTCGCTGGCCCTGGTGGTGACGGTGATTGTCATCACGTATCTCTCGCTCGTGGTGGGTGAGTTGGTGCCCAAACGGCTGGGGCTGCTCGACCCGGAACGCGTGGCGATGCTCATTGCGTTTCCCATGCGCATGCTGACCCGTATTACGGCTCCGGTGGTCCGCATTCTGTCGGCGTCGACCAATTTCGTCATCCGGCTGCTCGGCGTGCAGGACGGTAATTCGCCAGCGGTGACCGAAGAAGAGATCAAACTGATGTTTGCCGAGGGTACGCGCGCCGGTATCTTCGAGGAAGCGGAAGAAAATATCCTCAACCGCACCCTGCGCCTGGGTGACCGGCCCGTGGCGGCCATCATGACGCCACGGCTGGAGATGACCTGGATCGACCTGGAAGACCCGCCGGAGGTGCGGCGCCAGACGATGCGCGATCATCCCTACGCACGGTACCCCGTGGGCCGCGGCAGTATCGACAACCTGGTGGGTATCGTTCAGATGAAGGACCTGATGGCGCAGTATTTTGCGGGGCGGGAAGTCGACGTCGAAGTGGTCATGCGGGCGCCGGTGTACGTGCCGGAAAACATCCCAGCCCTCAAGCTGATCGAGGTGTTCGAGGCATCACGTACCCACCTGGTCCTGGTGGTCGATGAGTATGGCGGCCTGCAAGGCCTGGTTACGCTGGACGACGTGCTGCAGGGCATCGTGGGTGAGTTTCCGCAGGCCGGTGACGAGGAAGCGCCGGGGGCGGTGCAGCGCGACGATGGCTCATGGCTGATCGACGGCCTGCTGTCCATCGACGAATTCAGGGAGATTTTTGGCATGGAACCGCTGCCGGGCGAGGAAGCGGGCGATTTTCAAACCGTCGCCGGTTTTGTCCTGAGCCTGCTTGGCCACATCCCCACGGTGGGTGACAGCGCGACCTGGAACGAGTTCACATTCGAGATCATGGACATGGATGGCCGCCGCATCGACAAGGTGCTGATGCAGGTGGCACCAGACACCGCATCGGATCTGTTACCCGCGAAACCGTAATTGGCCGATGCGTGGGGATTAACCGCAAAGACTTCCGACGTTTTCAAACGTCGGAAGTCTTTGTGGTTTTTAGAGCCGTTGGCGGACGAGATCCAGGATATGTTCGTTGGTGGTGTGCTGGCCGGTTTCTGCTTTGGAAAAGACCAGCTCCCCATCGATGGATACCTCGTAGCGCCCGCCGCGGGATGGCACCAGCACGATTTCGGAAATCGGGTGGGTGCCGTTGACCCCGGGCCTGAACGTGTTGACTAAATCGTCCACCAAACTGGTGGCACGTGGTGTGTAGTTTCAAGGTACACAGAATTCGAGCGTAATGCGCATCCTCCAGCTCCTGTTTGACTACTCTGTGGTGATGTCTACCGAGGCGGTCATGTTCCAGCGCAGACGGGGATCGTTCTGTGCCGGCGTCACGATGACCGTGTAGGTGATATCGCCTTGTTTGCTTTCGCCAAAACCCTTGATCTCCGCAACGGTCCCTGCGATCTCCAGATCGGGGATGGCATCGAACGAAATGATGACCGGATTTCCTTCCTGGATACGAACGACACTAAGTTCGGTCAGATCGTCGGTTTCGATCTGCCAGGACGAGAGATCACCCAACTGTACGACGGGGGTACCGGCAGCCAACTGTTCACCCACCCGCAGGTCGAGCCCGGCTATCGTGCCCGCAAAGGGGGCGCGCAGCTCGGAGTCCGCCAGAGCACTGCGCGCCTGTTCGAGGCCCGCTTTGGCGGCCGCCACGTCCGCCTCGGCTGCGGCGATGGTTTCGCTGCGGTTGCCGGCGGAAAGCAGGTCGAGCTGGGCCTGGGCCCGCCGGATTTCGGCGCGGGCGGCCGCCAGGTCAGCACTGCGTGCCGGGGCGCGCGCGGTGTCCAGCGCGGCCTGCGCCCGCTGGACCTGGGCGCGTGCCGTGGCAATGTCGGCGGCACTCGATCCGGCCGCCAGGTCGTCATAACGGGCTTTGGCCGCGTTGTAGGCATTCGTAGCCTGTTGCAGCTGCAGTGCCTGCGGCAGGGCACCGATGTTGGGATCACCCTGCACACGGTCGTAAGCGGCCTGCGCCTGCTGGAGAGCCGCTTCGGCGTTGGCCACTTCGGCGCGCGCCGCAATCAATTGTCGTTCTTCGGCACCATCCTGCACCTGCTGCAGCCGTGCGCGTGCCGCCGCCAATTCTGCCTCGGCGGCACGGATATCTTCACTGCGTGAACCCTGTTCAAGTTTGGCCAGCTGCGCCTGGGCCGCTTCGACGGCGCCGGCCGCCGCTTCGATTTCCTGTGGCCGCGCACCCGCCTCGAGCTCTGCCAGGCGCGCCTCGGCACGCGCCAGCGCCGCTTCGGCTTCGGCCACGGTGGCCTGCTGGCGAGTTGCACTCAGACGGGCAATGACGTCGCCCACAGCCACTGTATCGCCTTCTGCGGCCAGAATTTCGGCCACCGTCCCGCTGCTGGCAAATCCGAGCGCAGCATACTGTTCCGGCACCACCCGCGCATCAGCTACGACGTCACCGCTGGCAACCACCACCGGTTCGACCGTGGGCGTCGCCGTTGCGGCTGGCGTCGCTGATCGAGTGCTGAAGAACACCGCAGCACCCCCAATCACAACGACCAGAACCACACCCAAAGCGATCAGCCATTTTTTATTCACGCGATCTTACCTCGATCTTTATCAATTGTCCTGTATGACACTCAAATGCAATGTCTGTTTGACGCCGCACGCACCCGAATCGTCACCAGACCCACCCGATCGGGACCTGGTCGAAGTTCACGGCAGGGCCGATACGGCATCGAATGGGCTGGTTACCGGTTCCTGCTCCGGCACCACCTGGTTGAGTGTAATCGGCACCGTGAACAAAAAAGTCGACCCCTGCCCTACGGTGCTGCGCACCCAGGCGCGGCCGCCATGCGCTTCCACCAGCTGTTTAACGATCGCCAGGCCAAGTCCCGCCCCACCCGTGGCGCGCGTACGGGAAGGATCGACGCGATAGAAGCGGTCGAATACGTAGGGCAGGTGCTCGTAGCCGATACCGCTGCCGGTGTCCTGCACACTGACCTCGACGTAGGTGCCCGTGGCGCGCGCGATGACCGTGACCTGCCCCCCCGGTGGGGTGTGGGTGATTGCATTGTCGAGCAGGTTGCGCAGCACCTGGCTGATGCGCGCCCGGTCGGCGCGGACCGCTGGCAGTTCGGGCGGAATTTCGAGCTCGATGCGAATCTCTTTTTCAGCCGCTGCCGAGCGGTGGGCATTCACAGTTCTGGTGAGGATGTCGTCGATGGCGGTGGGCTGGCAGGACAGCTTCAACTGGCCGGCTTCGGCCAGGGCCAGCTCCTGCAGATCCTCCACCAGCCGGCGCAGCAGCATGGCTTCTTCGTACAACGACTCGATGACGACCGGCGTGGGTTCGGCGACGCCGTCGTTCATGGCTTCCAGGTAACCGCAGAGGTTGGACAGCGGCGTGCGCAGCTCGTGTGCCACGTCGTTCACTAAGTGACGGCGCAGCTCTTCGGTTTCGGCCAGGCCGTTGGCCATGGCGTTGAACGCCTGAGCCAGCGCCCCCAGCTCATCCTGGCTCTGCACCTTGACACGCTGGCGCAGATCACCCGCCTGCATGCGGCGTGCCGCTTTGGTCAATTCGCCGACCGGTCCCAAAATGCGTCGCGAAATGGTCACCGACAGCACCACCGCCACGAGGCCAGCCGCCAATACGGCTGACCACAACGAGCGGTTCACCGAGGTGAGGAACATTTCCTCCGTCACACGCGTGGCGGGGCCGATGATGACCTCGAAGCAGCGCTCGCCCAGGGTGCCGCCCTCCTGCACGAACCGCTGGAATTGGCTGGTGATGGTCAGGCTGGATACCAACAGCGCCGCACCAATCGCCACCATCACCACGATGCCGGATACCAGAAGCAAACGAAAACGCAGGCTGCTCAGGCGCACCACAACGGCACTGCCTTGAAAGGTACGCTCTGTCGTCGCCGAACCGAGGCTAGCTGACATGGTGGCCTCCCGGGATGGTAATGCGGTAACCGATACCGTACACCGTCTGCACGTAAATGGGATGATCAACATCGGGCTCGATCTTCTTGCGCAAATTCATCACGTGCACGTCGACGGTGCGCTCCAACCCCTCGTAATCGACGCCAAAGGCCTGTTCGAGCAGCTCCAACCGGCTGAAGGCACGCCCCGGCTCGCGGGCCATGATCTCCAACACCTTGAATTCTTTGGGCGTCAGGTGGATGATGTGATCGTGCAGGCGAACTTCGTGGCGCACGTAATCGATCTGCAGGTCGCCAATACGCACAACAGGCGCTTCGCGCGACTCCTCTTCCCCCAGGCGACGCAGCACCGCACGGACACGCGCCAGGAGTTCGCGCGGACTGAATGGTTTGGTGACGTAGTCGTCGGCCCCCAGGTCCAGACCGAACAGCTTATCCTCTTCGGTCGTTTTGGCCGTGAGCATGATGATGGGCACACGCGATTCGCTGCGCAGTATACGGCAGACGTCGAGCCCATCGATGCCGGGCAGCATCAAGTCGAGGATGATCAGGTCAGGCCGGCGCTGGCGGGCCAGCTGTACCGCGTCCTGCCCGTCGTACGCCACCAGGACTCGGTACCCATCCTTGTCCAGGTACAGTTTGATGAGGTCGACCGTTTTGCGGTCATCGTCCACCAAGAGGATTTTGCGGTTCATCGATTTCCTCCCCAGTGAGTCACGCTGGCTCCATTATATCACAAAACCATGATGTTTTGATGTGGAAATCGTGAAGAACGCAGCGCAAACTGTGAGCAACGCCTCGCACCTGGCCGGTCATGCCCACATTACCAGGGGCGCGGTCGGGTCGGTTTGGGGCGGGACGGTTTGGAGGGGACAGCCGGTGGGGGCGCGGTCACTTTGCCCGCCAGCAGGTCGGCCAGGTGCACGGCGTGTGCACGGCAGCCGCGACGGCTGAGGCCACCGTTGAGGTGCATCAGGCAGCCAGGATCACACGTCACCACGACATCAGCGCCGCTGGCTTCGATGTGACGCACGTGCGTGTCGAGGATGGCCGCCGACAGTTCGGGATTGAGGACAGAAAACGGACCGCCAAAGCCGCAGCACTCGTCACCCGGCCGGCCCGGCAGCACGGTGGCCTCCTGCACGGTGGCCAGGAGGGTTGGTACGCTGTGAGTGTCGCCCAGGGCATGCCGGAGGTGGCACGCCGTCTGATGCAGGATTTTGCCCGCATAGCGCACGTGGAGGTCAGGAACGTGCAGCACGTCGACCAGGAACTGGCTTAGCTCCCAGGTGCGCGCGGCGAGCGCAGCCACGCGCGGGTCACCGGCCAGCAGCTGTGGATACTCGGTTTTGATCATTGCCGCGCACGCGGCTGAAGGCACCACGACGTACCCGGCATCGTGGAAGAGGTCGACGAAATGACGGGCCTGCGTCGATGCATCGTCGACGAACCCCGCTTCGAGGGCAAACCGGCCGCAGCACTCCTGCGCCGGGTTGAATTCGACCTCGATGCCGCGACTTTCCAGGAGTTCGACAACCGATTCACCGGTGGTTGGGTAGAAGAGATCGATCAGGCAGGTGACGAAGAGCGAAACCTTCACGCCGCACCGGGTTCCCGGGACTGCGCCAGGTGAATTCGCCCATCCGCCAGGGATGTGACCTGCACCAGAGCATGGATCGGCGCCCCAAACCGTTCGAGCTCGGCACGGCCGTCGTCGAAGGTCTTTTCGATCACCGTGCCAAAACCGACGATCTGGCCGCCCGCCTGCCGCACCAGGTCTCCTAAGGCGGCCATGGTGGTGCCGCGCGCCATAAAATCGTCGACAATGAACACACGCGCCCCAGGCTCGATGACGTGTTTGCCGAGGAAGAGCTGTACCGGGCGTTCTTTGGTGCGGCTGTAGCTGTCCACCACGTAGTAGCCCCCTTCGGGCAGCGTGACCGGACGGCTCTTTTTGGCAAACACAACCGCCGCGGGATGGGGCCACTGCTCGTTGTTCAATACGATAGCCATGAACACGGCCACGCTGATACCGCTCGATTCGGCCGTGAAGATGACATCGATGCGCTCGCCCTTGACCAGGTGGGCCAGGGCGTTGCCGCAGTAGGCGCTGAAGGTGTAATCGATGCGGTGGTTCAGCAGGGTATCTACGCTCAGAATCGAATCGTTGACGACGCGTCCGTTTTCCAGGACCATCTGATTGATGCGTTCGATGATACTCACGAAATCGTTCCTTTGCCCGTCAGGATGTTACGTCGTTCAGTATACCACGCCTTCCACCAACACCCAACAAACCCAATCCAAAATCCAATCCAAAATCCAAAATAAAAAAGACACGAGAGGCGGCGAGTATGAAACTCAGCCGCCTCTCGTGCGCAAAGGAGGAGGAAGGATTGCGCCTATTCTACACACGCGGCGCGTCATGCACAGTGGTTTTGCATACGATTGCGAGTCCATCCGAACACCCTGGGGCTTGTAACAGTTGCCATCTTTCCAAAAAGATGGCAACTGTTACAAGCCCTTAAAATCACCGGCGCAACGAGGTGCACGGCGGATTTTCGGACAGACTCCTACTCTGTCGTGATCAGCGGCTGCAATTTTTGGAACGTGGCATCACCGATCCCGCGTACGCGTTTGATCTCCTCGATCGTGGCGTAGGGACGCCCGTCGATGATGCGCTGCGCCGTCGTGGGTCCGACCCCGGGCAGGGTATCGAGCTCGGCCGACGATGCGGTGTTGATGTTGACCTTGCCGCCCGGTGCCGAACGCACCCCCGTTGCGGGTGCCGCCGCGGCGACGGGCTCTGGTGTCGGTGAACTGATACCGGCGGGGGGCGTTGTGGTGGTTTCTTCCTGGCGCGGTACGTGCACCTGGGCACCGTCGAGCAGCGGCGTTGCCAGGTTGATGGCCTCGCGGTTGGCATCGGCGTGGAAACCCCCGGCGGCGGCCACCGCATCCCGTACGATGGCGCCCGGTTCGAGGGTGTAAACGTCGGGACGCACCACACCCCCGCTGACGTACACACGCAGTGGGGCCGGGGTCAATGTGGCCGTGGGTGCCGGAGTCGATGTTGCCGTCGGCGGCGGCACGATCTCCACCGCCACGGGGGCCGGGCGGCGTGCCACGAAGGCCATGCCGCCCAGACTCAATCCCCAAAGGAGCAGCAGCACCAGGACACGCGCGTAACGCTGCAGCCAGTCATTCATCATCGCACCTCCACAACTTACTGGAGAGGATAACGAATAACCAGCCCGGAATTTCGCGTTGGGCCGCAAACTACCTTCTTAAAAGAACAACTCTCCCTACTTCTCCTCCGACCTGATCGCTTCGGGGCTGGCCATCGCAGCCGCGGATTCGGGCGAGACATCGATCACAGCGGTCTCCGGCGGTGCTGGCGTTTCCGGCCGTGGTGAAGCCGGCGCTGCTGGTCCATCATCGAACATCTTGGACCACTTGCCAAGAATTCCCAGCATCTCGATGGGTATCGGGAACACCACGGTCGAGTTCTTTTCGGCCGAGATTTCCACCAACGTCTGCAAGTAACGCAGCTGGATAGCCGCTGGCTCGGTCGAGAGCACGTGGGCGGCCGCCTGCAGCTGACGCGAGGCCTGGAACTCGCCGTCGGCCGCAATGATTTTGGCCCGACGCTCGCGCTCGGCTTCGGCCTGGCGGGCCATGGCGCGCTGCATGCTCTGCGGCAGCTCGACGTCGCGAATTTCGACGATCGAGACCTTGATCCCCCACGGTGCCGTCGTTTCGTCGATGATCATCTGCAGCCGCGAATTGATCGCTTCACGGTGCTGCAAGAGCTCGTCCAGCTCAGACTGGCCCAACACGTTGCGCAGCGTCGTCTGGCCAATATTCCAGGTCGCCCGCCGGTAGTCCTCGACATTGACAATCGCCGCGTTTGGATCGACCACGCGGAAATAAACCACCGCATTGACCTTCACCGTGATGTTGTCGCGCGTGATCGCTTCCTGCGACGGTACATCGAGGGTGACGGTGCGCAGGTCGACTTTGACGAACCTGTCGACGATAGGGATGATGAAAAAGAGACCGGGCCCTTTGGCGCCGATCAAACGGCCCAGGCGAAAAATGACCATCCGTTCGTACTCTTTGACCACCTTGACCGCCGCGAGCAGCAGGACGAGTCCGGCGATGAGCAGAACGATGATGAGAATTGGCATGATCAGACCTCCGTGTCTTCCGTTGGACAATGTGGCACAGGAAGCAGTACGTTACAACCCGGCCAGTGCTGCCAGGCACAGCGCCGGCCTTTGCCGCTCGGATGTGCGGGGCATGCCCGATTATACACGCCGCCCGCTGCGGCGTGTATGGCGCGCGTCATCTACGCAGCAGGCGCATGCCATTCAGGATGACGAGCAGCGATGCCCCCATGTCGGCAAACACCGCCATCCACAACGTTGCCGCACCCACCAACGCCAGGGCCATGAACACAGCCTTGATTCCCAGACTCAAGACGATATTCTGCATGACAATGCGGCGAGTCCGTTGGCTCAACGCAATGGTGTAGGCCACCTGGTGCAGATCGTCGGCCATCAGCACCACGTCGGCGGTCTCCAGGGCCTGGTCGGTACCAATCCCCCCCATGGCAATGCCTATCGTCGCCCGCGCCAGCGCCGGGGCGTCGTTGATGCCATCACCGACCATGGCCACCGCCCCGTACTGCTGCAGCAGCGCCTCGATTGCTGCCACCTTGTCGGCGGGCTGCAGGTTGGCACGCACCGCCGCGACGCCCGCCTGCTGCGCAACCGCCTGGGCGGTGCGCTCGTTGTCACCCGACAGCAGCACCGTATGCGCCACACCCACGTCGCGCAGACCCGCCACGGCGGAACGTGCCGCGGGCCGTACCGTGTCGGCCACCGCCACCAGACCCAGGGCCGTAGGCCGTGCCCCCTCGCGCCCGACCAGCATCACCGTCTTGCCCTCCGCCTCCAGCCCGGCAAGCGCCGCGACGAGCACGGGTGGCAGATCGATCGAACGATCGCGGAACAGGGCGCTGTTGCCGACCAGCACCGTCTCCCCGTTGACCTGCGCCTGAGCACCGCGACCGCTTACGACCTGCACCTGGCGGGCTGGTATCACCGCAATCCCCTGCACGACCGCTTCGGTGACGATGGCCTGGGCCAGCGGGTGTGTCGAGCGGCTCTCGATGGCGGCGGCTGTACTCAACAGGGACGCCGAATCCTCACCCGTGGCTGGGTTCACGATGATGTCGGTGACGTGCGGCTTGCCCACGGTCAGGGTGCCAGTTTTATCGAAGGCCACGGCCCGCAGCTGGCTGGCAGCCTCCAGGTGAACGCCGCCCTTCACCAGGATGCCGCGGCGTGCGGCATGGGTCAGCGCACTCACGATGCTCACAGGGGTCGAGATGACAAGTGCACACGGACAGGCAATCACGAGCATCGTCAGCGCGCGATAGAGCCAGCCGTGCTGACCGTCGGGCAAATTCCAGAAGGGCTGCCCAAACACCAGGGGTGGGATGAAGGCCAGTAAGGCCGCAAAGGTGACGACCGCCGGGGTATAGACGCGGGCGAAACGATCGACCCAACGCTGGGTGGGGGCTTTTTGGGCCTGGGCCTCTTCGACCAGTGTGATCATGCGGCTGATGGTGTTATCGGCCGCCAGGCGCGTGACGCGGATTTCCAGGGTGCCGCCGCCGTTGACGCTCCCCGCAAACACCTCGCTGCCGGGTATCTTGTCGACCGGCAGACTCTCACCGGTGATCGGTGCCTGGTTGACGGAGGACTCACCCGCAGTGACGAGTCCGTCCATTGGGAAACGCTCGCCGGCGCGCACGACGAGGATATCACCCACAAGCAGGTCATCCACCGCGACGCGCGTTTCGTGCAGGGTGCAGAACGGGCAGATTCCACCGGTGTAACCGTCCTGCCCCAGGTGTTCGGCGCAATCGATACAGCCGCTGAGGCGCGTGGCGGTGGGAGGAACCAAGCTCATCAGACTGTGGATGCTGTGGCGCGCCTGGTCCAGGGTGTAGGCCTCCAACGTTTCGCCCAGGCTGAAAAGAAAAATCACCAGGGCAGCTTCCTGCACTTCACCAATCAGCAGCGCCCCGGCACCCGCCAGCATCATCAAAAAATTGATGTCGAGCTCGCGGTTGATCCACAGGTTGCTGAGCCCCTTGCGCGCCACCAGCGCGCCACCCACGACGGTCGCGCTTACGTAGAGCACGGTGCTGACCGTGACCCATCCCAGGAAACCGGCGAAAACGGCAAGACCCAACAAGAGCCCTGATCCGAGGGTTGCCAGGTCGCGCGGATGCGAGCCGAGGTAGGTCAGCAGCGTTTCCCAGCGGCTGCGCTGAGACGCGGCGGCGGGTGAGCGCCGTGTGCCAGCGTTCGCATCGACATCGTAGCCCAGGGTACGAATGCGCCGCACGATGTCCTGAGGGGCAACGGTTTCCGCGTCGTACTGCACCCACATCGTGGCTGTGGCAAAATTCACATCGGCGCGATGCACACCGTCGAGGCGGGCCACGCCCTTTTCCAGTTTGAGTGCACAGTCGGCACAGTCCATGCCGGCGATTTTCAGTTGGTTGCGTGCCAGTTCCGTCATTGTCACGCCTTCAGTGTATCACGTCCGGGAATTCGAGTCAACCAGATCAGGAGATTTTGGGCCTATCACACGAATGGGATTTTGGATGAGTCGATACCAGAAAGGTATAATGAATCCAGTCAAGCGCTGTGCGCAGGAGACCATGCCAGATCTCGACTTGTTGGCAAAACTGTTGACGACGATCAGCGAGGGCCCGCCGGCGGTCAACGACAGCCTGTGCCTGAATCGCCGCTACAAAGCGGCCAACTGCCAGCGCTGTGGTGATGCCTGCCCGGTGACGGCCATCCAGGTGTACGGACCCAACATCGACCTCGATGACGATGCCTGCGTACGCTGCGGTCTCTGTCTCAACGTCTGCCCGACAGGGGTCTTCTCCAGCCCGCAGCAGCTGCGCGACGACAAGAAGCTGCTTGACAGCGCGGCATCGCACGCCGCACGCAGCCTGGAACTGACCTGCCCCGCCAATGCCCATCCCGAACGGACCGTCGCACCGGTCGATGCCGTGCTGCAAACCGGTCACTGTCTGGCTGCCCTCTCGCTGGGTGAGCTGCTCGACCTGGTTCAGGCCCGCCGCCGTGACCTGTGGCTCAACGACGGGGGGTGTGCGAGTTGTCCATTAGCACGCGTGCTGCCCGCCATCCATGTTACGGCTGACCAGGCCAACCACATCTTGAGTGCCTGGCGCACCGCCGGCCGCGTCCATTTGCAGACCCAAATGCCGGAAGCCTGCGTGCCCCTGCACCGCGTGGACCAGTACAGCGGCACACAGCCCTCGTACTCGCGCCGCGAGTTCTTTACGTTTCTGCGGCACTCGGCCGCCCAGATCGTTTCGGACATCGCCGTGGATACACTGGCACCCAATCCACCCGACCTTTCCGTGGTGCCACCCATCGACCGGCCGGTCCTGCCGCTCCACCGTCGCCGCCTCGTTGCCGCCTTGAACCGCCTGGGATCCCCACCGGCGGCGCCGCTCTCCCTGGCGGCGCTGCCCTGGGCAGAGGTCGAGGTCTCTGCCCAGTGTACCGGCTGCAGCCTGTGTGCCCGGTTCTGCCCAACCGGGGCCATCCGTTGGGCCGAGGGGCCGGCGACTCCGCGCGTGGGCGATGACGAACCGGCGTCGCCGGCGTCATTCACACTCCATTTCATCGCCGCCGACTGTATCGACTGCGGCATTTGCGCGGCTGCCTGCCCGGAGGGTGCGGTTACCTTGGCCGAAACGATCGACGCCGCGCGGCTGGTGCGGCGTCGCAGCACACCGCTGCACGCGGGATTCCTGGCCCCCTGTGTCCGCTGTGGAACACCCACCGATACACAGGTGCGCGAGACCTGTTACATCTGCCGGATCTCAGCGCCGGTGACGCCCGCGCAGGATGCAGACACCGCGGCATTTGTGCCCGCCGACGCGGTTTAGGAGCCGATCCGATCATGCCCCAACCCTCGCTCGCACGTTACGCCTGGCTCTCGATCGGAGCCGCCCTGACGACCATGGCGCTCAAAGCCGGGGCCTATTGGGTGACAGGGTCCGTTGGCCTGTTGTCGGACGCAATGGAATCGCTGGTGAACCTGGCGGCGGCGATCGTGGCGCTCATCGCGCTGACGGTTGCGGTGCGCCCACCCGATGAAGAACACGCCTATGGCCACGGCAAGGTCGAGTATTTTTCCAGCGGCTTCGAGGGCGCGCTCATCCTGGTGGCTGCGGGCACGATTGCCTACGCGGCCGTGCAGCGGCTCATCAACCCCCAACCGCTGGAGCAGGTGGGTCTCGGTCTGGCGATTTCTGTGGTGGCCTCGGCCATCAATTTCGTCGTGGCGACCATTCTCATGCGGGCGGGCAAAAAACACCACTCGATTACGTTGGAAGCCGACGCCCAACACCTGATGACCGACGTTTGGACGTCGATTGGCGTCATCGTGGGCGTGGCAGCGGTGGCGCTGACCGGCTGGGAACGTCTGGACCCGATCATTGCCCTCCTGGTGGCGGCCAACATCGTCTGGTCCGGTTTTCAGCTGCTGCGCCGCTCGGCCCTCGGTCTCATCGATACCGGCCTGCTGCCCGAAGACATGGACAAGATCGAGGGCGTCCTGAACCAGTACCGGATCAAGGACATCAAATTCCATGCCCTGCGCACGCGCCAGGCGGGCATGCGCCGCTTCGTTTCGGTCCACGTGCTCGTGCCTGGGGCGTGGACCGTGCTCGATGGACACCACCTGGCCGAGGAGATCGAAAACGATCTGCGCGGTGCCCTGGGTGGTGCCATTATCTTCACCCACATCGAACCCCTCGAAGACCCGAGTTCCTGGGATGATACACAACTCGACCGGGCGGCGGTTTAGCGCGCGAATTGGGCTGGGTTGGGTCGTGCTGTGGGTGGTCGTTGTCGCCAGCGGCCTGCACGGCACCGGTATGGCATCGACCCCACCAGACCCACCCTTTGTTGCCGTAGGCCAGGGTCCGTGCGTCTACGACAACCTCACCGCGGCGGTTATGGCAGCGCAGCCCGGGCAAACCCTTCTCCTGGCTGCCGGGTCCTGGCCTGGCAGCGTCACGATCGACAAGGACCTCGTCTTGCGCGGCAGCTATGACGCGGCATGCCTGAAACCGGGCGCCGGTACGACCACCCTGCGCGGGGAGGGCAACCAGGTCATCAACGTCATCGGCGGCCGCGTGACATTGCACGATCTGGTGCTGTCCGATGGCGAAGCTACGTTTGGTGCGGCGCTGCGCGCGATCAACGGCAGCGAGGTGGTTCTCGACAATACCGACCTCATCGCCAACAAAGCCTTCGACCGCGGCGGCGCCGCTTTCGTCGACGACCACGCCATCATCATCCTGACCAACGATTCCGACATCACCCACAACCAGGCGCTGGATCGCGGCGGTGGCCTGTTCATCAGCCCCGGGGGGTTGGCGATACTGGAAGCGGGCAGCGATCTGACGGGCAACGTCGCAGGTGGGAGTGCGGGCGGCGGCGGGGCATGGGTTGGCGGCACTTTGATCGTGCGCGGTCCCGGCAGCACGATCAGAAACAACCTGGCGCCCAACGGCGGCGGGCTGTCCGTCATGGCGCAGTCCGGCCTGCCGGCGCACGCCGCGCTCGTCGATGTCCTGGTGGCTGACAACGTGACGACCGCCGACGTCAGCCGCGGCGGCGGCGTATTCGTCAGCAGCGCCACGCTGCTTGTGGAACACAGCCACGTACTGTCGAACACCGCGGCGCTTGGGGGTGGCATCGCCGTCGTTGGAACCGGCGGTGTGACGCTGACCAACAGCCTGCTGACCCACAACCAGGCCGCGGCCCCGACGGGGGGTGATGGACTCGACCTGGCCGGGGGGAGTGCGGCGGTCGTGCAGCAGAACACCTTCGGTCACAACGACGAAAACGGCATCGTCGTCGAACACCCGACGGCGCACCTGACAATGCACAACAATATCATCTGGGGACACAGCATCAGTTCGGTGCTCACGGCGGGCGGCAGCCTGGAGGCGTCGTGCAACGACACCGAGTTTGGCGTCTTGCCGGGTTTGGGCAACATCGCCACCGATCCGGCTTTCGTCGCCGCGTTGGACGGCAATTACCGACTGCGGACCGGGTCGCCAGCGCTCGATCGTTGTGACGCGTCGCCAACGGGACGCGACCTGGACCGACGCCCGCGTCCGCAGGGACTGGCCACCGACATGGGGGCTTACGAAGGGGTTGGATGCGCGGCCGACGTCAACCAGGATGGGCAGGTTGACCTGCGTGACGTGCAGATGGTGGCCGGACGGTTTATGGACCTGCCCACCTACGATGGAACCTGGGACTACGACGTCGTGCAAAACGGGGCTGTCGACGTGGCGGATATCGCGGCCGTGGCCGGTCTCTGGTATGGCTACTGCTATTGACTCGCCCGCTCGCAGCAAGGCCTTATCCGAATGACTGCCCCCACCCGCCTTGCTGAGGCGGCTATCGGGTTATTCGGACGCGCGCACTCAACGGAAAAAGTCGATCCACTGAATCGCAAACGTGGGGGGCTGGGTTTCCAGAAAATCAGGCGGCGCGCTGAGTTGGAAAACCTTTTCGGTCGAACCACCCGCCGCGGCTGTAATGACCTCCACCGGCATCCAGTAGGGGCTCTCCGGTGTGATCTGCTGCTCGCGGCCATTCTGCATGACTGACTGAGATACCCTGCTCCCATCGCTGGCCACCGCGGCAAACACGGCGACGTCGCCGTAGGTGAGTGTGAACTGTTCGAGACCCTTCAGGTGCAATCGAAAGATCACCGCCGCCGGGAACGGGCCAGACACCACCTCAACCGCGGCGCCGCCGATACCACTTGGACTGGTGACGTCGAGCGTCGCCGTGCCACCGGTGACCTGGACGACGACGAGGTCTGCTTCTTTCGTGGGTAACGCTTCGATAATCGTCGGTTCGGCGTCGACGGTTGGGGAAGTCGTTTCCTGTGTGCGTGTCGCTTCCGCGTTGCCACCGGGTGTTGCGGACGGTGCGCAGGCAGCCAGGACCGTGACTATCAGGAAGCCGCTCAGGGCCTGTAAAAGAATCACTTCCGGCAAAGTGGCTGGAATTTGCCGCAAATCACGGGAAGTTATGCTTTTGCAAGCCCTTAGGATCGATACACAAGGTAAATGCCGCATCGTCTCGTCCTTCTGATGAATGGTCAAGGGCTTGTAAAAGAATAACTTCCCGTGCTATTTTGATCGAATTTGGCGGTGGCGAATACCAGCCATAATGCCGGAAGTTATTCTTTTACAAGCCCTAAGTCCACGCTTCGATGCGTGCCCGCTGCGTGGCGCCGTGGGGACCGCCGAAGGCCAGCTCCCAACCGGGCAGCCATGCCACCGCCACCGTCTGCACGATGACATCGCTCCGGCGCGGCGTAACCACCAGTTCTTTCTGTTCGTCGAGCAGACGCACCCAGCGGTCCGTAATCGTTTCGGCTTCGCGTTGAAAATCGTCACGCAGGTTGGTGAGTTCCTGCTCCAGCCCGGTGATGACCCGTTCCCCTTGGGCCACGTCCAGGCGTGCCTGTTCGGCGAGGCGTTGTTTGGCCATGGGAACCGAGGCGACGCGCATGCGGCGGGCGCCAAAGAGCAGAACCGCCAACGATTCCCCCAGGCTGGCCCACGTCTCGCGGCCGCGGGCCGCTGCTTCGGCCTCATCCTGGGCCAGGTTGTGCTGCGCGCGCTGCAGGCGTTCCTGGATGCGGGCCAGGCGCGGCCGGTATTTGAGCCGCAGCTGGTCGACCTGGTCATCGCGTGCTTCGCGTGCCGTCTGCTCACAGCGAATACGGAAGTCGCGTGCCGTCTCGCCTGGCAACGAATAGAGTTTGAGGGCCGGGTTGTGCCAGCGCGTCACGCGCGCGTTGTGGTACAGGTGATCGGCCAGGTCAGCGGCCAGGTCCTGTACGGCGCGTGCGGTGCTGATCGTGGGTGGCACCGGCATGAACAGGGCGCCCGGCTGCGGGTTTGAATCCACCGGCAGCGCCGGCGGCAGTGCCTGTGCATCACGCCAACGCGGCGGTGTGTCCGACACAGGCAGCAGGTATGCCAGCGCCTGCACGTCGTCGACGCCCAGCTTGCGGTCGAGGAAACGTACCTGCGCATGGCCCAGCAGCGCCGGCCGGTAAATCAGCTCGCTGGTGCCCGGTGTCGCGGTGATCGTGGCCTGGCGCTGGAGACGTCGGCGCGCCGCTTCGGGTCCCCGCGCGAGCGGGAGGACCACCTGGTCGATGCCCGCGGGCAGCAGCGGCGGCACCACGGTCACGTCGGACCGCGCCGTGACACCGCCAGCACCGTTCAGGGACGCAATGGGAGCCTGCTCAGTGGGCAGGTACGCGGCCCGTTTGGCGGTCATCAGATCACGTACCTGCGGACGGGTCAGGGGTCCCCGAAGGTAACAGAGCGTCCAGCGCGTTTTGAACTGCTGCAGCTCGTCGTCGTGCACGTTGTGCAGCAGAAACTCGCGCGGCGCCAGTCCGGAGATGGCGCGATCGATCGTCGTGCGGTCGAAGACCCCCCCGGCGCCCGCGGTCACACCCTCCAGGCCGTCCAGCAGACGCTCTTTGTCACGTTTGGCCTGCAAACGGCCGATGAACCAGGTGCCCATATTGGTGAGCCCTTTGTAATCGAGATCGGCCGGGTTCTGCGTGGCCAAAACGATGCCCAGGCCATAGGCGCGGGCCTGTTTGAGCAGGCGCAGCAGCGGACCTTTGCTGGGCGGTGACCCAATGGGCGGCAGATACCCATACACTTCATCCATGACCAGCAGGGCGCGCAGGCTGTGGGTACCGGACTGGGTGCGTGTCCAGGCCAGCACCTGCTCCAGAAGCAGCGAAACGACGAACATACGCTCGCTGTCACTGAGGTGCGCCACGTAGAAGATCGACACCCGCGGCTGGCCCTGTGGCCCGAACAGCAGCTGGTCTATCACCAAAGGTTGGCCGCGCAGCCAGGTTTGGAACGACGGCGCCGCCACCAAACCGTTGAGGTCCATTGCCAGTTCGAAGCGGTCTTTCTGCGGGAAGAAGGTGTCGACATCGGCGACACCGAGGGTGCGTACCGGCGGTTGTTGGATCGCGCGGATCAACGTGGCCAGGTCGATGTCCTGGCCCTGACGCCAGTAGTGCTCGAAGATGGTGGCAACGAGGATGTGCTCGCGGCTGCGTACCGGGTCATCGTTGTACCCAACGAGTCCCAGGATGGCCGAGACGGTCGAGCTGACCTGTTGGCGCAGCTCTTCGGCGTGCGTCTCCCACGACTGTGCCGGCGCCTGCAAGCTGTGCAGGATGTTGACCGGCAGGCCGGCATCACTCCCCGGCGTAAAAATGAGGCACTCGGCGGCATCGCGGTAGGTCTGGATGCGTGCGCCCGACTGCCCCCACTCGGCCAGACCACGCTGCCAGGTGGCGGCCACCTGTGCCGCGTACGCTTCGGGGGGCGCACCGGCCTGTTGGGCGTCATCCGTGTTGATCCACGGCAAAAAATCGGCGGCGTGCAGTCCTGGAAACGCGAGCAGGAGGTTACTCAGGTCGCCCTTGGGGTCGATGACGATCACCGGCACGCGGTCGATCACCGCTTCTTCGATCAGGCCGATCGTCAGGCCGGTTTTGCCGCTGCCCGTCATACCAACGCACATGGCGTGGGTCGTCAGATCGCGCCCTTCGTAGAGCAGCGGCACCGGTTCCAACTGCCCCGATTGCCGGTCGATGGGTTTGCCCAGGTAGAAAAAACCAAAACGTTCGAAGTCGTCCACGCCGCTCGCCCTTTGTGTGCCAGGAAGGTGTTTGGGGCTATTTTACCCCAGATGGCGGGCTGGCGCAAACTACTCGCACATTTGTGCGAGTAGTTTGACATGTTCCATCATCTCACATAGGGCTTGTAAAAGAATAACTTCCTGCATTATGGCTGGAATTCGCCGCTCCGAAGGCGATGGCGGTTGCACAGTTGCCATCTTTCCAAAAAGCTGCTGGTGAGGCCAGTGGCCTCATGTTCTCTACAGGAAACTCCGACCACCGAGGAGTGCCGCACCCCCAGGTGCGGCACGACGCTCCCGCCAGAGGCGTTCGCACCTGGGGGTGCAAACTCCTCTGGCGGGGGGGAGTTTCTTGGTAGATGGCAACTGTGCAACCGCTAACACCAAATTCGATCAAAAAGCACGGGTAGTTATTCTTTTACGAGCCCTTAGCGCAGTTGGAGAGTCAGCCAAAGGATCGCCAGACTGGCGGCGATCCGCCAGGCCAGGTGAAACCAGCGCGGGCCAGGATCTGTGGCCGCGAGAGTGGTGTCGATGGGGGTGGGATCACGTGGGCGCATGCTCGGTTCTCATCCTCTCGTCTGCGAGTTGTCGCTGCGCAGTGTGACGAGCGGGTGTCGCCGGTGGTTACAGCGCATCAATCCTGCATGGCCAGCAGTTTGACGACGGTCACACCCTCGCCGCCCTCGGCGGCTTCGCCGGCCCGCACTTCTTTGACGAGGGGGCTGCGGCGCAGTTCGTCACGTACGACGCGGCGCAGGGTACCGGTGCCTTTGCCGTGGATGATCCGTACCCAGGGCAGGCCCGCCAGGTAGGCAT
>CAYUCC010000040.1:0-24896 GCA_964443225.1 uncultured Anaerolineae bacterium
CCCCCCGCCGTGCGTCACCCACTCGCCCACTTTTTCACAAAAACACACCCTCCCGGGGGGCGGGCCCCCCCCCCGGGCGCGCCACGACGCCCCCGACGGAGGAGTTCGCACCCCCAGGTGCGAACTCCTCCGTCAGGGGCGTCGTGCCGGGTTTCATGTGAAAAACATGAGGCTACTGGCCTCGCGAGCAGCCTGGTGGTTACACACCGCATGCGTGCGCTTATGTGATGGGCCGCGCCGCTTTCAACGCGTGTAACACCCGCTCCGGTACGTAGATGCTGCCCAACTCGGCACGATCGGACCGTGGGCCGTGGAAATCGGTGCCACCGGTCACCAAGAGACCCCACTTGCGCGCCGTGGCCAGCAGCTTGTCGATCTGGCCGGCGGTGTAGTTGGGGTAATAACACTCCAGCCCCGCCAGCCCTGCTTCCAGCAGTGCGGGCAGTTCGCGCGCCAGGTTCACCTCCACCACCGGGTCGCCGGTGAAGCGGGCAATGATCGGGTGGGCCAGAACCGGCAGTCCACCCGCGCGGCGAATGGCCTGCACCGCCTCCGCCGGTGTGAAGCGAATCCGCGACACATAGGCCGGCCCGTGCCGGCCGATGTACAAATCGAAGGCTTCTTTACTCGAATTGACGTACCCGGCTTCGAGCAAGGCCCGGGCCACGTGCGGGCGGCCGATCGCCGCGTCACCGGCAATCGCCTGGACGCGCGCCCAGGTCACTGGCATGCCCAGGGCCGCCAACCGGCGCACCATCTCCTCGGCGCGCTGCTGGCGGCCGGCACGCAGCCGTGCCAGCTCCGTTTGCAGCGACGGCTCGCGCCAATCGATGAAGTATCCCAGGATATGTATTTCGCCGCCGGAAACATCGGTATTGATCTCGATGCCGGGTATAATTTCGACACCAAGCCGCTGGCCGGCCGCCAGGGCCTCCTCGATGCCGGCCGTGGTGTCGTGATCGGTCACGGCGATGGTGTGCAAGCCAAATTCGGCGGCACGCGCAACCAGCGCCGTGGCACTCAGCGTGCCGTCGGATGCCGTGGTGTGGCAGTGCAGATCGACGTAGTTCATGAGGCCACGTCAAACCAGACCACCTGCGCCGGCGCCAGTTCCAGCCGCAGACGATGATCCACCGCCAATTCAAGCGCAGTGCCGCTCAATTGCTCGATCAATACATCCGGTGCATCGGGCAATATCAGGTCGACCGGCTGCGGGTGAAAGTAGTCGCTGTTGGCCAGCACAATCAGGCGCGCTTCCCCCTGCCGCGTTTGCCGCACAATGGCAAAAACCACCGGGTTATCAGGCAGCACGGCAAACACCATCGTGGCGGGGTCCAGGTCGCTGATCAGATCGGCATGACGCGCCCGCGCCGCCAGTACAGCCCGCACCCAGGCAACAAGGTTCTGCGGCTGCTGCCACTGGTAAGCCGTGATGCTGAACAGGCCCAAGGTATCGGCCGGATAGCGTGCCATTTCCTCGACAGAGAAACCAATCCCTGTATTGAGCGGATCGGGAGTGCCGAGTTCGAAGCCCGCATGGACGAACGGTATGGCCGGCAGCGCCCCACAGATCGCCCAGGCGTACCGGCTGTAGGCAAGGCCACCCGCGCGGCTGACGGCGCGGGCCGTATTATGGGTTTCAGGCGTCGCCATAAAGTGCAGGGGCATGCCATCACGCGCCAGGCTGTCCAGGTAACCCGCGGCCTGAAACTGGGGATGCAGGTTCATCGGAAAGCTGTTGACGATGCCGTTGTAACCTTCCTGCACACTCGTCCACGGCGAATCGAAGTTTTCTGCCCAGAAGGCAAAATCGGCCTTGGTGGCACGCGCCGTGGTCACGATCTGCCGTTTCAATTCGGAGGGAAGGGCGTGCCCCATGTCGATCATCACGCCATCGATATCGTACGTGCGCTGGTAGTGCGGGATCACACCCACGATGCGCTCCCACAACGCGGGCACCACGTGCTCGGGCTGGGCCAGCCTGCTGTCGTACAGGCGCAGTGTGTTGTACGCGATGTAGTTGAACGCGGGGTGATCGTACAGACGCAGGTACGTCACGTCGGTCCAGGGCGGCTGCATATCGCCGGGCCAGTCGGAAAAGGCGCTGGCAATACGCACAATACGACCATCAGCCAGCCGCCCGAACCAGCGGCCATCGATCATCTCGACCTGGCCCGGTTCGGGAGGTGGGGTGAAAAGACCGCAGTAGGCCGCCGGCGGTGGCAGGAGGCGGTCGGACCGGCCCGCAGCAGCCTCGCCATGGATGTAGTGCAGCTCTTCGTCTCTAAACATGGGTGCCCCATAGGCGTGGTACGCCTCTTCCAGAGACATACCGGCCGACCGCTCGGGTACGCGCGCATCGATCCAGTAGAACCACTCCGGATGTTCGGCCACCCAATCGGCATCGCGTGAGGCAGTGCGCAGCACGAATTCGAGCACGACGCGGATGCCCAGGTGGTGGGCAGCCTCGACAAAAGCCTTGAACTCGGTTTCCACATCCAGGCCCAGCTGGGGTTCACCCAGGTTTTCGTCGATCCGGTAGGGATTCCGGATGGCAAAAGGCGACCCCAGGTTGCCCTTTTTGCCGTCCTGTCCTACCGCCGTGATCGGCAGAAAGTAGACGGTGTTGATGCCCAGCCAGCGCCAATACGGCAGCAAAACCAGGCACTTCAGGAACGTGCCGGTCTCACGCCACCCCTGGGGATTGACCGGAAACGCGATTTCGCCATCACCGTCGTGGTCGAAAGCGGTTGTTGCGCGCGCAAAACAGTTGTACACCACCGCATGCTCGCTCCAACCACCGGCCGGTGGACCACTGACCAGCGGCTGCGCTGGGCTGTCGAGTATGGCCTGCACGCGGTCACGGTAGAAGCGAAAGGGATTGACCCGTTGGCGTTGGGAAGACCCCGCCGGATCGAGCCAGAGACCCGGGACGGCATACGTCCTGGCGCGGCCAGCCGCGGCTGCCAGCTCGGTCAAGCGCGCAAGCACGCGCGATAATGCAGCAAAATCAGACATGTGACTCCTCTTGCTCTGATGATATCCCGTCTGCCATCCAGGCCGCACCCCACAGCGCCAGAACGGTCCATGTCAGCAGCCGGCCCTGCGTTGCCTGGAATGGATAAAAATCGAACAGCCCGATGACCAGCAACGCCAGCCAGGCCGCGCTGGGACCGCGCACACCAGGCGGCAGCCGGCGGCGGATGATCAGTGCTCCTATCGGCGCCAGGGCCAGCCACAACCAGAGCAGACCTCCCAGTGGGCCAAGCTCCACAGTGACAAGGATCGGCACCACGTGCACCGGCTGTGGTGGATAGTAGCCCAACAGGTCGCGCCCTTCGGCGAGCGCCAGGCGGCTGAACTGGCCCAGGCCAATGCCAGGCCAGGGCTGCGCGGTCAGATGCCGTACCGCAATGTGCAGCATCACCGATCGCTCATCGACCGAACGCACCTCCGAGTTTGCCATGGTCAGACCCAGGCGACTGGCAAAGAGGGGCCAGGCCAGCAGCACAAACAGGACAGCCAGGGCGACGACGGGCAGTCCCAGGCGGAGCAGCAGCCGGCGACGCTCGAACGACGAGAGCCGCGTGGCAGCACTCAGACCGATCACCAGCGCGCCGGCTGCCGCACCGAGCCAGGCCGCGCGCGAAAAGGTCAGGGCAAGACCCATGGTTGTCAGGCCGATCCCCACGATCCACAGTCCACGATGGCGCACGCGGCCGCAGCTCAGGTGCCCCAAGCCCAACAAGAGGCTCACAGCTAACGTGCCCGCCAGAATATTCGGATGCTGCGTCAGACCATAGGGTCGCAGCCAGCGTGTACCCGCATACGACAGGATGCTTACCCCCGACATGGTGGGGCTCACTGGCACTTCGCCAAACAGCTGCAGCCCCAAGTCGCGCTGCATCGCAGCCTGCCCCAAGGCAATAAACGCCTGCAGGCTGCCGGCCGCCAGTAAGATACCCGGTGCCCACCGACGCAGGCGCGTCGTCGATGCCAGGAGAAGGGTCCACAAGGTGACCAGCCCAAGACGCACCGCGTGATAGAACGCCAGCAGCGGATCCGTGGCTTGGGGCACCAACAGTAAACCCAGGACTGGCAGTGCCAGCAGCGGCCACGCCAGCCACCCTGGCAGCCGCAGCGGGCCCGGGCGCGTTATCAACCAGGCAATTACCGCCACAACGAGCAGCGCTTCGCTGACGTACAGCGAGATATCGGTGAATTCGTGGTACTGAATACCCGAAACCGGGCGCGCCACCACGATGTGGTGCCACCACCAGGGCAGCAAAAAGAGAGCGGCAGCACCCGCCAGGTCACGCACGGTGGCAGCCAGGTTACGGATCACCTCGATAGCTCCTGAGAGCCTATCCGAATAACCCGATAGGCCCCTAAACTCAACGGCCCTATTGTACGGTGCCCTCCAAAAAAGACCAAACCACAGCCGCCGCGGCACAGATACAGCTGGCACCCGCTGCCTGTCCGCGCGCAGCAATTCGCCACCGCACATCCGGTTGGCGCAAAAATCTGAAATCGGAAATCTTGGACAAGATGGGCAATCCAGTCTATAATGGCGCACATGACAATGTCATCGGTGCCGGGCGGGGAGCGTTGGTCACGGACAGGCTACGGGTCTCGCGTGGCGCTGCTCGTCGTGTGGGCAGTCATTGGACTTACCGGGTGCAGTGGCTCCACCACGCCGCTGCCTGTCACATCGACGGTGGCCGCGGCGACACCCGTGCCGTTCACTGCCACCGCAGTCACGCGAGAGACGGCTGCAACCACACCAGGCGAGCGTCTGGTCCCGACCACGCCGCGCGCCACAGCAACAGCCGGCTTGCGCGCAACGGCTGCGGTCCCCACACCCACGGCAACCTTCACCGTCCTGGCCACGGCGCCCCCTACGCCTTTGCCCGTGCCCTCACCGACGGTGACCTCGACGGCGACTGTTTCTGTAACGACCGGACAGATCACGATCGCAACGTACCCGTACCGCGCATTTCAGCGCGACGTCACCGATCCAGCCTTCAACTGGACCTGGCCCATGCTCGACCGTGCGGCCTATCTGGCGACGCAGCCACAGCCCGCACCGCAGACATACCGTCAGTTGGTGATGCAGAATGATCATTTACGTGTGAGTGTTCTGCCCGAACTGGGTGGACGTTTGTACGAAATTGTCCATAAACCGAGCGGTCACAATCTACTGTACAACAACCCCGTGCTCAAACCCTCACCCTGGGGCCCGCCGCCGTACGATGGGTTGGAGGCGGGTTGGCTGGCGGCGGGGGGTGTCGAATGGGGACTCCCGGTGGCCGAACATGGTTATGCCTGGGGAACACCGTGGGGTTACGATTCGCTCCACTTCAGTGATCAGGAAGCGACCATTACCGTTTTTCAGCAGCCGAAAGGACGGCTTCAGATCAGCACCGACATCTCTCTGTTGGCCGATGAAGCGGCGCTGACGCTGCGCACACGCCTGAGCAATCCCACCGACCAGGGGGTAGATTTCTCGTACTGGCTGAATGCGATGGTAGCCCCCGGTGGTCAGAACCGGCCATCGCCGGCGCTGCACTTCATCTTGCCCGCCAACGCAGTCACCATCCACTCGACGGGCGACCCCGATCTGCCGGCTGCGGGCGAGGCGATGCCCTGGCCGCAGTACCGCGACCGCGACCTGAGCCGGTTGGCCAATTGGCACCAGTACCTCGGTGTTTTTGCACGTCCGGCGATGCGGGCCGGTTTTATGGGCGTGTATGACACCGAGGCCGACGAAGGTCTGGTGCGTATTTTTCCACCCGACGTGATGCCAGGTGCCAAACTCTTTGCCCTTGGCGGGAGTGACCCGATTGCTCCCGCCACGTACACGGACGATGGGTCCAGCTACGTGGAGATGCAGGGCGGGCTGGCCCCAACGTTTGCGGACACCGTGCACCTCGGTCCTGAGCAGTCCCTGTACTGGGAGGAAACCTGGTACCCGGTGACCGGCATCGACGATGTCGTCTATGCCGATCAGCTCGGTGCGCTCAACCTGCAGATGACGCCCGTTGGACTGCGGGTGCTGTTCTACCCGGTGCGCCGTGTTACAGGTGAGTTGACCTTGACCGTGGCAGGTACGGCGGTCACCGTGCTGCCGGCGGACCTCCAGCCAACACGCCCATTCATTCAAACCATACCACTGCCGCCCGATCGGCCTGATCGGGGTGTGGTTGCGGTACAAATTCTCACCGACGAAGACCAACCGGTCTTCCAATTTCAGCAGGAGATGGCGTTACGGTAACGCCGCACAACCTTTTCCTATGCCTGACGATTCATCTCGCCGCCAGCAAAACTTACCGGAAACAACCCTGCCCGATGCACCGTCCAGCATCACGCCGCCAGTGTCCTTGAGTAACACGACCCCATCGCGGCGCCGGCTGCGTTTGGTCAAACGACGATGGACAGGACCCAGCTGGCGCTGGTTGGCCGTGTATGGTGTCGTGTTCACCCTTGGCCTCATCAGTGTATTGGGTGCCGGTTTTTTGGGGGTACGCGCCGGCTTCGTACAGCGCGCCGCCGATCAAGCCACGGCGGTGGCACTGCATTATCAGCGTGGGATCGATCACCTGAACGCAGGGGAAACCGCACTGGCCAATGCCGAGCTGCAGATGGTCCTGCGTCTCCAGCCCTCGCATGCGCAAGCTCTCTCAGCCCTGACGCGTCTGCGAACCCTTGCCGTGACACCACCCCCGACGGCAACCGCCGCTGCAACCGCACTTGCCACACCAACCCCCGTCCAGGCTGCGACGGTCGATGCCCGCGAAACCGTCCTGGCGGAGGCGCAGACCCACTACGACCAACGAAACTGGGACGGGGCGGCTGCCAGCCTCGAACGATTACAGGCACTTGATTCGAGCTATGAATCGGATACGGTGGCCAATCTCCTGTACAAGAGTTATTTCAACCAGGGTCTGGCCCTGGTTGGCAGCGGCCGCATGGAAGAGGGCATTCGTAAATTCGAACGCGCACTGATGGTACGGCCCGACGATGCACAGGCGCAAGAACAAAAAGACCTGGCCACACGCTACCTGCAGGCGCTGGGTTACTGGCAGGCCAACTGGCAAAAAGCGGTAACGGCATTTCGTGAATTGTACACGATACGTCCCGATTACCTGGACGTCGAAACGCGCCTGACCGGCGCCACCATCGCATACGCCGACCTTCTGGTCCAGCGCAGCAGCTGGTGCAGCGCTGCCGCCGAATATGCCGCCGCCCTGGCTGTGCAGCCAAGCACGGTGCTGCGTGCCAAAAACGACGAAGCCGATCAACGCTGTTTGTCCCAAGGCACGCGGCCGGCCGAGACAACTCCAATCGTCGCCCTGGACACGCCTGGAAGCACCGTGACAGCGCCGACAGGCACACTCGCCCCCGGTCACATCTATTTCGCGACCTGGGATCCGGATTTTAATCAGTATGTCTTGTACCGCACAGCCGTAGCCGCCAACGCGCGTCCACAGGCAGTTGCCACTAACCTGCGGCAGCCGAGCATGGGACCTGGTGGATCGCGGATTGCCGTACGCAACACGCGCGGCGACATGATCGGCCTGGCCACGATCAACTCAAACGGCGACCTGGTACGTCGCGTCACGACCTTTGCCGAGGACAGCTCACCCACCTGGTCGCCCGACGGCAAAGAGTGGATTTTCACATCCAACCGCGAGGGGGATCGTCGCTGGCGGCTCTACCACGCCTGGTCCGAAGGAACCGAAGCCACCGAGTACATCACATTTGGACGCAGCCCAGCGTGGTATCCGGGCCAGCAAATCGCCCTCGAAGGGTGTGATGAACAGGGCAACCGCTGTGGGCTGTGGCAGATGTCGCCAGACCGCAGCCGTTATACCCCGCTGACCGACGTGACTGGCGATACCGCACCGGCCTGGGCACCGGGTGGCAGTCGCCTGGCATTCATGTCGGCGCAGCGCAGCGGCAACTGGGACCTGTTCGTGCGTGAGTCCAACGGTACGGTCGCACCGGTTGCTGCCAGTTCAGCGATCGATGGCCTGCCGACCTGGTCACCGGACGGGAAATGGATTGCTTTCATTTCCAATCGCGACGGTCCCTGGGCACTCTACGTGGTGCAACCACGCTCCAGCCCTGTGAAGATCACGAACCTGCCTGGCACACTGCCCGACTGGAGCGACGAACACCTGGCGTGGGGGCCGTGAGATTTTGGATTTTGGATTTTGGATTTTGGATTGGATTGGATTGGATTGGATTATAGATTGGATTGGATTAACATTATAGCTGAGTGAATACGTGGGTTTGCTTGAAATGGTTGGATGGGGTATACTATGCGCCGCCGGGGCGTAGCGCAGTTGGAAGCGCACAGCGTTTGGGACGCTGGGGTCGGAGGTTCAAATCCTCTCGCCCCGACTCATTGCGGGCGTAGTTCAATGGTAGAACACTAGCCTTCCAAGCTTGTTGTGAGGGTTCGATTCCCTTCGCCCGCTCTCGATCAACTGCCACAACGAAGGGGTCCCTAGCTCAGCGGTGAGAGCGGCCGGCTCATAACCGGTTGGTCGCCGGTTCGAATCCGGCGGGACCCACCTGCACTGACCGGCAGTCACAGTATGGCACGTGCCGCCCATCGGAGGGCGGCTTTTTTTAGGTGGTGGCCGATTTTCAACCGCCGGTCAGCCGGTTTTCCAGCACCATGTCGGGCGTAAAATCGTCCAGCTGCAGGTACCACTGGGCCACGTCGAGCAGCGCCTGCTGGGGAATCATGCCGACCAGCTCGGTGCGCTCGATGGTGCAGCCATAACGTGACGCTTCCCTGCGCACCATCTCGACGACACGATGGATCGGTGTCTGGGTAAAATCGGTCAGGTTCATCGAAACCTGCGCCCGCCCATCCACCAGAAGACCGAGCGCTTTGACGTAACGTAGTCCGCCGCTGGAATGACGTACGGCCTTGGCGATTTTTTTGGCGACATCCACGTTGGCTGTGTTCAGATAGGCATTGAAGGCAATCAAAAATGCCCGCGCCCCGATCACCGTTGCACCGGCACGACTCAACTGGTCTGGTCCAAAATCGGGCGTGCGCGCCGGATTAGTGCCGATTTCGGTCTTGAGCAATTCGTACTCACCGCGGCGCACATCGGCCAGGTTGACGCGGTCGGGTCGCGTGGCCGCCGCTTCGTACAGGTAAACCGGAATCTGAAGTTCACTGCCCACGCGCTGGCCCAGCTGCCGGGCGAGTTCCACACATTCGGCCAGGGAGATACGGCGCAGCGGCACAAAGGGCACCACGTCGGTTGCCCCCAGCCGCGGATGCGCACCCTGGTGCTGATCCAGATCGATCAGTTCGGCGGCGCGCGCGATGCCGTCGAAAGCCGCATCGAGCATGGCCGCCGGCTCACCCACCAGCGTTACCACAGACCGGTTATGGTCAGCGTCGCTTTCGACGTCGAGCACTGCCACGCCTGGTACGCGCAAGGCGTCCACGATGGCCCGGATGACCTCGGGACGCCGTCCTTCACTGAAATTCGGCACACACTCAACCAGTTGCTGTTCCATTCGAGTTCCTCTCGAGTCCGTTATTTATTCGATCACCGGTCGATGGGTGGGCGCGTTCGGGCGCCCCCGCTGCATCAAGGCCGATTATAACACGGTGTGCGCCAGGCGCCAATGGGGTGTGTGATTTTCGATTTTGGACGCTGTTGGCCCGTATGGTAGAATCGGGTCAAATTCGCTACATTGGGTTGCCCATTTTGGATTCTCTGGTGACAAACCCCCTTGGGCCAGCTGTTCCCCTGGTAGTGGGAGGGCTGGCTCTCGTTTTCCTTGCGCGTTGGCGCCGCCCCGTATGGCACAGTGTATTCGCCCTGGGTGTGATCGGCATCAGCGGGCTGCTGTGGTTCAGTCTGGCGAACCTCACGATACCCGCCGAACTGGTGCGCCCGTGGGATGCGATCCTCATACCCGTCGGCGAGCTGGTCTGGCGGGTAGATGGCTGGGCGTGGTTGGGGGGCATGCTGGCCCTGTGTGTGGCCGCGATCGACATTCTTTACAATTGGGACAGCGCCGGCTGGCGCACGGCGCGCCTGCATACCTACCACCTGTTGGCTCTCGCCGCAACATTGACTGTCACCAGTGCCACGAACCTGCTCACCCTTGCCATGTGCTGGATCCTGTTCGAGGTCACCCTGTTCGCGCGTAACGTGACCAGACCGCGCGCGGTGTCCGCAGCCTTGGGCAGTGCCGGCGCGCTGTTGATCTGGCTGGCCCTGGTAGTCGCCGGATCGGCCGGAGCCCAGGCACCGATGCTTTCGGATATCGTCTCTCCTCTGGCGCGTGCCCTTCTGTTGATCGCCGTGTTGTGGCGTGTGGCAGGTTATCCTCTCCATTTCTGGTTCACAGCCGAAAAACCACCCGCGGGCTTGACCGCCCTGTGCGATTATCTCCTGCCGGCTGTGGTGGGCCTGGTTCTGCTGGGGCGAATCTATAACCCAGGCGCTGCCATGACCTTGCAGCAGCCCACGTGGTTCGCGTTGATGCTGATGGCACTGCTGGGTACGGGGCTGGTGGCATGGTTGGACGCCGCTCTCGACCGCAGCCTGCTCTACGTGGTCGTCAACCGCGCGACCTGGGCCATGGCGGCTGTGATTTTTATGCCGGTAACCGGTCCCGCTGCGGTAGTCTGGCCGATGCTGACGGTTGCCCTGGGGATTAGCGGACTCCTGGTGGGGTTGATGATTGCGCGCGCCTGGGCCTGGCGGTGGCCGTTGGGCATCGCCATGTTGTGCCTGTTGGGCATTCCTGGCACGGTCGGTTTTCCCGTCATGGCCAGCCTGGCACAGCTGCCTTCACTGGCCACGGACCTGCTGCCCGGTTTTGCACTGCTGCGCTGGCTGTTGGTCATCCTTGCGGAAGCCCTGGCGGTGGCGGCCCTCCTGCGACACTGGCCACGTGCAGGCAGCGAGCGAAGCGTTCCTACGTGGAGCACGCCAGGCCGGATCTTCGCTGCACGCCACCTTGCTGGGTTCGTCTTGTTTGCCGTACCCATGCTGGCGCTTGGTCTGCGGCCACCCCTGGTCGAAGCCTGGCTGGGCAGCAGTGGGACCGCACTGATCTTCGAGCCAGTGATTACCCAGGTACGCGCACTGCCGTTGTGGTTCTGGATCCTCCAGGCGTTGAGCCTCGCCGGTGCCTACCTGCTGCTGCGTACACGCCAACAGGTCCTGACCAACCAGGAAGCCCGAACACGCGCCGTGGTCCACGTTGCCAGTCTGACCTGGCTGCAGAACATCATACGGGTCGTCGGCGGGTTCTTGTCCAAAGCGAGTTTTGCTCTTGCCTGGATTCTGGACGGCGAGGGTTATGTCGGCTGGGTGATCGTAACCGGTTTGCTGATGTGGCTGATGCTGGGTGGCCTATGACCGGCCGTATTGGAGAACACCGTGCCTGATTTGCCGACCTTGACCGAATTGATCGCCAAACTCGAACCGATCTCGGGATTCCCCGCAGTCGCTGTCGCCGTCGTTGCAGCGGCACTCCTGCTGATCGTGGCCGATTGGCGGTTGTTTCTGTTTGTCTTGGAAGCGTTGTACGTCGCCCTGGCATTGATCAGCACGCGTCTACTGCCCGCGGAATGGGCCCTGATCAACCTGGTCATTGGCGGTCTGATCGGTATCATGTGGTACCTGTCGGCGCGTCAGGTCCGTTGGGGACGGCCGTGGCCGCTGCCGCACGGCGTTTCACCCTCGATGCGACCGCCCGCGCGAGTCCGCTGGCCGGCGTTGACCACCACCATGCCGTTTCGAATCACGGTGGTCCTCCTGGTGGCGCTGGTTTTCCTGTTGAGCGACGCCTACGTGCCCCTGCCGAACCTCCTGCCGCAGGTGGCATTCCTCTGCTTGTGGATGACTGTCATGGGCGTCACGATCCTGGCCCTCGAAGGAGAACAGCTGAAGGCGGGCGCAGGTTTGCTGTTGTGGCTGTGTGCGGTGCAGCTGTTCTACAGCAATTTGACTCTCGACACACGCATGATCGGCATCCTGGGCGCGCTTCAGCTGCTGGTGGGTCTGGCCTGTGCCTACCTGGCCATCGTGCAGGGTCAGGTCAGTGATGACGGCGCGGCACCCCCAGACGAGAATGGATGGCGGGCATGAGCGGTGCCGCGACCCTGGTGATCCTGCCGCTGATTGCAGCCGCCCTGGTGTATGCCCTGCGCCGGTTTGCGAGCCTCGCCGCACTGCTGGCCATGGCACTCATTGCAGGGATGATGGTGTTCATCTGGCTGGCACCGTTGGATATGACCGTGATGTGGGTAGGACGTCCGGTTTTATTGAGTGAGCCTGTCACCTGGGTGGGCATCACGTACCAGTTTCGTGAGGGATTGCGACCATTCTTTAGTTTTCTGTACTTGATCACCCTCATCACCTTCCTGTTTGCCTGGCGCATTTCCCAGGGGCGCACCTTTTTTTCGGCTGGTCTGATCGTACTAAGCCTGGCGAGCCTGGCCATGATGGCGATTCCGCCGGCCCTGGCGCCGATCAGCCTGGCTTTCATGGCCTGCATTGCGGTATTCATCGTGCAATCGGGACGGCTTGGTTCGACGCGCGGCGCATTCCGGCAGATGTGGCTGCCGCTCGCCGCCTTCCCCTTTTTCCTGACCGCTTACTGGCTGCTGGTCCAGCTTCCGTTCAACCCCGATGACCCACAGCCCTACCAGGCCGCCATCAACCTGTTTGGGGTGGGGCTGATTCTGCTGCTGGCGCCGACGCCGCTGCACGGGCCGCGCGTGGCGCTTGGGTTCGATGCGCCTCCGCTGGTTGCAGCATTTCTCCAGCTGATTGGAGAAGCCGTTGTGTTGTACCTCGTGCGCGCGCTGACGACGAACTTCATTGCGATTGTCGACGATTTCAATCTGGCCCGTTTTCTGATCATTGGCGGTCTGCTGACCATCGCCTGGGGTGGCATTGCGGCAATGGGTCAGCGTGATGTGGCGCGGTTGTGGGGATATGCCGGGCTGTTCAATTACGGACTCTTGATTCTCGCCGTGGCACTGGGCCTCGTGAGCTCGTGGGTGCTGGTCTTGATGCTCTTCGGGGCGCGGACGATTCTCATCCTGCTAGGCGCTATGAGCCTGGCCATTTTGCGCCAGCAGGCCGCCAGCACCGAGTTGAACCAGGTGCAGGGATTGTTGGGACGCCTGCCCTGGACGAGTGTCGGGTTGATGGCCGCCGGGTTGGGGTTGGTCGGTTTTCCCTTGACGGTCGGTTTTGCCAGCCAATGGACGTTGATCCAACAGATTGCTGTGCGTGATGCGCGCTGGCTGCTGATCGTACTGCCGGCAGCGATTCTGGTGGCACTCAGTTACGTGCGACTGTTGGTGACCCTGGTTGGCACACCGGTCAACACACACGCCGAGCGCGAGCCCACACTCGCCGCGCTGTTGGTCGCGCTGTTTGTCAGCCTGAGCGCCCTACTTGGCCTGGCGCCCCAGCTGCTTAATGGCCCCGTCATGGCAGTGATTACCGCATTGTCGACACTGACGGGCGGGTAGTTCGATTTTGGATTTTGGATTTTGGATTTTGGATTAGGGGTTTTCGATTTTGGATTTTGGATTGGGGGTTTTGGATTTTGGGGTGTAGATGTTGATAGTTTTTGGCAGATTGGCTGTGGTATAATCGGGCACTGTGAGTGTGGCTCGATAGATTGTGCGCCCTTGTCGTACCTTGGACGGGGCGCTTTGCTTTGCCAGCCGGTGGGAGCGAATGGACTCCCGGCCGGGACGCACGTGTGGTGTGATGATCGATGAGTGATTATGAGTGAAAAGTCTTCCAGAATTACAGGTTTTTACCAGCTAAGCGTGCAGGCACGCGTCGACGCCGTTGCTGCCTGGGCGAACCTTGATGACACCGAGCGCGCGGCACTCGATATCGGTTTATCCCTCGACCAGGCCAGCCACATGATCGAAAATGTCGTAGGGCGCCTGGCTGTGCCGATTGGCATCGCCACCAACCTGCGCGTTGATGACGAAGATGTGTTGGTCCCGATGGCGGTCGAAGAGCCCTCGATCGTCGCCGCAGTCAGTTTTGCGGCGCGACTGGCACGGGGGGGCGGTGGTTTTGTCACCGGAAGTACCGACCCCGTGATGATCGGTCAGGTCCAGCTCCTCGATCTGCCGGAGGGAGATCTGGCGCGTGCTGCCGCTGTCTTGCACGAGGCGCGCTCGAACATCCTCGCCCTGGCCAATCAAAAACATCCAACCATCCAGGCTCTGGGGGGCGGAGCCAAAGACCTGCAGGTCAGGTTGTTACCGGACACACCGGCCGGCCCGATGGTCATCGTGCACCTGTTGGTAGATACGCGCGATGCCATGGGCGCCAACGCCGTCAATACCGCCGTGGAGACGATCGCCCCTACCCTGGAGACGCTGACCGGGGGGCGTGCCCTGCTGCGTATTCTCTCGAACCTGACCGACGAACGGCGGGCGTGGGCCACCTGTCGCATACCGCTGCCAGCGTTGGCAACCGAGAACCTGACCGGTGAGCAGGTGGGACGGGGCATCGTGGAAGCCAATGCCTTTGCCCTGGCCGACCCCTACCGCGCCGCCACGCACAACAAAGGCATCATGAATGGCATCGACGCCGTAGCGCTGGCGACGGGCAACGACTGGCGGGCGCTCGAAGCGGGCGCCCACGCCTTTGCGGCACGTTCGGGCCAGTATCGCGGCCTGACCGAGTGGGCGTTGGTGGGAGAGGAAACAGACGAACTGGCCCTGTGGGGTCGTCTCGAACTGCCGCTGGCGGTCGGCACAGTGGGCGGGGCCACAAAGGTCCATCCCACGGCGCGTGTGGCGCTCAAGATTCTGGGCAATCCTACGGCGCGACGCCTCGCCCAGCTCATGGCGGCGGTCGGTCTGGCCCAGAATCTGGCTGCGATTCGGGCCCTGGCCACGGAAGGTATTCAGAAAGGGCACATGGCCCTGCACGCACGGCAGGTGGCGCTGGCGGCGGGCGCCACCGGTGACCAGGTCGAGATGATTGCCGTCCAACTTGCGCGGGAAGGGCAAATTCGCCTGGAACGTGCGCGCGTTTTGTTGAGGAACATGCTATGATCATGAAACCCAGTCGTTCGGTAGGAATCGTGGGGTACGGCGCCTATGTGCCCCGTTTTCGTTTGCCAGTCTCTGAGGTGGCACGCGTGTGGACCGATGGCGAAGGCGGTGTACCGATCAAAGAAAAAGCGGTACCCGGTCTCGACGAGGACACCGCCACCATGTCGATCGAAGCGGCACGTAATGCACTGGCGCGTGCGGGCATCGATCCGCGCCTGATTCGGGCCGTGTGGGTAGGCAGCGAATCACACCCTTACGCCGTCAAACCGACGTCTACGATCGTCGCCGAGGCCATTGGTGCGGTACCGACCACCCAGGCCGCCGATTGGGAGTTTGCGTGCAAAGCCGGCACGGAGACGCTGCAAGCAGCATTTGGCCTGGTAGGATCCCACATGGTCGATTATGCCCTGGGCATCGGCATGGATGCCGCGCAGGGTCGTCCTGGGGATGCCCTGGAGTACACGGCAGGGGCAGGCGGGGCAGCGTTCATTATCGGTCCGGGTGAAGAAAGTGTCGCTGTGCTGGAAGCTTCATTGTCCTACGTGACAGACACACCTGATTTCTGGCGCCGTCCGTACGCCCATTACCCGTCCCACGGCCAGCGGTTCACCGGCGATCCGGCCTATTTCCATCACATTACCACGGCGGCCCAAATGCTGCTGGACGAAATGGGGCGCAAACCTGCCGATTATCGGTATGCGGTATTCCACCAGCCCAACGCGAAGTTTCCACAGCGGGCCGCCAGCCTGCTGGGCTTCACCCCGGCTCAAATCGAAACCGGGCTCCTGGTGACCCATATCGGCAACACGTATGCGGGTTCATCGATGATCGGTCTGACCGCCATCCTGGATGAAGCACGGCCGGGCGATCGAATCCTGCTGGTGTCGTTTGGATCGGGCGCGGGCAGCGATGCCATTTCGTTCGAAGTCACCGACCGCATCGCCACCCATCGCGACAAAGCGCTCTGTACGCAGTTCTACGTAACGAGGCGCAAAGAAATCGACTACGCCACGTACGTGCGCTATCGCGGCAAATTGCAGACCACGTAAGGGCTTGTAGAAGAATAACTTACCGTGATTTGCGGCGAATTCCGGCCATTTTGAAGGAAGTCACATTTTTGCAGGCCCTAACGTGCTGGAGAAAGATGCTGTGAGACCAGTTAGTATCATTGGGATTGGACAGACGCCAGTTGGCGAGGTTTGGGATCGTTCGCTGCGCCATCTCGCACACGATGCGGTGGTGGGAGCCATGCAGGACGCAGGTGTCGAGACCGTCGATGCCCTCTACGTGGGCAACATGCTCTCCGGCGAGCTGTCACGACAGGAGCACCTGGGTGCGTTGATTGCCGATTTTGTCGGGTTGCGCGGCGTCGAAGCCATGAAAATTGAAGCCGCGTGTGCATCCGGTGCGGCCGCATTGCGTGTCGGCTACATGGCGGTGGCGAGCGGTTTGCACGACGTCGTGCTGGTGTGCGGCGTCGAAAAAATGACCGATACCACCGGCGATGAGACGACCGCCGGCCTGGTGATGGCGGCCGACCAGGAGTACGAAGCCGCCGAAGGGGTTTCGTTCGTGGGCATCAATGCGATGTTGATGCAGCGCTACATACACCAATACAAAGTGCCGCATCAATCATTTGCCCACTTCAGCGTGAATGCTCACCATAACGGTGTCGGCAATCCGAACGCGATGTTCCACCAATCCATTTCGGTCGAGTCCTACAAACGGGCGGCCATGATCGCCGCCCCGGTCAATCTCCTCGATTCGTCACCGATCTGTGATGGTGCGGCGGCCGTGGTGTTGTGTGCCCATGCCCGAGCGCGCGAATTCGGCACAGGCCGCGCACCGGTACGGATTCTGGCCTCCACCGTGACCACCGACACGATCGCCGTGCACGATCGCCGCGATCCGCTCCAAATGCTGGGCGCCAGCACGAGCGCCCACAAAGCCTATCTCCAGGCGGGTATCACGGCTGCTGATATCGACCTGTTCGAGCTGCACGATGCCTTTACGATCATGTCGGCATTGTCGCTGGAAGCGGCGGGTTTTGCCGAGCCTGGGCAGGGGGTACGTCTCGCTGAAGCGGGTGAGATCACCATCGAAGGGCGTATCCCGATCAGCACGATGGGTGGTCTCAAGGCACGCGGCCATCCCGTGGGTGCAACCGGCGTATACCAGGTGGTCGAATCGGTGCTGCAGCTCCAGGGTCAGGCCGGCGCCAACCAGGTGCGCGATGTACAACTGGCGATGACGCAAAACATCGGGGGCAGCGGCGCGACGGTCATTACGCACATTCTGGCAAACTAGTGCCGGAGCAGAGCATCGATTCGGTAAGATCGATCTTTTTCAGCGACCACGACACCGACGCACTCTCCTGCGCCGGCACCCGGGCTTCGTTTGGCAGCTCAGGAGACTGTCAAAAGCTATCAACCCTTCCACAACGATATGTCTGGTGCCGAAATTGATAGTTTTTGAAGTGGCATCTGTGGTATAATGAGAAGGAAAGTTCGCTCTGTAACGTCATTGTCATCATTGGGGGTATTAAAAATCATGGGCGTTGCACGAAATTGGCGCACACGACGCCAACGCTATAGTCTGATCGGTGAAGTATGTGATGAATGCGGCAAGGCTATCTTTCCGCCGCGCGATACCTGCCCGCACTGCGCAGAACCAGCGCAGAACCTGCATCAGTTGAGTGGCCTGGGTGAAGTCTATTCTTTCACCACGATGTACGATGCGCCGGCGGGCTTCGAGGATTATCTGCCCTACACGGTGGCCCTGGTCAAACTGCTGGAAGGCCCCATGGTGACCGCGCAAATGACCGACTGCGATGCCGACGAAGTGCAAATCGGCATGCCGGTGGAGATGGTAACACGCAAGCTGACCGAAGAAGGACCGGAAGGGGTCATCATCTACGGCTACAAGTTCCGCCCGCGGTTGGTACCGGCCAGCGCGGCGGCTGTGTAAGGGCCCGTCAAGACCTGGGGCCTTGTATCTCGTAGAACAATCTGGAACGTTGTCGACGCAGGTGAGCCTGGAAAAGGCTTCACCTGCGTTTTTTATGCCCAGACCACATTGTGCGCACCGGATCGTTGGTGATCAGCCGCCGTAGGACCAGGGAGACTCATGAAGCACCAGTGGGGGTGCCGCTTCAACACGCATGCCGGCTTGGACGACGTCGCCCACGAGCACGGTGTGATCCCCCAGGTTATCCAGTGTCTGCACGTTGGCGCACTCGATCCACGCCGCTGCCTCGACGAACAGGGGACAGGCTGTTTCACCGGGACGGCAGCGAAAGCCGTGGCACGTGCTCTCCTCGAATCCAGCGGTCGTATACTGAAAGAACATCTGCGCCATTTCTTCCTGTCCGCGGGCCAGCAGGTTCAGTGCGAATACGCGGCTGGCAGCAATGTGCTGCAGGATGCGTGACGGTGTTCGTAAGGCAACCGCAATCCGCGTGGGCTCGAACGACGTCTGCATCGCCCAGCTCACGGTTGCGGCGTGCAGTCCGGTGGCATCGCGGGTGGTGATGATGTGAATTCCATAGGGAATGCGTCGCAGCACCTCGATACGAGTTCCCGTCAATTCGTAGTCATTCACGGTTTTCTCCTCTTGGTGAGTGATACTTACCACAAGCTGGCACCCTGGCTGGCGTCCAGGGCCTGGTTGATTTCGGTGCCCCAGGCAGGAAAAAGGTCGGCGCAGGCACGCAGCAGGCCAAAACAGCCGGCCAGCATCTGGTCGCCATGTGGAACGGCAAAGTAAATGGGAAGCGATGACGATTTGAGCAGGGCGCGCCGCGGACCAGTCACGGCGACCCGCGTCAGCGGCACCGGTTCGCGGTCGATCAGCAGCGCGCCGTGGCCATGTTCGGCAAAAACGAGCGGGTGGCTGATGCTGCCGTCGGCCAGGGCCATCAGCCATCTCTCCAGGCTGGCCTGGTCCAACAGGCCGGTGTGATGCTCGAAGAGGCGTGCAATGTGGCCATTGCGGTATTGAAAGGCCAGGCAGTGAAAATTGCCCACATTGACGATGAGAGCATCGTCCATCTCCCGGACCGTGGCATCCTCCTGGGCACCCTGAATCGCCGCTGGTGCGGTGTCCATTACCACCACAGGGACGTTGACGTCCGCCGCGCTTTCGACGACCGCCTGCAGACGGGTCATGATCGATGGCACATCACCCGCATGAAATGCAAAGGTGGACAGGCGTTGGCTATGCAGCAGCCGTGCGGCCAGGTAATCGAGCCGGAACTGGCGGTCACTGACATCCGGCGGCGCATTGCCATGATCGAAGACGGCAATTGCCACCGCATCCGGCTGAAGCGCCACACCAAATGCCCCAAACGCCTGCCGTAACGTGGAGAAATCGAAGTCCCTGAACGTCACGCGGGTGAGATGAATGCTGGCTGCGAGCTGGGCAGCTTCTTCCTCGCCAATGATCGTGATGCCCAGGTCCTTCTGTACGGCATCCAGGTCATCATTGAAGCTGCGTGCCGCGTCTGCCGTCGCCCAGATCGGCAGGGCAGCGCGGTGATGCGCCTCAGCGGCCCACGTGCTCGGTCCTCCCCCCATGGTGACCCCAGTGAGCAGGAGCGGCTGGCGAGCCCGCGTGGCCTGTTCGATTTGTTGTGCTGCCAGTAGGGTGGGTGATGGCATCACCAGCTTGAGGTAGTTTTCTGGATCACGCGTGCTGTCGAAAAGCAGAATGTCCTGCGTGCCGGTGCCGATGTCGACGGACAGGATTTGCATGGCGTACGCTCCCGGTCAGTCTCCGTGAAAGAATGGGTTCCGCGCTTGCCGGCGGTACCCCGGTTCCAGCCGTGGTGGTCCTCAGGGCTTGGAAAAGAATACCTTCCCGTGCCTTTTTGATCGAATCTGGCGGTGGCGGTTGCACAGTTGCCATCTTTTTGGAAAGATGGCAACTGTGCAACTGCCTTCGGAGCGGCGAATTCCAGCCATAATGCCGGAAGTTATTCGTTTACGCCGCCTCAAACAGACGAATGGTGTACGTTTCAGATTATAACACGGCCTCTCGTGTTCTCCAACGCACGGCGCGGCCGTCACCGAATGCCTGCGGCAGAACGAATGAACGAATGGGCCACGTGGCATTCGTTCATTCGTTGCCCCCATTCGTTGACGGCCAGTCGTTGCCCCAAAACTGCGCTGCCCCCACAATCCAGCGCTAGACAGAGTCGCGATCCGCAGGTATAATGTCAACCCGCCTGCAGCACTCATGTGGGTTCGTTCATGAAGGCAGGAGACCGTTGGAGATGAGGTGCATGGAAGAAAACAACACGATCCCTGGCTCAAATGAGTTTGGGGATAAACAAAGTGGCCCGCTCAGGACACTGGACGTCCATACCGTCAAGGAATTGTGGTCAAGGACCTACAACACCAGCGGCAAACCCGACTGGTCTCATATCTATCCGTATTATCACCCCGACGTGGTTTTCCAGGATTCCATCCAGCGCATCGAAGGAATCAAAGAATTCGTCGCCCTCTGCGAACGCCTGGTCCAGCGCTGTCAGAGCATTCAAATGGACATTCTCTCCATCGCCCAGGACTCCAATGTCATCCTGATGGATTGGATCATGACGATGGCGTTCACGAAGTATCCCCCCACACCCCTTTATGGCAGTACCAAGCTCACCCTCCATGAGGATGGCCGGATCATCGCGCAACGCGATTATTTTGACATGTGGGGAGACATCATCAACGGAATCCCCCTCCTCAAAAAACGCTATCGTTCATTCATACGACGAGTCTTTGGATAGAAGAGGCATCCATGCCCGTATTCCAGCTGCCGGACGAACTCATGTTCATCCGAAACCGCCAGGTCCGCCAGAAGACAACCAACGTTTCCATGGCCGGCCAGGTCTGTGTCGTCTCAGGGTCAACATCGGGTGTGGGGTTGGCGGCCATCCGACGTCTCGCCCGCGCCGGCGCCCAAATCGTCATGGTCTGCCGGAACCGCGGCAAAGCTGAAGAGGTACGCAAGGAGCTTGTCGCGCGCACCAACGTACCGGTCGAGATCGTCGTCGCAGATTTCAGCGACCTGGCGGCTGTCCGCGAAGCGGCCGGGATTCTTCTGCGAGACTATCCCCGGATTGACGTTCTGATCAATTCAGCCGGTCTGTTTTCGACCACGCGAACCACGACGAAGGATGGTTTCGAGACGGTGTTCGGTGTGAATCACCTGGCCCCGTTTCTCCTGACGCACCTCCTGCTCGAGCGACTGCAGCAGAGTGCACCGGCGCGTATCCTCCAGGTGAACTCCGAAGGTCACCGGTTCGACGGACTCGATCTGAATGACCTGAATTGGGAACACAGGCACTACAACGGTTATCGGGGCTATGGCGCATCCAAGGTTGCCCAGCTGCTGACCACGTGGGAATTCGCTGACCGGCTGCAGGGCACCGGCGTCACCATCAATGCCATGCATCCGGGCGATGTGAAGACCAATATTGGCATGAACAACGGGCCGCTGTACCGCTGGTTCCAGCGCCACGTGACCTGGCATATGCTCAAGGACGCGGCCATCTCCGGAGAGGCGCTGTACTACCTGGCGGCCGCTCCCGAGATGGCGGACGTGAGCGGCCGCTTCTTTCATCTGACGATCGATGAGAATCCGGCCGCGCCGGCCCTGGACCGCGCAATAGGTCGCCGGGTCTGGGATGTGAGCATGCGGTTGACCGGACTCACACCAGGTTCTTGAGTGCCCTGTCCGCGGCCAATTTGCCGGTCAGGATGGAAATGGGCAGCCCGGATGGGCTGTAGGTCCATTGTCCTGCCTGGAAAACGTCCGGAATCGCCGTCAGCGCCGATTTGGCCACGCCGGGAAGACTACGCACCGCCGGCATGACATCATTGGTGAATGCCCATCCTGTGATGGCCCCTTCGGAGTTCCCGGCGATCCGTTCCATCGTGAGCGGCGTTGCCGTGAAACTATCCATGATCGCGGCCTTGAGCCCCGGGTAAATAGAGGCATCCAGCACCTGGATCATGTGATCCGCCGCCAACTTCTTGAACTCGCCATACCGTCCCAGCGCATCGATGTGCTTCGTCAGCGAATAATCGAACAACGAGCTGACGATAAGCCCGGTCTTGCCCTCGGGGGCCAGTGCGCGATCGCGCAGCGCAGGACACGATATCTCGTACGTGGTGTGGTCCAGGTATCGCCTGAGCCAGTCCTCGATACGCGGCCAGTCTGCGACGAACCGGGTGGCGGCCTGTGGATGGTCCGTGACCAGTTGCTCCAGGCGGGTCTGCGAAAGACCGGTGGTGGACGGTGTGTAAAAGAAGTGAGGGCTGGCGATGCGTGCAAAATAGTCGCAGTCCAGGTCGACCGTGAGATACGTGGTCAACACCGAATCCCCGCCGACTTTCCCCACCAGGGCTTGTTTTTTTGCCTCGATGTCTGCCAGGGCCTTCCGGTCCGTCAGGGATGCCAGATCGACGATCCGATAGAGTGTCTTTTGATCTGCGGCCCAGATCAGCTTTTTGTATCGATAGACCTGACCCCCGGCATCTGTCACCAGCTTTCGCCCGGGATCGAGGCTCGTAATCTGGGTCTCCAGTCGTATTTCGGCGCCGTGATCCAGCGCGAACCGTTCCACAGTCTGGGCCAGAGTGCCGGTGCCTCCCCTGGGGTAGCGATAATCGAGGTAGAGGCTGAAGTAGCTGAGAGCGAAGGATGTCGGGGTCTTCTGGAAAAAATGCTGGGCAATCATGTCGGTCAGTGCCTGGTTAGAGAGCATATTGGCGAGGTACTCATCCACCGGCTGTTGAAGTCGCGCGATCTTGGGCGCAGTCAGGGCGTACTTGAGCGACCACGGCAGGATCTTCTTGAATACGTATCCCGGGTTGTTCTTCAAGTCCAGAAACAGCGGGTTGTCGATCCCGTAGAGCACGTCCATGTAGCCCATGATTTTGACGATTTCGCGCATGACGTTGGCGATATCTTGTTTACTCTCGGGAAAATGTTTCTCCAACAGCGCCTGGTACGCGTCCAGGCAGTCCTTGGAGTCAACCCAGATCACGTCCTTGCCGATGCCGATCGAGACAGGGCTGGGCAGGAATTCAACCTGCAATCCCAACTGCCGCAGCATCGGGACGACGATCCCCGAGTTCTCGATGGCTCTGATTCCGCCATCGAAGACGAATCCTTTGTACTCGAACGAATTGACCAGGCCCCCGGTCTTGTTTTCTTTCTCGCACAAAAGCACCTTCAGGCCGGCCCTGGACGTATAGGCCGCAGCCGTAAGGCCGGCTATGCCCGCTCCTACCACAATCACATCATAGGCCAGTGGTTCCATCCATCCCTCCGCATGATTCTACCCAAAATGAGACGCTTCTATCGTCCGTCGTCGGTTTTTGCTCCCGCTGCGCCGGGCAACGGCCTGGTGCTCTTCGATGAATTGATGTGTCATCGCGCCCGGCGTGAAGATGTCACTCGTTACGTCTGTGCCAGGTAGACGATCCATTCGCTGGCGTCGTAGAGGCTCACCTGTCCACCCCAGGCCGGCAGGTCGACAACCTGCCGGAAGCCAGCGGCGCCTAACTTTTCATGCATCACGACGCTGGGATAGGCCTGATCGGTGATGCCGTACGTCTGTAAAGCGCCGGTTTCCAGGTTGATGACATAGAACCGTTCGAGCACCGCCTGTTCGGTGTCGTGCCATTCGCGCTCGCCCAGGTGGAGGTGCTCGAAATCGCCCCACAGGCCGCCATGCCCCGTGAACCACCAGGTGTGCGGCTTCTTGTCGATGCGGTCGTAATCCAGGAGTTCCACAGCCAGGCGACCGCCCGGCCGCAGGGCACGCGCACACGCCCCGAACAGCGCGCCGGTTTCGTCTGCGGTAAACACCGAAGCCTGGCCGTAGAGAAAGAGCGCCGCGTCGAACGTCGCCGCCGGCAGGGTGGGCAGCACGGTGCGAACATCGGCCTGCTGGTAATGCAGCCGCGCCGCCAGACCAGCCGCCTGGGCCTGGGTCCGGGCATACGCAATGGCGGCCGGACTGACGTCGATACCCACAACATTACAGCCGCGCGCTGCCAGGCGTTGGGCATACGAACCCGGACCACAGGTCACATCCAGCACCCGCGCGCCCTCAGTTAGCTGCAGCCACTCCCACAACACGGCGACCTGCTCGTCGATCTCGGCGAAGCGGCGGCTGCCGGCACCATGGCTTTGATCCAGCTGCTCGGCGAGCATACGTACGCTGAAGACCGGATCATCCCAGGGGAGATTGACGGCATCGCGCCAGGGTTGGCCAGGCTGCGGCCGGTTGGCGATGACCTGCAGGCTGTACTGAATTTCGCCGGCAAAACCCTGCGGATCGTGGGCGCCGGGAACGATTTGGTGTGACGCGGGACGTTTTCTCATGATCCATTAATCTCAAATGCAATCAGACCGCTTGACACAATGTTTTGTCCTGGATTATAATCGGCCCAGGTATATACTCACTTTTCCTGCCAACGCGACCCATGATAAACGAACGACCCATGCGGATTCTTGTGCTCGTAAGCAGTCTGGCTGTGCTGATCTGGCTGAGCAGCAGCCTGGACACTGCCCCTGTGCACGCGGCCCCACCCGGTCCAACGGTTGCTGTACCGACACCGCAGTGGCACGACACCTTGCTCGGTGTCACGTTGAAGACCACGGCGGCAAAACCTGACGAACCGGACAGTGTGGTGGTCTCGACCGATGCGTTCACCTACACGGTGCAGCCGCAGGATACCCCCTGGAGCCTGGCCATCGACTTTGGGCGCAACGTCGAGAGCCTGGCGTGTGCCAC
>CAYUCC010000040.1:24996-46672 GCA_964443225.1 uncultured Anaerolineae bacterium
CAAAGCACCCAACCCCGCTGGGATGCCTCGCTCCTGCCGTTCGATCCCGCCAATCCACCGGAGGGCATGAACGTCTCGCCCGACGGGTATTACTGGAGCGGCATCTGGCCATACGGGGACGGCATTTTCGTCTGGCCGGTCAATGGGGGTCGCATATCACAAACCTACAACCGCCAGCGGCATCGTGCCATCGACATTGCCATTCCATTTGGTTCGCCCGTCATGGCCGCTGATAACGGCACGGTGGTGCTGGCGGGTTGGAATACGCAGGGTTACGGTTACCGCGTTGTCATCGACCACAACAATGATTACCTGACGCTGTATGCCCATCTCAGTAACTATTTCGTCAAGCCGGGCGACGTCGTGGAAAAAGGGCAGGTCATCGGTGCCATCGGCTCGACCGGTAACTCGACCGGGCCCCACCTCCACTTCGAGCTGCGTGATTTCGGCCGCTTGAAAGATCCGCTGCAGTACCTCATCGAACCATAATCATCTCCACTGCCTACGCCGGTTTGAGCAGCAGCCGGTTTTCCAGGTTTTCTTCGATCTGTGCACGACTCCACAACATCGGGTGATACTCCCCCTCGCGCCACGGCTCGATTTGATCGGCGTAGTGTGGACTGCCCGGTTGCCCCGATTGGCCGGTGTTGAGCACACTCAGACTGCGGTCGAAATCGTCCAGGTCGATGAGCTGCCGGTAGGCAACCACGACGTTGGCAAAATTGACCGGCAGCTTGAGCGGTACGGCGGCCAGGACCACGGTGTCATTGTCACCATCGAGTGCATACGGCCCACGGCTGAACATCCATCCTAAGCGGCTGGTACCCAAGGGATGGCGGAACGACACCTGGTGAAAGCGTCCCCACTGCCAGCGTCGCGGGTTATCGCCCACCGTCTCCAGCAGTGTCTGGACCGCATCACGCAGGACCTCGGACAACAGGTCCTCGCGCGTGCGGTGACGCCCACCGGCGGCGTACCAGTAGAAGTCATCCTCTTCCAGCAGCTGCAGCAAACGCGCCGAAGCCCGGCTTTGAAAGCTGGTCAAAGCAAAGAGCGGGTTACGCGCCTGGCCCAGGTAACCCGGCAGCGCCGAGCCCAGCTTGTCGCCGTAAACCTGTTCGAGCAGATGCAGGTGACAGAGCTCGTAGACGGCAGCACCGACGCTGTCGCGGGCAGTGCGGTAGTTCCACTCGACCAGCTGGCGCAGGGCGGTGCGTTCCCAGGGGGTGGTCGGGTTGAGTACGCTGAAATACGCCACCAGCTGCTGCGCGGGCAAGGACAGCACGTCGTTTTGCAGCACCTCGAAGTCACGGCGGGTGTGGCGCGGTTTGCTCTTCAACACATCGGTAATGCGCCTGGCACGGAACCCCGGTGCCCACTCCAGGCTCAGGAAATAGGGATAGTCGTCACCGGCGGTTTTGTGATTGGCGTTGACGACGAAGCCGGCGTCGGGATCGACCGCCTGGGGCAGCTCGGCAGCCGGCACCCAGCCAGTCCACTCGTGGGTACCGGTCCAGCCCGGGGCGGGCAGTGCCCCCACGCCTTCACCACGCACCGGAACCAGGCCGGCCAGGATGGTCCCAATGTGACCCTCGCGATCGGCATAGACAAAGTGGTGCGCGGGCGCCGCCCACGTGCCCAGCGCGTCCCGAAATTCGTGCCAGTTACGGGCACGATTCAGGCGCAGCAGCGCTGGCAGGAACCCCTGTACCTCGTGCCCGGTCCAGCGCAGTGCCAGGGGCGGGTAGTTTGTCCGCTCGGCCTCGGTGAGCAGATCGTTGAGCAGCGGGCCATGACGTGTGATAGTGACGGGGTAGACCACCGGATCAGGTTGTTCGCGCACTTCGATCCATTCCGTAACAACCTGGGCCTCTTCCCAGGCCCCCTTGAAGCGGAACTGCGCCGGGTTGCCGGGATTGGGCTGCTCGACGTACAAATCCTGCGTGTCGACGGGAGCATTCGTCGTGCCCCAGGCCATCGTGTCGTTGTGACCCATCCAAACACCCGGCAGGCCCGGCGTGCTGACGCCAGCCAGCCGTAACCCCGCCGGACCACCGGCATCCTGGCTTACCTCCAGGTGGTTTTCGTACCAAAAACACGGCATTTGCGCCGGCAGGTGAGGATCGCTGGCCAGCAGCGGTTTGCCGGTTGCCGAGTGTTTGCCATCGACGGCCCAGGCGTTGCTGCCAACACCCGGCTGGCCAGGAGACCCAAACCACTGCCGGAATTGATCATATTGGCTCAACAAAAGGCCGGCCACCTGCTGCAGACCCACTTTACCGGGCAGAATGGTGGGGTTACCCGTCGGGTATTCTGGTTCGAGACCCGCCGCACGTTCGGGCCCCAGGCGTTCGACGAGCAAGGTACGCAGGAGTTCGGTCTCCCAGTTACCACTCATGCTCCAGGCAGTCACACGCGCACAGGCCAGGCTGTCGACGACAGCCCACGGTTCGGGCTTGAGACGCAGCATCGTGAACTCGACCGGCAGGCGGGTGCCAATCACAGCCAGGTAAGCATTGATCCCCGCGGCATACGCCTCGAGCACCGCCAGGGTTTCGGCATCGAGTATCTCGAACTCTCGTGCGGCCAGACGACCGAAGCCGATGGTCCGGCTGAGCCGGTCGGCATCGAGAGCCTGGGCACCGAAGATCGCAGCCAGCCGGCCATGGGCCACCCGGCGCTGCAGCTCCATCTGCCACAGGCGATCCTGGGCATGGGTATAACCCTGGGCGAACCACACGTCGCTTTCGGACGTGGCGTAGACGTGCGGGATACCCCACAGGTCGCGCAGGATTTCGACCTGACCCTGCAGGCCGGGCACCACCTGCTCACCCTTGGTGCGGGCCAATGGACGCATCACGACCCAGCCGTAAAGCAGCACCAGGACCAGGGCCGATACCGCAACGAGGATCAGGATGATGAGTAGAACGATCAGTGCTGTCAACATGGCGTTTTTTCCCGGCAGTGACTGGGCAGCTTGGGGATTAGCCTTCTGCGGAACCCAGCAGGTCTTTCAGCCCTGCCACGCGCTGCGCAAAGGCCCGCGATTCCTCATACCACCGGTGGATGTACTGGTACAGGTCCGGGTCGATGAATATCTCGAGCTGTGATATACCTTCGCCGCTCCAATAATGATCGATGCGGCTGTCCAGCGCGCTGGCTTCAGCGGCCAGCTCGTGGAGCAAACGCACCAGCTCAGCCTGACTCGGTTGCGTCATCGTAGACTCCTTATCCACAGGTTTGTGTGACCAGGCCATTATAGACAGACGGTTGGGAACGGTCAATTCGTGATGACGCCGCGGCTTCCCCGCTCGACGATCTCCGACCCCCCAGGATCGGCTAGCCGGTGGTCTTGGGACTGAGTCGTTTTTCGTACTAATGTAGGTCCAAAGTCCTTTGACGAATGTGATCGGGTCGGGTACAATCGCTAGGCATGGCATTTTGTGTGATGAATAGCGGAGAAACATCGTCTGAAGATGGGTCATAGGAAAGTGTAACGATGGCATTCAAAGATCTAAGAGCTTTTATTGCCGCCCTGGAAAAACAGGGCGAGTTGGTACGCATCAAAGTGCCGGTGAGTGCGGAGCTGGAGATCAGTGAGATCACCGATCGTGTCAGCAAAGGGCCTGCCGCGCAGAACAAGGCGCTGCTCTTCGAGCGCGTCAAAGGGTACGAGGTGCCGGTCCTGGTCAACGCCTTGGGCTCGGCCAGCCGCATGGCGCTGGCCCTCGGTGTGGACAACCTGGATGAGCTGACCACCAACCTGGGCGGCCTGATCAAGCCGGAGCTGCCAAAGGGCCTGGGGCAAATGCTGAACCGCGCCGGGGACTATTGGGGTGCATTACGCAGCGTTGGTCTCGGACCCAACATCGTCAACAAGGCCCCGGTCCAGGAAGTTGTCCTGGAGGGCGATGCGGTCGACCTGGGCCGGCTGCCCATTCTGCAGTGCTGGCCGAAAGACGGTGGGCGCTACGTCACGATGACCACCGTCATCAGCCGCGACCCGGTCAAAAATATCCGTAACGTGGGCATGTACCGCTGCCAGGTCTACGATGCGCGCACGTTGGGCATGCACTGGCAGATTCACAAGGGGGGCGCCGAACACGAACGCGCCGCCCAGCGTGCGGGGGTCGAGCGTATTCCGGTGGCGGTCAGCCTGGGGGGTGATCCGGCGGTGATGTGGAGCGGCTCGGCGCCGCTGCCGCCCGACATCGACGAATTCCTGCTGGCCGGCTGGCTGCGCGGTAAACCGGTCGAGTTGGTGCGCTGCGTCTCGCAGCCGCTGGAAGTGCCCGCCGAGGCCGAAATCGTCATCGAAGGCTACGTCGATCCCCAGGAAAAACGACCCGAGGGGCCGTTCGGTGATCACACCGGTTATTACACGCCGGTGGACGATTACCCGGTCATGCACGTGACGGCGATCACGATGCGCAAACAGCCCATTTACCCGACCACGCTGGTGGGTCTGCCGCCGATGGAAGATTATTGGATGGGCAAGGCGACCGAGCGGCTGTTTTTGCCCCTGATGCGCCTCTTCCTGGGGGAGATTATCGACGTCAACATGCCCGCCGAGGGGGTCTTCCACAACCTGGTGCTGGTCCGCATCCGCAAACGGTTCCCGGGGCATGCCCGCAAGGTGATCAACGGCCTGTGGGGGCTCGGGTTGATGATGCTCGCCAAGTGCATCATCGTGTACGATGAAGACGTCGACGTGCAGGACGTGAGCCTGGCGATGTTCCACGCCATGAACAACGTCGACTGGGCGCGCGACATCATCGTCCAGGAAGGGCCGGTCGATGCGCTCGACCATGCCAGCTACCGGTTTGCCCTGGGCGGCAAAATCGGTATCGATGCCACGCGCAAGTGGGCCAGCGAAGGGTATACGCGTGAATGGCCCGAAATGGTCGCCATGGCCGCACCGATTAAAAAACTGGTAAACGAACGGTGGGCCGAGTACGGGTTGAAGTCGTAGGCAGAGTGGACTATGAAAGAAATCGATAACGTTTCCGATATCCTGCGCAAAGTCGCCGACGGTACACGTCTGTCACCCGCCGAGGGTTTGATTCTGTACCGTGATGGTGATCCCGAGGCAACCCAGCAGGTGGCGCATGCGCTGCGTTTGCAGCGCACGACGCCCGGCATTGTCACGTACCTGGTGGACCGCAACATCAACTACACCAACGCCTGCACGACCGACTGCCAGTTCTGTTCGTTCTACCGCGTGCCAGGCCACCCCGAGGTGTACGTGCGCAGCAAAATCGAGATCGGGCAAAAGATCGAGGAGCTGCTGGCCTGGGGCGGCACGCGCATCCTGATGCAGGGTGGGCACAACCCCGACCTGCGCATCGGCTGGTACGAAGACCTGCTGCGCTGGCTGAAAGCGACCTATCCCGAAATCGAATTGGACTGTTTTAGCCCCTCGGAAATCGAAAACATAGCCCTGCTTGAAGGCCTGTCGATGGACGAGGTCCTGCGCCGGCTGCAGGCAGCGGGGCTGGATGGCCTGCCCGGCGGCGGCGGTGAAATCCTGGATGACGAGGTGCGGCGGCGCGTCACACCCAAGAAGACGCGTACCGGTGCCTGGCTCGAAGCGATGCGTATCGCCCAACGCCTGGGCATGACCACCTCGGCGACGATGGTCATCGGCCTGGGGGAAGAGCTGCATCACCGCGTGAACTCCCTGAACAACCTGCGGATGCTCCAGGACGAAAGCCTGGCTGCACACGGCAACGGCTTTACCGCCTTCATCATGTGGACGGCACAGCTGAGCCAGACCAACAGCTTGGGACGCAGCCGTCACCGTGCACGGTACGGCGCGGGCTACGACGAATACCTGCACACCAACGCCTTTGCCCGCATCTACCTGGACAATTTCCAGAACTTCCAGGCCAGCTGGCCGACGCAGGGGGTGGAGACGGCGCGGCGCGCCCTGTACGCCGGGGCTAATGACTTTGGCAGCACGATGCTGGAAGAAAACGTCGTCAGCGCAGCCAATGCCTACACCGAAGAGAACCCGCGCATGACGGTGCACGACCTGCACATACAGATCCGCCAGGCCGGATTCGTGCCGGCGCAGCGTGACAGCCGCTACGGCATCGTGCGCAGCTTCGACCGCGTGGTCAGTGAAGCCGAGCTGGCCCCACATCCCATCGTGACGCGCCTGGCGGAACAGCCCGCCGGCCCCTTCGTGCCGCTGGCGGCACTCATCGCCTGACAAGCCGGACCTGACATGCAGCGCCTCAAGACCTTTCTCGAGATGATCAAGTTCGAGCACACCATCTTTGCGCTGCCCTTCGCCTACCTAGGCATGGTGCTGGCGGCAGAGGGCTGGCCGACGTGGGCGGAATTCTTCTGGATCACCCTGGCCATGGTGGCGGCGCGTACGCTGGCGATGGCGGTCAACCGGGCGGTGGATGCCAGCATCGATGCGCGCAACCCGCGTACAGCCAACCGGCCGATTCCGCGCGGTGACATCAGCCTGCGCACGACCTGGCTGTTTGCCGCGGTATCGCTGGCCGTGCTGACGTTCAGCGCGTGGATGCTCAACGACTTCGTGGTGAGCCTGCTGCCCCTGGCAGTGTTGGGCCTGGTGGGCTACAGCTACACCAAACGCTTCACCTGGTTGAGCCACTTCATCCTGGGGGCCGTCGATGGTGCCGCCGCAGCGGGTGCGTGGGCGGCGATCACAGGCAACCTGAGCAACCCGATTCCCTGGGTGCTGTGGTTCGCCGTGACCGTCTGGATCGCCGGGTTCGATCTGATTTACGCCAGCCAGGACGTCGACTTCGACCGGCAGGAGGGGCTCTATTCGTTTCCGGCGCGGTTTGGCGTGCCGGCGGCCCTGCAGCTGGCACAGTTATGTCACGTGTTTACCGTTATGGCCCTGGCGGCGGTGGGCCTGATGGCGCAGCTGACCTGGCCGTACTGGGTGGCGTTTGCCGCGGTGTGTGTGCTGCTGGCGTACGAGCACAGTTTGGTGAAGCCGAATGATCTGAGCAAGGTCAACCTGGCGTTTTTTACGGTCAATGGGTATATCAGTGTGATTGTGTTTGTGGGGACGTTGGCGGGGTTGTTTTTTTAGGGGGAGCAGTAGGGGTGGAACGGATTACTGTCAACGGATTTGGGGAACGGATTACTGTCAACGAATTCGGGGAACGGATTGAACGGATGATTGGAACGGATTAGGAACGGATTAGGGGTTGAGGGGTGAAGGCGCTTACGCGTAACGAGTTTTATAAGCTGAGCCGGGAGTGCCGGGAGTATGCGCTGCGGTTGGCGAAATACGACCAGCGGCAGGTCGATCGCCAGGTGTGCAACGAGTTCAACCAGTTCCTGGCACGGATGCGCGAGTATGACCGGCTGCAGTCTGTGGCGGCGAAGATTTTGCCGGCGCGGCCGTTGACGCGGGCTATGGTGATGGTTATTTACACCGTGCTGAACCTGGTGCTGATGCTGCTGTTGAGTCCGGCACTGGGCCGGTTGGGTATGTCGACGGCCTTGAGTATCTTTGGCTTCGGACTGCTCGTCATCTTCTTCGTGCCACAAGGTTGGTATGGCACGACGGTGGAGCAGGTCGAGGGTAAACTGCTGCGCATCGTCCAGGCGCTGCAGGGCATCCTGGCGTCCGACGCCTTGCAGTTGAGTGAGGCGGTCTATTTTCAAGTGAAAGAGCTGTTGGACGAGGCGGCGGCCGAGCTGCGGCAGCAGGTATTTTTAGCCAACGAGCGCGTCCGGCGTTGAGGGTGAGATGCGGCCTGATTGTGTTTTGCCGTGACGCGGCGCGTGAGGTCACTCGCCTCGCACGCAGCCTGGCAGACATCCGAACATTGAACGTGATGATAGAGGAGCAGCAGCAACCATGGACATGGTGCGAACACAAACAACGGAACTGACAGATATCATCGAAAAAGTGCAGGCGGGCGAGCGCCTGGGTTTCGAGGATGGCGTGCGGCTGTTCGAATCGCACGACCTGCTCACCCTCGGCCAGCTGGCCGACCTGGTGAATACGCGCCGCAACGGCGGGCGTCACGTCTATTTCAATCAAAATCGGCACATCAACCCGACGAACGTGTGTGCCTTCCACTGCAATTTCTGCTCGTTCCGGCGCGATGAAGGGGAAGAGGGAGCCTACACCTGGCGGCCCGACGAAATCGTGGAACACGTGCGCGCCGACGCCACGCCAAACATGACCGAATTTCACATCGTGGGTGGCCTGCACACAAGCGAACCGTTCGAGTACTACGAAGACGTGCTGCGGGCGCTCAAACAGGCTTATCCCTGGATTCATCTCAAGGCGTTTACGGCGGTCGAGATCGACTTTTTTGCCGAAATGACCGGTATGAGCCACGCCGAGGTCCTGCGCCGTCTGATGGCGGCCGGGCTCGATTCGATGCCCGGCGGGGGTGCTGAAATCTTCCACCCCGAGATCCGCCGCAAGATCTGCCCGGAAAAGGCCGACGGTGATACCTGGCTGGCGATTCACCGCACCGCCCACGAGCTGGGCCTGCGTACCAACGCGACCATGCTCTACGGCCACATCGAACAGGCCGAGCACCGCGTCGACCACCTGCTGCGTCTGCGTGACCTGCAGGATGACACGGGCGGTTTCCAGACCTTCATCCCGCTGCGCTTCCACGCCGACAACAACGCCCTCGGCCAGCGTGCCAACTGGACCACGGCGCACGATACGCTGAAAACCCTGGCGGTGAGCCGCATCCTGCTCGACAACTTCCCGCACATCAAAGCGTATTGGATCATGCTCACGCCGCCGATTGCGCAGCTGGCTTTGCACTTCGGCGCCGACGACATCGACGGCACCGTGGTGGAAGAGAAGATCTACCACGAAGCGGGCGCCACCACCGACGAACAGCTCGACAAACTGGAGCTGATCCGCCTGATTGTGGCGGCGGGCAAAGTGCCCGCCGAGCGCGATACCCTGTACAACGTGGTCACGGTGTACGACCGGCCGTTGGCCGAAATCGAAGCAGAAATGATCGCACGTCGCAAGCAGACCCGCCTGGCGGCCAAACAGGCGGCACGCGGTAATGGTCCAACGCAGCAGGTGGCGCTGCAGGTGTAAACCTGCCACATAAACGTACAACGAGGTACGAAAGACATGACCCTGACGATTGGTATCATCGACTATCTCAACGTCCAACCTGTCTACTACCGGCTGCAGGAACGCCTGGCCGGGCAAGACGTGCGCTTCGTTTATGGCGTGCCCACGGCCTTGAACCGGATGTTGATCGCCGGCGAGATCGACGTTGCGCCGATTTCGGCGATCGAGACGGCGCGTCACGCGGCTGACCTGGCCGTGATTCCGCAGCTTGGCATTGCGACCCTGGGTGCGGTCAAAACGGTCCTGCTCTTCAGCTGGATGCCTGACCCCGCCGAGCTCGACGGCGTCACCGTGGCGCTGACCGACCACTCGGCCACGAGCGTCGAGCTGGTAAAGATCCTGTGCCGCGAGCGTTACGGTGTCGAGCCGCGCTGGCGCATCGCACCGCAGAACCTGGAGGACATGCTGAGCCGTGCATCGGCTGCCCTGCTGATCGGCGATGAAGCCTTGATCGAGGGCACGGTGCGCCGTGCGGTGCCGCGGCGTGGCGTGCCGCACGTCTTCGACCTGGGCGACGAATGGCTGAAGTGGACCGGCCTGCCCTTCGTCTTCGCCCTGTGGTCGGTGCGGCGCGACCGGCTGGACGAAGTTGCGACCAGCGGCATCGTGCCGGCGCTGCACGCCGCCAAGATGGACGGCCGTCAGCACCTGGAAGCGATTGCCCAGGCCTATGCGCCGCGTCTCGACCTGCCAACGGGGGTCTGCACGAAGTACCTGCGCGACCTGCGCTACGACCTGACCGGGTGGGACCTGGCGGGCTTGCAGCGGTATTTGAGTTACGCGACACCCGACCTGGCCCCAGAGACCCTCCAGGCCTGGCACGACGACCGCCAGGAACTGGCACCGTTGTTCGCCGAGACGCTGCTGCCGGCAGGTTTGTAGGGTGACAGCGTCCATCCCGCCCTGCCCGGCGCTGCTGGCTGACCGCTTCAAGACGCTGCATTATGACGAAGGCAGCGGCACGGTCGTTCTGCTCGACCGGCGCAGTTATCCGTTTCGTACCGAGTACGTCACCTGCCGCAGCGTGAACGAGACAGCGGTGGCCATCGAACAGATGGTGGTCCAGGGTGGGCCGCCCCTGGCGTACGCCGCGGGGTTGGGGCTGGCGCTGGCCGCGCATCCGGGCGGTGTGGACGCACACGTGCTGCGCGACGCCGCAGCACGGCTGTTGGCCACCCGCCCCACCGCCGATGACCTGCACCACCTGGTGCCCGAGGCGCTGCGCCGCGGCGAAGCCGCCCTGGCGGACGGCGCCGATGTGCGGCGTGCGATCCTGGACTACGTCAACGGCGAAATCGCACGCGGTAACCGCGTCAGCCAGGCCTGCGGTGCGCACGCCGCGACGCTGCTGCGTGACGGTGACCGCATTCTGACCCACTGCCTGGCGGGCGCGGCGCTGTGTTGGATGCTGTGGATCGCCAAACAGCAGGGCAAACAGGTCACCCTCATCCCTACCGAAACACGTCCCTACCTGCAGGGGGCACGCCTCACCGCGCAGTGCGCGGTCGAGATGGGGATTCCCGTGCAGCTCATCACCGACGGCATGCCGGCGCACCTCATGAGCCAGGGGCGCATCGACACGTTCATCTGCGCCGCCGACCGTATCACGCTCGACGGGCACATCACCAACAAGGTTGGCACGCTGCACAACGCCATTGCGGCCAACTACTTCGGTATTCCTTTCTACGTGCTCGGTTACGACGGTCCCGATCCCCAGACTGCGACTGCACGCGAGATCCAGATCGAAGAACGTAATCCACAGGAAGTCTTCTTTGCCCGCGGACGTGAAGGTGCGGTGCGCACGGCGGTCGAGGGGATCGACGGCTACTACCCCGCCTTCGACATCACACCGCCGCACCTGATTGCCGGCATTGTCACCGACCGCGGGGTGTTTCCGGCCACGCTGATTGCGCGCTACTGGGACACACCACCCCGCGTAGATTCACCATGAGCGAAACACCTCCGGGGAGTGCCACCACCCTCATCTACGGCGGCACCGCAGCCTACTGGCTCGACCTGGCCGAGTTTGGCCGCGTCGTCGAGACACGCATCGTCGAGACGCCCTACGGCCCGGCGGCGCCCATCGACTGGCTGGCGCTGCCGCGGGGTACGGTGGTGGGTTTCAGCTCGCGTCACGGCGTTGGCGAGCTGCAGCGCTCGGCGGGCTTCGTCAATCACCGCGCCAACCTGTGGGCGGCGTCCCAGCTGGGGTTCCGGGCGATTTTGAGCTGGAACGGGGTCGGTGCGATCAACCCCGCGCTCACGGTGGGTGACCTGGTCGTGCCAGAAGAGCTGATCGACTGGACGGGCGGCCGGCGCACGGGCACGTTCGAGCGCTGGCACCAGCCGCCGGCCGGGCCGACGTTCGATCCGGCGCTGCGGGCGGCGATCTGGCAGGCGCTGAGTACAGCCGCCACGGGCGAGGGACGCGCGGTCCGGGGCGGCGTCTACGTCTGCACCGAGGGTCCGCGCCTGGAGACGGTGGCCGAGATATCGCTGATGGCGGCGGCGGGCGCCGACGTGGTGGGGATGACGCTGGCACCGGAGGTATGGCTGGCGCGTGAGCTGGGGCTGCGTTACGCGTCGCTGTGTTACGTCACCAACTACGCCACCGGCCGTGCCCGCGGCCGCGAGCCGCGTCGCGAGTTTGGGCCGGCGGTGGGGCGGTTGTGTATGGGGGTGTTGGTGGCAGCGGGTCGATTTTAGATTTTGGATTTTGGATTTTGGATTTGGGTGATGTTGGCCGCGCCGGTGATGTGAATCAACCGCAGCAGCCGCAGCTCGTCCCACGGCACGGTCGATTTTAGATTTTGGATTTTGGATTTTGGATTTGGGTGACGTCGGCCGCACCGGTGATGTAGATGAGTCGCAGCAGCCGCAGCTCGTCCCAAGGCACGGTCGATTTTAGATTTTGGATTTTGGATTTTGGATTTGGGTGACGTTGGCCGCGTTGGTGATGTAAATCAACCGCAGCAGCCGCAGTTCGTCCCACGGCACGGTGCCGCCAAGGGTGTCGAAGACGGGACGTAGATAGTTGGGACCGTGTTCGGCGATGATGCGCAGGACCTCCGCCTGACGTTCGGGCGCCAGGGTGGAAACACCCACCAGGCGCGTGCCGTCGATCGGATGGCCGGCGCGGAAGTAGGCGGTCAGGTGCTCGATGATGGTGTCGCGTTTGACGCCGTACAGGGCCTGTAGTTCGGGCACGGAGCGCCCGCTGTCGAACAGTCCGCCCACTTCCTCGAAGCGGCGTACGCCGCTGCGGCTCACCACGCCGGGGCGCGTGGGCCCGCTCGACCGCGGCCGAGGCTTGAGGTCGTGCGCAGCACAGTAGGGACGGATGACGTTCAGAAACGCCTCGCCGTAGCGCGCCAGTTTGGCCTCACCCACCCCCTCGATCGCCAGCAGGTCGGCCGGCGTGTGCGGGAAATAAGTTGCCATCTCCACCAGGCTGCGATCCGAAAACACGACGTACGGTGGCACGCCGGCCGCGGCAGCCAGCCGCTGGCGCAGGCCGCGCAGCGCCTGGAACAAGGCCTCATCGTGCTCACCCGCCTCCTGGGTGACCGCGGCAGCCGCCGAGAGCACGCCAACATCCAGCGTGGCCAGGACACGTGCCCCGCTCAACACCTCGCGCCCGGCGTCGGTCAGGCGCAGCGACCCCACCCGCATGTCCTGTTCGAGCAGCCCCTGGGCGATGAACTGCTGCGCCAGCCGCCGCCAGACTTCGGTGGCATACTCGCGGCCCTGACCGTAGGACGGCAGGCGGTCGTGTTGGCGGCGTTGGATGTCCTGGCTGCGCGAACCGCGCAGAACGTTGATCACGTGCACGGCACCGAAGACCTGGCCCGTTTGCTGGACCACGGTCAAAAACTGGCGGGCGGCCTCGGTGACGTCGGTGCGTGGGCGGCTGTCGGTATCGCTGCGGCAGTTGTCGCACATCGCACAGGTCTCAACCGCTGGTTCCTCACCGAAATAGCGCAGCAGTGTGCTCCGCCGGCACGCCCCCGACTCGGCATAACGCACCATGGCCTGTAAGCGGGCCTGCGCACCGGGCCGCTGCGATTCGGCCCCCTCTTCGATAAAATGCCAGATTGTGCCGATGTCCTGGCTGCCGTAGAGCAGCAGACAGTCGGACGGCAGGCCATCACGGCCAGCGCGGCCGATCTGCTGGTAGTAACTCTCCAGGTTCTCCGGCAGGTTGTAGTGCAGGATGAAGCGTACGTTCGATTTGTTGATGCCCATGCCAAATGCGACCGTGGCCACCATCACCGGCACCTCGTCGCGCACGAACCGCTGCTGGTTGTTGCGCCGCGCGGCGTCGTCCATACCGGCGTGATAGGGCAGGACAGAAAACTTGTGCGCGCTCAATTTCGCCGTCAGCTCGTCCACCTGGCGGCGCGTGCTGCAGTAGATGATGCCGGACTGGTCACGGTGCTGGCGCAGAAACGCGACGGTTTGCGCCAGGCCGTCGATGCGCGGCTGGGCGGCCAGGAAGAGGTTGGGCCGGTCGAAGCCGGCGATGACGGTGTGGTCCTCCGTGAAACCCAGGATATCCATGATGTCGCGCTGCACGCGCGGTGCCGCCGTCGCCGTCAGCGCCAGGCAGACGGCCTGCGCATAACGCTGGCGGACGGGCAACAGCTGTCGGTATTCCGGCCGGAAGTCGTGGCCCCACGACGAGATGCAGTGCGCCTCGTCGATCGTAAAACAGGCGACGCGGCAGGCGTCGAGCAGCACCAGGGTTTCCGGACGAAGCAGCGTTTCGGGCGAGGTGTAGACCAGCGGCACCTCACCGCGGCGCAGACGGGCTGCGGTGGCAACGTACTCCTGGGCGCTGAGTGTGCTGTTCAAGAACACGGCTGGCACGCCCAACTCGCGCAGTTGATCGACCTGGTCCTGCATCAGGGCAATCAGCGGGGAAACCACCACGGTCACGCCGTCGAAGAGCAGCGCCGGCAGCTGGTAACACAGCGACTTGCCGCCGCCGGTGGGGATGATGCCGAGCGCGTCGCGGTGCTGCAAGACGTGGCCGATCAATTCAACCTGGAAGGGGCGAAACTCATCGTGGCCGAAGACACGTTTGAGCAGGCGCCGGGCGGGTGCCAGGTCCGGGGTGCCGGCCGGTGCGTCAGCCTGCGGGGTACGCGTCGTGGCCGGGGTCTTGGCCACCGTCACCGGACCGGTGACCGGCGTCGCTGGGGTGCCAGGGCCGGCATCCGCGGGGACTGTCTCCTCGGGCAGGCTGGTGCCGGTGAACAGCCGCTGGGCGCGGCTCGCCTGTGGCTCGAACCAGCCAGAGAGCTGGACATAACAGCGCATTTCCTCGACCTGGCTGTCGTCCCCGCGCCACCAGTGGGCCAGCGAGACGCGCAGGAGCGTGCCGGCTGCAATCTCAGGCAGCGGGTCCTGGAAACCGACGAAGGTTAGCGTACGTCCACCGTCCGCGGTGGGGTAGCGGTAACGAATGCGCCGCGACGTGTCTTCACGGCTCAGGGTCTGGTCGGGTCGCCAAAAGAGGGTGCTGCGGTTGGGGACGCCGCTGGCTGCCGCAACGTACAGTGGCCCGCTGGAGGTGTGCTGGAGCAGACCGTCATACAGGACGTCGACACCGCCGGCGTGGGGCGGCATGTGGCGCTCGATGAACGCTGGCAGGCTGGACATCTGGCCGAGGCGCCGTTTGCTGGAGACGATGAGATTCTCCACGTGGGGGGGAACCAGCGCTGGCGGTGGACTGCCCTCGATCTCCCAGACGTCACCGACGGCGTAGTCCATACCGACGTGGTTGGTGACCGCGGCCTCAGCCGCCAGTAGGCGCAGACTCTGGCCCTCGAACGTGATAGCACCGACGCAGGCACCGCTGCCTTGCCGGGTTTTGGCGACAATGACGGCTTTCATGTTTCACTCTCTGGCTTGCGCACGCCATATCACGCTGGTGGGCGCAGGTGTTCGACGGGTAGCGACAAATCGGACGCCAGGCGGTTGGCGAGCAGGGACCGGTGACAGGCGTCCGGCTCGCCTTCGACGCAGAACAGCGCGATGACCTGCGCAGCGGGTCCCAACGAGACGATGAATGCCGCGCTGTCGAACGTGTCCAGGCATTCGTGTTGGTACTGCGCGACGAAACCGGGATCCAACCGTGCGCGCTGTCGTCGTGCGACGTGCGCGGCACGATCGACTGCCTGTTGGGCGGCGCGCGTCGCATTCCCCGGCGCCAGGTCGAGGCGGTGCAGGTAGCGGATGCCGATCGCGGCCAGGCCGGCCTGCAGACGTGCCGCGTTGGCAAAGGCGTATGCCGCACCGCGTACCCCGCGCCGGCGGCGGATGTCGACGAACGTATCGACAGCGGCCTTCTGCAATGCCTCCCAGAAACTGGCTTCTTCCCACCCATACACGCCGATCGTCACAACTTCAGGCATTCTCTTCCTCCTCATCCGCGGGCGGCATGTAGCGCTTGCGTGACGTGAAGCCGTGCGAATCAAACAGGCTCAACTGGCCCGCGGTCAGGCGGGCAATCACCGCGTCCTGGTCCACCAGCTGGTCGTTTTCGTCGATGTGCATCACCGGAATACCCAGTTCGGTCAGCGTCTCGCCGATCAGTTTGCTGCGGTGGCAGTTCTCCGGTTTGCCCTCACTGCACAGAAGCACCACGCGCAGCTGCTGTGCATACGCCTGCTGCAGCCGCGCGATGCCCTGGTGATAGAATCCCTTTTGCCTGATCTTGTCGTAATCCACCTTGTCATCGCTGTAGCAGTCAGGATCGTTGGGCCGGCCACCTAACGTGTCGCCCATAGAGGTATAACGAATTTGGTGGGCGCGAATTTCGCGTTCGAGCGCATCTTTGTTGAATTCTGGTTTGTAGCGGGAGTAAGGTGACGAGCGGATGTCGATCACATAGGCAATCTGCCGGGCTGAGAGTATCGCGAGCAACTGTTCGACGGACCGGGTCCCATAGCCGATCGTGTAAATCGGGATCGTGGCGGGCGTGGTCATGTGACCGGCGTCGAGCGGCGTGTCCATACGCATGGCCTCCTGGGGGTGTGGGCGATGGGTCCTGACGGTACAGCGGCAGGTGATTCGGATTGGCCCGTAGTATACGCTGCGCGCGTGGTCGCGTCAAAGCGGCGTGGTCACAGAAGGTCACAGATCGGGTGCCGCGAGATGGCAGACACGGACTTCATAACCTCCATCGGTGAAGGTGCGGAGTGGTTGACAGTGCTGGAACAGGTCTTCGTACAGGGTGATCTCGGCGGCGTATTTGTCCGGCTCGTCGTAGAAACGGCGGAACATACGCTGGCTGAAGACGAGAACAGCGTAACCGTTGTCGAGGTACCAGGCAGGGGAATTGTCGATGAGTTTGTAGAAACCCTGGACGCTAAAACGCTGGGGATCGACGTAGGGCGCGTACGACTCGACCGCCACGCGGGTGCCAGGTGCCAGGTTCTGATCGAGCCAGACCCGCGCCGTTTCCAGGCTGTTGATCGTAGTGAGCTGCTGATTGCTGGCCAGGGTGCGTGCCGCCGGCCAGGCCACCATCACCATCAGCAGCACTACGATGCTCAGTGTGCCCGCCATACGCAGCCGGCCGGTGATACCCGCCGGCCAGTGCATACCCGTGAGCAAAATGGCGGCCAGCAGAAAGACGAAGGGCAGCAGCGGTAGGGCCGTGCGATCGTTGCGCACGACGAACGTGCTGATGAAGACGAAATAGACCACCGGAAACGCGGCCAGGAGCAGCAGGCGGTGGTTACGCGAGATAACGGCATACCCTGCAGCGAGCAGCGCAAGCAGCACCGTCACACCCTCGGTGGTCCACAAAAAACTGGCATACCAGGCCAGGGCGTTCCCCTCGCCGCCAGCGTGACCGGTGCTGTAGTGCAGCGCCTCGATGCGCAGGCCAGCGAGAAAGGTCGCGCTATCCAGCAGTGCATACGGCGTTGCCACCAGGAAAGCCAGCGCGCTTGCGCCCACCGCAGCAAACAAGCGGCGGTCGAAAAAGCCCTTCCGGCCCACACGCAGCCCATGGGCGAGGATCACCACCACCAGCATGATCGCGCCGTTGTACTTGGTCGCCGCGACCAGACCCACGGCCGCCCCGGCCAGGACATAGTCGCGCCAGCGCCCCTCGTCGAACACCTGCACGGCGCCCCAGAAAGCCAGCAGCAGGAAAAAGACCAGGAACACGTCGGGGGCGATGTAGCGGCTGTTGGTGACGTGGGTAGCCGAAATCGTAACCAGGAGGGCGGCCAACAGACCCGGCAGGGCCCGTCCGGTCAGACGCCGGCCAATGACGAACACCAGCCCCACCGACCCGACGGCAAACAGGATCGAGAGGCCGCGCCCGAGCAGGAAGGTTTCTGGCTGCGTGGTGGTGCCAGAACCGCCGATCAGCATGGTGGGACCGGCAATGTCGGCGGTACTGGTCAAGCTGCCGGTCAGCCGCGCAACGAGGTAGTAAGGCACGTACGCCAGGGCGTTCAGATAGAAAAAGAGGGAGGGATAGTTGAAAAAGTGCGGGTTGAGGTCACCCGTTTTGATCATGTTTTGGGCAATGGCCACGTAACCGGGCTCGTCAGGGTGATAGAGGTAGGGCAGGCCAAAATGCATGCCCCAGGCACGCAAAACGAGGGCCAGTGCCAGGATGCCGACCAGCACCCACGGCCAATGGTGCTCCACCGCGCCCAGTGCACGCGGCATCCTGCGCAGGATCCCATTTGGGTTTTCGTTCATGGCGCGTGATTATACCCCGGGTTCCCTGGCAGTCGGAAACTGGAGTCGGCCGTCGACCACGTCAACGAGCACCAGGGGCAACAGAGGCACCACCCAGGCCAGATACTGGCGGAAAAGTACGGAATTGAAATCGACAAAACTGGCCATCACAAACAGCGCACCGATGTAAAGCCCCACCTGGCGGCGCCACGCCAACCCGTACGCCAGGGCCATCATGATCAGCATTGGCGCTTTGGCTGGAATGCCGATCCAGCCCAACAGGCCATCCACGGAGGGCGCGCCGAAATGATCCGCCGGAAAACGAGTCGCAGAGAAGACAACTGATTTGACCAGGCCTTCGGCATTCCACACCAGAAACGGCAACGAGACGATCACAGGCACGCTGGCAATCAGAAGCACAGCCTGCCCGAGGTCGCGCACAGCACGTTCTGGTTTGGCCGCCTGCCACGTCCAAATCAAATATAACGGGATCGTAAACACCGCAATCTGTTTGATGGCGAGAGAAAAGCTGAGGAGCAGAAGGCTGGTGCTGCGATGGCGGTCGAACAACGCCAGCGATAACAAAAACAGGAAGATCGTAATAAAGTCCAGATGTGCCACCTGGACAACGTGCAGCGTCCAGCGGTTGAAGAGCCAGAACGCAGCGCCGAACAGTGCGGCCAGAAGCAGCTGACGCCGATAGAGCAGCCAGAATATGAGTATCCCAATGGCAAGGTCGAACAGCGTAAATACAATGCGCCAGGCACTGACCCACTGTGGATAGTCGCGCAGACCGGCGATCTGGCTTGCGGCGGACAGAATATAGAATAGAGGAAAGTAGGTGGCATATTTCTGGTTCTCGCGCATGTTACCCGTGAGAACGCGCGCATACGGGTTCTCGCCGGCGAGCAGGCGCTGGCCTTCCACCCAGGAATAATAGATATCCTCGCCCTGGGTTTCGCGCGTCGTTTGCCCTGCGTTTAGGATGGTTGCAGCAACGAGTAATGCGACCAAAAGCAGCAAAGCCCAACGCGATTTCCGATGGAGATTTGTGGTAGCCATCTGTACCTCATGGGAAAATTCGCGGGAATTGAGTCCGGTGATGGCGGACGCTGATATTATAGCACGATTCCTTCGCCCTGCTGGATTCTGGCTTGGGAGGAAATATGGTAGACAAATGTCCATTCATGTTATAATAGCTCCGGCAATGGGCAAAGCACCAGTCAATATGCAGGCAGGGAGAACCAAGCCATCGATGAGATCACCTTCAGTTATGACCCCGGCCGCGCTCGGCTTCGTACGCGTGGCCGTGATTACGCCCGAACTGCGCGTGGCCGATGTGGCCTTCAACACCCAAGCCATCATCACCGCGCTGGCACGCGCCGCCGCCCGGGGCTGCCGGCTCGCCCTCTTCCCCGAACTCTCGATCACCGGCTACTCCTGCGCCGATCTCTTCGACCAGGCGCTGCTGCTCGATGCCGCCCTGGCCGCCCTGACCCCACTGGCCGCCGCGGCGGCTGAACACGATATCGCCGCGATCGTCGGGCTGCCGCTGCCGGTGGCTGGCAAGCTGTACAACTGCGCCGCTTTCCTGGCCGGCGGTACGGTCCAGGGCATCGTGCCCAAGACCTTTCTGCCCACCACGGGCGAATTCTACGAGGCGCGCTGGTTTGCGTCGGCAACACAGGCAGTTGCCACGTCGGTGGTCATTGGCGGAGAGACGGTTCCTTTGGGCCGCGATTTACTCTTTGCTGCTGCCAACCTACCCCAGGCCGTGTTTGGCATCGAAATCTGCGAAGACCTGTGGGCGGTCAACCCGCCGAGCGGTGACCTGGCCCTGGCGGGCGCAACCATCCTGCTCAACCCCTCGGCCAGCAACGAACTGCTGGGCAAAGAGGCTTACCGGCGCGACCTGGTACGCCAGCAGTCGGCACGCGGCCTGGCTGCATACCTCTATGCCGGCTCGGGGCCGAACGAATCGACGACCGACGTCGTGTGGGCAGGCCATTCCCTGATCGCCGAAAACGGTGTCATTCTGGCCGAAACGACACGTTTCCAATTCACAACCCAAATGGCCCTTGCCGATATCGACGTGCAGCGCCTGGTGCACGAGCGTCTGCGCAACAGCACCTACGCGGCCTCGCGGGCCAACCGCACGATGCGCACGATCGCGTTCGATTTACCAGACCCGGAATCACCGCCCGTGAAGCACTCCGCGGTTGTGAAGAATGTGAAGTACGAGGAAACCGAGGAGTCCGCACCCCCAGGTGCGGACGGACCCCGCAAGACGTCCCCAGCCGGAAGTGAAGGCGTGCCGCGCGAGGATGCCCGGTACCCCTCCGAAACAGGAACACCTTGGGCAAACTTCCCCACCCTCCTTCGCCCCCAGCTGAGCCGCATGCCCTTCGTACCGGCCGACCTGGCGCGCCGCGCCGAACACGCCCGCGAGATCTTCAACATCCAGCTCACCGGACTGGCCAAACGGCTCAAACACACGGGGATCACGCGGGTGACGATTGGCGTGTCGGGCGGGCTCGATTCGACGCTGGCTCTGTTGGTGACGGCCAAGGCGTTCGATGGGCTTGGTCTGCCGCGCACGGGGATCGTCGCCATCAGCATGCCAGGCTTTGGCACGACGACGCGCACGCGTGGGAATGCCGCGCGCCTTGCGGAGGCGTTGGGGGTTACGCTGCGCACGATCCCGATCAACGAGGCGGTGCGCCAGCACTTCCGCGACATCGGCCACGACGAGGATGTGCACGACGTGACCTACGAAAACGCCCAGGCGCGCGAGCGCACCCAGATTCTGATGGATGTGGCCAACCAGGTCGGCGGTCTGGTCGTCGGAACCGGTGATCTGTCGGAGCTCGCACTGGGCTGGGCCACGTACAACGGCGACCACATGAGCATGTACCACGTCAACGCCGGCGTGCCCAAGACCCTGGTGCGTTACCTGGTGGAATGGACGGCGGATGCCGAGTTCAGCGGTGAGACGTCGGCTGTACTGCGCGACATCGTGGCCACGCCGATTACGCCGGAGCTGCTGCCGCTCGATGCCAATGGTGCCCTGGAGCAGAAGACCGAAGAGACGATTGGCCCATACGCGCTGCACGATTTTTTCCTCTACTATACGGTGCGCTTCCAGTTTGCACCGCACAAGGTGTTCGTGCTGGCGCGGCAGGCGTTTGCCGGCGACTACCCCGACGCCGTGATCCTGCGCTGGCTCGAGGTGTTCTACCGGCGCTTCTTCAGCCAGCAGTTCAAACGGTCAGCGATGCCCGACGGGCCTAAGGTCGGCTCGGTGGCGCTGTCGCCGCGCGGCGACTGGCGCATGCCCAGTGACGCCAGCAGCGCGCTGTGGCTGGCCGACGTGAAGGCTCTGCAGGCGAGCCTGGCACCTGACGCGGGAGAATCACACTGATGCCATCCTGGCTGCGAAACCTCATTCTGATTGTCATTCTGCTGTTGATCCTGGGCTGGACCGTATGGCCGGTGGCATCGATCATGATGGCCGGCGCAGTTGCGAACGCCAACGGCTGCCAGCTCGACGAGGGCTCGATCCACCCCTGTATTGTGAATGGCATCGACAGGGGCGAGCAGCTCTATTCGATGGGTGTGATGGGCTGGTTCATGCTGGTGACGATACCGACCGGCCTGATTGCGCTGGCGGTGTATGGCGCGGTTCTGCTGATTGTTTGGCTGGTGGTACGAAATCGACGAAAACGTAGCGCCGGTTAGCTCGGTATCGGATATGCACACCGATTATATATCCGATACCGACAGGACACAAATGATCAGTAGTCTTGCAGTTTTAACAATCGATTCAAAAGTTGAAAGCCAGGTGCTCTC
>CAYUCC010000041.1:0-45905 GCA_964443225.1 uncultured Anaerolineae bacterium
GTAGGAGTACGACGATCCTCGTACTCGTACTCAGTGCAACGGTACTCGTACTCGTGGATCACCTGGCTTGAGCGCAGCCATCGAGTACGAGTACGAGTAGGAGTACGAGTACGGCGGTACTGGCCTCGCCATTTTTTTGCGTCCACGCGGCTTTGCGTGCGACGAATCTCACCTCTCATCGAATGATAACATCGTTTCGCCCGGCTACCAAGATTAAACGTGTCTTGAAGAACAGCACGCCCAGTGCTTTGACTGATTGACCATCGCCGTCTATAATGATCGCCCAACCCACTTATTTTCCCAGCCAGGAATCACCGGAGGTATCCATGACAGATCACCACATCGTCACCCAACTCGATCTCTCCAGCGAACGCGAGGCCGAAATTCTGGAGGCGGAACATCAAGTCTATCCCCCGTCCCCTGAGGTCGTAGCCCAGGCCTACATCAAAGACTACGACGCCGAATACGCCCAATCGATGGCCGACCTGGAAGCATTCTGGGGGGCGCGTGCCCAGGAGCTGGATTGGTTCGAGCCCTGGGACAAGGTTCTGGATACCTCCAAAGCGCCCTTCTACCAGTGGTTTACCGGTGCCAAAACCAACATCGCCTACAACGCGCTCGACCGTCACGTCAAAACCTGGCGCAAGAACAAACTGGCCTTCATCTGGGAAGGCGAGGATGGTACGCAGCGCACCTATTCGTACTACCGGCTCTGGCAGGAGGTCAACAAGTTCGCCAACGTCCTGCGCAGCATGGGTGTCAAAAAGGGTGACCGGGTCACGATCTACATGCCACGCATCCCCCAACTGGTCATCGCCATGCTGGCTACGGCCAAAGTCGGTGCCATTCATTCGGTCGTCTACGGCGGCTTCTCCACCGAAGCCCTCGCCGAGCGCATCGAGGACGCCCGCAGTCGGGTGCTCGTGACGGCGGACGGCGGCTTCCAGCGCGGCAAAGTGGTCGAGCTCAAAAAGATCGCCGACGAGGCGGTCAAACGTTCGGGTTACGTCGAAGTGGTGATCGTTGCGCGCCACACCCACAGCCCGGTCAGCATGGAGTCGGGCCGCGATTTCTGGTACCACGACCTGATGAGCCTGCCCATCGCCGGCACCAAGTTCGAGACCGAGGTCATGGATGCCGAAGACCCCCTCTTCATTCTGTACACGTCGGGCACCACCGGCCGCCCGAAGGGTGTGCTGCACACCCACGGCGGCTACCAGGTGGGCATCAGCGCCACGCTCAAATGGGTTTTCGACCTGAAGGATGACGATCGCTGGTGGTGTGCGGCCGACCCGGGCTGGATCACCGGACACAGTTACATCGTCTACGGGCCGCTGATTCTGGGTGCCACCAGTTTCATGTACGAAGGCGCACCGGACTTCCCCTACCCCAACCGCTGGTGGTCGATGGTCGAAAAGTACGGTATCACCGTGCTCTATACGGCCCCCACGGCGATCCGCGGGCTGATGCGCTTTGGCGAGAGCTGGCCCAACCGTCACGATCTGAGCTCGCTGCGCCTGCTGGGCACGGTGGGTGAGCCGATCAATCCCGAAGCCTGGCGCTGGTATCACCGCGTCATCGGCAAGGAACGCTGCCCCATCATGGACACCTGGTGGCAGACCGAAACCGGCGGTTTCATGATCACTCCCCTGCCCTGTGTGCCGCTCAAACCGGGTTCGGCCACCCGCGCCTTCCCAGGCATCGAGGTCAAAGTGGTCGATGAGAATGGGCAGGAATGCGGCCCCAACGAGGACGGTTACCTGGTCATCACCAAACCGTGGCCCGCCATGCTGCGCACCGTCTACGGTGATCCCCAACGGTACGTCGACCAGTACTGGTCGCAGTTTGGCCACAAGGGTTGGTACACCACCGGCGACAGCGCCCGCCGCGACGATGACGGTTACTTCTGGATCATCGGTCGCATGGACGACGTCATCAAGGTGGCCGGCTACCGCCTGGGTACCGCCGAGGTCGAAAGTGCCCTCGTCAGTCACGACGCCGTGGCCGAGGCGGCGTGTATCGGTGTGCCCGATGAAGTCAAGGGCAACGTCATCCACGCCTTCGTCATTCTGCGTGCAGGTGCGGGCAAACCAAGCGAAGAAGAGCTCAAGCTGCACGTGCGCAAGGAGATGGGTCCCATTGCCGTGCCGGCCAAGATCGAGATCGTCGACAGCCTGCCCAAAACGCGATCCGGCAAAATCATGCGCCGCGTACTCAAAGCCCAAGCCCTCGGCCTGCCCCTGGGTGATTTGACGACGCTCGCCGATTGACAACCGCCTGAGGACGTCCCTTGTTACTCGAACTAACCATCCGTGACTTTGCGATCATCGACGAGCTTCACCTCACCTTCGGCGCCGGCTTCAACGTGCTCACCGGCGAGACCGGTGCGGGCAAATCGATCATCATCGACGCCGTCGGCCTGCTCCTGGGTGACCGTGCATCGCCCGAGATGGTGCGCAGCGGTGCTGAGAAGGCGACCATCGAAGGGGTCTTTGCCCTGCCGCCGCACGTCGCCGCTGCGCTGCAGCCTATTCTGAACGATAACGGCCTGGCCGGCGACGAGAACGAGCTCATTCTGGCCCGCGAGATTCGGCGCAGCGGTCGCAGCATGAGCCGCGTCAACGGTTACGCCGTCAACGCCGGCCTGCTGGCGGACGTCGGCGGTGCCCTGGTCGACATTCACGGCCAGAGCGAACACCTCTCGTTGATGGCGGTCAAACACCACGCTGAACTGCTCGACCGCTACGCCAATCTGGTCGGGACGCGCACCCACCTGGCCCGCCTGGTGCGCGAGCTGAACGCCACGCGTAAGGAACTCAGCAACCTGCGCCGTGACGAGCGTGAGCTGGCCCGCCGCATCGATCTGCTCACATTCCAGGCCAACGAGATCGATGCGGCCGCCCTGAAACCGGACGAAGATCAGCACCTGGAGACCGAGTTACGCCGGCTTGCCAACGCCGAACAGCTTACGAAGCAGTGCGAGCTGATCATCAGCACCCTGGAGGAGGGCGGCGACGAACAGCGCGCCGCCCTCGACCTGATGGGTCAGGCGAGCCATGCCCTGGGCAAACTGGCGCGCATCGATGCCACCCTCGATCCGCTGGTACGTCAGTTGGATGACCTGGAAGAACAGTTGGTGGACCTGGTGCGCACCCTGCGTGACTACAGCGATGAGGTCGAGTTCAACCCCGAACGGCTGCAGGACGTCGAAGAACGCCTGGCGTTGATTTACAACCTCAAACGCAAATATGGGGATTCGATCGGTGACATCCTGGCCTTTGCGGCGCGTGCCCAGGTCGAGCTGGACAGCATCACCCACGCCGGGGAGCGAATCGAGGAACTGAGCAATACCGAACTGCGTCTGCTGCAAGAGATCGGCGCCCTCGGCACGCAGCTGTCGCAGGCACGCCGCACCGCAGCCGCCAACCTGGCACGCGCCGTCGAAGCCGAGCTGGCCGATCTGCGCATGGACCGTGCGCAGTTTGCCGTGGATATCCAGTGGATCGAGGATGCGGCAGGGGCCCCGGTAGACGCCGCGGCAGCACCGGACGGCACCGGTCGCACCCATTCGGGAAACACCGGCCCGCGTCGCGTGGCGTTCGACACCACCGGTCTCGACCGCATCGAATTCCTGGTGTCGGCCAATCCGGGTGAACCGCCCAAGCCCCTGGTCAAGGTTGCCTCGGGCGGCGAAACGTCACGCCTGATGCTGGCGTTGAAAACCGTCCTGAGCCAGGCCGATGCGACTCCCACCCTGATCTTCGACGAAATCGACGTCGGCATCGGTGGTCGCGTCGGCGCAACAGTCGGCGAAAAACTGTGGAGCCTTCACCGCGACCACCAGGTGCTGTGCATCACGCACCTCCCCCAGCTGGCAGCCTTCGGCGACACCCACTTTCACGTGAGCAAACAGGTGGTCGGCGAGCATACACGTACCCTCGTGCAATCACTCGCACCGGACGCCCGCGTCGAAGAACTGGCCCAGATGCTGGGCACCCCCACCGAAGCCGGCCGCACCAGCGCGCTCGAACTCCTGGAACGTGTCGCAGCCCACAAATCAACATCACAGCCGGCAGCCACAGCAGCCTCGCCCACCTAACCAGGTCTCGCCCCGCACCCTACTCCCTACTCCCTCACCCACGCAACTTCCGCGCCAGAACCACCACTGCACCGGCCAGCCCAACCACCAGCAGCGCCAACGCCGCCGTCAACAGCACACTGCCGCCACCCCCGCCTGAATCGGTGTCATTACTGGTATCGGGGGGCGGTAACGTGGCCACGGGTGCGGTCGTCGCTGTCTCGGCGGGTGGAACTACTGCCGTGGGGGGGGCCAGCGTTGGCACCGGCGTGTCGGTTGCCGGCGTGTCGGTCGCCGGCGGCGCTGCGGTCGGCGGTGTTGTAGGCACGGCGGTCGCCGGCGCGGCAACGGCGGTCGCCGTGGGTGCCTGCGTGGGTGGACGGGTCGGCTCTACCTGCTTCGTGAACAGCGCAACCAAACCACGGTCGGCAAACCCGGGATATCCAGACGGCGGCGGGTAAGAACCAATCTGGATGCTGACCCGTGCATTGTTGCGATCGTAGGTCGTAGGCAGGTCGGCCCAGCTGCGAATCCCCGGCACGTAGGCACGACCGACAAAACAGGTGGGGCAGACATTGGCGGTGCGTGCCGGATCTACTTCGAACACCAGGGAGAGCGGTCTGGCCAGCCTGGCCTGGGGATAGACACCCAACAGATAGCCGCGGTCGTCCCACGCGCCCGTCGCCCCGAGCGCTTGCGCCAGGGAAGCTGTAGGGTCGCAGTACACCTCGGCGCCCGGATCGTTGGTGAAGTCGGCCGGAAGATCCAGCCAGGTCGAACCCTGCTGGCCCCCGCAGAAGATACGGCCACCCGCTGTGGCGCGTATGAACGGCGGCGTTGGCCCCACTGGCTGCGGCGGCGTTGGCAAACCCGACTGTTGCGGCGATGACGACAACGCCGGTTCCTGCAGCAAGGCTGCCAGTATCAGCCCGGTCACAGCCAACAAAATGACCCATAATACCCGTTGTGCACGGAACGTTTGTCTGTCCATTCTCTCCTCCTGACGTGATGCGCGGCGAGACCCGAGCCTCACCCATCACCAAACACCGTCACTGCGTCGGTGTGAAGACCACAATGCCGTCCTTGCGGCTGCCAAGCCCGATGCGGCTGTCGGGTGCATCATTTGTCGCCAGGGTCGTAATGGGACCCACCGCCAGGTTCTCACGAATGTCGCGCCAACGGCGACCGCCGTCGGTCGACAGCCACACCTCTCCGCTGGACGAACCCGCCACCAGGTGCCCGCGCGCGTTCGGCACCGCGGTCAGGGCGGTCAGGTTGGTGCCGGCGAACACCTGCTCGCCGCGCGTTTGCCAGGTGGCTCCACCGTCCTCGCTGGCCCAGAAGCCGGCCAGCCCCGCCGTCATGTACACTTGGCCAGCCTGCTGCGGATCAGCTGCCAGCTGCGTGACCGGATTCGCCAGCGCCGGGCCGACTTCCTGCCAACTCAAGCCGCCGTCGGTCGAACGGGACACCTGCTGCCCGGCCGCCGCATACACCGTATCGGCACTGCCCGCGTCCACCGCCATGGCGTAGACGTCGGTTGGCATGCCACGCGGCGCCGTCTCGCGGCAGTGTGTACGTCCCAACGCATCCCAGGTGCGGCCGCGATCGGTGGTGCGGAAAATGCCGCAGCCCACCGTACCGGCGTACACGATCGTCTGGCCGCTGCTGTGCCGTGCCACCGCCAGGGCGGTCGTGTCCGGTACGACCGGCTCGATGGGTGGCGGGTTGGTCAGCACCCACGATTGGCCGCCGTTTTCGGTGACCAAAACCGACCATTTGCCCAACAGCAGCACACCCGCGTAGGCGCTGAGGGAATTGGACGGATCGACGGCGATGGTGCGCACGATCTCAGCTTCGACACCCTGGCTGTACACCCACTCGTTGAACTCACCGTCGGGATTAACGTAGATGGCACCACCAATCGCGGCATAGACCGGTGCCGGATAGCTGCCGCGCACCGCCAATGCCTGCACGGCAACCAGGGACGTATTGAGGGGTTCTATGGCCCATTGTGTACCATCAGTCACCGATACGAAGAGCCCATCCTGCGTGCCGGCGTACAGGCCATTCTGATCCGCGATGGCCAGGCTGTAGATGGGTGCCCGCCCGATCCCCTGACCCGCCACCGGTTCCCACTGGGTACCGGCGTCGCGGCTGCGCCAGATCGTATAGCCGCCGTTGCCGTAGGTGCTGGCATACACTTCCTGGGCATTGGCGGGCGCAACCGCCAGGGAGGCAATATTGAACTGGTTGGCGATCTGCCCCACCGTCTCCCAGGTGAGACTGCCATCGACGGAACGCAGGATGATGCCGCGACTGGTGCCCGCATACAGCACGTTGTCATCCCCTGGCGCAGCAGCCAGCGCCGTGATTGCACCCTTTGGCAGACCAAACCGCAGCACCCAGGCATCGCCGGTGCGCGGATGGACCAAAATACGACCATCCTGGGTGCCCGCCACCAGGTTACCATCGCCGGCGCGGGTGAACACCAGATTGGTAATCATCGCCCCTGGCATCTCGCCGTGGTAGTCGTAATAATCCCACGAGGTACCACCATCGGTACTGCGCAGCACGCCGCGCCAGTCATTGGTCCCCACAAACAGGGTGCCCGGCTGATCGGGATCGGACGCAATCGAGGTCAGGCCATGGGATGGCAGCCCACCGTTGACCAGCTCCCACGTTTGGCCCTCGTCCGCGCTGTGCAAAACCCCTTCGAAGTACAGCGTGGCGTACAGGTGGGTCTGGCCGGCGTTGCGCACCACGGTCATGGCCGTAGGTTCGGTATTGCTGAAGTTGGCGCTGCGCAGCTGCCAAACGTCGCCCTGCCTGACGTACAACGAGCTGCCGGTGCGCGATCCAGCTTCGCTCATCGTCATGGCGTAGACCGTGCCCGCGTCCTGCGGGTCTGCCATGACGAGCGGTGTGCGCAGGCCGGCATTCAGCGTATCCACCGGTGTCCACGTCCCGGCCGGGCGGTTGAGCACAAAAAGCACGCCCACGAGCACGAAAAAGGCCATCACGGTCAGCAGGTACACCGCCAGCTGCAGCGTGTGCGTGCGGGCCCAGTTTCCAAAAAGCACACTGCCGGTGCGTATGCGCTCACCCGGCCCCTCAACGAGTTTGAGAGACCACAGTGCACGCGCCGCGGCCAATCGCACGCCTGAATTGGGCGGCTTTGCAAACGCTTTTCGCAGATGACCGCCCATCAACTGACGAAACTTCGCAGCACCGCGCCCGGCCGTCTGCGCATTGCCCGCTGGGGGTGGTTGGGTTGCGCCGGCGGCCTGTTTTTGGCTGGGCGCAACCGGACTGGCCGCACGACGTGCGGCGGCCTGGCGGTTGGGATCGGCTGCCAGCAGTTCATGACCGACGATCGCCAGGTCTGCGTCGTGGTAATCTCCCCGTGCCAACCAGTCGTGCAGACCCGGGTGACCTTCGCGCAGTGCCATCCACACCAACGCCCGTCGCGCATCGTCCGTCAGCCGCAGCTGCTCGCGGTACCGGTAGATATGCAAATAGCGGTGGTGTTCGAGCAGCGGTGCACTGCCCGGGTTGAACTTGCGGGACTCCTCCCAGTCGAGTAGGGCACGCGCCAGCCAGTCCTCGGCCAGTTTCCATCCCTGCTGGTCGGGGTTTTCACGCAGGTAGTCAGCCACCGCATGCGCCAGGTAGTCGTGCGACAGCCGGCAGAAGGTGGCACCCTCGTCGGCTTCGAAAACTTCCACCAGGCCCTGGTCCACCAGGAACTCGATCTCCAGCTCGATATCGGCGGCGGCTGGCACCGAGAGCAGTTCGCTGCGGGGCAGGGTTCGGCCCGTCTGACCATCCGGCCCAATGAAACGCGCCAGGAGCCGCCACGCTTCGGGCCGGTTGCGCAGCACCTCGTCCAGGTAACGGCGCAGGATGTTCTCGACACCGCCCGCCTGGCGGAACACTTCGGCCGACAGCATCGTTTCTGGCTTGCCGGTGCGTTCGGCCAGCGTATGCAAGTAACGCAGGACCAGCTGCAGCTGTACGGGCTGCACGTACGGCCCGGCGGCAAGCGGCGTGGCCTCGTGACGGCTCAACGCCTCGACAATGGCGTCGACGACCCGCGGATCGTGGGGATAGCCGCGGGTCTGCACCGTGCGCACGATCGCTTCGTGTGCCGTGTTGCGCGCCAGTGGATCGACTGTAAAGACGAACGAGTACAAATTGAGGTTGGTATTGCTGCGGCGCAGGAATGACTCGAGGAAGTACAGCCAGTCGGCGCGCAGCACAATCACCACGGTCGAGAGGCGGCGTGCCTGGTTGCTAAGCCAGGCGATCCCTTTGAGAAATGCCTCCAGGGCCGCCGCATCACTGGGTGTACTCAGCGCCTGTTCGAATTGATCGACGATGATGACGAACTGACGCCCCGCCGCGCGGTCATACAGCGCCGCCAGGGTATCCAAAAAGGTGCTCGTCCGGTCCGGTAGGTCGAGCGCACGGCGGATTTCGCGCGCCACGTCGTCGGTGAGCCGTTCGTAGACCTGTGCGTAGATCACCAGCTGGCCCTCGGCCATCAGCTGGGGCATCACGCCGGCGCGGATCAACGACGACTTTCCTGCACCGGAGAGACCGTTGACCACCACGACCGGATCGCGTTTGATCTGGGCGATGAGCCCCTCGACCTCGCGCGTGCGGCCGAAGAAGATGCCGGCATCTTCGATACCGTAGGGAACCAAGCCCGGAAAGAAGCGGTTAGCGGCCGGTTCGGCGGGCAGCTGGGCCAGGACGGTGGCTTGAATGCACAAATCATCGAACGAAACACGCAGCAAACGTAGAGCCAGTTCGTTGAGCGCGTCGCGGACCTGGTTACGTTCGGCACGCAGTGTTTCGGTGTCACCATAACGCTGCTTGGCGGCATTCTCCTGCAGCCGGCCCTGGTAGACCAGCAGGGTGGTATAATCGGGATGATCCTGGCCGATTCTCTGCAGAAAAAGATTCAGACCGGCTTCAGAACGAGACGTCGATTCGGTCATGCCATCCTCGGGCCATTCATGTGGTCAAGATTGGGAAATCGCAACACTGCGGTGGTAAAATTGCTTGGCGGGCAAGAAGCGCTGGGATTATAACACGACAAGGGGTGTGCTGCAAACAGCCTCGGCGAACGGGGTGGTTCGCACACCGACGCAATCCAACAAGAGGTAAACGATGTCGATTCGTGCCGTGATCTTCGATTTTGGCGGTGTGCTGGTGCGCACCGAGGACCCGTCGGGACGCCAGGTCTGGGAACAGCGCCTGGGGCTGGCGCCGAACGGCCTGGCCAACGCCGTGTTCAATTCGGACGTCGCCCACGCGGCGACACGCGGCCTGGTGCCGGCCGCGCACATCTGGGAACACGTCGCACAGACCTTCAACCTGGACGAACCAACGCTAGAGGCGCTGCGAACGGCGTTCTGGTCAGGCGATCGCGTCGATCAGGTACTGGTCGACTACATCCACCAGCTGCGGCGCACCTACAAAACAGCGATCCTGAGCAATGCCTGGTCCAACGGCCGGCGTGTCATTGGCATCGATTATGGGCTGGCCGATGCTTTCGACGAGATGATCATCTCGGCCGAGGAGGGCCTGGCCAAACCGGACGTTCGCATCTATCAGGTCGCAGCGGCGCGCCTGGGTGTGGCGCCATCAGAAGCGGTGTTTGTCGACGACTTCAGCGAAAACATCGCCGGGGCCCAGGCGGCCGGCATGCACGGCGTGCACTTCCGCAGCCGCGCCCAGGCCATCGCCGAGATCGAGACGTTATTGCAGGTCGAAAGATAACTACGAACCTGCTCGTTAGGCCAGTGGCTTCATGTTTTCCACAAGAAACTCCGGCAGCGAGGAGTGCCGCACGCCTACGTGCGGCACAGGCCTTCCACTGAGAGGAGTGCCGCACGCCTACGTGCGGCACAGGCCTTCCACCGAGAGGAGTGCCGCACGCCCACGTGCGGCGCGACGCCTCCGATGGGGGGGGAGGGGGAAAGTCTCTTGGCAGACACCCAGGTTACGACAATTTGGTGTCTTGGTGCCTTTGTGGTAATTTTGAGCCAGAATGAACCACCACCCATCCCACGAACCACCCAACGCGCCTCGCATCCCGGAAAACCTGCAGGTCTGCATGCTGAGCGTGCACACCTGCCCACTGGCCATGCTCGGCGGCAAAGAAACCGGGGGCATGAACGTCTACGTGCGCGACCTGACCAGCGAGCTGGCGCAGCGCGGCATCACGGTGGACGTGTTCACGCGCTCGCAGGACGCATGCGTGCCGCGGGTCAGTCACGAGCTGGGCCCCACGGCGCAGGTGATCCACATCCCGGCTGGCCCCGAAACCCCGGTCAATCACGAAGAGATCGTCGATCACATGGGTGAGTTCATCGGGGGTGTGCGGCGTTTCGCACGGGACAACCAGCGCCGGTACTCAGTCATCCACAGCCACTACTGGCTTTCAGGTCTGGTGGGAGAACGCCTGCAGCGGAGTTGGAACGGCGGTGTGCCTCTGGTGCAGATGTTCCACACGTTGGGGCACATGAAGAACCAGGTTGCGCGTGCCCCACACGAGTTTGCCTCCGAGCTGCGCCTGCATGCCGAGTGGAAATTGATGCGCGAGGCCGACCGTATCGTCGCCGGCAGCCCGCTCGACAAGGCGCAGATGGCCTGGCTCTACGGTGCCGACCTCAACCAGATCGAGGTGATCCCACCGGGCGTCGACCTGACCCGCTTCTACCCGCGACCCAAACATGAAGCCCGCCAGCGCCTGGGATTGGACCCCGACCGCCGCCTGATCCTCTTCGTCGGCCGCATCGAGCCGCTCAAGGGGATCGACACCCTGCTGCAGGCCATCGCCCAACTCGACAAAGACAAGACCTGCGACCTCGGCTGCGAATGCCTGTCGGTCGCCATCATCGGCGGCGATGCCAGCGTACCGCTCGATCAGATGACCGGTGAGATGCGCCGGCTGCAGCTCATGCGCAGCGCGTTGGGAATCGAAAACCTGGTGGCCTTCCTGGGCAAACAGGGCCAGGACACCCTGCCCGACTACTACGCCGCCGCCGACCTGCTGGTCATGCCCTCCCATTACGAGTCGTTCGGCATGGTTGCCCTCGAGGCCATGGCCTGCGGCACCCCTGTCATCGCCAGTCGCGTCGGCGGCCTGCTATACACCGTGCGCGACGGTGAAACCGGTCTGCTCGTGCCGGAGCGTGACCCGCACGCCCTGGCCGCTGCCATCCAACGGATCATCAAACGCGATGAGCTGCGCTGGCAGCTGGAGCGCAACGCCATCCAGGTTGCGCAAACCTACGCCTGGCCGGCGGTCACCAACCGCCTTCTCGACCTCTACGCCCAGGCCATCCACACCCGCAGCCAGCGTCCCCTGACGCGACCAACGTCTTCGTCGTGATGTCGGCTATCATCGATCCATCACGTGAATCTGCTGGGCTGGTCCGTCGAAGAGTAACCGGAACTTGTTAAGCACGTTCCGACCAATAACGATCTCGTCGCCCACATCGTCGCCCACGACATCGACCGCTGGTAGCCGGAATTCACCAACGGTTATGTCCACAGTGTATACGAGCACCTTCCGCCATTCACCCCAGTGGCTGCGCATACGCGCATCATCGACAATCGGTGCGCCGATTTGGTCCAGCAGAGATTGTGGAACGAGTGTGCCGTCTGCACCAGTATCCGCAATCGCCACCACAGGGCCAACCGAAAGCTCACCGTCTGGATAACCTATCCAGATTTCGAGGGCGGGCACTGGCGGAAAATGACTATCGAGATAGCGGTGGCTCATAGTTTGGCTTCATCGAATCGTGGGCTACGAAACAAAAGTACGTGATCTGACTCTCGTTCCACCTTACGAATTAGAACCGCCTGGCGGCCATATCGCTGTCTGATCCGCGCATGCAGGATCCGAAACTCACGATCATGATCAACTACCTGCTGATTATGAACCGCAACGTATTCATCGAGGTAAGATTGCACGAGTTCTGGATGCAACGTATGAAACGCTTGCGCCTCTACTTCGATTTTGTGACGCTCGCGTTGGCGAAGATAATCGCGCACTGCATTTGCCACGAATTTGTCGGGGTCAATGGCTTCGGCTTGTGCCAGCTGCGCGACCTGGTTCATCAAGTCTGGTTCGAGTACGATTGTTTGCATGCTCGATCTCCTCTCTGGCCTGTGCACAAGACGGCTGCTGAGTTCATACGTCACAGGTATTGCATTGTAACTCGCAATCGACTACCTGACAAAGTCCACCACGCTGGTGCGAGGTACGTATCGACATCGTACTGCTTCGACCAAAGTACCAAGTGTCCCAGTAGAAGCCAAAAACAAGGGCCGCAAGCAGCCACGCCACCCACGACCCCTGCACTGTATCGATTTTTCCCTTGCATCACAGAAAGGTCAAGGAACCCCGTCCCCTAACCCCCAACCCCTAACACCCCGGATACCTGAACGACCCAATCCGCGTCTGCCAGTTGTTGCTGGTGGTCTCGTAGTATTCGGTGGTGAACCAGAAGGTGCAGTCGTCAACCGGGTCCACCGACATCGAGGCATAATCACCCCAGCGGTTATAGCCACCCGATTGGGCGCCGCTGCCGGCGATGAGCGTGGTCTCGCCCTGACCCAGGGTACCCACCGCATCGCCCACCAGGCGGCCGGCGTAACGAATCGCCGGATACATCGACGAGCTGGATACGCTGTACCCGACCGCCATGTTACCCTGTTTGTCCACGGCCAGGCTCGGCATCCAGCGGTAGCTGCTGTCGGGCCGGTAGGTGCCTGACTGGTAGACCGACGGCGTGCCGGTTGGGTTGCGCAGCTCATACCAGCGGATGCCCGTCACCCCGCTGCTGACGACCGAATGCGCCGCCCACAATGAGTCGACACCACTGATGTTCCGGTACTGCAGGTCCGACATCAGTCGGTCACCCAGGGTATCCAGGGTTTCGCTGCTGCCGAGCTGCGGCACGCGGCTGGTCGGCGTGGTGTAGCTGGCCACGGTGATGTTCGTGGGGCCGGTGAAGGTCGAGCTGCTCGGCGTGGTCCAGTTGACGGTGAACTTCCACAGGCGCAGGGTACTGGTGCCCGAACGCGACAGGAAGAATTCGGGTTTGCCGGCGGCGGGTGCCGTACCACGGCTGTCGGCGGGCAGCAGACTGGCGTACGCCGTACCCAGGGTGAAGGCGACGCTGCGTAGGGGTGCGCCGCTGATCATGTCGCTGCGGTTCAAGGCCCAGACTTTCACCCCGCGGAAGGTGGCCGCGCGGCGGAACATGTTGGCCGACATGTAGATGCCGTCGGACCAGACACCCAGCTTGGGATAGTCATGCAGCTCGTTGGACGATGCCTGCAGCGCATAGAACCACCAGCCGCCGTTTACCGGATCGGCCGTCTTGGAAACAGCGATACACTCGTAGAAAGGCCCGTTGGTGGTCGACCAGGCAAAATCGGTCAGGATCCAGCGGCCCGAGACGTAGTCGTACAATGCAATTGGATCGCCGTCGTTGCTGGCATCACACGGCGTGCCGGTGCCGGCAAACAGGGTGTTGAACGTGAACGCCGCGAGACGCGTGCCGGTTTTGTTGAAGATACCAATCGAGGTATTGACCACCTGGATGTAGTGGTTCGGGCCGACGTCGCCGTGCGTATCGGGCGGCCAGCCGGCACCCCAGTTCTGCAGATCGAGACCCTTGAAGCTCGCGCTCGGTGTTGGCATGGCGACCGGGCCGTCCTGGGTCTGCGCAACCGGATCGATGCCGTCACCACCGCCGTCGGCCAGGCCGATCTGCGGCATTTCGCGCATCGGCTGTTTGCTTTCGGGGCCGGTTTGGGGCAGATCGAGCAGGCTGCCGTCGAACGAGACCGCTTTGACCGGCTCACCGACGATGGGGGCGGAGATATCGTATGTAGGCGCTTCGATGCGTTCGGCTTCGCGGCTGCCGGTGGCATCGTCACCGGCATTGGCAAACATGGCGGGTGCCGTCACGGCATCAGGTGCCGGACGCGACACGACGACGAACAACAGGACAAGAGCGAGCACGGCCAGCACGCTGACAACGGCCCGCCCACGGCGCGGCAAACGATCCATGGTTGCAGTTCTCCTTATGCAGTTGCGATGTTGATGAACGACGCGGAGTGATGGTACTATACTGAATACGGACAGAACTGTCAATTTTGGATTTTGGATTTTGGATTTTGGATAGGATATTTTGGATTACGCAGGGAGATAAGCGGGGTTGGTAGTTTGGACGTGTGGTGATGTTTTGGACTTTGGACTTTGGATTTTGGATTTTAGATTTTGGAGGGGCGGGGTTGGCAGTTCGGGCGCGGCGTGTTATGATGAAAGCGGCGTGCCGAGCCTGTGACCTATACTCATGTTCTGGAGAAACCAGGAGTTTCGTGAGCCTCATGCTGCCTCATAACCCCAAGTTTCAACAGAACATGAGTTTAACGTGGGCGGGCGTAAAACGCCGTGCGCCTGCCGCGTGGGCGTTGTGGGTTGAGTCCACGTCGATGGGTTGAGCATTCGTTTTTGATGAGGAAATGAGGATTTGTATGCCACAGTTACGATTGGGACTGAATATCGGCTACTCCGGCGCCAATATCGCGCTGCCGCTGGAGATGATCGAGGAAGCCGACCGGCTGGGCGTCTATGCCGTGTGGACCGCCGAATCGTACGGGTCCGATGCAGTGACGCCGCTGGCCTGGATCGGGGCGCTGACGACGAACGTGCGCCTGGGCACGGCCATCATGCAGATGCCGGCGCGCACGCCGGCCAATACGGCCATGACAGCCATGACGCTCGATCAACTTTCGGGCGGGCGATGCCTGCTGGGCCTGGGACTCTCCGGGCCGCAGGTGGTCGAGGGCTGGCACGGGCAGCCGTACGGAAAACCACTGGGCAAAACCCGCGAGTACGTCAGCATCGTGCGGTCGATTTTCAAGCGCGAAGCGCCGGTGGTTCACGACGGCGAGAACTACCAGATCCCGTACCGCGGTCCGGATGCCACCGGCCTGGGCAAACCGCTCAAGAGCATCCTGCACGGTCGCGCCGATCTGCCCATCTACCTGGCCGCGATCGGCCCCAAAAACGTCGAGCTGGCGGCGGAGATCGCTGATGGCTGGCTGCCGATATTCTTTGCGCCCCAACACTACGACACCGTCTACCGCCCGCAGGTCGAAGCCGGTTTTGCCCGCGCCGGTGGCGGCAAGGGCTACGATCAGTTCGACATCGCACCCACCGTGCCGGTGTCGGTCGACAAGAATGTCAACAACGCGCGCAACCTGGTCAAACCGTTCCTGGCCCTGTACATCGGCGGCATGGGGGCCAAAGGCAAAAACTTCTACCACGACCTGGCCTGCCGTTACGGGTATGCCGAGGCGGCGGATACGGTGCAGGAACTGTACCTGGCGGGTAAAAAGTGGGAGGCCATGGCGGCGATTCCCGATGAACTCGTGGACGATGTTGCGTTGTGCGGGCCCAAAGAACGTATTGCCGAACGCCTCGAACTGTGGCGTGCCAGCCCCATCACAACCCTCACCATCACCACGTTCAAAATCGACGGCCTGCGCGTGATGGCCGAACTCCTGGGCTAACTGTATGGCGCCATCGGAACCGCACGCTCAACCAGCACCCCTGGCAGCTGCTGCACCCGTCCGGCCGCTGCCGCGCGCGGCGGCTGTGACGGCAGGCTACTTTGCCATGTTTTTGACCCTGGGCATCGGTGCAGCCCTGGTAGGACCCACCCTACCCGAGTTAGCAGCCAATACGCGTGCCCAATTGAGCGCGATCAGCATCATCTTTTCGACGCGCGCCCTGGGCGGTCTCGTCGGCTCCTTCCGCGGGGGACGTTTGTACGACCGGCTGCCGGGGCACCGCGTGATGGCCGTCATGCTGCTGGTACTGGGCACCGGCATGGCGCTGGTGCCCGCGCTGCGCCAGCTCTGGCTGCTGGCCGGGGCGCTCTTCATCGTGGGGATAGCGGAAGGCACGCTGCACGTCGGCGGCAATACGCTGCTCCTGTGGACCCACCGTCAAAGCGCGGCACCGTATCTCAACGGGCTGCATCTCTTTTTTGGTGTGGGTGCGTTCCTGGGGCCGGCCCTCATTGCGCTGCTCCTGTCTGCAGGCGCCGGCATCAGCGGTGCCTACTGGTCGGTCGCCATCCTTGGTGTGCCGGTAGCTCTGTACCTGCTGCGCTGGACCAGCCCCACCGCACCGGCCGCCAGCGCAAGTACCGCCCTGGCGCAGGCCGATCGCCGGCTGCTGTTCATGTTTTGCCTCTTCTTTTTCCTGTATGTGGGTGCCGAGGTCAGTTTCAGCAGCTGGATCTACACCTATGCGGTGACCCAACAGCTGGCGACGATCGCCACCGCCGCCTACCTGACGTCGGTCTTCTGGGGTACGGTGACGCTGGGACGTATTATATCGATTCCACTGACGATGCGCTGGCGGCCGCGCCGTATTCTGCTGGTCGATCTGTTGGGCGCGCTGGCCAGCCTGCTGGTGATCCTTATCGGCGGCAGCAGCCTGGCCGTCTGGGTTGGTACGGCGGGATTTGGCCTGAGTGTGGCCTCGGTGTTTCCAACCACGATCGCCATGGCCGGCCGGCGTATGCCCGTCAGCGGGCGCGTGACCGGCTGGTTCCTGGTGGGTGCCAGTCTCGGTGGTATGACCCTACCCTGGGTGGTGGGCCAGCTCTTCGAGCCGCTGGGAGCCAACATGATGATCGTGCTGGTCATCGCTGGCATGGCCGGGGCGTTGGCCGTGCTCGGGAGTATGGAGTACGGAGTACGGAGTAGGGAGTAGGGAGTCGGAAGTCGGAAGACACAGGGAGACGCAGAGGGAGATCTGACCACCTTTGCGCTCAGTTTTGTGCCTTCGGGTTCACCTTCGTGCCTACTGAGCTGCTCATGAGGCCATGGCCTCATGTTTTCTACAGGAAACTCGGCTGCGAGGAGTGCCGCACCCCCAGGTGCGGCACGACGCCCTCGACGGAGGAGTTCGTCCTTCGCCCTTCGCGCCCTTCGTGCTTCGCGCCCTTCGTGCTTCGCGCCCTTCGCGATCGCTTCGCGCCTTCGTGATCGCTTCGTGCTTTAGTGATCGCTTCGTGCTCATTCACCGCCCGGCCCGGCGTTCTCCTGCAGGACGTAGCGCTGAATGACCAGGAACAGCAGCACGGCGGGCAGAATCATGACCATGGTGCCGGCCATCAGGAGCGGCCAGTTCGTGCGATCGAGCTGCTCCAGCTGGCGCAGGCCGACCGGCAGCGTATAGAGCTCCTGCGAGCGCAGGTACATGAGGGGATCGATGAAGTCGCCCCAAAACACGAGAAACGCCAGGACCGCCACCGCCACGATCGTCGAACGCGACAGGGGCAGCGCAATTCGCCACCAGACGGTCAGTGCACTGGCGCCGTCGAGGTGGGCGGCGTCGAACAAGGCGGCGGGCAGCCGCCGGTACGCCCGGTAGAAGAGCAGTACGAACAACGGGCTGGCCCCCATAAACGCGGTCATCATCAGAGACCACCGCGTGTTGAGCAAACCCAGCCAGCTGAAGATGACGAACCGCGTCAGCCACACCGAGGTAATCGGCACCATCAGGAGCAGCACCGACAGAACCACCAGCCGCCGGCGCGTCGGGTCTTCGAGCTGCGCCATCGCCAGGCCGGCCCAGGATGCCACGATCAGCGTCACCGGCACGGCGACGGCGGTCACGATCAACGAATTCAGCACGTAACGCGCCATGGGCAGCAGCTCGAAGAGACGCTGGTAGTTGCTCCACATCACGGGATTGGGAATCCATTCGATCGTACGCGGCGGTGGCAGACCAGGCTGGCGCAGCGAGGCACTGGCCGCCCAGAAGAGGGGCAGAACAAACACGAGAAGTACGGCAATCGATACGCCGTGGTACAAGACCGACCGCCATGAGATGCGCCGCAAACGCTTCATGACCTCGCCCTCCCGACGTCATGCCACGTCATCTGCATAGCCGCGTCCCTGAAAGAGCAGATAGACTGCCAGGATCAACAAGACCGTCACCAGAAACATGATGAGCATCAGCGAGGCGCCTTCACCAAAACGGAAACGATCGAAGGCCTCTTCGTAGATCAGCAGCGGCAGAAAAAACGTCGCATAGTAGGGATCCCCCCCGGTCATGATGTACGCCGGCGTGAAGGTGTGCTGGAAGCTCATGATGACGTCGCGCACGCTCAGCAAAGCCAACCAGGGCAGCACAAAGGGCAGGGTAATGTAGAAAAACACCTGCCACTGGTTGCCGCCATCCACCGCCGCCGCATCGTAGTGCGACCGCGGGATCGTATGCAGCGCCGCCAGCAACAGCACAAACCCCTCGCCGATCTGAAAGAACGCCATGATCACAAATGCCAGCTTGGCCAGCGCCGGATCGATCAACCACGCCGGCGCCGGCAGACCCACGGCGCGCAGTAACAGGTTAAGGGGACCGTACAGCGGGTTGAAGATCCACAACCAGACCAGGGCAAAGGCCACCGCCGGGATCACAGTGGGGAGATACACACCGGCACGGTAGACACCCACACCCCGCCGGCGCCGCTCGAGCAGGAGGGCCAACGCCAATGCGCCGAGGACACGCAGTGGCACGGCCAGGAGAATGAAATACAGCGAGTTACGCAGCGCAACCCAAAAGAGGGGATTGGCAACAGCCAGACGCATGCTCTGCCAGCCCACCCAGCGTGGGGGTGAGAGCACGTCGTAGTTGGTGAAGGCCAAAACGAACGTCAACGTCGCCGGCACGATGACCAGGACCGCGGTACCAATCAGGTAGGGCAGCAGCAGCAGGTGCAGCTGGCGCCGGTAGGTATCGTGTTGTTTCATAATCGAAAGGACGCAGGCTGACGCCGTATCTGGCAGCCCAGCGCATTCTGCGGATCAGTACTCCTCGACAAGATATTCCTGCGCCCGTGTCATCGCCGCCTGGATGGCCTCGTCGACGGTGGCCTGGCCATAATAGGCCCGCTCCAATTCGCTGTCGACGATCGTTTCGACATCGATCCAGGTGGCGGTGATCGGCATATTATGTAAAACAGGCAGCACGTCGAGCCAGACGCTGCTGCGCGCCGGTTTTGCAGCGGGATCGAGGAATGCCGGTGATTCGGCAACGGCCCGCATCGATGGCACCGTGCGGCCGGTCGCGGCCACAATTTGTTGGCCCTCACTGCTGTTGGCAAACTCGATTAACCGCCAGGCCGCGTCTTTGTTTTGGGTGGTGGCCGCCATGCAGTACCCATCGCTGTGCAGTACGGTGGCCGCCTGTTTGTGCTGCGGCAGCGGCGCCACATCCCAATCGAAGGCCGCACTCTCGCGCAGCGTCGGCACGATACGCCGGCTCTGCAGGTGCATCGCATTGCGCCCGTTCAAAAAACGGCTTTCGCTGTCTTCGGCCTCTTCCGCCGCGGCATCGGGCACGACGTGGTGTTGGGTCTGGAGATCGACGAACCACTGGAAGGCCTCCTGGGCGGCCGGCGTGTTCAACGTCAAAAAGCTCGGCAGGTAGGGGTCATCCACGAACTCCCCCCCGTTCTGCCAAATGAACGGTGCCAGACGGAGAAACGAGACCTCGGTCCCCAGCCCATACTGATCGATACGTCCGTCCCCATCGGTGTCACGCGTCAGCGCTTTGGCCGCAGCCAGGAAATCGTCCCACGTCCACTCAGCGGCGGGTTCAGGCACGCCCGCCGCGGCAAACAGGTCCTTGTTGTAGTACACCACCAGGCTGGACAGGTTCTGCGGCAGGCACCAGATGGTCCCATTCCAGGTGAATGCCGACAGGGTTTCCGTGTAGAATGCTGTACCACTGATGGTCTGGCTGGCACCCAGGTAGGGACCAAGCGGCACCAGCGCCTCGCGCGCAGCAAACGGCACCATGCGGCGGTAGTTCAAGAGCACGACGTCGGCCGCTGTGCCGGCCGCAAAGTCGGCCCCCAGGCGTTGGCGGTAATCATTTTGGCTTGGGATGTGGATCAATTCGACGTCGATGTCAGGGTTGCGGGATTCGAAGGTATCAACGATCGCCTGGTACGCCTTCAACTCGCCTGGATCACCGAATACCATGAACGAGACAGCGCTGTCCTTCGCGGTCGTCGGTGCCACCGTGGATGCACAGCCGCTCACCGCCCAGAGTGCCACAAGTCCACACACGATGACGGGCAGCCAGCGGCGCAGGGTAGACGATCGACTTGGAGCTGCGGGCATCAGGTTTGTCTCCTCGTGGTCGTGAAGATCACGGTAAAGAAGATTTCGTCCACGGTAGCAGCTCAAGTGTACAGACATCAGTCGATTTGTCAAACACTCCGGGTTACCCCGGAACTATTCCCGGCCTTTGTGCGTCATGAACTATGAATGCTGCCCGCCCAATTGGCGGCGATTTTTTCATGGTTGCCACCATCGTGCTCACAACCCGCACTGTTCCCCTGGGGAGGAGTCGTCATTATGGTACCACCCAATGGAAGCGCAACGGGTACGCCACCCGGACGACGTTGGTCACGTTGGCTGACCTACGGCGTGGCTGTCGTGGCGGTCCTGGCACTACTCGGTACGACCGTGCTGGTGAGCTGTGTGAACAACCGCGGCCCGCAGGCCACTCCAACACCCACCGCCACACCGGCCGGTTTGCCGATCCTGGCGCTCATTCCCAATACGACCGCCGCCGGCACCATGATCATGGCCGAAGGGGCCAACTGGCAGCCGTTCAATACCGTCGTGCTGTACGTGCGGAATCCACTGCCCGAAACCGGTGGCATGGTCGACCGGCTCGCCCTGGGCGTCGCGACCGTGGGAAATGACGGCGGTTTCCGCACCGGAATCACGATTCCCAACGAACCACCGTGGGCCGATCTGCCCTCACTGCAAGTCGTGGCCGAATCGCAGGAGACCGGGGCACGGGCTTCGGCGTTGGTGCGCATCCTGCCAGGCGCCGGCACGGCCATGCCTAACCTGACGCCATCTTCCACCCCGACCGGCCTGGTCGTCACCACCGCAACGCCCACCGCCACGCCGTTGGTTTTGCCCACCGCGACCCCAACCCTGGCGCCGATCGTGGTGACGGCGACACCCACCCCTCGCCCCATCGTGGTCACGGCCACGCCCACCCCGGTGGTTCCACCGACAGCCACATCCACGCCGGTCATCACCGCCTGGCGTGGTGAGTACTTCGCCAACCGCGATCTGTTCGGTGCCCCCGCCCTGGTGCGCAACGATAACGCGATCAACTTCAACTGGGGTCCGGGTAGTTTTGCACCGGGTTATCCTGTGGACAACTTCTCGGCGCGTTGGACGCGTACGCTCGCTTTCGAGTCAGGGGTCTACCGGTTCCACGCCACCGTCGACGACGGGGTACGGTTCTACATCGACGGTCTGCTGGCGCTGGACGACTGGCGCATCGGCAGCCGCCGCGAGCTCATTACCGATATAACCTTGAGCGCGGGCAACCACGCGCTGCGGCTCGAATACTTCGAAGCGACGGGTGACGCCCTGGTGATGTTCTGGTGGGAGAAGATTACACCCCTCCCCGACTGGCGCGGTGAGTACTGGTCCAACCGTTTCCTGGACGGCAGTCCTGCGCTCGTGCGCAACGATGCCAACCTCGACTTCGACTGGGGCGTTGGTTCACCGGCACCCAACCTGCCCGCCGACGACTTTTCGGCGCGCTGGACGCGCGCGATCTGGTTCGATCAGGGGCTCTACCGCTTCCGTGCCCAGGTCGACGATGGCATGCGCCTCTTCATCGATGGCCAGACGGTGATCGATGCCTGGCAGGATGGCAGCGTCCGCGAGGTCACCGCCGATTACGCCCTGCCGCAAGGCTCGCACAACCTGCGGGTCGAATACTACGAACGGACCGGCACAGCGCGCATCCGTGTCTGGTGGGAGCGGGTCACCGTGCCACCGACAGCCACCTGGACAGCAGTGCCCACGCGTACACCGACCCGCGTGCCCACGCGTACGCCTACGCCGGTTCCCACGCGTACCCCCACGCCGGTTCCCACGCGCACGCCCACCCCCACGAACACACCCGGCCTGGTGACGACCGCCACGCAGCCACCGCCGCTGACGGCGACACCGACCAGCACCACTGTGCCGACCCACACCCCAACGGGAACCGTCGTGCCCACAGCAACCCAGGCGCCGGCGTGGACGTCCACACCGACGGCGACGGCAGTGCCTCCCACGAACACACCGACCGCATCTCCGACGCCAACGGCGACAGACACGCCGACACCAACGCCGGAGGAGCCTACATCGACGCCGACGCCCACGGAGACTCCGACACCGGTGGAGCCTACGGCCACGCCGACACCCACCGATACCCCAACACCGGAGGAACCCACGGCCACGCCGACACCCACCGACACACCAACACCGGAGCAGCCCACGGCCACGCCCACCGACACCTCAACGCCGGAGGAACCCACGGCCACACCGACGCGCACCCCCACCGCGACCGCCACACCGACACCCACGGCGACAGCAGCGGTGGCGACACAGCCACCCCCCATCGGGGCTGCGCCAACCCGCGTACCGCCGCGCAGGACGCCGGCAGTGCCAACCGCCACACCCACCGTGGCGGCGCCGGTGCGGATCAACGAGCTGCTCGCCGTGCCCGGCGCGACCGACTGGAATCGGGATGGTAGCAACAAATCAGGAGATGAGTGGATCGAGTTGTTCAACACCAGTCAGCGGGCGGTGGACATCGGCGGTTGGTACCTGGACACCGGACCCAACACGCGTGCCTATCAGCTTCGACGTGGAACACGGATTGCAGCATCGGGATTCCTGGTCCTGTACCGCAGCCAAACGGGGCTGGTCCTCGGTGATGAGGGCGGCCGCGTACGCCTGCTGAATGCGCGTCAGCAGCTGGTCGAGCGCATCGACTTCCCCGCCCTGGCCGCCGATGCCAGCTACAGCCGCAAGGATGCCCGCACCTGGACCAGCGAATGGCCGCCGACGCCCGGCAAGGTCAATGGCCCGCCGGCCAGCGAGCGGCGCGCCGAGCCGTCGCCAGTGGCACCACCACGGCGGTAGGTGGGAGTACGGAGTAGGGAGTAGGGAGTAGGGAGCAGGGAGTAGCGGGGACTCTAGCCCCTACTCCGTAATCCGTAATCCGTACTCCGTACTCCGTACTCCGTAATCCCATATCATGCCTTGACGATTAGCCTGATCTCCTGCCCCGCGGGTGCTGCGCACTTGGGGCAGTTGCAGTTGGGGAGGCGTTGGCGGGCGCGCAGGTCGTTGGGCAGCACCGGGCCCAGGGCGACGTTGAGCAGCGATGCGACTGCGGCATCCGCCAGGTGGTAGAAGATATTCAAGCCATCCTTGTTGTCGACGATCACACCGGCTTCGCGTAACACACGCAGCTGCTGCGAGATGTAAGGCTGCGGCTTGTCCAACATGGCCTCCAGATGGCAAACACACTCCGGACTGCGCCGTAAGGTGTCCAGAATCTGCAGGCGGACCGGGTGACTCAATAACTTGAAACGTTCGGCGTATTCCTCGAACTTATCCGCTGCCATACACAGTTCACCGCTCCTCTCGAATCCACTACATAGCTGTCTTTGCATATAATACGGCATGACCCAGGGTTTTGCCAAATGAACGCGCAGCCAGCGTTGGCATCTCGGGGCTCGTAAAAGATTAACTTCCCGTGCTTCTTTGATCGAATTTGGCGCACAGCTGCCATCTTTTTGGAAAGATGGCAGCTGTGCAACCGCCACCGCCCTCGGAGCGGCGAATTCCAGCCATGATGCCGGAAGTTGTTCTTTTACGCTGCCTCGGTTCCAATGGCGATGGAACCGAGATGCCAATACTGGCCGCACGCGGATTTGCAATATGCAGAAGACTGCATATAATGAAGACAGAGCATTCGTTCACAACTCCCCCGGCAAGGAAGGTTCTGATGGCACAGGAGTTTCTGGATACAACCGTCGACAAGTTCATCTTCCGCGTCAAGGTGGGCTATCTCTACGATGAGCAGGGCGTATGGGTATCGATGGACGAAGACAGCGGCGCGGCACGTCTGGGGCTGACTGACTTTCGCCAGCAGTCGAGCGGCGATGTGGCCTTTGTCAGCCTACCCGCCGCCGGCACGTCTATCGAGGCGGGCCGCGAGCTTGTCACCATCGAAACGATCAAGGTCGACCTGGAGGTCGTGTCCCCTCTGACCGGTGACGTCGTGGCAGTCAATCCCGCCCTGGAGGACACACCAGAGCTGATCAACCAGGACCCGTATGGCGCGGGCTGGCTGGTTGAACTCAAGCCGGCCGGTTGGCCGGTGGAAGGTCTGCTGGATGCCGCAGCTTACTTGACGGTCATGACCCGGCAGGCGGAAGCGGAGGCAGGGTCGTGAGTGTGGTCATTGTTCCGTGCAGCGGGATTGGCAAGAGTTACGGCACGGTGACGCGCGAAGCGGCTTATGCCGTGGTCGAGGACCTGTGCCCTGAAACCACCCACATCGTGCCGCTCTCGCTGCTGGTGCTGGGTGATGAGCAGGCACAGGAAGCGGTGCGCGGCGCCGAGGTGATTACCCTCGATGGCTGCAAGCTGGCCTGTGCGACGGTCAACGTCGGCCAGGCCGGCGGCCAGGTCGCGCGCGAATTCACCGTCCTGGATTGCTACCGCCGCCACAAGCAGTTCAAGCCACAAGGCATTTCTGAGTTGAACGAAGGCGGCATGCTGCTGGCCCAGGCCCTGGCGCAGGAAGTGGCCCAGGCTGTTGGCGAGCTAAACACCCAGGGAGGAAACGATGCCTGACCTGCCGCAGCGTAAAGTCGGTATTGTGGCCTGCTCCGGCGAGGAGCTGCCCGAAGGGACCGTAACCCGCCTGGCCGCGCTGAAAGTGCTGGAAGAGCTGCGCCCGGCCGATACCGTCACCATTTGCCTGCCGCTGTTCCTGGCCGGCGGCGAGGGTGACCGGGCCTTTGCCAAATTCTATCCTACCATCGCCGTGGATGGCTGTGACAAACGTTGCGCCGCCCGCGCCACCGAACTGTACAGCAACAAGCCAGCCGCCAGCCTGCTGGTGGATGATATCATAACCGCCCAGGGTCTGCCGCGACCGAAGGGCATGCGTCACCTGGCCAGCGATGCCGCGCCGCTGGTAGACGCCCTGGCCGACGCCATCGCCAACGAAGTAGACCACCTGATGTCGGTACGTTGGAGCCGGTCGAAGGGGATGATACACGAAACGGAGACGGCAGCCAGACCGCCAGCCAACGGTGCTGGCTGCGCCTGTGGCACCGGCATCCCCGTCACCAACGTCCAGGTGAATGGCCAATCGGTGCAGTTGATGGCCCTGGATGCGATCTTTGACATGGTTTACGGGCAGGGCCTGCGTGCCCCCACCGACGATCAGGCCGCAGCGAGCGGGGTACCCGCATCACCGCCGGCCCAGCTCCTGGAGACCGTGAAGATGTACAATCCAATCCCCGCCGGCGAGGAGTCCCTCTATAGCCAGGCGGTCGCCCTAGCCTGGCACAACTACTGTGCCGCGAAGGAAACGAACCATGGCTAATACGGCGACGTACACCACATCGGTGGCCTGGAAGGGCGACCACTGGGGCCACATCGTCATGGGCAACGGCCCGCAGATGATGTTTTCGGCACCGCCCGACGCCTATGGCCACGCGGGGGTGTTCACCCCGGAGGACGCTTTCGTTGCCGCGGCCAACACCTGCGTCATGATGATGTTCCTGTGGGCTGCCGAGCGCTTCAAGATCGACCTGGTCAGCTACACCTGCCGCACCGACGGCACGAAACGAATCGAAATCGATCGCACCGAAATCTTCACCCACCTGCATTTTTGGCCGGAGATCACCGTACGTGTCGACGCCGACGGCGACGCAGCTGCCACCGAAAAACGTGTCCGCCGCGCCCTGACATCGGCGCAGAAGTACAGCCTGGTTGCCAACTCGGTCAAAAGCGAGATCGTCATCGAACCGACGATTACCATCATCCATTAAAATCAGGAGACAACAGTCATGAGCATCGACATCAAAGTTCTCGGCCCCGGCTGCAACAACTGCCACCAGGTCGAGGCCAACGTCCGCGCTGCGGTGACGCACATGGGAATGGAGGCGAATTTCGAGAAGATCACCGATCGTGAGACGTTTGCGCGTTACGGTCTGCTCTTCACGCCCGGTCTGGTCATCAACGGGAAGCTGGTGTGTGCCGGCCGTATCCCGACGGTTGCCGAGGTATCGACCTGGCTGGCCACTGTTGAAATGGCCAATTGACCTGGGACGCTGGCGTTGATTTATTCAAGTGCGGATGATTGACTGATCACCACCACCCCTTCGCGCCGCAACGAAACCTGCACGTCGTCCCCGATGTGCAGATCGAGGCGCGTGTAGGTGAACGCACCGTGGTGCACTTCGACGACGTGCCCATTGCCTAACATGATGCGCAGCACACGACCGCCGGGACGCGGACCGCTGGCCACGATCCGCCCCGGCACCAGGTTGGTGCGGATCGTATCCACCAGCGGCCGGTCCGGATAGACCACCTTGATGTCTTCGGGGCGCACGTAGGCGGTCACCACCGTTCCACTGGCCAGGTCCAACGGCGGCGCCAGGAGCTGCAGCCCATCCCAGTCCAGCACCAGGCCATCGGGCCGCGCCGCCACAACCCGGGCACGGAAGATGTTGGGAATCCCCATGACCTCCGCCACCTGCGGATTGGCCGGAAAACGAAAAACCTCCTCGATCGGGCCGGCCTGTTCCACGCGACCATCCCGCATCACCGCCAGCCGCTGACCCAGCGCAAACGCATCTTCCAGCCGGTGCGTCACGTAGATCACGGCCAGGCCCAGGTCGCGCTGCCACGTCAGGAGCTCGGTTTGCAGACGCTGCCGCACCCCGATATCCAGGGCCGAAAACGGCTCGTCGAGCAGCAGCACACGCGGGGATGCCGCCAGGGCGCGGGCAATGGCCACGCGCTGCTGCTGGCCGCCCGACAGTTCGTGGGGGTAGTGGCTGGCCAGGTGTGCCAGGTTCATGCGGTCGAGCAGCTCGTTCGCCTGCGCCTCCTGCGCAGATCCGCGCAGGGCATAGGCCACGTTCTGCCGCGCGGTCAGGTGCGGGAAGAGGGCGTAGTGTTGGAAGACGTAACCGATGTGCCGCTGGCGTGCGGGCAAATTGATGCTGCGGCCACCGTCGCGTTGGAAGAGCACCTGCCCATCCAGCGTAATGTGGCCCTGTTCCGGTTTGATCAGGCCGGCAATGGCGTTGAGCGTGGTGGTTTTGCCCGACCCGGACGGGCCAAACAGTACCAGGACTTCGCGACCCACGGCAAGCTGGACGTGCAGGCCGAAGTTGGGCCGGCGCAGCGTGAAGTCGGCCTCCAGGCGTGGCACAGCTGATTCCGGTGTCGTCATGATCTCATCCTGGTTCGTTGCCCGTGGCCGTCGACGGCCGGCGGGGCTTTTCGATCCGCCGTACCACCCACAGGCTCACGAAGGCCAGACCGGTCATCAGCAGCACCATCCAGTTAGCCTGGGCATAATCCCGGTTCTGCACGGCGTCGTAGATGGCCAGCGGCAGCGTCTGCGTCCGGCCGGGGATGTTGCCCGCCACCATCAGCGTGGCACCGAACTCACCCAGGGCTCGTGTGGCGCCCAGGACCAGTCCCGCCAGGATGCCGCGTCGTGCCAGCGGCAGCGTAATCCGCCACAGCACCGTCGGTTCCGACGAGCCCAGGGTGCGCGCCGCATGCTCGAGTGCCGGATCGACGCCGGCGATGGCCGCCCGCGCCGAAAGCACCAGCAGTGGCAGGCCGACCACCGCTGACGCCAGCGCTGCGGCCCCCCAGGTGAACAGCAGCCGCAAGCCGAAGACGTCGACCAGGGGGCTGCTGCGGCCCAGTATCAGCAGCAGGTAATAGCCCACCACCGTCGGCGGCAGCACCAGGGGTAAGGTTACCAGCGCTTCGATCACCGTAATGCCGCGAAAATGCCGCCGTGCCAGCAGCAGCGCCAGCGGCAGTCCCACGACCGTCATCAGGAGGGTGGCCACCGCCGTCACCAGCAGCGAGAGCAGGAGAGGATGCCAGTTCATGGGACAGGCTCCTCACCGGGCAAAACAAACCCGTACTTGTGCATGATCGACTGGCCCTGCGGACCGATGACAAACGCCGCAAAGGCGCGCGCCGCGGCTTCGTGCGGCGTGCCCTGGATGACCGCCAGCGCCTGGTCGAGGGGTGTATGCATCTCTGCGGGAATCAGTGTCCAGCGCCCCGGCCCGTCCGGGCCGGCGGCAGCCGGCACACTGAGCGAATGGGCCACGATTGCCGCGTCGACGTTGCCGGTCTCGGCGTACTGCAGCGCCTGGCGCACGTTTTCACCCAGGATCAATTTGGGCTGCACCGCGTCCCACACGCCCGCCGCCTGCATCGCCTCGCGGGCGGCCACGCCGTAGGGGGCATGGTCGGGGTTAGCGATGGCAATACGCTGTACGTCGGGGCGCAGCAGGTCGGTCAGCTGGGTGATCTCCAGTGGGCTGTCGGCGCGTGTCCAGAGGGTGATGCGGCCGCGCGCATAGGTCTGTACGGTATCGCGCAGCACCAGGTTCTGGGCGGCCAGCTCGTCGATGAAACGTACGTTGGCGGCGGCAAAGAGATCGACCGGTGCGCCCTGCTCGATCTGTTGGGCGAGCTGGCCGGTCGAGCCGAAGTTGAAGACGACACGCTGGCCGGTTTCGGCCTCGAACAGGGTGGCGATTTCCTGGAAGGCCGCGGTCAGATCGGATGCAGCCGAAACTGTGAGCGTCACCGGCGCAGCCTGGTCGGCCGGCGCCGGCTGGCAGGCGGTCAGCAGGGTGGTCAGGATGAAGAGACAAAATACGAGACGTGTGGTTGTGTGCTGTATTGGAGCGTACGCCATACAAACCGCCATCGAGCGCCGAGGATCGGCTGGATGGAGGCAAGTATACTGCGATTGTGGGTTTGGATCAATTGTGAGAGCTAAGCGGGTTTGATACCTGGTCTGCTTGGCAGTTAACCGTTGGCTGTGGTAGAATCGAAACCGCACGCCATTTGGAACAGGGATCGGTCGTACTCACAGAAATAGCGGTGTCATCAGATGGACCTGGACGCAATCCGAGTCATAGCACATCAGCGGCTGCTAGTGTTTACTGAACACGCCGTTCGACAAATGATCAAACGGCAGATTACCGATGATGAAGTACACGATGCAATTCTGTCCGGTGAGATAATAGAGGATTATCCAGATGACAAATACAGTCCAAGCTGTCTCGTATTTGGCAGAACCCATGCAGGTCGACCACTTCACGTGCAATGTTCAGCCCCACCGCGCGTGCGGATTATCACAGTATACGAACCTGATCCAGACGTGTGGGTAGACAACCGCCTGCGGAGGACATCATGAGTCAATGTATTTACTGCGGTGGAGATCTGGCAGAACAACTCACAACCTTCATCTACGAGGATGATGATCAGTTCTGGGTTGTGCGCAATGTGCCGGCCTTTGTTTGTGTACGCTGCGGCGAGAAGGAATATACCCAGGAGACTACGCACCGGGTGCTGTCGCTGCTCAAGCAGCCGCCACGTCCGCGTGAGATCCTGCACGTGCCGGCCTATGAACTGGCAGCGATCTGACCAGGTGCGCGCATCGACGACTTCGCTAGCCAACCAGGGGCTTGTAAAGGAATAACTTCCCGTGATTTGTGACGAATTCCGACCATTTTGCAGGAAGCTATTCTTTTACAAGCCCTGACCGGTCACGATGCACTGTCACGGGATGTGCCCGCGCCGGCTGCGTCTCGGATGGTGAAAGGACCACATGCCAAGCCACATCACCCATTACCACGACCACACCGGCACCAGCCCGGCGAAGTTTTTCAAATCCACCCTGTTTCAAGGCGACTTCCTGATGCTCGGCTTGAACTGTCTCGAACCCGGCCAGACGCAGCCGATCCACGAGCACGCGGACCAGGATAAATTCTACCTGGTGCTCGAAGGCACCGGCACCTTCACCGTTGACACGGTCGAACACGAAGCTACCGCGGGACACGTCGTCTGGGCACCCGCCGGCGCGCCCCACGGCGTCAGGAATACGGGTGCCGAACGCATGGTCGTGCTGGTCGGCATGGCGCCACCGCCCAAATGACGACGTTGTGGCACAGGGCGCCCCACAAAGCCCCATAGAATACCCAAATAACGGAGGAACGATTGTCTGAGGTGACATTGCCCGATCTCTTCGTCGCCAGCGGCGTCGCGGCCGGCATCAAAAAAACCGGCGCACCCGACCTGGCCCTGATCGTGTCCGAAACACCGTGTACGGCGGCGGCGGTCTTTACCCAGAACCGCTTTGCTGCCGCACCGGTAACCTACGATCGATCGGTCCTGGCCTACAACCCCGAGGGCATCCAGGCGGTTTTGATCAACAGCGGCTGCGCCAACGCCTGTACCGGCAGCGAAGGCATGGCCAACGCCCGCCGTATGGCCGAGCTGGCCGAACAGGCCCTGGGCCTCAACCCGTACCAATGCCTGGTGATGTCAACCGGCGTCATCGGCGTGCAGCTGCCCATGCCGCGCCTGGCGGACGGGATTCCCGCCGCCGTGCAGGCGCTGAGTGCAGCGGGCTTCGACGCCGCCGCCCAGGCTATCATGACCACCGATACGCGCCCGAAAACGGCACACGCGGCACTGGTTCTGTCCAGCGGTGAAACGGTGCACCTCTGGGGCATGGCCAAGGGCGCCGGTATGATTCATCCCAACATGGCAACCCTCCTGAGCGTGGTGCTGAGCGACGTCGCCATCGCACCGGCGCTGCTGGACCAGGCGCTGCACCACGCCGTCGCCCACAGCTTCAACGCCATCACGGTCGACGGCGATACCAGCACCAACGACACTCTGGCCGTGCTGGCCAACGGTGCGGCGGGTAACGACACCCTGGAAGACACAGCCCATCCCGATTTCGCCGCCTTCCAGGCCGCCCTCACAACCGTCTGCGCCAGTCTGGCCCAGCAGATCGTGCGCGACGGCGAAGGGGCGACGAAGTTCGTGACGATCACGGTCGACGGCGCGGCATCTCTGGACGATGCGCAGCGCGCCGCCAAAGCCATCGCCCATTCGCCCCTGGTGAAGACCGCCCTCTATGGCGGGGACGCCAACTGGGGCCGTATCCTGGCCGCCGTAGGGTATTCGGGTGCCGCAGTGGAGCCCGACGGGACGGCACTCTACTTCGGCAGCGCGTCGGCGGGCCTCGATCCACTGCAGGTCGTTGCCGCCGGGCAGCCGCTGCCCTACGACGAAGCCGCCGCCACGGCCCGTTTTGCCCAGGCCGAGATCGAAATTCGCGTCGAGCTGGGGCTGGGACCGGGCGAGGCCACAGTGTGGACGTGTGATCTGAGTCATGGGTATGTCGATATCAATGGACATTACAGGACGTAGCATTTTGGATTTTGGATTTTGGATTGGCGTGCGATTGATGCACGGGTGATCATTGAAATGGAGATAAACTGATGGAATATCGTAAACTGGGACGTACCGGGTTGAAGGTGAGTGAACTGTGCCTGGGTACGATGCAGTGGGGATGGACGGCGAGTGAAGAAGATGGCTGCGCGGTGATGGATGCGTTTGTCGAGGCCGGCGGCAATTTCATCGATACGGCCGATGTGTACTCGCGCTGGGTGCCGGGGAATCCGGGCGGGGTTTCGGAGGAGATCATTGGCCGCTGGATGCAGGACCGCGGCAACCGGCGCCAGGTCGTATTGGCAAGCAAGGTGCGCGGCCGCATGTGGAACGGCCCCAACGGTGAGGGGCTGAGCCGGGCGCACATCGTGCAGGCGTGCGAGGACTCGCTGCGCCGGCTGCAAACCGACACCATCGACCTGTACCAGACACACTACTTCGATGCCGACACGCCGATCGACGAGACGCTGCGTGCGCTGGATGACCTGGTGCGGGCGGGCAAGGTGCGTTACATCGGCTGCTCGAACTACCCGGCCTGGCGGCTGACGCAGGCCCTGTGGACCAGCGACAAGCTCGGCCTGGCACGTTTCGACTCGCTGCAGCCGCACTACAGCCTGATCCATCGCGCCGAGTTCGAGCGCGAACTCAAGCCGCTGTGCGAGAGCCTGCAAGTCGGCGTCATTCCTTACAGCCCGCTGGCCGGTGGGTTTTTGACCGGCAAATACCGCCGGGACAACATGCCGGACAGCGCGCGGGCGGGTGGTGTGAAGCGCTATTTGAATGACAAAGGTTTTGCGATCCTGGATGTGCTCGACCAGGTCGCACAGCGCCACAGTGCAACAGACGCCCAGGTGGCACTGGCCTGGCAGCTGGCGCAGCCGGTGATCACATCGCCGATCTTTGGTGCCAATTCGCTGGCACAGCTGGAGGAAATCCTCAAGGCTACCACCATCACGTTGAGCTCCGAAGACGTCGAAGAACTCAATCAAGCCACCACCTGGCAGGAACCGATGTAGTGTAATCTCCACAGGTTCTCCATAATTTCTGCAACGAACCTGCACGATTTCCTGTTACACTGTGGCCAGGATCGTCGCTGACGATCCTGGGATGGACCCGGAGAGCGATATTTCCCCGGTGTCCCATCCCACAACACGACGACAGGAGAACGTGACATGACAATCCATAAGCAGCATCTGAGCCTCACACTCGTGGTGGCTGTTTTGTTCAGTATGCTGGCCCTGACGCTGGCGCCCGTGGCGGGTGCGGCCGCCGATCCGGTGGTGCTCGATCCCGATGAGATTGCCGATCTGCAGTACATGCGCGAAGAAGAGAAGCTGGCGCGTGACGTGTATCAAACCATGTATCAGGCGTGGCGGCTGCCGCTTTTCACCAACATCGCCAGCAGCGAACAGACCCATATGGACACCGTGCTGACGCTGCTGGAACGCTATGACGTCGATGATCCGGTCGCCGGCAATGCGTCCGGTGAATTCACCAACCAGGACCTGCAGGCCCTGTACGATCGCCTGGTGGCGCAGGGCCGGCAGTCGGTCACCGAAGCCCTGCGCGTGGGCATCGCCATCGAAGAGATCGATATTCGTGACCTCATCGAGGCGATCGCGGACACCGAACACGCCGACATCGTACGCGTGTACGAGAACCTCAAGCGCGGCTCCGAAAACCACCTGCGCGCCTTCGTACGCACCCTGGAGCGGCGGACAGGCGAAACCTATGAACCGCAGGTCCTGGACCAGGACACGTACGACGAGATCATGGCGAGCCGCAGCGGATTGGGTGGCGGTAATGGCGCCGGTATGGGTAACGGCAATGGTAACAGCAACGGTGCCGGCAATGGCGCTGAGCGCAGCAGGGGAGGCCGCAGCCGTTCAGGCCGCTGATCCTGCCGTCAGGTCACAAACCCAATAATCTGGAATGACGGGGCCGCCCTGGGGATCGATCCCCGGGGCGGCCCCGCCGCGGCTACGGCATGTGAACACGACGCGGCAGATTTCACCGTGCCAGCGGTCTTGGTTATAATGGTTGCACTTTTTTTGCACAAGGAGATGCTCATGCCCCTGCCTGAACTTGACCCCACCGCCATGCCGACCTTGTCCGGCCTGCATCGCGGCGCACTGCTGCTGAAAGCCGTGCAGTACCTGACCCAATCACCGCTGCCGGCCTACCTCGACCTGGCGCTGCACGTCGCACCGGCGGGTCTGCTGTCCGGTACTCTGCCGGCTGGGGGTCGTGTGTGGCTCGATGTCGCTGCCGGGCACCTGGTCTACGCCCCGGCCGCGGCGGCAGCCACGTCCGTGGCGCTGCATGGCCGGTCACAGGCGGTGGTTTTTGCCGATTTGTTCAGCGCGCTGGCCCGGCACGATCTGTCCGGCCGCCTGCCCGCTGGTGACGACATTGAGTCCCGTGTGATGGCTGCGCTCGCGACGGCTGGTCGTCCGTCGGCGCCCCCACCGCGGCCGCAGCTGCTCGATGAATCGATCATCACCATCGATTCCCAGGTCGCCCGCAGCTACAGCCAGGCCCTGGATTTGATCTTCACCGGCCTGGCCCGCTTCCGTGCCCACCTGCGCGGCACCATGACGCCGATCGTTTTGTGGCCGCACCACTTCGACCTGTCGATGCTCTGGTTCCTGGGTCACGCAATCGACGACTACCAGCCCCATCTGAACTTCGGGTTTGCTCCCTTCAGCGCCGGCATCGAACACCCCTATCTCTATGCCTATGCCTACCCCTATCCGGACCGGTACGATCCGCCAACCCTGCCCACCGGCGCACACTGGCACACCGCCGGTTGGACCGGCGTCGTCCTGCCCTATCCCGTCATCGCTGCCCAGCCCAACCCAATCAACTTCATCGAAACCACCTGCCAGGCCATCTACGACGCCCTCCTGCCCTTGCTGGCAAGCCCAAAAGGAGCATAACCCATGCCCCCAACCCCTAATCCCCAACCCCCATCCCCCATCCCCCAACCCCCACCCTCCCGCCTCTGGGGCGGCCGCTTCACCGGCGCAACCGACACCCTCATGGACCGGTTCAACGCATCGCTGCCGTTCGACCGGCGTCTGTGGGCAGTAGACATCGTGGGGAGCCAGGCCTATGCGCGGGCTTTGCAGCGTGCGGGGTTGATTACGGATGTGGAGTGTACGTCGCTGCTTGCCGGGCTCGACCAGGTCGCCGCCGAATGGTCCAGCGGATCTTTCGTCGAACAGCCGGGGGACGAGGACATCCACACGGCGGTGGAACGGCGGCTGGGTGAGTTGGTGGGGCCGGCGGCGGGCAAGCTGCATACCGGGCGCAGCCGCAACGACCAGGTGGCAACCGACGTGCGCCTCTGGCTGCGTGGGCAGATCGACCAGCTGGGCGCTGACCTGTGGCAGGTGCAGGCGGCGGCAGTCGACCTGGCCACGGCCCACCCCGACGTGCTGATGCCCGGCCAGACCCACGTGCAGCCGGCGCAGCCGATCCGCTTCAGCCACTGGGTGTTGAGCTATTTTTGGATGTGGCAGCGTGACCGCGAGCGCCTGGCGGAGGTGCGGCGGCGCGTCGACGTGTGTCCGCTCGGCTCGGGCGCACTGGCGGGGACGCCGTATGCCATCGACCGGCTGGCCCTGGCGGCGGATCTCGGTTTTGCGGCGATCACCGCCAACTCACTGGACGCCGTCAGCGACCGCGATTTTGTGGTCGAGTTCCTGGGTTGGGCCGCCCTGCTCGGCCTCCACCTCAGCCGCCTGGCCGAGGACCTGGTGCTCTGGTCCAACCCGCAGTTTGGTTTCGTGCGCCTGGCCGACGCCTACAGCACCGGTTCGAGCCTGATGCCGCAGAAGCGCAACCCCGACGCGATGGAGCTGGTGCGCGGCAAGAGCGGCCGCCTGGTGGGCAACCTGGTGAGCCTGCTCACCACGCTGAAAGGGCTGCCTTCGACCTACAACAAGGACCTGCAGGAAGACAAAGAGCCGCTCTTCGACACGGTCGATACCCTGGGTCTGGCCCTGCCGGTGACAGCGGGCGTCCTGAGCACGCTCACCCTCGATGCCGGCCGCATGCGTGCAGCCCTGAGCAGCGAGATGCTGGCGACCGACCTGGCCGATTACCTGGTACGGGCCGGCGTCCCCTTCCGCCAGGCGCATCACCTGGTGGGTCAGGCCGTGGTGCGGGCCGAGGCATTGGGTGTGCCGCTGCACCGGCTGCCGCTGGCCGAGCTGCAAAGCATCGCGCCCGTCTTCCGCGCAGACGTCGCGCAGGTCTGGGACATGGAACGTGCCGTCGACCGCCGCCTGGCCGCCGGTGGAACCTCGCGCACGGCGGTCATGGCGCAGCTCACCACCGCGCAGCAGGCACTGGCCGAGGGGCTGGGTGTGCCATGAGCCAGGAACTGACCCTATGCAACCTGGGCATCGAATACTACGCCGTCGTGATGGCGCTGTGGACCACCGCGGGCCTGCCCGTCCGTCCGGAAGGGCGTGACAGCCAGGCGGCCATGGCGCGTCAGCTGGCCAGCGAGCATGTACGCCTGTTCGGGCTGTATGCCGGCGCACAGCTGGTGGGTGCCGTCCTGGCCACGCACGACACGCGGCGCGGCACCGTCAACCGCCTGGCCGTCGCGCCGGCCTACCGGCGCCAGGGCCTGGCGCAGCGCCTGATTGCGGCGTGCGAGGCATGGTTTCACGAGCAGGGTATCGAAGTCTGGATGGCGCTGATCGAAGCGGAAAACACGGCGTCGCTTGCCCTGTTCGAGCATGAGGGGTACCGGCTGCACAAGAAAATCGTGTACGTGAGTAAACGCACACGCGGCGAGGTATGAAACATGTCAGCTGCGCTGATTTTCGGTGCCTACGGTGCCTCGTCCAAGATATCGTGTGGTCCAATGTTGCGAAATACGCACACAGTAACGCCCTTTACGTGGTCTTTATCATAGTGGAAGGTAAAACGGTACGTTTCATCAACTCGTCCTTCCCAAACCCCGGCTTTGCCTTTCATTTTCTTGACGACAAGCGAGGGATGATTTGGATCACGCTGAAACAACGAGAAGGCTTTGGCAGCCTTCTCTTGAATGTGTTTGGGAAGTGTTGCGAACGATTTTCTAAATCGCTCTGTACGTCGGTAGATCATGCCTGGTCCGCTGAAGCCACCATTGACGAGAGCATGTCATCTACTGTGTCGAAATCCTCATAGCGCCCTGTAGCCAAGTCGGCCTCGGCCTCAGCTTCGCGATCTTGCCACTCTGTCGTCCAATACCAGGCTTGTTCTGGATCCATATCGATTCGAGGTTGAATACTGATCGATCTGGCGTCTCGTGACTGTGTCTGAGCAACGTGGGTTACATCACTGGCAAAGAGAACGATCTGTCGTCGAGATGACGATGCTGAATTAATACGCAGTTCGACAATGCTGGTAGACATGATCAACCCTCCCTTTCTGCCTGACCAACCGCCGTGATCATCGCATCATACCGCTCCACGTTATCCGACATCACTTGGATAAACTCGCGCATCATTGCTGGGGTCACAACGAGTCGCGCAACACATGTCGCGTCAACTCGGTCCACGGCATTGAGTGCTGCTAATGTGTCATCGTCAGTCTCACCGAGAATGGCTGGTGGCCAGAGTTCAAAGAAAGACAAAATGAAATGCTCTGGTTGATGCTGTACCACCAGACTGGATACGAAATGGGTATGTAGGGTTTCTGGATAGACGTACTCAACCCTGAAGGTCTTGCTGATGAGATGGTGGTCCATATTGCCCACAGTCACAGTCCTTTGTGTGTTGGTCTTAAGGCAACCGATGGGCATTATATCACAGCGCCATGCCTAAGGCAAGTGACGTTTTTAGGCGTCATCCAAAATAACCAAACGATTAGCGTTGAGTCGAATTGACAAGAACGATGTTCTGTGTTAAATTCCTGCCCAGCGGTGGGTGCATCGCAATCAAGTGATTACGACGGAATGAACATGAACGGTTTCACTCCCTCCCCTAGGAGCCCGCGGAGGTTACTGCCGGACGAATAGTCTGGATAGTTTCTTTTGGGCCAACCCCGGGTGGGGTCAGTGATGACAGATTGTGGCGACCAAAGCTCTCCAGGCGGAGAGTTTTTTTATTGGGTTGAATGGAATTGGAGACCATGATTCGAGCAGGCATCGCCGGCGCAACCGGCTACACGGGTTACGAGCTGATCAAAATCCTGCGGCGCCACCCGCACGTCGAGCTGGCCTGGCTGACGTCGGAGTCGAGTGCGGGCGGCCGGTTGAGCAGCGTCTTTCCCTGCCCGTGGGACGACGAGCTGCTGCCGCTGGAGCAGGCGCTGCGCACACGGCTCGATGAAGTCGATGTCGTTTTCCTGTGCCTGCCGCATGCCGCTTCGATGACGGCCGTGGGCCAGGTGCTGGACGGCGGCGTGCGCGCCATCGATCTCAGTGCCGACTTTCGCCTGCGCGATGCCGAGAACTACACGCGCTGGTACAAGGTACCGCACACCCACCCCCACCTGCTGGCCAACGCCGTGTATGGCCTGCCCGAGCTGTACCGCACCGCCATTGCGGGCGCCCAACTGGTGGCTAACCCCGGCTGTTACCCCACCAGCGTCATCCTCGCCCTGGCCCCCCTGGCGCGTGCCGGCCTGCTCCAGGGCCGCGTCATCGCCGACAGTAAGTCGGGCGTCAGCGGCGCCGGGCGCGGGTTGAAGCTGGGAAGCCACTTCGTCGAAGTGAACGAGAATTTTTCGCCCTACAGCATCGGCCGCCAGCACCGTCACCTGGCCGAGATGGAAGAGCAGCTGCAACAGCAGACACCCGGTGCCGGGTTCCAGATCATCTTTTCGCCGCACCTGCTGCCGGTCAGCCGCGGTATCCTGAGCACCCTGTACGTCGAGCTGCCAGCCGCAGTCAGCGGTGACGAGCTGCATGCCCTGTATGACGAACAGTACGCCGCAGAACCGTTCATTCACCTGCTGCCGCTGCACCAGGTGGCCACTCTGCAGCATACGGTCAACACCAACCGCTGCGCCATCGGCCTCAGCCCGCAGTCTGACGGCCTGCTCATCGTCACCAGCAGTATCGACAACCTGCTCAAAGGCGCCAGCGGCCAGGCCGTGCAGAACCTGAACGTGATGTTCGGCTGGCCAGAGACGACGGGGCTCGTATGACCACCCACAAACCACCCATCGTCATCAAAATCGGCGGCAACGAAATCGACGACCCGCAGTTCCTGGGGCGGCTGGTGCAGACCCTGCTCACCCTTCTCGACACGACACAGCCAGTCATCGTGCATGGCGGCGGTAAGGAGATCGCTCAGCTGCATGCCCAGATGGAAGTACCGTTCGAGACCGTGCAGGGTCTGCGCGTCACCAGCGCCGACAGCCTGCGCCTGGTCGAGATGGTGCTCAGCGGGCTGGTCAACACACGCGTCGTGCGCTGGCTGGTCAACGGCGGCGTCGATGCCATTGGCCTCACCGGCGTCGACTTCAACCTGGTCCAGGTCGATCGTATGCAGATCGCCGGCGCCGACCTCGGTTACGTGGGCCGCGTGACCGCTGTACGCGCAGCTCCCCTGCGTGCCCTGCTGGACCAGGGCCTGGTGCCGGTGATTTCGCCCATTTCCTTGGGTGAAGACGGCCAGACCTACAACGTCAATGCCGACCACGTTGCGGCGGCGATTGCGCATGGTCTCGGTGCCAGCCGCCTGGTGATGGTCAGCAACGTGCCGGGTGTGCTGATCGCCGGCCGGCCGGTGCGCGCCCTGACCGTGGACCAGGTGGAGGAGTTGATCACGGAGGGACACATCACCGGCGGCATGATCCCCAAGGTGCGCAGTGCCATGGACGCGGTGCAGGGTGGTGTCTACCAGGCGGTGATTACCGACCTCGCCGGGCTGGCCAACAACGGCGGCACGGCGATCGTCAACAGCCTGTGGGTGGGTGCCGCAGGTGAGTGAGAGTCAATTGGAGCACGCATGAACGCCTACGATACGATTCAAACCGAACACGACACCCTGTTACAGGTCTACAGCCGCCCCGATTTTGTGCTCACCGGCGGTCGCGGCTCGACCCTCGTCGACAGCGAGGGCCGCGCCTACATCGACTGCGTGGCCGGCATCGCCGTCAACGCCCTGGGCTACGGCGACCCCGAACTGACCGCCGTGGCGCAGGAAGCGGCCGCCGGGCTGTGGCACGTCAGCAACCTCTACCACACAGCCCCTGCAACACGTCTGGCGCAGCTGCTGGTCGAAACGAGCGGCTTTGCCCAACGCGTGCACTTCAGCTTGTGTGGGGCCAGCGCCAACGAGGGGGCGTTCAAGTTTGCGCGCAAACGGGCGCGTGTGCGCCACGGCGAGGGCAAACACACGATCGTCTCGTTCAGCGGTGCCTTTCACGGGCGGCTGTTTGGTTCGCTGGCGGCAACGCCGCGTCCCAAGTACCAGCAGCCGTTCGAACCGCTGATGCCGGGTGTGCGCGTGGCCGGGTTCAACGACCTGGCCAGCGCCGCGGCGGCGATCCGGGACGACGTGTGTGCCGTCATCGTCGAGCCGATCCAGGGCGAAGGCGGCATCTACCCGGCAACTCCGGAGTTTCTACAGGGCCTGCGTGACCTGTGTGACGCCCACGATGCACTGCTCATCTTCGATGAGGTGCAGTGCGGCCTGGGGCGTACGGGTACGCTGTGGGCCTGGCAGGGGTACGGCGTGGCGCCCGACCTGCTCACCTCGGCCAAACCGCTCGCCGGCGGGCTGCCCATGGGGGCCATTCTGATGACCCAGGCCGTGGCCGACGTCATGGCCGTGGGTGACCATGCCAGCACCTTTGCCGGCGGACCGTTCGTGGCCACGGTGGCCGAGGCGGTGGTGCGGCGCATCAGCGCACCCGCGTTCCTGGTTGACGTCGCGACCAAAGGGACCTATTTCAAAGAACGGCTGCAGGAGATCAACTCACCGCACATCCAGGAAGTGCGCGGCCAGGGGCTGCTGCTGGGTGTACAGCTCGACATTGCAGCGAACGACGTGGTCAAAGCGGGCCTCGATCAGGGTCTGATCCTGGTCAATGCCGGGCCGGACGTGCTGCGCCTGGTGCCGCCGCTGGTGATCACGCGCGACGAGATCGATACGGTGGTCGACCGGCTTGAGACCATCATGCGAATGTTGGATGCGTAGTCGTAGAAGGCGTATGGCCGTCCGCAGAGGCCTACCATCCAGACGTGTTGACAGGAGGTACCCACAATGGCAAACATAACCATCCGCCCGGCGCAGGCCGCCGATGCAGCAACGATGTCGGCACTGGTCGGGCTGTACGCGGCGCAGAATCTGATGCTGCCGCGCAGCGAGGCCCAGATTCAGCGCGCCCTGGGTGATTTCCTGGTGGCCGTGGACGTCGATGACAACGGCGGCGAGCGGGTCGTGGGCTGCGGATCGCTGGCCGCCCTGTCGCCGGAGCTGGCCGAAATCCGTTCACTGGCCGTGGACGGCGATTACCAGGGCTACGGGCTGGGCGGACTGCTGGTGGGCAAACTGGCCGATGCGGCGGTGGTACGCGGTTTCCGGCAGGTGTGTGCGCTGACCCTGCGGCCACGCTTTTTCGAGCGGCAGGGCTTCAGCGTCGTGGACCGCTGGAGCATCTCACCCAAGGTGTGGCAGGAGTGCATCTACTGCCCCAAATTCCACCACTGCGACGAGATTGCCGTCTTCATGGAACTGCCCGAACCGGTGGAGGTATCGAGCGAGACGGCAACCCGCCGTAACGGTATGTTGAAACGACTCATGCTGGCCCCACTGCGGCTGGCCATGTTATAGGGAGCGCGGTATGCAGGCAATCCTCGTTTTAGAAGACGGCACGATGCTGCCCGGCGAAGGCTTTGGTGCGATGGCACATGCGGTCGCCGAGGTGGTCTTCAATACCAGCCTCACCGGCTACCAGGAGGTCATCACCGACCCGTCGTACCGCGGGCAGATGGTGGTCATGACCGTTCCCCACGTCGGCAACGTCGGGGTCAATCGCGAGGACGTCGAGTCGGGCCGGCCGCAGGTCAGCGGTTTCATCGTGCGCGAGCTCAGCCCGCTGGTCTCCAACTGGCGCGCCACAGCAACCCTGTCCGATTATCTGCAGCAGCACGGGATCCCGGGCATCAGCGAAATCGACACCCGCCGGCTGACGCGGCAGCTGCGCGACGGCGGCGTGATGCGCGGTGCCATCGCCACCGACGGCACCGATCCCGAGACGCTGCTGCACCTCGCGCAGTCGTGGGAGGGTCTGGATGGGCGCGACCTGGTGCGCGAGGTGACCTGCGACAGTATCACGTTCTGGGAAGAGGGCACCCCAGCAGAGTGGGAACGCCCTGATTTGCCCGCCACCACTGACCCTGCGCCGCTCGTGGTTGCCTACGATTTCGGCAGCAAGTGGAACATCCTGCGCCGTCTCACCAGCCATGGCTGCCGCGTCGCCGTGGTGCCGGCGGATACCACCGCTGACACCTTGCTGGCGATGCGCCCCGACGGGATTTTCCTGTCAAACGGTCCCGGCGACCCGGCCGCCGTGACCTACGCCGCCCACGCAGTACGCCAACTCCTGCAGGCCGACGTGCCCATTTTTGGTATCTGCCTGGGGCACCAGATCCTCGGCCTGGCCCTGGGGGGACGCACCTACAAACTCAAGTTCGGCCACCACGGCGGCAACCAGCCGGTCAAAGATACGGTCAGCGGCCGCGTGCAGATCACCAGCCAGAACCACAACTACGCCGTCGACCCCGATTCGCTGCCGGCGGACGCCGAAGTCACGCACTGGAACCTCAACGACGGCACCGTCGAGGGGTTGCGTTTACGCAACCGGCCCGTATTTTCGGTCCAGTACCACCCCGAAGCCAGCCCCGGCCCACACGATGCCGACGAGCTATTTGCGCGCTTTGTGCAGTCTATGCGAGAATAGGGAGTAGGGAGTACGGAGTACGGAGTAGGGGGGTGGGGTATGACACGGGTGGTTCGGGTGGCGGTGGTGGGCCTCGGCAATGTTGGCCGGGGTTTTCTTTCGCTGATGATCCAGAAGCACGATGTACTGGCCAGTCGCTACGGCCTGAGCCTCAAACTCACCGCGGTGGCCGACAGCTCGGGCGGCGTCTTCGACGGGCGCGGCATCGACCCGGAAACCCTTCTGCAGCACAAAACCGCCAAAGGTGGCATTGGCTCGTTTCCTTACGGCGGTAAACCGGGCCTCTCGCCAGTGGAGATCGTACACCGATCCAAGGCCGACGTGCTCCTGGAGGCGTCACCCGTTAATTTACAGACGGGACAGCCAGGCCTGGACTGCGTACGGGCGGCGCTCAACGAGGGCTGGCACGTCGTTCTGGCCAACAAGGCCCCCCTCGTCCTGGCCTATCGCGAGCTGATGCGCCTGGCCCACAGCAAAAACTGCCGCCTCGGCTTCAGCGCCACGGTGTGCGGCGCGCTGCCGGTGGTCAACATCGGGCTGCGCGACCACGTGGCCGTGCGGTATACGAAGATCGAAGGCATTTTCAACAGCACCAGCAACTACATCCTCACCGCCATGGAAGCCGGCGACTCGTTTGCCAGCGCCGTGCACCAGGCCCAGGAAGAAGGGGTGGCCGAGACCGATCCCACCCTCGATGTGGAAGGCTGGGACACCGCCAACAAACTGGTCATCCTGGCCAACAGCGTGCTGCACTTTCCCTGCACCCTGCAGGACGTCGAGGTGCGCGGCATCCGCGGCATCGGGCCTGAGGACCTGCGCCGCGCCCGTGCCCACGGCGAAGTGGTCAAACTGCTGGCCGTTGCGCTGCCGTTCGGGGACGCCTACCGCCTCAGCGTCCACCCCGCGCGGCTGCCGATTACGCATCCCCTGGCCGGCGTCAATGGTTGGGAGATGGGCGTCCTCTGGCACACCGATATCATGGGTGTGCAATTCACCAAGGTCGACGAGCGCGGCGCCATACCCACGGCGGCGGCCATGCTGCGCGACCTGGTCAACCTGGTCGTCTGAACCTACCATGCCCAAACGTTTCGATATTCACTCGATCCTGATCCTCGGCGCCGGGCCAATCATCATCGGCCAGGCCGCTGAGTTCGACTACAGCGGTACCCAGGCGGTCAAAGCGCTCAAACGGGAAGGCTACCGCATCATCCTGGTCAACTCCAACCCGGCGACGATCATGACCGATCCCGACCTGGCCGATGCCACGTACGTCGAGCCGCTGACGGTTGACGTGGTGGAAAAGATCATCGAACTGGAACGCCCCGACGCCCTGCTGCCCACGGTGGGTGGCCAGACGGCGCTCAACCTGGGGGTGGCCCTGGCCGAACAAGGGATCCTGGCGAAATACGGCGTGCAGCTCATCGGCGCCAGCCTGCAGGCGATGCGTATCGCCGAGGATCGTTTGCTGTTCAAGGACGCCATGCTGGCAGCGGGCCTGGCGCTGCCGCAGTCCGGCCTGGCGGCGACGGTGGATGAGGCACTGGCGGTTGCGCACACGATCGGTCACTACCCGCTGTTGATTCGCCCCAGTTTCACCCTGGGCGGGTCTGGTGCAGCAACGGCGTTCGACGAGGATGATTTCATCGACAAGATCGAGTTCGGCCTGCGCGAAAGCCCGGTGCACTCGTGCCTGGTCGAAGAATCGGTCCTGGGCTGGAAAGAGTTCGAGCTGGAAGTGATGCGCGACCGCGCCAACAACTTCGTGGTGGTCTGCTCGATCGAGAACCTGGACCCGATGGGCGTCCACACCGGTGATTCCATCACGGTGGCCCCCGCCCAGACCCTCACCGACAAGGAGTACCAGCGCCTGCGCGACCAGGCGCGCCTGGTCATGGAAACGGTGGGCGTGGAGACCGGCGGCAGCAATGTACAGTTTGCCGTCAACCCGGCCGACGGGCGCGTCGTCGTCATCGAGATGAACCCGCGCGTCAGCCGGTCGTCGGCCCTGGCCAGTAAAGCCACCGGCTTTCCGATTGCCAAAATTGCCGCCCTGCTGGCGGTCGGTTACACGCTGGACGAGATCAAAAACGACATCACGCGCGAGACGGTGGCGGCGTTCGAGCCCAGCATCGACTACGTGGTGGTGAAACTGCCGCGTTGGGCGTTCGAAAAATTCCCCAACGTCGACACGGTGCTCGGCCCGCAGATGAAGTCGGTCGGCGAAGTGATGGCAATGGGACGCACCTTCAAAGAGGCCCTGATGAAAGGCCTGCGAGCCCTGGAGTGGAAGCCGACCCGCACGCTGCCGGTGGACTGGCCGGAAGGGCTGCGCGTGCCGACGCGTGAGCGCATCTTCTACGTGCTGGCCGCCCTGCGCCAGGGCAAAACAGCGGACGAAATCAGTCACCTCAGCGGTTTCGACCCCTGGTTCGTGGCACAGATGGCGCAGCTGGTCGAGATCGAACGTGAGCTGGCGGCGCACCGGCTGGCATCACTGCCCACCGGCCTGCTGCGCCGCGCCAAACGCGCCGGCTTTGGCGATGCACAGATTGCATCGCTGCTCAGCGGTGGGCTGACGACGGGTGTCTTTCGTGGCGATCGTGCCCCAGTCAGCGAGTTGGACGTGCGGGCGCACCGCATCGCGCTGGGCATCATCCCAACCTACCAGCGCGTCGACACCTGCGCCGCCGAGTTCGAGGCCTACACCCCCTACCTCTACGGCACCTATGAGACCGCCGACGAGGCACCGCCCAACGACCGCCCCAAGGTGATCATCCTGGGCGGCGGACCCAACCGCATCGGCCAGGGCATCGAGTTCGACTACTGCTGTTGCCACGCCTGCTTCTCGCTGACGAAGGCGGGTTTCGAGACCATCATGGTCAACTGCAACCCCGAAACCGTGTCGACGGACTATGACACCTCGGACCGGCTGTTCTTCGAGCCGCTGACGGCAGAAGACGTGCTGGAGGTCATTCGCACGGAAGGCAAGCGCGGCAAGGTCAAGGGCGTCATCGTGCAGTTTGGCGGCCAGACGCCGCTGAAGCTTGCCAGCGCCTTGGAGGACGCGGGCGTGCCGATCCTTGGCACCTCGCCTGATGCGATCGATCTCGCCGAAGACCGCGACCGGTTCAAAGCGCTCATCGACAGGCTTGGCCTTGCGCAGCCCGAAAGCGGCATTGCCAAGTCACCCGGCGATGCACGCGCCATTGCCGATACCATCGGGTATCCGGTCGTTATTCGCCCGTCCTACGTTCTAGGCGGCCGCGCGATGGAAATCGTGCACGATGGCGTCGAGATCGACCGCTATGTCGCGCGCCTTTCGGTGACGCTCGACAGCCCCTCGGAGCTTGTCGTGTCCGACAGGCGTCCGTTGCTGGTTGACCGTTATCTGACGGATGCGGTGGAGGTGGACGTTGATTGCCTTGCCGATGGC
>CAYUCC010000042.1:0-45096 GCA_964443225.1 uncultured Anaerolineae bacterium
CCCCCCCCCCCCCCCCCCCCCCCCCCCCCCCCCCCCCCCCCCCCCCCCGCCGGCCGCCTGGGGGTAGAATTTTGCCAGTCGAACGCGGTGGTGGTATCCTCCGGGGGGAAGTATGGATGTCATGTATGATTTGATGATTCTGGGTGGCGGGCCGGCGGGGCTGGCGGCTGCCGTTTACGCGATTCGCCGGCGGTTGAACGTACTTCTGATTGGAGACAACCTGGGTGGCAAAACGGGCTGGCACCTGGACGTGCCGTGGCTCGAGGAGCACCACGTCATCACCGGCGAAGAGGTCGTGCGCAAACTCAAAGGCGAAATCCAAGATCTCGACTATGCCCGCGTGTTGGATCGGGCTACCCATGTGGAAACGATAGACGGCGGTTTCCGTGCCCACATCGCCTCGGGCGATCGATTCGAGGCGCGTACCCTCGTGATCGCCACAGGCGCACGCCCACAGACGCTGCACGTACGCGGGGAAGAAAAATACCGTTTCAAAGGCGTGACCTACTCGGCGCTCAGTTATGCCCCCGCGATGGCGGACAAAACGGTGGCTGTGATCGGGGACGGACCCCTCGCGCTGCGCAGCACCGCCGAACTCCTGCATTCAGCGGCGCGCGTCTACCTGATTGCGCCGACCGCCGGTATGCTGGAAACACCCCTCGGACGGTGCCTGCAGGACGAAACGCACTTTTCGATGTACGAAGGCTACTTCGTTTCCGAAATTCGTGGTCGCGACTACGCCGAAGAACTCGTCGTGCGCAATGGGGATGGCATCGCGCGCAGCCTCAAGGTCGACTGCATCTTCGTCGAAGTCGGTTTGGCGCCCAACTCCGAAGTGGTGCGCCACCTGGTGCGCTGCGATGAAAAGGGTCACATCCTGGTCGATCACCGCGCCCGCACCAGCCGTCACGGCGTCTTTGCCGCCGGCGACGTGGCAAACACCTACGTCGAGCAGGTGCTCGTTGCGGTGGGCGAAGGCATCAAGGCGACCCTCAGCGCGTCGGAGTATCTGCTCAGTTCCGAATTCTAGCCGAACCGCCACAGCCGCACCATCAGGAGGAAACCATGTCACGTTCCAAAGTCAAAAAGTGCGTCCTCGCTTACAGCGGCGGATTGGATACCTCGGTCATCGTACCCTGGCTGCGCAACAACTACGGCTGCGAAGTCATCTGTTTCACGGCTGATCTGGGCCAGGCTGAAGAATTGACCGGCCTGGAAGCCAAGGCAGTCGCCTCGGGGGCCAGTAAGTGTTACGTCGAGGACCTGCGCCTCGAGTTTTTGACCGATTATGTCTTTCCGACGCTGCGCGCCGGCGCAACCTACGAACACAAGTACCTGCTGGGCACCTCGTTTGCACGGCCACTGATTGCCAAACGCATGGTCGAAGTAGCCGAGATGGAAGGGGCCGATGCGGTTGCCCACGGCGCAACTGGTAAGGGCAACGACCAGGTCCGTTTCGAGCTGACCGTGATGGCGCTGAATCCGCGCCTGCGCATCATCGCCCCCTGGCGCGAATGGGAGATCCGCAGCCGTAAGGATGCGCTCGATTATGCCGCCGAATACCACGTGCCGGTCACGGCGACCGAAAAATCGATCTACAGCCGCGACCGCAACCTCTGGCACCTCAGCCACGAAGGGGGCCGCCTGGAGAACCCCTGGCTGGAGCCAGAGGACGCCATGTATCAGATTTCGGTGGCACCGGAGGCTGCACCCGATACGCCGGAGTACCTGGAGATCGATTTCAAACAGGGGATCCCCGTCCGCGTCAATGGCGTGGCACACGGCCCGATTGGTATTCTGGAGGCGCTCAATGAAATCGGCGGGCGCCACGGCATCGGACGTATCGACCTTGTGGAGAACCGGTTGGTGGGCATCAAGTCGCACGGTGTGTACGAGACGCCGGGCGGCACCCTGCTCTACCTGGCGCACCAGGCCATCGAAGAGCTGGTTTTGGACCGCGAGACGCTGCACTACAAACAGCAGGTGGCGCTCAAGTACGCCGATCTGGTCTACAACGGGCAGTGGTTTACGCCGCTGCGCGAGGCGCTGGACGGGTTCGTCAACGTCACCCAGCGCAACGTCACGGGGCGGGCACGTCTCAAGCTCTACAAAGGCTCGGCAATCCTGGTTGGGCGCCAATCAGCACACAGCCTTTACCGCGAAGACTACGCCACCTTCGACGAGGATGACGTCTACAACCAGAAGGATGCCGAAGGGTTCATCAAACTCTTTGGCCTGCCAATGAAGGTCGAGGCGATGATCGAGATCGAAGGCGGTGGGGTGAGCAAGTACCGGCAGCCCGATTATTCGAAGTTCAAGCGCGATTGATGCTGTTGGGGCTGGTAAAAGAATAACTCGCCGTGATGTGCGGCGAGTTATTCTTTTACCAGCCCTTTGGTGCCCATCACCCGCATCCTGCGCCCCAGGTCAGACGCCGGGCGGGTAGCCCGTGATGGCGCGGATTTCTTCGTACAGCGGTTTGAGCCGCGCATACATGTGCTTGTAGACCCGCTGGTAGAGCTGGTCGTACAGCTGGTGCGTGGCCGGGTCGGGGTCGAAAACCTGCCCCACGCGCGTCATATCGCGCACAGCGCTCTCGAAACTGGACTGCAAACCGAGGCCCACCGCCCCATCGATGGCTGCGCCCAGGCCGGAGGTTTCGTAGAGGTGCGGGCGGGCCGTGGGCAAACCAAACAGGTCGGCGGTGATCTGCAGCGCCACCTCGCTTTGTGAGCCGCCGCCGGCCACGCGCAGCTCGGTGATTGGCACGTGACTGCGCGCCTCGCTGCGTTCCTTGCCCTCACGCAGGGCATAGGCCAGCCCTTCCAGAATGGCGCGGTAGAAATGCGCGCGGCTGTGCACGTCACCAAAACCGATCACGGCGCCCTTGGCTTCGGGACCGGGCACCTTGATACCCGGCGTCCAGTAGGGCTGCAGGATCAGTCCCATGGTGCCGGGCGGTACCTGCTGGATCATCTCGTCCAGAATCTCTTCCGGCGCCAGGCCCTTGGACTGAGCGGCCTGGCGTTCGAGCTGGGCGAACTGCTCGATGAACCAACTGACCATCCAGAAGCCGCGGTAGATTTGGATCTCCAGGCTGTATGCGCCCGGTACGGCGGCTGGAAATGGGGGAATCAGCGGAATGACCTCGATGTACTTGCGATGGGTGGTGTTGATCGTCGCCGTAGTACCGTAGCTGAGGCAGCCGATGTGCGGCGCCAAGGCACCGGCACCGAGCACTTCGCACGCCTTATCGGCGCCGGCCGCGATCAGTGGGAGACCGGCCGGAATGCCCGTCTGCGCCGCCGCTTCTGGCGTAATCGTACCCAGGGTGTGGGTGGGCGGCACCAGGTCGGGCAGCAGATGCCCATCCATGGGGATGGCCTGCCACTTCCAGTTGTCCGACGCCGCCCACTGCTGCGTTTTGTAGTCGAAGGGCAGGTAGGCCACCTGGCAGCCGGCCGAGTCCACGAAACGTCCAACGAGACGATGCGTGAGATATCCCGACAGCAGCAGATATTTGTGGGTTTTGTCCCACACCTGGGGCTGGTGCACCCGAATCCAGTTGGCCTCGGCTTCAGCCTGGAGGTAGGCCACCGTCTCGGTCATGCGCACGAGCCGAAAGAGCAGGCCCCAGCGGCCACCAACCGGTTTAAGCCCATCGGTACGCCGCTGATCCAGCCAGACGATGGCCGGGCGCAGGGGCTGGCCGGCTGCATCGACATTGATCACGGTGCCGCGCTGGGTGGTGAGGGCCACACCCGCCACGGCCTCTTTGGGCACCGGGCTGTTCGCCCACAGCTGCTGGCAGGCCTGGCACAGCGATTGCCAGTAGTAGGCGGGGTCCTGTTCCGCCCAACCCGGCTGCGGGGACACGTAGGGTATCAGCGGCACGCGCGTCTTCGCAACCAGATTTCCACGCAGGTCGAACAACAGGGCGCGTACGCTCTGCGTGCCATTGTCGATCGCCAGGACGTATTCTCCAGTCATCGCCTTCCTCCTCTCTCCTGTGGGATCAAGACGGCTGCCCGTCCCATTGCGGTCGATCCCCCGCACCACGCCGGCGTACCAGCCACCAGGCCAGCAGGACAACCACCGCCACGACGAGCAAGGGCACCCACCCGCGCGGCATCCGCGACATGGGTGTATCGACGGTCACCGCTTTTGCCACCGGCGTCTGCCAATCAGGAATCAAGGCGCGTTCCGGCAGATCGTAGTGCGCCTGCCAGATGTCCAGGTAGCGCGCTTCCTCCGCCGCCCAGCGGGCATCGTGCCATCCCAGCTCAGCCTGGCACACGGCGCGCACCTGCGGCAGGATGTCGCGACCCCCGTGCGGCAGCAGCAGTCCGATGCGCACGCGGCGCAGCAGCAGATCGTCGAGATGAACCACCTGCTCGTGCCGTGCGGCCCAGCGCAGCTCGACCCACAAGGTCGCCGTGCTGCCAATCGATTCCAGCTCACCGGCCCGGGCTGCGGCAATCAAGTCGGGCGCTGCCGCACCGTAGCGCCCGACCAGGCGCCGGCGCAGCGCTTCGTCGAGGCGCACCGTCACCGGTGCACCGTCCACGCCAGCGGCCGGCGTGACCTGTTCGGACAGGTCGATCGTCACGGCATCCAGGGCCGACACGTTTTCGGGCAGTGATGCCACCTCAGGCAACCGGTCGCGGATCGCTTCCAGCGTATCGAGGGCGATCAGGCGGAACGTGGTGAGTTTGCCACCCGTCACGGTCAGCAGCCCCTCTTCTTCCCACACGACGTGATCGCGCGATTCGCGCGACGGGTCGGCCTTGCCCGTCCCTACCACGGGACGCACGCCCGCAAAGGTCGAGACGACGTCGTCCAGGCCGAGGTGCAGCGAAGGAAACGTCTCGTTCACCGCAGCCATGAGGTATGCCACTTCCTGCGGTGTGATGCGCGGCTCGATGTCGAGCGATTCGCTGTGATCGACATCGGTCGTCCCCACCATCGTGGCACCTTCCCAGGGAAAAATGACCAGGGGACGCCCATCCCACGGATGGGCGAAGCTGATCGCCTGGGCAATGGGAAACCGCCAGCTCGGGAAGATCATGTGGCTGCCGCGCAGGGGACGCAGCCGCGGTGCGGCATCGACTTCACCGCGCAGCCGGTCGGCCCAGGCCCCTGTGGCATTGATCACCACCCGCGCCCGCAGATCGAGCCAGCGGTCGGACAGTTCGTCGTGCAGTTGGATGCCGTTCACCGGGCTGTCCGGTGTATCGTCTGCGCGCAGCAGGTGTGCCGCGCGGGCGTAATTGAGCGCTGCGCCGCCCGCGGCCACCGCTTCGGCAATCACGCGCAGCACCAGGCGGGCGTCGTCGGTTTGGGCGTCGTGATAGCCAAAACCACCTTCCAGACCTTCACGCGCGATCGACGGCGCCAGCATGCGCAGCTCGCCGGGGCTGTAACGGCGGTGCGTCCACTGCAGCGCCATCAGATCGTACATCGACAGGCCGGCGCGGTAGGTCCAGGTCCCGGGCCGGTCGCCTTCGTACACGGCGATGAGAAAACCCAGGGGATCGATCAGACCGGGACCGTCATCCAACAGCCGTTCGCGCTCACGTACCGAGGCCCACATCAATCCCAGTTTGCGGTCTTTCAAGTACCGCAGGCCTCCGTGGACCAACTTGGAGGAGCGGCTCGACGTGCCCCAGGCATAATCGCGCTGCTCCACCAGCAGCGTCCGCAGCCCGAGCCGCGTCGCTTCACGCAGAATCCCGGCACCGGTAATCCCGCCGCCAATCACGATGAGGTCCCAGGCCTGGTCCAGCTGCGCCCAGATGGTGTCGCGTGCATTCATCAGATTGTCCACGCTGCCTACTCCTTCATCAACAACTTACCCGGGTTCATCAGCCCCATTGGGTCGAACCGCTGAAACGTGTCGCGCAGCACGGCCAGGCCAAGTTCGCCCTTTTCGGCACTCAAATAGGGCGCATGATCGATACCGACACCGTGTTGGTGGCTGATCGTGCCACCGTGAGTCACGATGGCCTCACTGGCCACCGCCTTCAGCAGCCGCCACCGACGCAGGGTTTCCTCCGGATCGGACGCAATACGAAACAGGTAGGTGGTGTACACACTGGCACCGCTGGCGTACAGGTGCGACAGGTGCGTGAAGACGTGGACACGTTCGCCAAACTCGGCCAGCGCACCACGCAACCCCTCCTCGACCGCAGCCAGCAGGTACGGCACGTTCGTCCAGTTGACCGCCGTCTCGACCGTGTCCACTGCATAACCGATCTCCCACAGGGCATTGCGCAGGTACGGGGTCATGAAACGGCTCTTGTGCCACTGCTTGCCAAAGGCACGGCCAACGTGCACACCGCCGTGATGCGCGGCGATGTCCAGTACGGCGCGACGTGCGGTTTTGACCAGCCCCGCCCGCCCGCTGAAACCAACCAGGAGCATGCACTTGTCCTCGTCGAGCCGGCGCAGGGCGAGGAAGCGGTCCATGGCACCCAACAACCGCTGTCGACCCGCCATCGCCAGCGTGGTCTGCGTCTCCACCGTGGTACTCAAGCGCATCAGCGACAGCGGCAGACCCGCCTGAACGATCTGACGTGCCGCCAGCAAACCTCGCTCGAATTCGGGGAAAAAAATGGCGTGGAAATCCTCACGCTCGGGTAAAGGTGAGATGCGCACGGTCGCCTGCGTGATGATGCCCAGGCGTCCCTCCGATCCCAATACGAGCTCACGCAGATCGGGACCCGCCGCTGATGCGGGCCACGTGGGCAGCTCGAGCAGCCCGGCGGGCGTAACGACACGTCCCCCGGCGAAGAGCCGCTCGATGCGGCCATACCCCAGGGACTGCTGACCTGTCGAGCGGGTCGCGATCCAGCCGCCCAGCGTCGACAGTTCGAAAGACTGCGGGAAATGCCCCAGGATGTAGCCGCGGGCCCGCAGCTGGGCCTCCAGATCGGGGCCGGCGATGCCGGCGCCAAACGTGGCCAGCCGGCTGACCTCGTCGAAGAGCTGCAGACGGTTCATGCGGCCCAGGTCGATCGTCAGCACCGGCTGCTCGCTGCGCAGCGGGTTGATATGACCGACCACACTGGTGCCGCCGCCGTAGGGGATCACCCGTACGTCAGCCTCGCGTGCGTAGTCGAGCAGCTCGACCACGTCAGCCTCGCCGGTTGGGTACGCCACACCGTCGGGAAAGACCTCGATGCGGCCGCTGCGCAGCGCAATCCAGTCGGGCATGCTCTGGCCGCGTGCGTGCTGGACGCGGTCAGCCGCCGTGGTCACAATCAGGCGGTGCTGTGGCAGCCGTGAGCCTGGCACACTCGCCACGACGTCGTCCCAACGTGCGTCCTGCGGCGGTGTTCCGGGTCCAACCAGCTGCTCCAGCAGCCCGGTTGTCGTTTTTGGAACCGGATAGGACACCGCCCTATCACCCCAGCCATTCCATCGTCGCATGATCCACCTCCCACCAACGGACAGCCCCTGACCAGTTTGTAGTCAGGGCGTCTCAGTCAATCGTGCCCATCGAAGCGGCCTGGATGGCGGGGGCCTCCACCTCACTGGCAATCGCCTGCCAGATACCTATGCTTTCCTGCATCACCTGGCGCGTGAGATTTTCAGCGCCGTCGGCATCGCCAGCCGTCGCAAAACGCAGCAGATCGGCATAAAACGCGCACGAGGTCGTGCGTGCGTGGTCTGTTTGGAAGTAACTGCGCGCCACGTCTTCGTAGAATCCGGCAAAACCGTTCAGAATCAGGGAAAAAACCGGGTTGCCCGAAACAATCGTCAACGCATGGTGCAGGGTCCAGTCGAATGCCGCATAGGCTGCCGGTGTATCGGCCAGTTGGTCGTAAGACGACAATTGGGCAGCAACCGTGTGGGGTGCCCGGACAACCGCTGCGCGTGTGTATGCCGGTGCGAGGGCGAGACGCACTTCGAGTAAATTCTGTACAAAACCAGCGGGCAGCTGGCGGCTGCAGCGCACCAACGCACCCAGGACGTTCAGCCCACCGTCGCGCCAGAAATCCTTGACCAGGGTCGGTTTGCCCTGCTGCACCACCACCCACCCGTCACATTCAAGGCGGCGCAGTGCCTCCCGCAGCGTGGGGCGGGTAATGCCGAGGCGTGCGGCCAGCTCACGTTCGGCGGGCAGCAGCGAACCCGGGGTGTAGGTGCCATCCAGAATTGCCGTGACCAGCGCCTGCTCGGCATACGCCGCCGGGCGCAGCGGCGGTGACCAGTTCATCATACGAGTCTCCATTCATGAACTGGTAAGTGGTCTGACCAGTTGCTGAAATTATAACGACCTGACCCGCAGTTGTCAAGAGGCAAATCCACACGCGATGATCTCCGAGTGAGGCTTTGTATCTGAAAAATGTGTAATGCCGCAACGGGCATTTTGTCATGCAATTTTCACGCCGCAGGTGTATAATCGAACCAACTCGAAGCATGTGCTTCGAGTATGGCCGGAAGACGCTCTCCGAGAGCGATGGCCAGCTGCCCTCGCCCCCGCGCGTCGACCTGTAAAAAGTGCTGGCAGGCGCATCCGCTGCGCCCCCGCAAAGCAACTTTTTGGGAGGTTGACCATGTCACGCATCATGTTGCGCGCAATCACTGTGTTGTGTCTCGCTGTACTGGCCCTTGCGCTGGCGGGGTGTCAAGTACCGTCCCAATCGCCACCGGTCGAGCCGCCGGCCACTGCGGCGCCAGACGTTGTGGCGGCCACTGCTGAACCACCTACACCGCTGCCACCCACGCCAACACCTGAGCCACCGACGGCCACGCCAACCCTCGAACCACCGACGGCCACTCCCACGGAGGTGCCGCCGACCGACACACCCGAACCTACCGTGCCCCCCACGCCCGCTGTGCCACAGGTTGTGGTCGGCAGCAAAGGGCTGAACGTGCGCGGTGGTCCCGGCACCAACTACCCGATTCTGACCTTCGCCAAGGGCGGGAGTCGTTACGACATCGTGGGCAAAACCGGTGACGGCACCTGGTGGCAGGTTTGCTGTGTAGGTGCCAACAAAGCCAGGGGATGGATGTCGGCAAGCTACGTCACGACGGATGGCGACGTCAGCGCCATTGCCGTTGCCACCGATATCCCCACCCCGCCGCCCCCTCCAACTGCCGCACCCACTCAAACGGGTGTCCCGCCAGCACCCGCTGGTGGGGGACCTCCAGCACCCGCTGGTGGGGGACCGCGCGGCGTTTTGCTCTACTCGGTGGCCAACATGAACGAGGGCCGCTGGGAGCTGTGGGAGTACAACTTCGGTAATGGCCAGGCCCGCAAACTGTTCGACTGGCGCACCGAAGTCGCGTTCAGCGCCGACGGCCGGCAGATCGCTTACTACGCCTGGCCGCCCGCCGTGGGACGCGAAAACACCGGCATCTGGACCATGAATACCGACTACGGCGGTGAGCGCCTGATCATCCGCGGCGGCGAGTACCCGTCCTGGTCGCCCGATGGCGGCCGCCTGACGGCCGGTGACGGCGAGACGGTTTACGTGTTCAACGCCGACGGCGGCGGCCTGCGCGCGCTGGTCAACGGCGAGTACCCCGCCTGGTCACCCAACAGCAACTGGATCGCCCACCGTGCCTGCAACGGCGGCGCCTGTGGGATCTATCTCACCGACGCTGATTCGGGTGCACAGCAGCGCCTGACCACCGGTGGCAGCGATGGCCAGCCCGCCTGGAGTCCCAATGGACGCCAAATCGCCTACATTTCGAAGGATGACGGTAACTTCGAGATCTACCGGGTCAACACCGACGGCAGCGGCCAGGTGCGGCTGACCAGCAGCCCAACCAGCGACGGCCTGCCGATTTGGTCACCGGACGGTAACTGGATCGCCTTCCGCTCGGACCGCGAAGGCAAGTGGGCCATCTACGTGATGCGGTCCGATGGCTCGGACGTGCGCAAAGTGACGGACGCCGACGTACTGCCCGTCTGGTTCTACGAAAAGATGGCGTGGCGGCGGTAGGGAGTACGGAGTAGGGGAGGAGGGCGCTGTCTGTAGCGTGTGGCGCCGCGAGGGGCGGTGTCTGCCCTTCAACCTGTGGCGTGATCCAACCTGAGGCGTGCTGCACCCGTGGGTGCAGCACTTGCCTCTAACCGGCTACGAACGCCCGATGCCCTCGATCGAACAGGTCCAACACGGCCTGGGGGTTGGGCAGCAGCACCTGGGCACCGGCGGCCAGCAGCTCGTCGGCCTGGCGGAAGCCCCAGAGGGCGCCGGCAGGATACATGCCGGCGGCCACGGCGGTCAGCATGTCGACGCCGGAGTCGCCCAGGAAGACCATCTCGGCGGGTTTGAGACCAAGGGCGTGTGCAACCTCGAGTGTGCTGGTCGGGTTGGGTTTGGTTGGCACGCCCTCACGCTGTCCGAGCACCTGGTCGAACGACCAATCACCCAGCAGCGTGGTCACCAGGTCGAGCACGTTTTGATGTGGCTTGTTGGAGACCACGCCGAGTTTGATGCCCCGCGCCACCAGGCCATCGAGCAGCTCTGGGATACCGGCGTAGGGTCGCGTCTTCACGCACCAGTTGGCCCCATAATCGGCGCGAAACGCTGCCAGGCAGGCTTCGATGGTGGCGGGTGTGCGTGCAGTCTCCGGCAGTGCGCGCTCGATCAGGACCCTGGCTCCTTCGCCGACGAAGTAGCGGAAGGCGGCCGCGGGATGCACGGGGTAGCCGCGCGCCGCCAATACGCGGTTGGTGGCGTCAGCCAGATCGTCCAGGGTATCGATAAGGGTTCCGTCCAGGTCAAAAAGAACCGCATGCCAGGGCATCACCTACCCCTTTCGGGCGTCGACCAACGCCTCCAACCGATCCACCAGGCCGGCCATGATCGCAAATCCCCGATCCACCGGTTCGGGCTGCGTCATGTCGGCGCCGGCCAGCCGCAAAGCGTCGAGTGGATAGAGCGAGCCGCCCGCGTGAAGGAACTGGCGGTAGGCCGCCGCCGCACCCGGTTCGCCGTCGAGGATGCGCTGCGCCAGGGCGTGCGCAGCGGCAATGCCGGTCGCGTATTGAAATACGTAGTAGTCTTCGTAGAGATGAGGAAAAGTAGCCCAGGTCATTCCGACCCGCGTGCGGTCGAACTCAACCGCGCTGCCAAATCCTTCGGCGAACAGGTCCGCCATCATCTCGATCATGTCGTCGGCGTTGAGCCCTTCGCCACGCTCGAGCCGTTCGTGCGTTTCCAACTCGAAGCGCGCCAGAGTTGGCATGATGAAGAAGTAACGATAGAAGTTGAACATCGCCTCTTCGATGACACTCAACTGGAAGTCGGGATCACTGTTGTGGGCCAACAGGTGGGCCCGCACCATCGCCTGGTGGAAATTCGAGGCCACCTCGGCCACGAACATCGAGTATTCGCCGTAGACGACAGGCTGGTGCTGCCAGGTCAGGTAGGAGTGCATCGAATGGCCCAGTTCATGTGCCAGTGTGCTCATGCTCATCGTATCGTCACGGTAGCTCATGACGATGAAGGGGTACGTGCCATGGGTGCCGGCGGAAAAGGCGCCGCCCACCTTACCCTGGTTGGGCAGCAGGTCGATCCAACGTTCCTCCAGGCAGCCGCGGCGCATGATCGTCACATAGTCCTCGCCCAAAGGCGCCAGACCCTCACAGATCCAATCGACCGCCGCCTTGAACGGCATATGCGGCCGCCGCGCCGTGAGCGGGGCCCACATATCGTAGGGGTGCAGGGTCTCGACACCCAACGCCCGCCGGCGCACCTCGAAGAAGCGGTGCCAGGTCGGCAGGTTCTTACGAAACGTGGCAATCAGGTTGTGGAACACCGACGGCGGCAGGTTCATGACCGACAGGTTGGCTTCGAGGGTCGAGGGATAGCCGCGTACCCGCATGCGGAAGACATTCTGTTTGATCGACGTGACCAGGCTGCTGGCGAAGGTGTTTTTGAACGCCAGGTAACCGTCGTAATAGTTCTCGAATGCCGTACGGCGTGCGGTTCGGTCGGCCCCCAGCATCACGTCGATGATGGTCGTGGGCGTGATCGGAATCGACTGCCCATCGGACCCAACCGCCGGTGCAAATTTCATGTCGGCGTTCACGAGCATGTCGATGACCTGGTAGGTCCCACCAAAGGGGTCTGCCACCATGCCGAGCAACTGCTCCACTTCGCCGGAGCGCAGGTGCGCGGCGCGACGCAGGAGATCATTGATGTAGTGGGCGTAAACGGCCAGGCGCGGTTCTGCCCCGAGCCACTGCTGCAGGGTTTCGCCGCCAACCGCTACCAGCTCAGGGGCCACGAACGCAACCGCACCCAACACCTGTCCGAACAGGCCTTGGGCGCGGCTGGCCATGCGCGTGGCGTCGGCATCCCCTGTATCGACCGCCTGCGCCAGCATCGCATAGGTCATCACCTGGCCCGTGCGTGCCATCAGTGCCTCACTCGCCGCCAGGGCATCGGCGGCAGCAGCCGGACCATCGGCGATGTGCCCACGCCACGCGTCGAGCGTGCCGATATCGGCCGTGATTTGTTTGAATGCGGCATCCCATGCTTCATGGGAGGGAAAAACGCTCGCCGCGTTCCACGTGAATTCCACGGGAATGGCGCTGCGTGGTGGAAGTCCATTTGAGGTCATCTTCTTCGTTGCCTCGACGGTCAGAATGTGAATCCGAAGGTGCACTCACCGGACTTGAATCCGATGGTGGATTTCGCGGATCTGAATCCCATTGTAACGGAAGATGGTGCCCTGTCAAACCGGCCCGGTATCCCAAACCGTGCCTTCAGGACACCGCAACCGCGCCATCCTTGTTGGCCGCTGGCTGCGCCGGCATGCCGCGGCGGCCAATCCACTTCACCAGCTCGATGATGACAAACGCCAGGAAGCCGATCACCACAATCGGGATCCAGGCAGAAGCATCGATTGGCGCGGTATCGAATAGATTGTTCATGAAGGGTGCATAGGTAAACACCAACTGCAGCACGACCATCGCCGCCGTGCCGGCGTACACCCAGGGATTGGAGAACCAACCGACCGTATTCAGAGACTGAGTCAGCGAACGGCAGTTGAATACGTAGAAGAGCTGGATCATCACCACCGTATTGACGGCGATCGTTCGCGCCGCCGCGGTGGAGGCACCCTGGGTCAATGCCCACTCGAACAGGCCAAAGGCGCCGACCAGAATCATCGCACCCACCAGCAGCACCCGCATGGAGAGCGTCCGGTCCAGAATGGGCGCGTCCGGTGCGCGCGGTGACCGCCGCATGAGGCCCGGCTCGCGTGGCTCCAGGGCCAGCACCAAACCCAAAACACCTGCCGTCGTCAGGTTGATCCACAGGACCTGCCCTGGTAGAATTGGCAGCGTGACCCCCAGCAGAATGGCGGTCAAGAGCACCAAGCCCTGCCCCAGGTTGGTCGGCAGCATCCAGGTGATCATCTTGGTCAGGTTATCGAAGACGCTGCGCCCCTCTTCCACCGCCGCTTCGATCGTGGCAAAATTGTCATCGGTCAGAACCATATCACTGGCCTCTTTCGAGACCTCGGTACCGGTGATGCCCATCGCAATGCCGATATCGGACTGTTTGAGGGCAGGTGCATCGTTGACCCCGTCGCCGGTCATCGCCACCACGTGGCCACGTGCCTGCAGCGCCTCCACCAGGCGCAGCTTCTGTTCGGGGCTGACACGGGCAAAGACGGCGGTGCGTTCAGCTGCCTCGATGAGCTCGCTGTCCGTCAGGTTCGCGAGTTCGCGACCGGTCAACACGCGGGAATCGCGGCCGGTGCCGGCCAGGCCGATCTGGCGGGCGATGGCCACCGCGGTCACGGCGTGGTCACCAGTAATCATCTTGACCCGAATGCCGGCCTGGTGACAGGCCTGCACGGCGGCGATCGCCTCGGGTCGTGGCGGATCGATCATGCCCTGCAGGCCAAGAAAGGTCAGGCCCTGGGCCACATCGTCGTGTGTGATGTGTTCGACCGCCGGCGCAAACGCGGCCTGCGCAAACGCCAGGACCCGCAACCCTTCACTGGCCAACAGATCGACCTGACGGTGAATGAAATCAGCAGCCAGCGGCACCACGGCACCCTGCGCATCGAGCATGTTGGTGCAGCGCTCCAGGACCGCTTCCACCGACCCTTTCATGAATGCTACCTTGCCCCCGTCCTGCGGACTGTCGTGCAGGGTCGCCATGTACTGGTGCCGCGAGTCGAAAGGAATCGTATCGAGGCGTGGCCAGGTGGCTTCGACCTGATCCCGCACGAAACCGGCCTTCGCTGCTGAGGTGAGCAATGCGCCTTCGGTGGGATCACCCTGGACGTTCCAGCGCCCATCCTGGATGCGCAGCTGGCTGTCGTTGGCCAGCATTCCGGCGAGCAGCACCTGGTACAGCGCCGAGGCGGCGGGCACGGTCACGGGGACGGCATCTTTTTCGAGCTGCCCTTTGGGTGCGTAGCCGCTGCCGGTCACCTGGACGACCTGTTCACCAGCGACGATCTCCTGCACCGTCATCTGGTTCTGGGTCAGTGTGCCCGTCTTGTCCGAACAGATCACCGTCGTGCTGCCCAGCGTTTCCACGGTCGGCAGTTTACGAATAATGGCGCGCCGCCGTGCCATGCGCGAGACGCCAATCGCCAGGGCGATCGTCACCGCGGCGGGCAGGCCTTCGGGAATCGAGCCAACGGCCAGGGCCACGGCAGCGTAAAACACGTCGACCAGCGGCTGGCCGCGCAGCCAGCCGATCACCAGTGTGATGGCGGCCAGGCCCAGGATGAGGTAGAGCAGCAGTTTGCTGAACTGCTCCATCTTGCGTGTCAGGGGTGTCTGCAGGCTCTCGGCGCTTGCAATGAGCTGCGAAATACGCCCGATTTCGGTATTGTCCCCGGTCGCCACCGTGACACCGGTGGCCTGACCGGTCGTCACGAGAGTGGAGGCATACACCATGTTGCGGCGGTCGCCAAGGACCGCATCTGTGGGCAGCTGCGCGGCGGCATCCTTTTGGACTGGCAGCGATTCACCGGTGAGGGCCGACTCATCGTTCTGCAGATCGCGCGCCCGCATGAGGCGCAGGTCCGCCGGCACCTTATCACCAGCCTGCAGGACGACGACGTCGCCAGGGACCAGGCCGGCTGCGGGCACGCGTTCGGTCTGGCCGGCGCGTATCACCGTGGCCTCGGTGGTCATCGTTTGAGCCAGGGCCTGCATGGCTTTCTCTGCTCGTGACTCCTGGATGTAACCAATGATGGCGTTGACGAGCACAACGCTGGCGATGATCAGCGCATCCACGATATCTTTGAGCACGGCGGTAATGGCCGCCGATGCCAGGAGGATGTAGATCAGCGGGTTGTGAAATTGCAGCAGAAAACGCTGCAAGGCGCTCTTGCCTTTAGCCGGCGTAATCAGGTTCGGACCAAAGTGTTCCTGGCGGTGTTTGACCGCAAACAGGTCCAGCCCCTTGTCGGCCTGGCTGTCCAATAGTTCGACGACTTCATCGGCTGGCAGGTGATGCCAGTGATGTCCCAATAACGTCTGCATATCCTTCCCCTACCCCAAACCCTATCTGTTGCGGTGCGTTTGCTCGTCGGTCGGCAAAGCAAGCTGGTAGACACACATGATCCGTTGACCGGCCGGATCGGCCCAGAGGCTGTCGGCGACACACTGCCGTCCGGCAGCTGTCTCTACTTCAGACCTCAAGGCGGGGCGAATCGTCACCAGCAGCTGGTCGGTATAACGCTGGAGCAGCTGTTGACCCTGCTGCCATTGCAGCATCGCCTGCTCCGCCGGGCTCAGTACGTCATCGATCCACGCCACGATACAGTGGTCACCGGCGATCACGTGCACGTCGCCGGGTGTCACGCCATGCGCGTCGGCCCACTGACGACGGATCTGCTGCGCCAGGCGGCCTTCATCGTCGGAAGTCATCATCCCTGTCACCGCTTGTTCCCTCGCTTTAGTCGATCCCACGTGAGGCCCTAAGACCCACCCACCGCACCAGAAGACCGCCAAGCTGCGCATATGGCCGGTGGCTTTCCATGAGTCACTTCGCCAGTCACTTCGCCACAGTCACTTCGCCAATGAGGAGTGCCGCACGCCCACGTGCGGCACGACGTCCCAACACCTGTCAACGCCAGGAAAACCCGACTCCCACGGCGGTGGCGCCAGAGCGCACGGCACTTCTCTGCACGTAATGGATCACATCACGCCACCGCATAACCTGGCTGCGCCATGGCCTCGAGCCGGCGGACGCGCTCGGCGGTGCTGGGATGGGTGCTGAACAGCCCGGCCAGGCCACCGCGCAGTGGGTTGACAATGTAGAGCGGCGCGGTTGCCGGGTTGACCGGCATTGGTGTGCGCTGCGCATAGGACTCCAACTTCTGCAGCGCCCGCGCCAGTGGCCGCGGATCGCCCAGAATACGTGCCCCGCCTGCATCGGCGGTAAACTCGCGCGAGCGGGAGATCGCCAGCTGGATGATCACCGCCATGATCGGGGCCAGGAAGATCATGACCAGGCCACCAGCCAGGCCGCCGCCGTCTTCGTCATCGCCGCCACCCAGTCCGCCGAAAATGAGCGCCCACTGCGCCATGTTGGCCAGCATCGAAATCGCGCCCGCAATCGTGGCCGCAATGCTGGAGATCAGCGTATCGCGGTTTTTGATGTGGGCCAACTCGTGGGCGATCACACCGGCCAGTTCATCGTCGCTCAGCGTGCGCATGATGCCGGTTGTCACAGCCACCGCGCCGCGGGCCGGGCTGCGGCCCGTGGCAAAGGCGTTGGGGGCGTCGGTTTCAATGAGATAGACCCGTGGCTTGGGCAGTCCGGCGGCCGGCGCCAGGGTCTCGACCATCCGGTGGAGACCGGGTGCCTCATCCGCCGTCACCTCACGGGCCCCGCTCATGCGCAGGGCAATGCGGTCCGAAAACCACCATGCGCCCATATTCATCGTAATAGCCAGTCCAAACGCCAGTATCATGCCGCTCTGCCCGCCCAGTGCACTGCCCGCAAAGACCAGCAACCCCGTCAGCGCTCCCAGCAGCAGCGTCGTCTTGATCGTATTCACGGCCTGCATAATTGATTGTCTCCTATTTTACGTTAGTTCCGCGGTCGAAAAATCAATCGCAACAAAAAAAGCCGGCACGACTCCTTGCAGAAGTCGGTGCCGGCCTACCTGACAACCAGTCCCATGCCCACCATGGGCAGGTGACTCTTCGCCTGGTCCGCCGCAGCGGATCTAGAATTGCGCCGATCTTATCACGAACGTTGGATTCAATCCGTAATTTTCTTTCCGAACTCCGGGACGGCCATTTGCGCCCAACCGGCATCTCACCCCAACGAACGATCGACCGTCAGCACAACAATCCGCTCGCCCGTTTTGGTGCTCATGTCGGTGTGCAAACTGATCAGCTGACGACCCAAGATCTCGCGCACGATATCGTCGATCAACGGACGCGAGACTTCAAACAACTGGCGCCGCGTCTCTTTCACCAGCGTCTGTCCTTCGCGATTCTCCGCCAGGCGCATCTCCGCCGGCGTCAACACGCCCCGCAGACGCACCAGGACCATATCGTCCACGAAATAGGTGCGCGCATCGAGCGGGCCGCGACCCAGGTGTTCTTTTTCAAATTTGATCATGGCGCGGCTGAACTCGGCCTCGAGTTCGCCGCGCGTTTTGCGTTTGGTTTCAGTCACGTCAGCCAAATCATGCTGAGACCGGTGCCGGCTGTGGCTTGTCGACAAGGCGGTTGCGCAGAAGGTCCTTGACGAACGCATCCATCGTCTTCAACTCTTCACGCAGTTCGAAATTCTCCGTATTGGAGATCTCGAAGCGCAGCTCAGAGAGATAGCTGTTGAGTATCGCCCGCAGCATATTGGCTTCGCTCTCCGTCAATTCGAGCCGGAACATGTTGCACTCCTTTAGCGTAAGTATTGCGCAACCAGAGCGGTAATCGCTCAAAAATGCTCATTTTGAGCATTTTGCGCTGGAATGGGGTAAGGTTAGCCTCTACAGAGGGAGGCGAACCATGACCCAGACCAGCAGGACATTAACAGGAACGGGCAACCCGACGCAGCATGCGATGTTGATCGTGTGGGGGGAGTTTGCGCGTGAGATCGGGCTGATGGAACAACTGCGGGGGGTGAAGATTCGGCAGAAGCGCGTGATTCGTGCGCCGTATGAAAAGCTGGCTGAGTTTTTGATTGGTCTCCTGTCTGGCATCGAATACCTGAGCGATCTGAGCGAAAGCGCTGCGCCATTGGCCTCTGACGAGGAAGTTGCGACCGCCTGGCGACTGAACAAGCTGGCCGACGCCAGCGGGGTAAGCAAGACGCTGAAAGCCAGTGACGAGCAGACGCTGGCGACATTGGCTGCGGCGTTGGAGGCAGTCGAACGTCCCTTTCTGCTGCGCGCCGTCACCGACCTGCGCCAGAAGGGCAAGGTTTTCCAGTTGGACGCCGATTTGACCGGGCGTCCGGTCAGTTCGACAAGCTCGACCTTTCCAGGAGCGGCGTTTGGTTACATGGATGGCGAGATCCGGTTGGGATATCAGTTGGCCGAGATCTGCCTGCAGACCGATCTGTACGGGCGGCAGTGGTTGGGTGCACAGCACCATCCGGGGGACACCGTGTCGGCGGGTTGTCTGTTCGACCTGCTCCAGGTCGCGGAACGGCGGCTGGGCTGCCATCCCCGGCGACGGGTTGACCTGCTCCAGGTGCGAGTGGAGGCGTTGCGTGCTGGTTTGGCAGACTTGTTGGCGAAAGCGGAGAAGGTGATCGACAGGCTTCACGCCGACGAACAGCGAATTGCTCATCTGAGTACGGAAATGCGCCTGGCGCAGGCAGAGGTGGACGAGTTGGAAGCCGCACCGCTGTCTTCCCGGCAGAACGGCCCATTCAGTCGCCTCAACCGGCTCAAGCAGCAATTGTCCGGCTGGCAGAGCCAACACCAACGAGCCGAGATGCGGCTGGAGCAGATACGCCGGACCCTGGACCATTATCAGGTGCGGGTCGAAGCTGCACAAGCGACCTATCAGGACCTGGCCGCACAACTCGAACGCTTTCGTGCCGAGAACGCAGCGCAGGTAGACTCGCCCCATTTCTGTATCCGGCTGGACGCCGGTTTCAGCAGCGGCGAAAACCTGACTCGTCTCATTGAATTGGGGTACGACGTCGAAACCAAATCGGCCAACGACGCCCTGGTGAAGGCTTTGCGCAGTCGAGCCGCCGATTCGACAGCCGGGTGGACAACCGTCGGCAAGAATGCTGAGATGATGGCCTGGACTGATTACTTCATCAATACCTGCCCTTACCCATTGACGGTCGGCTTGGAGCGCTTTCATACGCCCAAGGGGCAGTTGCACGCCGTTCTGATCCGCTCGCAAGCGCACGAACCGGCTGCCCTGCCCCACCTCCCAACCTGGTTTCATCAGTATAACGGCCGCCAAACGATCGAGGCCGGCAATAAGGAGGAGAAAACAACCTTCAAAGTCCAACATCTCATGTGCCGTTGCGCCGCCGGCATCCGAATTCAGGCCATGTTGACGGTGTTCGCGGCCAATTTCGTGCGTTGGGCACAATGCTGGGTGCGCTCCCGCGTCGAACAGTCGAACCGCCGCTTCGACCAAACCCTTGCCAGCCCCAAACGGCTTGTCAGGGTCGCCGCCAATAGCCCAGCCACCGTTCTTCGTTCCGAAGATCGGGTTAGCGTCCACTTCAGCCGCTTGAGCAGCCTCGGCGGGGTGGTGATTACCGTGCCTTTTCGGGCGTGTTCGCCTATAGGTCAAAATGATCATTTCGCGTACTTTTGAGCGATTTGGCTTCCAGTTGCGCAATACTTACGCTAGATCGCTTGGGGCTTGTAAAAGAATAACTTCCTGCAAAATGGCCGGAATTCGCCGCAAAGAACGGCAAGTTATTCTTTTACAAGCCCTTAGGATGATAATCTTCGTCGCTTATCACCGCGGTCTGACTCCATTATACACCCGTCAGCACCAATTTTTCAATACCCGCCGGTCGCAATCGTTGGGCGGTATCGGTCGAATGGCGCAGTGTCTACGCCGTTTTCAGCAGCCACGCGCGCCGTTCGACCACCAGGAGCTCGGGCTCGAAATCCAACAAATCACCGATGACCGCTGCACCGATCGGTGTTACACTACCGGCACGAGGTTGGGCGGCGTGTGGAGGCAAGTTGGGGGGCGCAATGAGTCGTTTCATTTGGACACTGTTCCTGGCGACAATCCTATGGAGTACAGTATTGGCCGGTGTGGCGGGTGACGTCGTAAAGTAATCAACAGCCCAGGACAGTTGACGGGTACCGATCGAGTATTGGCAATCTGTAAGCCCCATTCCTCCAGAGAATCCTCTCTGATGTCACAATGCATCGGAGAGGATTCTGTTTTTGTCGAATGAGTGATCACACACCGCGCGTTCTGATTGTCGCTGATGATACCCTGGTTCGTGCGGGCCTGGCCGCCGTGCTGGACCGCCACCCCAGCTGCGTGGTGGTGGGCCAGGTGAGCGCCGATGCCGGCCTGCCGGCCCACCTCACGGCGTACAGACCCGACGTGATCCTGTGGGATCTCGGCTGGGACCCAACCCAATCACATACGCCTGCGGGCGGGCCCATGCTCGAAAGACTTGCCGAGCAGGCCGATGCCGGTCCACCCATCGTAGCACTCCTGGCCGACCCTAACCAGGCACGCGAGACGTGGGCCGCGGGTGCACGCGCCCTGCTCCCGCGCGAAGCCGCCGGCGCCACCATCGCCGCCGCCCTCGTCGCCGCCAGCCATGGCCTGGTCACTATCGACAGCAGCGTGATCTCGGCCTACTTCGTACCAGAGCCCCACGCCACCGGCACCCTGCTCGAGCCATTGACCCCACGCGAGCACCAGGTGCTGCGCCTCCTGGCCGAAGGCCTGCCCAATAAAGCCATTGCCCGCCAGCTGACCATCAGCGAACACACCGTCAAATTCCACGTCAACGCCCTCCTCGGCAAACTCGGCGCCCAAACCCGCACCGAAGCCGTCGTCCTCGCCACCCGCCTCGGCCTCCTGTCACTCTAACCTCCCCCTCACGAAATCACCCCCACACACCATCCACCTATCCCCCTACCTTACATTATATCCTACTCCCTACTCCCTACTCCCTACTCCCTACTCCCTACTCCCTCCTCCCTCCTCCCTCCTCCAGTCCACAACCTGATCGAATGGGTGATGCCTGCGCGAAACACGTGCGCGATACTCATGCCGCGATTGTGGAACATGGTCACGGGACGTTACTCATTTACATGTCTCAAGGAGAATCGAATGTCGGAGATACTCAAACAGTTCTCGGATGGACTGGCAAGTGCGGTGGAAACCGCCGGTCAGGCGGTCGTGCGCGTCGAAGCACGGCGCCGCATCCCGGCCAGCGGTATTCTCTGGTCCGCCGATGGTTTGATCGTTACGGCGCATCACGTCGTCGAGCAGGATGACAACATTGGCATCGGCCTGGCCGGGGGACAATCCCTGACGGCCAGCCTGGTTGGACGCGATCCCACCACCGACCTGGCCGTTCTGCGCGCCAAACCAGCGGCGGGGTTATCAACCCTGGTGCCCCCTACCCTTGCCCAACCAGACAGCCTGCGCGTGGGCCACTTCGTGCTCGCCCTGGGACGTCCCGGCCAGCGCGTGATGGCAACACTGGGTGTGATCAGCGCCCTGGGCGACAGCTGGCGCACACCGGCCGGCGGCGAGGTCGATCGTTACGTACAGACTGACGTGGTCATGTACCCCGGTTTTTCGGGCGGACCCCTGGTCGACGTGAATGGCCAGGTCATCGGTCTCAACACGTCGGCCCTGGCGCGCGGAGTCAGCCTCACACTGCCCATCCCGACCGTGCAGCGTGTCGTGGAAACCCTGCTGTCACACGGGCGCGTGCGGCGCGGCTACCTGGGCATCACGGCACAGGCCGCGCGCCTGCCGGCCGCCCTGGCCGAGCAGCTGGACCAGGAGACCGGCCTCTTGATCGGTTCGGTCGAAAATGGCGGTCCGGCCGAAAAGGCCGGCCTCTTCATGGGTGATACCGTGGTGGCGCTGGACGGCCAGGCAGTCCGCCAGCTGGACGACCTGCTGGCCCTTCTGACCGGCGAGCGCGTCGGACACGCAACCAACGTCCGCTTCATTCGCGGCGGGCAGGTGCACGACGTCGCTGTCACCGTGGCCGAGCGGCCGGCCTGAAACGGAGGCATGGATGGCAACCTTGCTCGAACGGCTGAACCAGGAAATGGCCGACGTGATCGGCGCTACACAGCGCAGCCTGGTGCAGATCAGCAACGGCCACCGCGGTGTGGGGGCCGGCACGATTTGGCACGCCGATGGGCTCATCCTGACCAACGCCCACGTCAGTGCCGGTCGACGGCGCCGTGGACGCGTGCACAACGATTCGCTGTGGGTTACGCTGGCCGGCGGTGACAGGTACGCGGCGCGCATCGTAGCGCAGGATCCGGAACGGGATCTGGCCGCCCTACGCATCGACGCCCAGAACCTGCCAACGATCCCGTTGGGCGACTCGTTTCGCCTGCAGGCGGGGCAGTGTGTGTTCGCCGTCGGCCATCCGTGGGGGGTGATCGGTGCGGTGACCAGCGGCATCGTCATCGGCATGGGCGCCGAGTGGCCCGAAATGCCGCCGGGTGGCCGCGAGTGGGTGGTTATGAGCCTGCACCTGCGTCCGGGTCACTCCGGTGGACCGGTGGTCGACATCGATGGACGACTGGTGGGCATCAATACGTTGATGACCGGGCCCGACGTGGGGGTGGCTGTGCCGGTGCACGTAGCCAAAACGTTCCTGCGCCAGGCGTTGAGCGTGTGATGGCAACAGAACCGTGCGGGTCTCCAAGACCCGTACGGTCTGTTACCTGACATCGGACAAACCCGCTGGGGTTTTCCCTCACGGCAGCCGCTTCAACGCCGGCACGCGCCACATCAACCACAACGCAAACCCCAGCGCAATCGAAGCCCCCAGGCCAATCCCCGCCGCCACACCCCACCGCTCGGCAACCGCCCCCCCTTGCAGCGAGCCAATGGGCGACATGCCAAAAAAAGCCAGCATATAAACGCTCATCACGCGCCCGCGCAAGTCATCGGGCACGGTGGTCTGGACGAGCGTATTGGCCGTGGCGTTTTGCACCATGAAGCCCAGGCCGGCACCGACCAGCACCAGCAGCGCAACGGCGAAGGTATCCGTGAACGCCAGCAGGCAGAGCATCACCGGAAACAGCAGGCTGCCGAACGTCAGCAGCCATCCCTTGTGCTGTGAACGCCCCGACGAGGCCACCCACAACGCCCCCACCAGCGCGCCCAGACCCACCGCAGTGCTCAATAAACCCAGCCCCTGCGCACCCACCTGCAGCACGTCGCGCGCATAGGCGGGCAGCAGTGCATTGTAGGAGAAGCCAAACACGCTGGACACCACGACCAGACCGATGACCGGTAGAACGATGGGATCATGCCGAATGTAACGCAATCCCTCACCAATCTCGGCTACCAACGGGCCGCGACGAGCAGGCGGCACAAATGCGGGCAGCTTCATGCGCAGTAACGCCACGATCACCGCCAGGAAACTCAGGCCGTTCAACAGAAAACACCACCCGGCACCTACAGTCGCCAGGGCCAGCCCGGCCAGGGCTGGGCCAATCAAACGCGAGGTGTTGAACGTCGCCGAGTTGAGGGCGATGGCGTTCATCAGGTCCTCTTTGCCCACCAGATCCTTGACGAACGTCTGGCGCGCTGTACCATCGAAGGCGTTGACCACCCCCAGCAGGAACGAAAGCACGAGGATGTGCCAGGGCTGCACCAGGCCGCTGAAAGTCAAAAATGCCAGCACGAAGGCCAACAGCATGGCCGACGTCTGCGTCGCCACCAGGACACGGCGCCGCGGCAGCCGGTCGATGATGGCGCCGGCGCCCAGGGACAGCACGAACACCGGCACCGACGCCGCAAAACTTACCAAACCGAGATACAAGGGTGAATCGGTCAGCTGATAGACCAACCAGCCCTGGGCCACGATCTGCATCCACGTTCCAACCAGCGAGACGATCTGGCCCGAAAAATAGAGGCGGTAGTTCGGATGCCTGAACGCCGCAAACGTGTTCATGGCACGCGGGTGCGAACCCCCACCTGTGTTGACCGCATCGGCCGTTTCACCATCAGGGCTGCGCGAAAGGAATTTCTTGTGCACGGTCCTTTTCCACACAACGTGTTGAAACCATTGTAACACAAATTCGTTTACACAACAGGGTTTCGTGCCCAACAGTTTGCCAAACCATTCTCTTTGGGGTACAACTACCGCATGATTCACAACGCGACAGGACGGTCACCGCACCACCGGCTGCGCCGGATCGTGGTTTTGGCTGGGATCACCATCACGGGTGTGGTGCTGTTGGTTTTTGCTGCCGGCAGTGCGCGCTACGGTGGGCCGGACGGTCTCATGCTGCGCGTGCGGTTAGCATTGGCACAGGAAGCGCCGCACCCGGCATTTGTGCCCACGCCGCTGCCCGTGACAGGCGACGTCGTCGGTGCGGCCGATCTCGTCCCGGCGCTCGCCACGCGCACGGCCGTGCCGCCATCGGTCGCGCCGACCCGCGCCGCAGTCACCGTCGCACCGCCGGTGGTCATTCCCACCGATGCCCGCCTCGCTCGCGCCACCGCAACACCATCACCAAGCCCCACACCACGACCCACCGCCGCGCCAACCGTGCGCCCTAACGCACCGACCGTGGCGCTGACCGGCCTGCGTCACGAGTGGCAGACCTGGAACAACTGTGGCCCCGCCACGCTCTCCTACAATCTCAGCTACTTCGGCAGCCCGCTGCGTCAGGAGGCGGTGCGCCAGGCAACGCGCCCCAACAAGGAAGACAAAAACGTCAACCCCGAGGAGTTGGCCGCGTTTGCGCGTGCCCAGGGGTATCGCGCCATCGTGCGTGTCGACGGCACCGCCGAACTGCTGCGCAGCCTGGTGGCCAACGGCATCCCCGTCATGGTCGAAACCTGGCTGGAGCCCAAGCCCAACGACGGCATGGGTCACTACCGCCTGCTCACAGGGTACGACGATGCCACGCGCGAATGGATCGTGTACGATTCCTACGTCAGCCACGGCATCAGCAAATCGGATCCCTATCGGGGCATTCGCATCCCGTACCAGGAGTTGGCCACGCTGTGGCGCGCCTTCAACCGCAGCTACCTGGTGGTCTACACGGACGCTCTGGCACCGCAGGTCGAGGCGCTGCTGGGCCCCAGCCTCGATGATGCGACCATGTGGCAGCAAGCACTGGTTCACGCCCAGGCCGAGATCGAAAACAACCCGCGTGATGCCTTTGCCTGGTTCAACCTGGGGAGCACGTTCACCGCCATGCAGCGCTACAGCGAAGCGGCCGCCGCCTTCGACCAGGCGCGCCAGATCGGTTTACCCTGGCGGATGCTGTGGTACCAGTTTGGTCCCTTCCGTGCCTACAGCGAAGTAGGGCGCCACACCGAGGTGCTGGCCCTGGCCGATGCCACCCTCGCCACCACGCAGGACATCGAAGAACTGCACTACTGGCGCGGCCGCGCCCTGCAGGCCCTGGGCGAGACCGACGCAGCACGTGCCGCGTTTTCACGGGCCGTCGAGCTCAACCCATTCTTCGTGCCAGCCGCCGACGCGCTGCGCACCCTGTAACCGTATGGCATCTTCACCCGCCGCGGCTTCCACGACCACTCCGGCGGATGGTGCCGGCGCGTCGTCGGTCCGTCTGGCCCACATCGCCCGTAATACGCTGGTCGTGGCCGGCGCCTTTGGTCTCGCTGCCGTGGCTGGGCTGTTTCGCAACATCGTCATCGCCTACCAATTTGGCATTGGGGCCAACCTCGACGCCTATTACGCTGCTTTTCGTCTGCCCGATCTGTTGTTCACGATCGTGGCCGGGGGCGCGCTGGCGACGGCGTTCATTCCGGTATTCGCCGAATTTCTAGCCCACGACGATCGCGCCGGTGCCTGGCGCCTGGCGAGCGCCATCACCAACGTGGTCGTTGTCGTGGTCAGTGTCCTGGCGGTTCTGGTTGGCATCACCGCACCCTGGCTGGTGCGCACGTTCATCGCGCCCGGTTTCGATGCCGCCCAGCAGGCGGAGACCGTGGCCGTGATGCGGGTGGTGCTGGTTTCGATCGTGCTCTTTGGCATCAGCGCGGTGCAGAGCAGTGTGCTGCACGGGTTCAAACATTTTCTGCTGCCCGCACTGGCGCCCGCCCTGTACCCGCTCGGCATTGCCCTGGGGGCGATCGTACTGGGACCACGTCTTGGCATCCTGGGGCTGGCCGTGGGCGCTGTCATCGGATCGGCCCTGCACCTGGCGGTCAAGGTCCCCGGCCTGATCTACTACGGGTTCCGTTGGTGGCCCGTTTTCGATCTGCGTTCCGCCGCAGTGCGCCAGGTGGGTATTCTGATGGGGCCGCGCATCCTCGACCTTCTGCTTTTCCACGGCACCCTGCTGGTGACGACAAACCTGGCCTCGCGCCTGGGTGCGGGCAGCGTCAGTGCCCTCGAATGGGGCTGGGACGCCATGCAGCTGCCGGAGACCATCATCGGCACAGCGATTGGCCTCGTAGCATTCCCCACCCTGGCCGAACTGGCGGCGCGGCGCGACATTGCCGGCCTGCGCAGCACGCTCGGCAATACCATGCGTGCCGTCATTGCCCTGGCCGTGCCCGCCGCGGTGGGGCTGATTTTGCTGGGGCAACCGCTGCTGAGCGTGCTCTACGAGCGCGGGGCTTTCGACGCCAGCGCCACCGAAGCGGTCGTCGTGGCCCTGCGCTTTTACGCCCTGGGTCTCGTCAGCCATACGATTCTGGAACTGGTCGCACGCGCCTTTTTTGCCCAGAAGAATACGATCACACCGCTGTTGGTGGCAGCGGCAGCCGCGGCGCTGAACATCGTCCTGGCCCTTCTCCTGATGGACCCGCTCGACTACGGCGGCCTGGCGTTGGCCAATTCGGTGGCGGTCACGGTTGAGGTCATCGTGCTGCTCATGCTGCTGCGACCGCAGCTGCACGGCGTGCAGGGGCGCCAGACGTTGGCTGCCCTGGGGCGTGTGCTGGTTGCAGCCGCGCTGATGGGACTGGCTGTCAGCGGCGTGTTAGCGCTGGCGCCGCAGCTCGGTCTGGCGGGGCTGCCCATGCTGCTGCTTGCGGCGGCTGTGGGTGCGGGGGTGTACGGCATTGCGGCATTGGTGCTCGGTATCACCAGTGTACGTCGCCTCTGGACTCTGCTCACGCTGCGGTCGCCGTCGACGGAGGATTCTCATGCGTGATCTACTATCCGCTTATCCTGTCACGGCCGATATTCCTGTGGCCTGGGGCGAAATGGACGCTCTGGGGCACGTCAACAACATCGTCTACATTCGCTATTTCGAGTCTGGACGCGCCGTGTACATGCGTCACATCGGGTTCTTCGACTGGGATAACCGCGGGGCGACGATCGGTCCCATTCTGGCATCGATCAACTGCCGTTTCCGTTTTCCCCTCGTGTACCCGGATACAATCACGGTCGGTGTGCGCACGGTGGACCTGGGTGAGGATCGTTTTACTGTCCACCACCGCGTGGTCAGCCACAACGCGGGCGTCGTTGCCGCCGAAGGTGAGGGTGTTATCGTGGCGTATGACTACCAGCGGGGTCAGAAAACATCGCTGCCGGACGCCGTACGCCAGGCGATACTCGCCCTGGAAGGGGACGCCCTGCGCACGTGAGGACGTGGAACCTTTCGCCTTACACCTGCGTCTTGGCTGTGTGTCCCAAACCAAACGTCCAGATCGATGGGTTTAATGGGTACACACGAGCGAGAATAGAGTCAGAACAGGAATGAGCAGGTAGTCGAAGGAATGAAAGGAGTCACATCAATGTCTCAGAGTCGAACGAAGTGGATCGTCCCCGGCGCCGTGCTGGCGGTGGTCCTTCTGGCGGTCATCGCAGTCAGTGTCGCATCAGGGTATTCGGGCAGCCCCCAGGCCACGACCCCTGGCCAAACCAGCAGCACGCTGCCGCGCACGATCACCGTGGTCGGTGAGGGCAAGGTCACGATCAAACCGGACGTCGCCCGCAGCCAAATCGGTGTGGAAGTGGTCAAATCGACCGTACCAGAAGCGACCGCCGAAGCACAAACCGTTATGGAAGCGGTGCTCGATGCCCTGAAGGCGGCGGGTGTTGCCGAGAAGGATATTCAGACCAGCGGTTACAACATTTGGGTCGAGCGGCGCCCGGCCACCGAAGGCAAGACGCAGGACGAGGTACTCTACCACGTTACCAACCAGGTGCAGGTGGTGATCCGTAACCTGGACGAGGTGGCCGAGGTACTCGACGCAGCCATCGAGGCTGGTGCCAACAACATCTACGGCGTCACGTTTGGCCTGGACAGTACGAGCAAGGTCAAGTCGGAAGCCCGTGCCAAGGCGATTGCCGACGGCGAAGCCAAAGCGGAAGAACTGGCGACGCTCAACGGCGTCAAACTCGGCGAGATTCTGCAGATCAGTGAAGTCATTGGCAGCAGCGGTGGTTACTACACCGGTTTCTCCGAGAATGTGGCGGCCCGCGGGTTGGGCGGCGGTGGGGCTGGTCCCATCAGCCCGGGTGAGCTGGATCTGGCGCTGACCCTGCAGCTGGTGTATGCGCTGGAGCCCTAGTCATCCGGCGGCATCGATAATCTCAGGGCTTGTAAAGAATAACTTCCCGTAATTTGCGGCGAATTCCGGCCATTTTGCAGGAAGTTATTCTTTTACAGGCCCTTACCGCCCTGTTTGAACACCAACTTACCAGTTTGCCGTAACAATCCGTTCGTCGCAACGTCTCTACCTACCAAACCCGCGGTATCGATTTCACAATTCTGACAAGTCGGGCTACAATGGAGCATCAGTACAATCATCCTGCTGGCATCATGCACATCACCCCAGCCGTGCGCAAGGACCGATGGCTATCTACTCCCAGCTTGTGAGCCACCTTCAAAGGGTCTTCACCCAACCTACCAGGAAAAATGGTTTCGCCGACTCCCTGCGTCAACAACATGTCCAACAGATGGAAATGATTCACCAGGTGACCCAGGCCGTCAGCGGTGCGCGTGCACTCGATGATATCTATATGGCCGCGCTGCATGGTTTGCACACCGCACTGCACGTCGACCGTGTGGCGGTGTTGATCCTGGATCATGAGCACGTCATGCGCTTCAAAGCCTGGCTCAACCTGTCGGCAGGTTACCGCCAGGCTGTGGAGGGGCACAGTCCCTGGGACGTGGAGGAGCGTCATCCGCAGCCGATCCTGATCACCGATGCAACCACCGACGCGCGTATTGCCGCCGTGCGGTCGGCCGTCTTACGCGAGGGGATTCACGCGCTGGCCTTCATTCCCCTGACCTACGAAGACCGTCTGCTTGGCAAGTTCATGATCTACTACAACGCGCGCCACCAGTTCGGGGAAGAAGAAATCTGTATTGCCCAGACAATCGCCAACCAGGTTGCGTTTGCCACCGAACGCAAACAGACCGAAGAAACACTGCGCCAGGTCAACAACAAGCTCACCGCGTGGGTCGAGCAGCTGGAGCAGCGCAACCTTGAGATTTCGCTGCTCAACGAAATGGGTGATCTGCTGCAAACCTGCCTCACCCTGGACGAGGCATACCGCGTGATCGCCCAGTATGCGCGTCAGCTGTTCGCTGACGCGCCGGGCGCGCTCTATTTGCTGCGCAGCGACTCGAATCAGCTCGAGGTGCTTACTTCCTGGGGGGGAGAGCCCATCGATACGCCGCCGTTCGATCGCGATGCCTGCTGGGCACTGCGTCGCGGTCGTGCGCACCAGGCGAACTGGATGAACAGTGAACTGTCGTGCCCGCACACGCAGTCACGAGAAATCGACAACTCGCTCTGCGCACCAATCGCCGTACAGGGTGAAGTGTTTGGACTCCTGTTCCTACGCTGCGGCGTCATCGCCGGATGTAACGACCACGACCGGGAACGCCTGCGCGAGGCCAAACAGCGCCTGGCGGTTGCGCTCGCCGATCACGCGGGTATGGCTCTCGTCAATCTAAAACTGCGTGAGACCCTGCGCAGTCAGGCAGTACGCGATTCCCTGACCGGCTTGTACAACCGTCGCCACCTTGAAGAAACACTGGCGCACGAGATCTATCGCGCCGAACGTCATCACACACCACTTGGCATCATGATTCTGGACCTGGATCATTTCAAACAGATCAACGACTCCTTTGGCCACCAGGCGGGTGACGCGTACCTGCAGGCCCTGGGCGTCTTCCTGCACAAACGCGCACGCCCCGAGGACATCGTCTGTCGTTATGGGGGCGAAGAATTTGTCCTCATCCTGCCAGACACCACCCTGGCCGATGCAGAGGACCTGGCGGCCCAACTGTGCCGCGATATTGGACACCTGCACGTCGAACACCAGGGCCAGTCCCTGGAGCCGGTCACGGCATCGGCCGGCGTCGCGGCGTTTCCGGAGCATGGTCTGACCAACGAGGCACTGCTGCTCGCAGCCGACCGGGCCCTGTACCAGGCCAAGGCTGCCGGGCGCAACGAAGTCATGATCGCCCACCCTGTACCTGGCTGATATCCAATGTCAAAATCAACCAACCACACCCATCGGCCGTTGATAACCTGCCTGTTCACCGGCCTGCTGCTGGCCCTGCTGGTGACAGGATGCGGTACCACGCCGCGCGTGCCCACCGCAACAACCCCGCCGGTACCACCGGTCGCAGCTACCACGGTGGTGACCACCGTGGCTACCGCAGTGGCCACCCCAACAGAGAGTCCATCTCCCACAGCAACACCTGCACCCACGACACCCCCGACACCCCCGACAGCCGTCCCATCGCCCACGACGCCCGCCGTTCCGCCAACTGCAGCGGCAGCCGTCTTCGATCCGGACTCCACGCAGGTCGGACTCAGCGAGATTCTGTCGGGACTCAATGACCCGGTCTTCGTCACCCACGCCGGCGATGGCAGCCAGCGCCTGTTCATCGTCGAAAAGCCGGGTACGATACGCATCCTGGCCGCGGGTGAACTGCTGACCCAGCCATTTCTCGACATTCGCGATCGTGTGCGCAGCAGCGGGTCCGAACAAGGTCTGTTGGGCCTGGCATTTGCCCCCAACTACCCTGCGCGCGGGCACTTTTTTGTCAACTACACCGGCCAGGATGGCCGCACGGTCGTGGCGCGTTTCCAGGTGAGCGCGGACGCCAACGTGGCCGAGCCGGCCAGCGAGTTCAAGATCCTGGAAATTGCCCAGCCCGCACCCAATCACAACGGCGGAATGCTGGCTTTCGGCCCCGACGGGTACCTGTGGATCGGCACAGGCGATGGTGGTGCGGCCAATGATCGCTTTGGTAACGGGCAAAACCCCACGGCACTCCTGGGCAAAATGCTGCGCCTGGACGTCACCAGCGATCCGGCGCAGCCGTACAGCGTGCCGCCAGACAACCCGTGGGTGACCGGCACCTGGAATGGCCAGGACGTGCGCGACGAGGTGTGGGCCGTTGGTTTGCGTAACCCCTGGCGCTACAGCTTCGACCGCCTGACGGGTGACCTGTGGGTGGCGGACGTCGGGCAGGGCACCTACGAGGAAATCAACCGTATCCCTGCCGAACAAAAGGGCTATCCCAGCGGCGGGCTCAACTTCGGCTGGCCGATCATGGAAGGAACCCACTGCTTTCCAGCATCCGCCAATTGTGATCGCGCCGGTCTCGTGTTGCCCATCGCCGAATACACCCACGCCGAAGGGGGCTGTTCGGTAACCGGCGGCTACGTCTACCGCGGCACCGCGTTCCCAATCCTGGACGGCGTCTATTTCTACGGTGACTACTGCAGCGGTTTCGTCTGGGCGCTGCCTGCCACCGCCGATGGCACGTGGCAAGCCGAACGCATACTCGAAACAGGATTGTCCATCAGCTCGTTCGGTGAAGACGAGGCCGGCGAACTCTACCTCACCGACCTCAACGGCGGTTTGTACCGCCTGGGTGTCGAATAGGACCTGCAAGAGAATAACCTCCCGAAATTTGTGACCAATTGCAGCCGTTTTGCAGGAAGTTGTTCTTTTATAAGCCCACAGCTGCGCGGCGGTTTGAACCGCACGCAAATTGAGAAGGATCGACCTGACATGTCACATGATTCGAACACATTTCCCACCGGCTTTGTCTGGGGTGCAGCCACGGCCGCCTACCAGATCGAAGGTGCCTGGAATGCGGATGGTAAGGGGGAGTCGATTTGGGACCGGTTCTCGCATACGCCGGGCAAGGTGTGGCAGGGCCACACCGGTGATGTAGCCTGTGATCATTACCACCGGTACCCTTCGGATATTGCCTTGATGCAGGAACTGGGGCTCCAGGCGTACCGTTTTTCGATCTCCTGGCCGCGTGTGCTGCCGCGTGGACGCGGTGCGCTCAACACCGCCGGCCTCGACTTCTACGATCGCCTGGTAGATGCTTTGCTGGCCGCCCGCATCACGCCCTTCGCCACCCTCTACCACTGGGACCTGCCCCAAACCCTGCAGGACCTCGGCGGTTGGGCGCGGCGCGACACCACCGGATACTTTGCCGATTACGCAGCCCTCATGGTCCAGCGTCTGGGTGATCGGGTGCATGCGTGGACCACGTTCAATGAGCCGTGGTGCGTCGCTTTCAATGGGCATGAACATGGTGAACATGCGCCCGGCCTGCGCGACCGCGCCACCGCGCTGCAGGTGGCACACCACGTACTGTACGCCCACGGTCTGGCCGTCCAGGCGATGCGCGCTACCCGCGCCGGCGTGCAGGCCGGCATCGTGCTCAATCTCTGGCCGGTCGAGGTGGTGGGCGACGACGAGGCTGCGCTGGCTGAGGTCGAGCCGACCTGGCAGCGCAACTCCAGCTGGTTCCTGGACCCTCTCTACCGAGGGCAGTACCCGGCGGAGGCCCTGGCCGCTTACGCGGCGGCGGCGCCCACCGTCAGCGCCAACGACATGGCAGTGATCGCCCAGCCCATCGATTTTATGGGTGTCAATTACTATAACCGCATGACCGTCGGCGCGCGCGGCCCGATCGGCGGTGCCGAATATACCGAAATGGATTGGGAAGTCTATCCTCAGGGGCTTACACACCTGCTGCAGCGGCTGCACCGCGAGTACCGCCTGCCGCCGCTCTACATCACCGAAAACGGCGCCGCCTTTCGTGACACACTGACCGCCGAAGGACGGGTACCCGATGTGCGGCGTCAGGCGTACATACACCAACACCTGGCTGCTCTGCGCCAGGCCATGGCAGACGGGGTGGACGTGCGGGGCTATTTCGTGTGGTCATTGATGGACAATTTCGAGTGGGCCCACGGTTATGGCAAACGCTTCGGCATCATCCATGTCGATTACGACACCCAGGTGCGCACGATCAAGGACAGCGGTCACTGGTACCGCCAGGTGATCGCCAGCGGGCAGCTGAGTTGACGCCAACCGTCTTGGAGGGGTGACGGCACCCTTCCAAGACGGTTCTTCATTCACCCCCACCGCCGCAGCAAAAACGCCGCCCCGAACCGGAACACCCCGGCCACGATCAACGCTTCGCGGATGCCGATCCACTGGCTCATGGCCGGTCCCAACAGCGCGCCTCCCAGTACGCCAAGGTTCAATACCAGGTTCTGCAGCGCCATGTGGGCGGGTCGATCGTCCTCGGGCACCCGTTCCATCAGCCGGTTCACCATCCCACCACTGGTCAGGGCCCAAATCGCACCCCCCAAAATCGATGCCAACGACACCAGCACGACACCCTGGGCCAGTCCATTGAGCAGGGGATAGGTGCCATACAGCAGGGCACCGACAAACTGCACACGATGGTGTCCCAGGCGTGCACTGATCCGCGCCAGGAAGCTCGATCCCACAAGCAGTGTCACGTTGAACAGCGCACTATTGAGACTGATCGCGCCGTCCGACAGGTTCAGGGTGTTGACCCAGAACAAAGGAAACAGCGGAATCGGTACATTCTGCGCCACGTAAAATGCCAGGTAGGCCAACAAAAACAGGCCAAAGGGACCACGCAGCAGATCGAGACGCAGCAGCGGTTTACCCCGGCTGCGCGTCAGAAAACGCAGTCCAATGCCCGCACGCGGTGCATCGGTGGCACGCAGGGTTCCGGGACGCGCTGCGTCACCAATCGGTCGTCCTATCCGTGCCGGCAGGCGGCCGGTGCCACGAATCCGCCCCAGGTGGTACGAGCTCACCGCCGCCCCCACGACACCGATCAGAAAGACGATCTGGTAATTCAGCGGGAAGACCACGTTATCCAGGATCACGCCCGAGAGCAGCGCGGTGATCGTGGCACTGACCGCAAAAAGCATGCTGCGCCGGCCCACCACGAAGGCCCGCGCATCGGGTGGCACGACGTCGGCAAACATGGCATTGAAGCCGATCGCCAGGAGCGTCCCCGGAATCGACATCAATACGACAATCAGCGGCAAGGCCCACGCCTGCGCCGCCGCCGGCAGCAGCACCGGCACCAGAACGAGTGCTACGTACGCCGAGCGATGCCAGATCGACGACAGAAAAGTGAGCCGGATGGTCGATCGACCCTCCAGCCAGCGCCCCGCCGGCAGTGAAAAGAGCAGGTTGACCACCGCCGGCCCCGCGGACAGTAAGCCGATCTGAAAACTGGTAGCACCAATCCGTGCGGCGTAGATAGACAGAAAGGCCACGGCACTGCCCGCCAGCAGGCCATACCAGAAGATGTCAGCGTAGAGGTGGCGAAAGTCCGCTGGCGTGGGTGGCGCAGGTGTCGATGGCAGCAGTCGGTGATACAAACGACGTAAGTAGATGGTCATGGTTTGTAATTTTACCACCACGAAGAAGATGTGACGATTTTGGATTTTGGATTTTAGATTTTAGATTGTGTGTGCTTGACAATGATACGTAGCTGTAGTAGAATGACAGACACGTAGTTAAATGGCTACGTTTTATCCGTGGGAGGATCGTATGCATCAGTCATGGGTACGCAACCGGCCGTTGCTGGTTTTGGGGATCGCCGAATCGGTGAGCGGCATTGGCAACTGGATCACGATGATGGCTGTTTTTGCGTTGGTGATGTTCCGCGGCGCGGGGAGTGTGGCCCACAGCAGTGCGATCTTTCTGGCCGGGCTGCTGCCCACGCTGCTGGTTAGCCCCGCGGCCGGCTGGTTGGTCGACCGCGTCGACCGCAAACGGTTGATGATCGCCAGCGAACTGCTTTCTGGCCTGTGTGTGGCCGGGCTCATTTTTACCGAGCGTCTGGAGTTGATCTACCTGCTGCTGGCGCTGCAGGCGGTGTCGATGTCGGTCATGGCGCCGGCACGGCAGGCCGCTGTACCCGACATCGTCGAGCGCGCGCGCCTGACACAGGCCAATGCATTCTTGCAGCAGCTGGCGGGCCTGGTCAAGATTGCAGCCCCAATCCTGGCCGGCGCGCTGCTGGCCTGGATGAATCCCCACACCGCCATCGTCTTGGACGTCATCTCTTTTGCGGTTGCCGCCCTGGTCCTGACCCGGCTGCCGGCACTGCCGCCGCACCCCGCCAACCCCGAAATCACACGTCAGGCGACCGGCAGCCCGGCGGCTCTGACCGTACTGCGTCAATCACCGGCACTGCGGCTGCTTTTTACGACGATGTTCCTGAGCATCTTCGTGATCATTGGCTTCGACATCCTGGCACCGGTCGTCGTGCGCGACGTCCTGCAGGGCGACGAAGGTTTTTTTGGACTGCTGATCGGCCTGGTGGGGTTGGGCACAGTGGGCAGCACGATCCTGCTGCTGCTGCGCCGGGGCAAGGGCAACATGTGGCGTGACATCCTGGCCGGGTTGATGCTGCTGGCGCTCATCCCGGCCAGCCTGTGGCTCACCGGACGGCTCGACGATCCCGACCAGGGCCGGTGGGTGGTGGCCATGGCGGCCCTGATCGGCGGGGTCGGTAACGGCCTGCTCGTGGTACAAATCGGCACACTCCTGCAGCTGCTGACCCCGGCCGCACTGCTCGGCCGCATCAGCGGCCTTTTCCAGAGCACGGCGGTCGCCGGACAGCTGGCCGGCATCCTGGTGACCCCCCTCCTGGTGCCGGCCGTGCTGGATCTGGAAAGCTATTTTGGCCTGTCGTTCCTGGCCCTCATGGGTGTTGTCTTTTACGGCTGGTTGACGGCCCAGCGCGCGGCGCAGCCGTCGTATTCGGCAGATAGCATCACCCAGCATCCCTCTGCGGAGTAACCTTATGTCAATCTTGGAGTTCAGCCCTGTCACCACTGGCTGGACGGTCGGCCAGTCGATCGCCTGGGAGCTCGATACCGCGTTGACACTCGTCACCGGCACGGCCGACCCCGACCAGCTGCCCGACGCGCTGGGCGCGCTATGGCGGGCTGTGCCGGCCGACTGGCGCGCTGAAAGCAGTGCCCTGCTGGGCCCCAACCGCTACCCCATCAGCCTGATCAGCGAAGCCGCACCCTGGGCGAATGTCCTTCATGGGGATGACTACACCCGCGTGACCCTGGCCATACGATCGCTGACTGCCGCGCAGGCCCTGGACGCCATCACGCCGGCCGCCGCGGCGCGCGGCGAAGTGGCAGATGTCACACGGTCCCAGGCGGATCGGCTGGTCGATCTGGCCACGCGCCTTACCTGGCGTCTCTACCAGGAAATCGGTTTTGATTTGCCCAGCGAGAGTTTACCGGTACGCCACGAACGACTCAACGTGCAGCACGTGGTGCGCATTCTGCATGACGGCGACCTGCATGCCCGCTTCTGGCACTGGCTCGACCGCTTCTACTACGAGGTCTACCGGCCCTGGCGTACCAGCCGGCTGCCGGCGCTGGAGCTGGCAACGCAGCATGTCCTTCACGCGCTCGGCGCAGCCCACAGCCTCGATCACCCACCGGCCCTGGAATGGCTGCCCACGCAGAATCCGCTCCTGCGTTATCCGGAGCTGCGGTCGGCCGTGGCGCGTACAAATCTGCACGTGTTCTTCTGGATAGAACCCTTCGGGCTGGCCGATCACTGGGCCCTCTTACCCGGTACCGTTGCCCTGAGCGTGGCCGAACCGGGCGACCTGTATGCCGGCTTTACCGCGACAGCCTCCCACCTCGCCAGCCGGGTCAGTGCCCTTTCGGACCCCACGCGCCTCATCATCCTGCGCTTGATTCGCAATTTTGGCATGATCAACACCGAAGTGGCCGATTTTCTACAGCTGGCCCGGCCCACCGTCAGCATCCACGCCAAAATCCTGCGCGATGCCGGCTTCATTCGCTCGACCCAACAAGGTCGCGCTGTTCGTCATGAACTGGTGCCCGGCGAGCTGCGCGACCTGTTCCAGGAACTGCAGCGATTTCTCGATCTGCCGCCCGAGGTATAGGTGCCAACCGCCGTGTTTGGGCTTGTAAAAGAATCACTTCCAGCAAGTTGTGCAGGCCCTGCTTGGCATCTCGGCGGTGGTGCTGATGGGTTGTGGTCTCTTTCAAATCTGGCGGGGATTGAGTGGCGGGTGAGGAGGCTGGGCCCCATCATACAGGCCGCGCCGCACATTGGCGCGGATCTTGATGACTTCATTCACCATCGTGAACGTATCCCGCAGCGGGCTGATTTTGCTCTCGCTCATGAAATACCAGTGAATGGGCACCTCGGTCACACGGTAACCCCGTCGCAGTGCAATCGCAAGCACCTCAACATCGAACGCCCAACCGGTCATCGTCTGGCGAGAAAACACATCCTGCGCCGCCGCGTCGCGGAACATCTTGAAGCCGCACTGGGTATCCTGCAGACCCGGAATCGCCAACACGCGTACGATGAGGTTGAACACCCGCCCCATCAGGTGCCGGTAGTACGGTTCGTCGAATCGCACCGCCCCTTCGCCCTCACGGCTGGCAATAACGACGTCGTAACCGTCGAGCAGGACAGGCAGCATCTTGTTGACCTCATCGATCGGCATCGCCAGGTCGGCATCGCAGATGAGCAGGCAACGACCACGCCCGGCCAACATCCCGGTTTGCACGGCACAGCCCTTGCCTTTGGCCGAATGCAGCAGACGTACGTAGGGATGGGTCGTCTGGTACTGCTCCACCAACTCCGTCGTGCGATCGGTGCTCCCATTCTCGACGACGATCACTTCGAAGGTGTAGGACTGCTGATTGAGAAACTCATCGATCTTTTGCAGAGAACCGGGCAGCCGGTGTTCCTCGTTGTAGGCGGGGATGACGATCGACAGAAACGGAGGCTCATCGGTTGGCGACCCCTGCGGCGTCAGGGTTGGCTGCGTTGGTTGGGTTGATACAGGTAGCATCAAGACACTTTCATTCTTGCCTGGCGACGTCAAGACCCGCGCGCCAGGTTCACGAGCGCGACGGCGACAAGGATTTGGACGACGAGCGCGCCACCCCACAACAAATACGATGCCGTTCGGCGGCGCTGGTACAACACGGCACCCCAAACGCCGTTGATCAGGAGCGCCCCCAGGCCAATCAGAGGCAAAATGAACAACGACGCGGGTACGCCATAACGATCTGGCTGACCCTGGGGATCGAAATGCAGCGGCAGATCAGCTGGCAGCTGCGGATAACGAAAACAGAGGTAACCAAACACCGCCAGGTTTGCCAGTGCGGCCAGCCCCAGCAGGAGCAGGGCAAGGCGGTCACGCCAGATCGTCCACTGCCAGACCGAAGGCCAACGGCGTTCCGGTTTGAGCAACCGCGCCGGCCCCAGTTGATGGCGGGCCTGCAGCGCAGCAATGAATTCATCGCCGGCACCTGGAGACAGTGCATACGCGGCCTGATCGGTCACCAGAACCACCTGTTCGGCCGCCGGACGAGTGGCCAGGCTGTGGACCGCACCCAGACCGGCCGCCGTCCCCTCGGTCAGGTAGGGGTTTGGCCATTCCCACCATCGACCGATGACAGCCTCGAAACCACCCCGCTGAATACGTTCGATGGCGCCGATGGGAATGATCTCGCGCATGGGGCCCCACACCACCGTGACGCCGTCGCGATCGACCCAATACTCCATGAACAGGGTACTGATCGTGCGGAGTCCGATGTAAACCCACAGCGGGATCGCCACCAGAACCAGCAGTGCCAGCACGAAGGAAAAACCCGAAACCGGCCGGTTGGCTACCCAGAACAGCAACAGAAGTACCACGACCAGGATACCGATGCACGCCGCCACGCCGCGCCATGCATCGATCGCCGTTGCGGCTTTGAACGTCATGGCCCCTCGTTACACGAGGCAAATCCGCTCAAGACGTCCCCTCTCACGACTGTGTGCCCTTGGACTTCACTTTGACCTTGACGATATCCGATTTGGCAGAGTTACCGGCCGAGTCGAACGCTTCCACGTAAATCTCGTGCTCTTCGGTGTAGTCGGGGTCGGTCTCGTTGGCCTTGGGATTTCTCATCACGATGGTCCACTTACCATTGTAGGGTGCCACCGTGCTGCTGGCCACCTTGTTGCCGTCGAGATAAAAATCGACCCGATCCATCGACCAGTTGTCACGTGCGTTGGCGGTAATGCTGATCCACTCGTCGTCCTCCATCACGTAGACTTTGCCCTCGCGGGGGTGTTCGATGGCGATGGCGGGTGGTGCATTGTCCACGGTGACCTGGGCCGCCGCCGTACGCACGTTGCCACTCCCTTCGGTGACACTCAGACGCAGCGTATACAGACCATCGAGCCCGTTGGTATCCCACAGTTCCAGGACATCCTGTTGTTTCTGGTCGCCGTGTTCGGGACCAATCTGGGTCCAGGCGCCGGGATTGAGCCCTTCGCCGAACTCGACGCGGTAATTACGAAAGTCACCGGCACGAGCGTTGCCAAAGACCTGCACCAGGCCATGGGTGTAACTATAGGGCGCCGGTGAAGTGATCGCGACCTCTTCGTCGATCGGGCCGGGGCCGTAGGCGGTGTCGTATTCGGTCGGTGGCTGTGCCAGGCCGCTCTCGGTGATCCAGTCCGCTGCTTCGGCGGGCAGTGTCTCGTAGACGCGGCGCTCTACCAGCTCTGGTGGCGTATAGGGTGTGGCCAGTTTGCCCGTTTCACGGTTCACTTCGAACGCACGCCACACCGTATCGTAGGTGGCAGGTTTGGTGCCTGCAATGAAGATCTCGGCGCGTTTCTGCTGGCAATCTGCCGTAGGCAGCAGACCCGAGGGGTAACACACGGTCGCCCGTTCGATACCAGGGGGAACGGCGAACGTCGCCTTGGGTAAATCACGCAGCGCATACTGCATGACGGCGTTGAAGATTGGTGCCGCGCCGGTCAAACCGCTGATTTTCTCCATGGGTGTGTTGTCGGTGTTGCCCGCCCAGACGCCGACGGCGATTTGGGGGGTATAACCCACCGTCCAGTTATCGCGCCAGTTGTTGGTGGTGCCCGTTTTGGCCGCAACCTGCCGGTCGGGAATTTCCAGATCATTCGGCCGGCCAAAAGCCGCCCACCGTGCCGCCGTATCCGACAGCATGTTCGTCATGACGTACGCCACCTGCGGATCGACCACCTGTTCCAGGGTGGGCTGTTTGTACTCGAAGTCGATCTTGCCGGTTTTGTCACGCACCTGCAAAATGGCCACCGGGTCGAGGGTCCGAAAGCCTTCGACTTGCTGGTCGGGATCGATGGGCTGTCCAGCCATCACGCCGCCGTTACCGAGGGTGCCGAACGAGTAGACCATGTCCAGCAGCTTCACTTCGCCCCCACCCAACGTCAACGCCAGGCCGTAGTAGTCATCGCGTAGGGTCGAGATACCCATCTTGTGGGCGGTATCGATCACGTTTTTGACGCCGACCTTGCTCAGCATCCAAACCGCGGGGATGTTGTAGGACCGTGCGAGGGCATCGCGCATCGATTGCGGTCCATGGAATTTACGGTCATAGTTCTCTGGCGCATACGGTGCCTCGGCGTCGGGAAAGACAATCGGCACGTCCAGGATCATCGTTGCCGGGGAATACCCCTCCTGCAGCGCAGTCAGATACGTGAACAGCTTGAACGACGAGCCGGGCTGGCGATCGGAAATGGCCACATTGACCTGTCCGTCGATCTCCTGGTTGTTGTAATCGAGGCTGCCTACCATGGCCAGGATCTCACCGGTGCTCGGCCGCGTCACCACCACACTGGCGTTATTCACGTTGTTCTTTTCACGGACCTTGTCCACCTGGGCACGCGCCACCTCCTCGGCCTTCTTCTGCAGATCGAGGTCCAGGGTCGTGTACACCTGCAGGCCGTTGCGCCAGATGTAGTAGGGGTCTTCGGTCGTATTGTACCGATCCTGCAGCTCGTCAAGAACATAGAGCGCAAAGTGCGGTGCATCCATGTAGGTAAAACGTTCGGCGATGCTCTCGCGGACATCCAACGGCTTCCAGTCGGCGTAGGCCTTCGCTTCTTCGGCTTCAGCTTTGGTAATATATCCGGCCTCGACCATCGCATCGAGCACCTTACGCTGGCGCCGGTAGGCGTCGTCCGGTGCCTGGAACGGGTTGAGACCCGGGTACTGGGGTAACGCGGCCAACATCGCTGCTTCGGCCAGGGTCACGTCGCGCGACGATTTGTCGAAGTAGACCTGCGCCGCAGCCTCGACGCCGTACGCGGCGTTGCCGTAGAAGTTATAGTTCAGGTACCACTCCAGGATCTGGTCTTTGGGATAACGCCGTGTCACTTCGAGCGCCATCAATGTTTCTTTGACCTTGCGCGTGTAACTGCGCTGCACCCGTTCTTCTGGCGGGATGAGCACATTTTTGACCAGCTGCACCGTAATGGAACTGCCGCCCTGCACGCCTTGACCCTGCAGGTTGGAAATGAACGCACGCGCCAGGCCGCGGAAATTGACCCCTGGATTTTCATAGAAACTGCGGTCTTCGAGGCCGACGGTAGCTTTGATCAACCACGGTGACATCTCACTCAGCGGCAGGTAGGTCCGGTCGCCCCGAAACGGCCGGGGATCGATCGACTCGTACAGCAGATGCTGTCCCGTGCGATCGAAGATCTTGACCGTCTCGAAGTCCTCCTGTTCGGTCTCGATCGCTCCCGCATCGGGCAGATTCTGGGTGAAATAGACGTACACACCGGCGGCGGCGGCGGCACTGGCCATGGCCATGCCAGCCGTGCCCAACAACACCACCAGGGCAATGCCCAGCACCGCCTGCAGTGTCCAGCGCAGCCATTTCGGCTTCAGGCGTGTGCGGCGGGCACGGCGCTGCCGCCAGAGTAAAATTTGTTGCGAACGGTTCGTCATAACTTGTATCTTCCAAACAACACAGAATCGTGCGCCCACCGCGGCCGTAAGCCACGATGCCACGGCGAGTCACACGTATAATCTCCAGGCATGGTTAGAACGAAGCGTGATGCTGCACGGTTCCTGTCCGTGCTCATCGCGCCACCTTCTCGAGTACCAGAAAATGCGACAGCCCAAAAACCTGCAGCGGCGACCGCTCCATGGCATACGTAACCCGCCGTGCCAGGTGACCGATCCGGGGCCGGCGCGCACTCAGGTTGTCGTAACCCGGGTAGACCTGGGTATGGATCACTACCGTCACCGGCAGGCCGGCGAAGAGGGCGCGCAGTCCGCTGGCGGTGTACGCCCGCACGTGGGGTGCCAGCCGGTTGCGCAGGCCGTCGGGCAGCCAGTTGACGAGCGGCGTATTGCCAAAATGGTACTTGCCGTGCCAGTAGTGCCCATGGGTTTCGAATGGATACAGCCGGTTGGGCACAAAAATCACCGCCCGTCCGCCCGGCCGGAGCACACGGACCATCTCGTTCGCTGCCTGCCGGTCGTCGGCCACGTGTTCCAACACCTCGTGCGACAGCACGACATCGAACGACGCCGCAGGGTATGGCAAGTCCTCGCAGGCACCAACGTGCAGGGTGGGTGACTGGGCATGGCCTTCGTGCACGCGCGCGTATTCGATGTCCAGCCCAATCACCGATGCGGCCAGCGTACGCAGCTTGTGGACGTAGGTGCCGATACCGCAGCCGTCCACCAATACGAAGGCACCCTCGAGCGGCGCCCACTGTCGAATCATGTCCAGGCGCCGATCCTGGCCAAATCGCCAGACCAACGAAGGCACTCCACGGTCGGCTGCCTGATGCCAGATCGTGTCCGGCTGTTCGACCCCGGTGTTCAAAACGACATTTCCTCTCGATAGCCAAACCCGCGCGTATTGTCGATGAGCCGAATCCAATCGACCTCGATGGCAAAGAACCGGCTGTGGGCCAGGGGTCCGGCCAATTCCAAGGGTCCGCCGTCGCGCTGCATCAGGCCCGGGGCCACGAAGGGATACTTGAGGCCATACGCCGTCAAGGCCTGTTGGCGCTCCGTCTCATCACGCACCGCGCGCGCCATACCCTCCAACTGCAAACCCCGAATCATCTGCCAGTCCTGTCCATCCTGGTAAATCGCAGCCGCAACCGCCGGCTGCTGCACGAGGGCCTGCGTATGGTCCGATTCGGGATTCGATATGAAATAGAGCAGCAGCCGGTCTTCATCAGCATCCTGATCGAGCCAGGTATGGGCAAAAAACAGCGGCGCAGCCTGCGGCCCATCGGGCGTCCAGGTCGCGAGGGTCAGGGTCGTATGGCCATGCAAGAGCTCATCCACGCGCGCGCGGAACGAATCACCGGTCATCGGTCACCTCCTGCCGTGTGCGGCGGTGTGTCGTCTGGCTCGCCCGTAACGCCGGTCCGGGGATGGTCACTGCCCGCGGCGCGCATGCCGCGCCAGTGATAGTACAGGTCATTCTCCAACCCGATGCGGGCCAGGACCCGTCCCACCGTACCATCGACCACATCGTCGATCGTCTGTGGCCGTGCGTAGAATGCGGGCGCCGGCGGAAAGATCACACAACCAATCTCGGCGGCCTGCACCATCAAACGCAGGTGCCCCAGGTGCAGTGGCGCCTCACGCACCAGCAGAATCACAGCACGACCTTCTTTCAGCTGCACGTCGGCGGCACGGGTCAACAGATCGGCATCGTAAGACTGGGCAATCGCCGAAAGCGACTTGATGCTGCACGGCGCCACGATCATCCCCGCGGTTTGGAACGAGCCACTGGCGATCGCCGCACCCACGTCACCCGGGCGGTACACCACATCGGCCAATCGATCCACGTCCCGTGGATCCCAATCGGTCTCCTGCGCGATGGTCATGCGCGCGGCGGGAGACATCACCAGGTGCGTCTCGATGTCCGGTGCCGCCCGCAGGATTTCCAACAGACGAATCCCGTAGATCTGCCCGCTGGCCCCACTCATACCGATGATGATGCGCCGGTTGGTCACAGTGCCAACGCTCCCCTACACCGTGCCCACGTGCAGCGCGACCGTGTCCAACATCAAGGTGCGGTACGTGACCTGGCGCAGACCCACTGATTCCATGATGCCCTGCAGCGCCGCCGGCCGTGGGAACGCCACCGTCGACTGCGGCAGGTAGGTGTAGGCGCGGCGCTGACCGCTGACGGTGCCACCGATCCAGGGCACGACGCGGAAGAAATAGAATCGAAACAGGTCACGCCAAAGCGGCAGGCTGGGCCGTGTGATCTCCAGGCAGATCACGCGTCCCCCGGGCCGCACAACACGGCGCTGTTCGGCAAACGCGCGCGCGATGTTGGTCACGTTGCGCATCATGAATCCAGACACGGCCGCGTCGAACGCATCATCGTCGAACGGCAGGCTCAACGCATCGGCATCGGCGAAACGCAGGCGCGAGCCATGCACGTCCACCAGGCCGTCGCGATACGCCTTGTCCTGCCCCACGCGCAGCATCTCGTGCGTGAAATCAACGCCGGTCACCACCACGTCCGGCCGCAGACGCATCGCCTCGAATCCAATGTCCCCCGTCCCGGTAGCCACGTCAAGCAAGTGCCCGCCGCGCGGCAGACGGCACGCCTCGACCACCAACCGGCGCCAGCGCTGGTCCTGACCGCCGGTCATGATGCGGTTCATCGTATCATAACGCCCCGCAATGGTCGCGAACATCTGATTGACGTAAATCGGTTTCTCGTCCAGCCCGGGCAGCACACTGCCTGCGTCATCACGCACCACGAATGAATTCGCCTCCATTTTGTTCTTCTACTCGTACTCGTACTCGTACTCGTACTCGATCGTTGCCTCGGATCCGAGTACGAGTACGAGTACGAGTACCGTTGCACTGAGTACG
>CAYUCC010000043.1:0-6797 GCA_964443225.1 uncultured Anaerolineae bacterium
ACTTTTCGAGAATTGGCGCTTTGAACTCGGCCTGCTCCTCCGGCGTCATGTCCGGCTCGCCCTCGCGCGCCAGTTGATCGCGCTTGACGGTAAGCAGCACATTCGCCGCCTGTTCGCCGCCCATCACGCTGATGCGGCTGTTCGGCCACATCCACAGGAAACGCGGGCCGTAAGCCCGCCCGCACATGCCGTAGTTGCCCGCACCAAACGACCCGCCGACGATCACCGTCAGCTTGGGCACGGCGGCGTTGGCCACGGCGTTGACCAGCTTGGCCCCGTCCTTGGCAATGCCGCCCGCCTCGTAGGTGCGGCCCACCATGAAACCGGTGATGTTCTGCAAAAACAGCAGCGGAATCTGGCGCGCCGTGCACAGCTCGACGAAGTGGGCCCCCTTGAGCGACGACTCGCTGAACAGGATACCGTTGTTGGCGACGATGCCGATGGGATACCCCATGAGACGTGCAAAGCCACACACCAGGGTTGTGCCATACAGCGCCTTGAACTCGCGAAAACGGCTGCCATCGACGAGCCGCGCAATCACCTCGCGCACGTCGTAGGTTATCTTGAACGTCGGTGGGATGATGCCGTACAGCTCGGCCGGGTCGTACAACGGTTCTTCGGGCGCTGCCAGGTCGAGCCTGACCTCTTTACGCGTATTGAGGCTCTCGACGATGCCGCGGCACAGCTCCAGGGCGTGTGCATCGTCGACGGCGTAGTGGTCAGCCACACCGGAAGTGCGCGTGTGCACGTCGGCCCCGCCCAGCTCTTCGGCGGTCACTTCTTCACCGGTCGCCGCTTTGACGAGGGGAGGGCCGCCGAGAAAGATCGTGCCGGTGCCCTTGACGATGATCGTCTCGTCGCTCATGGCGGGCACGTAGGCCCCGCCCGCCGTGCACGACCCCATCACCACAGCGATCTGCGGAATGCCGAGTGCGCTCATCGTGGCCTGGTTGTAGAAGATGCGGCCGAAGTCATCGATGTCGGGGAAAACCTCGTCCTGCATCGGCAAAAACGCGCCCCCTGAATCGACCAGGTACAGGCAGGGGAGGCGGTTCTCGAGGGCCACGGTTTGGGCACGCAGGTGTTTTTTGACCGTCAACGGGTAGTAGGTGCCGCCTTTGACCGTCGCGTCGTTGGCGACGATCAGGCACTCGCGGCCGGCGACCCGCCCGATGCCGGTGACGATACCGGCGCCGGGGGCCTCGTTGTGGTAGAGGTCCCACGCTGCCAGCGGCGACAGCTCGAGGAAGGGCGAACCCGCATCGAGCAGGTGGTCGATGCGTTCGCGTACGAAGAGTTTGCCCTGCTCGCGGTGCCGTTGGTGTGCCTTTTCGTCACCGCCCTGGCGTACCTGGGCCAGCCGTTCGCGCAGCTCAGCTACCAGGGCCTGGTTGTGCGCCTGGAAGGCGCTGAACTGCGGGTCCTTAAGGTTGACCTGCGATTCGAGAATTTCCATTTCAAACCAGCAGCTCCTGCACCACCTGGTTGACCAACCGCCCATCGGCGCGTCCCTTCAGCTCGGGCATCAGGGTGCGCATGACGAGCCCCGTTTGCGATTTTTCCTGCACACCCAGCTGCGCGATCACGGCGCGCGCTGCGGCTGCGATTTCGTCGCGCCCCATCAACTGTGGCAGGTACGACTCCAGGATGACCAGTTCGGCCTCTTCTTTATCGACCAGGTCCTGCCGCCCGCCGCGGCGGAACTGATCGATCGAATCGCGGTGCCGTTTGGCATCGCGTTGGATGAGTTCCAGCGTCTCCGCATCATCAGGCACGTGGCCGACCTCTTTCTCCAGGTTTTTGGCGGCGGTCAGCACCATGCGTAACGTGTCGCGGCGCACCGGATCGTGCGCCTTCATCGCTTGCTGCATCTCGGCAGTAATTTGTTCCAATAAGGTCATAAGTTCTCCTTGCATCCCAACCCTGGCCCAATGTCTACGATCATTGTACCATAGGCGGCAAGGGTCCGTAAAAGAATCACCGGTTCGAATCTGCGTTGCAGCCAACAACGGCCCATTGACCATCCCGAACGATTATGCTACAATCGTTTGCGAGACACGCCAGTTCTAGAAGTCGTCCAGAACGAGAAACGAGGTCACTCGATGTCTTCAGAGACGCTCCATCGATCGCCCAATTCTATGCTGAACCAGGCCGTGATGGCGAAAGAAGACGATGCATTGGATTGGAAAATCGCGCGCGATATGATCAAGAGCTGGTTGGGTCTTCGACGTGAAGTAGTTCAGTAGGCGAGACACGCGTGATCAACTCCTTACCCAAACCGACCGACCATCCTGCCGGCACCAATCGGGCCGATTTTCAACAGGTCGCGATCCTCTACCATCCCAAAAAACCGGAATCGCTTCCCCTGGCGGAACAGATCGCCCTGGCCATCGAGGATCACGGCTCTACGCCCTGGATCGTTTCTGGCTGGGAAGAGGCCGAGATTGTCAGCCGTGCGCAGAAGCTCGATCTGCTGGTGACGTTGGGCGGTGACGGGACGATGCTGCGTGCGGCGCGTATGGGTGCGCGTTTTGGGGTGCCCATCATCGGCGTCAAAATGGGTCGTCTCGGCTTCCTGGCCGAAATCCAGCCCGAAGCCTGGCAGGACCCGATCGAACAGCTGCTGCGCGGCGACTACTGGCTCGAAGAACGTATGATGCTCGACGTGATCGTGCAGCACAACGCCGCTGCCGATCCGCACGACCACCACTACGAAGCCCTCAACGACGTCGTCGTCAGCCGCGGCAACCTGGCGCGCATGGTGCGCATCGCCACCTCGCTCGACGAGGGATACATCACCACCTATGCCGCCGACGGTGTGATCGTGGCTACTGCCACCGGCTGCACCGGCTATGCCCTGGCCGCGGGCGGCCCCATTCTGCCGCCCGAACTCAAGAACATCCTGCTCGTCCCCATTGCACCGCACCTCAGCCTGGATCGCGCCCTGGTTTTGTCCCAAGGCGCCACGGTCCATCTGAAAGTGTACACCGACCACCAGGCCATCCTCACCGTCGATGGCCAGTTCGAGGTCGACCTGCACAGCGAGGACACAGTCATCGTCACCGCCAGCGACAGCGTAGCGCGTTTCGTGCGCTTGCGCAACCGCAATTATTTCTTCAGGACCTTGATGGAACGATTACGATGGAATCTGTAGCGACCAAAGACCTGATGGCCCGTGCCTCGGCCGCTGCGCGCGTGGGCGAAACCCTCCAGGCGCGCAGCCTGTACGAAGAGGCCCTGCAAAACGATCCCCAGAATGTCGAGGCCTGGCTTGGCCTGGCGGGTGTCGTCGACCACCCCGAAGACAAGAAGGCCGTGCTCGAACAGGCTTTACGCGTCGATCCCGAAAACAGCGAAGCCATCACCGGGCTCGACCTGCTGGTACGGCGCATGCAGATGCCGCGCAAACGGGATGATCCAACCACCACACCCGACCCCAAGCTGCCGGCGTTCCTGCAGCGCACCGCACAGCAGCTGGACCAGATCGAGGCGGCGGGCGGTGCGTCCACAGCACCCGCTGCCGCCGACGACGAGGTGCTCTACTGCGTCAACCATCCCGACACCGAGACCCTGCTGCGCTGCAATCGGTGCGGGCGGCCGGTGTGTACGCGCTGCGTCAAACTGACCGACGTTGGCTACCGCTGCCGTGACTGCATCAATACCCAGCAGAAAGCGTACTTCAACGCCGAAACCCTGGACTACCCGATCGCCTTTGGTGTCGGTTTCATCGTCTGCGCCGTCGCAGCGCCTATCCTGGGGATTCTGCTGGCCAGTTTGGGCTTTTTCAGCTGGATCATCGCCATCCTGGCCGGCTCGGCTGCCGGTGGCTTTCTGGCCGAGATCATCCGCCGCGCCATCGGCCGTCGGCGTGGCCGCTATCTGTGGGCCGTTGCCTTCGCCGGGATTTTGCTGGGTGTGCTGATTGGCAACCTGGTCGTGCTGTTTACGCGCGGCTATTTCCCGCTGTTTAGCATCGCCAACCTGCTGTTTCTTGGCCTGGCCCTCAGCACTACCTACTATCGACTGCGTTGATTTTGGATTTTAGATTTTGGATTTTGGATTGATGGGTGAAATCGTGGAGGACGGAGCGACGATCGAGGCCATTGGGCTGCGTAAGGTGTACGGGCAGCTGGTGGCGGTCCAGGATGTCAATTTGCAGGTGCGCGCGGGGGAGATCATGGGGTTTCTCGGACCGAACGGCGCCGGCAAGACGACGACGATCAAGATTCTGACGGGGCTGCTGGCGCCCACCGCGGGCACGGCGCGCATTTGCGGCTTCAACATCCAGGCGCAGCCGCTCCAGGCCAAGGCGTGCATCGGCTACGTGCCCGATACGCCAAACCTGTACGGTAAACTCAACGCCTGGGAATTCCTGCGGTTTATGGGCCGCCTCTACCGCGTGCCCAAGGCCCAGGTGGAACAGCGCGCCGCCGAGCTGCTCAAGATGTTCGACCTGGAGGACGCCGCCGGTGATCTCCTGGAAGGCTACAGCCACGGCATGCAGCAGAAGATGGCCCTGGCCGGCGCCCTGGTGCACAACCCCCAGGTGCTGTTCCTCGACGAGCCGACGGTGGGTCTCGACCCCAAGTCGGCGCGGCTGATCAAATCGCTGCTGCGCCAGATTGCCGACCGCGGTGCGACCGTCTTCTTTTCCACGCACATCCTGGAAATCGCCGAGCGCATGTGCGACCGCGTGGCGATCATCAACAAGGGTGAAATCATCGCCGTGGGCACGATGGACGAACTGCGTGCAGGCGGTGCCAGCGGTTCATTGGAGGACATCTTCCTCACACTCACCGGCGGGGACGACTACGCCGAGCTGGCCAACGGGCTCTTATGATTCGCGATACCTGGATGCTGCTTCAGCTGCGTTGGATGTTGAGCTGGAACGGCTGGCAGCACCGCAAACTCAGCCGCAAGCTTCTTTCGATCCTGGGCCTGGTCTTCGTGGGCGGCAGCCTGGCCTTCGTCGCCGGCAGCGTGGGCTACGGCAGCGCGTTTCTCGTCCAGTTCATGGACACCGCGTCGGTCGAACCGCTCCTGCTGGGCCTGATCCTGACGGCAGCCACGCTGCTGCTCCTGGTCAGCGCCTTTGGCATTGCCCTGGGCTCGCTCTTTTTCAGTAACGACCTGGAACTGTTGATGGTGGCGCCGGTCGACCGGCGCGCCGTGCTGATCAGCAAACTGCTCGAAGGCATCGTCTGGTACTATGCCCTGCTTGCCGTGACGGCGCTGCCCGCGATGGTGCTCTACGGCTGGCGCCTGGGGTACCTGTTCTGGTATTACCCGCTGACGATACTCACGCTGCTGGGTGCCCCGCTGCTGACCGCCGGCATCGGTGCGTTGGCTGTGATGCTGATTGCCCGCTTTGCCCCGGCCCGCCGCGTGCGTGAAGTCCTCGGGTTCGTCGCCGCGATTTTTGGCCTGAGCTGCAGCCTGCTGGCTCAAACGACCCGCCTGTGGACCGATCGCCTGGAGGCCTTCGAAACCAACCCCGAAGTGCTGCTGGAGAGCATCGAGAACCTGGCACGCCTGCCCATCCCGACCTTCGCCGCCGGTCGTGGCCTGGCATCGGCCGGGCAGGGTGCCCTGGGCAGTGGACTGCTCGCCATGGTCGTTTACCTGGCGCTCACCTTCGGCTTTTTTGCCCTGTGCGTGCTCCTGGCGGACCGCCTATACGCCACCGGCTGGACCCGCATGCAGAGCGCCGGCAGCGCGCGGCGTGACCGCAAACGCGGTGTGCGCGGCGGGTTACTGGCCAGCGCGCCCGCGCTGCTGACCATCCCGCTCAAAGACTGGCGCGTCATCCCGCGTGATTTGCGTAACTTCGCCCAGCTCCTGGCGCCGCTCCTCATCGTGCCCATCGTCTATTTCAATATCGTCAGCGGGTCGCGTGTCCGCAGCGGTGAGGACGTCATCGCGGCCCTGCTCAACCAGTTCGATGGCGGTACGCTGCCGGTGACGATCAGCGAAATCGGCATCGCCGGCAGTGTCCTGTTCGTGGCTGCGCTGGTGTTCACGCGCATCGCGTTGACCGGCATCAGCATGGAGGGCCAGTCGTGGTGGCTCATCAAGGCGGCGCCGATCAGCGCCTGGGAGGTTCTGCGCGGCAAATTCCTGGCGGCCTACGTCCCGTTTGCCATCACCAACGTCGTTCTGCTGGCTGGCGCGGCAATTTGGCGCCAGTTCAGCCTGCTGTCCTTCGTTTATTGTGTTTTAGGCACCCTGCTGCTGGGGACGGGCATCATGGCGCTGTGTGTGGGCCTCGGTGTCCCCTGGGCCAAACTCGACTGGGACGACCCGCGGCGCATGAGTTCGGGTTGGGGTGGGTTGATCGCCTTCATTCTGGAGGTGATCTACATCGGCCTCGGCCTCGGTTTCCTGGCGCTGCCCGCCCTGGCCTATGCGTTCCAGCCGCAGCTGGTTGGACTGGCCTGGCTGGTCGGCATCAGCGGGGTGCTCGTGGTCACGGCGCTGGTAAGTTTCCCGCTGCTTGCCTTTGGTGCCAGCCGGCTCGGACGCGTCGGCGAGGCGTAGCGCGTAACACGTCCCCGGCACGGCCCGCAAGATCTTTCTCCTGTCCTGGTGTTTTACGGGCCGTGCCGGGGACGTTACGCGCTACGCAGCCGCGTCGATCCCCGTCGAACCCGCCTTGAACTAAAGTTCAGGCTCATAGCTAAAGTCGGCTACAAGCCGACTGGGGGCGGTCTCGACTGGTGGGCAGTCTGCTTCAGCGGCCTTGAGCTATCAGCCTAAGCCTGAGCTCAAGGCTCATAGCTAAAGTCGGCTACAAGCCG
>CAYUCC010000043.1:6897-44337 GCA_964443225.1 uncultured Anaerolineae bacterium
CTACAAGCCGACTGGGGGCGGTCTCGACTGGTGGGCAGTCTGCTTCAGCGGCCTTTAGCTATCAGCCTAAGCCTGAGCTCAAGGCTCATAGCTAAAGTCGGCTACAAGCCGACTGGGGGCGGTCTCGACTGGTGGGCAGTCTGCTTCAGCGGCCTTGAGCTATCAGCCTAAGCCTGAGCTCAAGGCTCATAGCTAAAGTCGGCTACAAGTCGACTGGGGGCGGTCTCGACTGGTGGGCAGTCTGCTTCAGCGGCCTTGAGCTATCAGCCTGAGCTTGAGCTCAAGGCTCATAGCTAAAGTCGGCTACAAGCCGACTGGGGGCGGTCTCGACTGGTGGGCAGTCTGCTTCAGCGGCCTTGAGCTATCAGCCTGAGCTTGAGCTCAAGGCGAGCGGGACGGGTTGCTGGTCGCAGCTCCATTCGGTGAACGGTAATCACCGCCGGCAAAGGAGCAACCTGAGATGTTAGACGCTCTCATACCCTTCTCCCCCCCTGTCCGCGACTGGTTCCGCACCACCTTCGGCGAACCCACCGCCCCGCAGCACGCCGCCTGGCCGCCCATCCAGCGCGGCGAACATACGTTGATCCTCGCCCCCACCGGTTCGGGCAAGACGCTGGCGGCGTTTTTGTGGGGTATCGACCGGGTCGGGCGAGAAGAGTTGCCAACTCCTCCCGCCGGCACACGCATCCTCTACATCTCACCGCTCAAAGCGCTGAACAACGACGTCGAGCGTAACCTGCAGGTGCCGCTGGCGGGCATCCAGGCTGCGGCGCGCCGCCTGGGGGTGCGCTGGCCGGCGCTGCGTGTGGCGGTGCGCACGGGGGATACGCCGCAGGCCGTGCGCACCGGCATGGTCAAAAACCCGCCGCACATCCTGATCACCACTCCCGAATCGTTGTACCTGATGCTCACCAGCCCCAAGGCACGCAACATCCTGCGCACCGTCGAGACGGTGATCGTCGACGAGATTCACACCCTGTGCGGCGACAAACGCGGCGCCCACCTGGCGCTCAGCCTGGAGCGGCTCGAACACCTGGCGGGCCGACGCGTGCAGCGCATCGGCCTCTCGGCGACGATCAAGCCGCTGGCGGAGGTGGCCCGTTTCCTGGGTGGGTACGATGCCACATCCGGCGAATCGGGTCCGGCCATGACGCCGCGTTCTGTCACAGTTGTCGATACCGGCTACAAAAAATCGCTCGAGCTGCAGGTCATCACGCCCGTGGCCGATTTTCGTAACATGCCGGGTGAGTCGATCTGGCCTTCGGTCATCCCACGCGTCCTGCAGGACATCCTGCGCCACCGCAGCACGCTGATCTTCACCAACAACCGGCGCCTGGCCGAACGCACCGCCGACCGCCTCAACGCCCAGATCGAAGCCGAGCAGAGCGAGGAGATCGAGCCGGGCAGCACCGAGGCCCTGGCGCCGGGCGGGGTGATGCGCGGGCGCGGGATTTTTGCCATCGGCGCCAGCGGACCGATTCGCGCCCACCACGGCAGCATCGCACGTGAAGCACGGCACCAGCTCGAAGAGGACCTCAAAGCGGGCAAACTGCCGGCCCTGGTTGGCACCAGCTCGCTCGAACTGGGCATCGACATCGGATCGGTCGACCTGGTGGTGCAGCTGCAGTCACCCAAGAGTGTGGCCCAGGGCCTGCAGCGTGTCGGTCGCGCCGGCCACCTGGTGGGGCAAACCAGTGTGGGGCACATCTACACCACCTTTCGTGAGGACCTGGTCGAAGCGGCGGCCATCGCCCGCGGCATGCTCGACGGCGACGTCGAGCCGACCTATGCGCCGCAGAATCCACTCGACGTGCTGTCACAGCAGATCATTGCCATGGTGGCGGGCGAAAGCTGGCCGGTGCCGGCATTGTACGACCTTGTGCGCCAGGCCTATCCTTTCCACGAGCTGCCCGCCAACGTCTTTCACGCCGTGCTGGACATGCTGAGCGGCGGTTACTACGAAAGTGGTGCGCCAGGCGGCAGCGCCTTGCGCGCACGCATCGCGTGGGACCGCGTCAACGACCAGCTCGCCGCACTGCCGGGCACGCGGCTGCTGGCCATTACCGGTGCCGGCACGATCACCGACAGCGGCGCCTACGACGTCTACCTGGCCGACGGTAAGACGCGGGTTGGCCAGCTGGACGAGGAGTTCGTCTTCGAGACGCGCACCGGGGACACGTTCCTGTTGGGCAGCACTGTCTGGCGCGTGCTGGAAGTGGCAGACGACCGGGTGATCGTCGGTGATGCATCGGGCGCGATGCCGCGCATGCCGTTCTGGCGCGGCGACTACCCCTGGCGGCCGTACGAGCTGGGGGTGCGCATCGGCCGCTTCCGGCGTGACGTCGCCGCACGTCTCGCCGCCACCGATCTCGAGCATTGGGACGAGCTGTCCGCCTGGCTGCAGGCCGATTACGCATTGGACGAACGTTCGGCACGTAACCTGCTGGCTTACATCGGCCGCCAGGTCGAAGCGGTCGGTTTCATCGCCACTGACCGTACGGTCGTCGTCGAAACTTTCCAGGATGCGATTGGTGAGATGCGCCTGGTGGTTCATTCCCCCTTTGGCGGGCGCATCAACGGGGCCTGGGCGCTGGCGCTGACCAGCCTCTTCCGCGAGACGCTGGGAATCGACCCTGAGACGCAGGCCAACGACGATGGCATCCTGTTCCGTTTTCCGCAGATGGAAGGGATCGACCTGCTGGCGCTGGTGCGCGGCCTGACCGCCGACGAGGCACGCCAGCGCATCCTGGCCGAGCTGCCCGATTCGGCGTTGTTTGGTGCGCACTTTCGTATGAACGCCGGCCGCGCCCTGCTGCTGCCCAAAGCCCAGGGAGCCAAACGCACGCCGTTCTGGCTGCAGCGGCTCAAGGCGCGTGACCTGCTGGCCGTGGTGCGCCAGCTCGACGAGTTTCCGATTGTCATCGAAACCTACCGCGAGTGCCTGCGTGACGTGCTCGACATGCCGCACCTGGCCGACGTGCTGACCGGCATCCAGCACGGCGACATCGAGGTGGTGCCGCTGGCCTCCCTGACGCCTTCGCCGATTGCGTCGGAACTGCTCTTCAACTTCGTCAGCGTCTTCATGTACGAATGGGATGCGCCCAAGGCCGAACGCCAGCTGCAGGCCTTGACCCTGCAGAGTGAGCTGCTCGATGCACTGCTGGAAGGTGCCCATCCCAGCGCGCTGCTCGAACCGGCGGCGGTGTCCGAAACGACGACGCGCGCCCAACACCTGGCACCCGGCTTCCAGGCCCGCAGCCCCGAAGAGCTGGCCCTGCACCTGGCGGTGTTGGGTGACCTGACGACCGCCGAGGTCCTGGCGCGCAGCGCGGGTGATGGGCGCGCCTGGTTGGAAAGATTGGCATCCCAGGGGCGCATCGCCGAGGTGGCCGTGCCGGCGGCGTCAGGCTCCGAGCTGCGCTGGGTGCCGGCCGAGCTGGAGGTGCAGGTCCGCGACGCCGCCGATGGTGACACCGAGGCACAGCTGGCGATGCTGCGCCGCTTCCTGCGCCACGCTGGCCCGGTGACGCGCGAGGCCATCCAGGCCCGCTACGCCTGGCCCGCGGCGCAGATCGACCAGGCACTGGAAACCATGCAGCGGGACCGCACGATCGTCGAGGGCTACTTCGATCCAGATCTCGGCGAAAGCGGTCCGCGGCAGGTCGTCGACCGCCAGGTCCTGGAGCAGATTCGCCGGCGTTCGATTACGCTGCTGCGGCAGGAAGTGCAGCCGGTGCCGCTGGCGGCGGCTGCCAGTTTTATGCTGCGCTGGCAGCACCTGCACCCCACACAGCGGCTGCTGGGCGCTGAAGGTGTGCGCACCGTCATCCAGCAGCTGGCGGGCAGTGAGCTGCCGGGGCCGGTGTGGCTGCGTGACGTCCTGCCGGCGCGGGTCAGCGACTTCCGCCACGCGCTGCTGGATGGGCTGTGCCAGCGTGGCGAGGTCGTCTGGCTGGCGCGCGGCGCCGATCCGCTGCACGCGGCGGTGACCCTGTTCCCGCGCGGCACGGGCGGCCTGTTTCTGCCGCCGGCGCAGCTCGACCACCTGGGTGAGGCTGCGCAGGCCGTGTACGCCTTTCTGAAGGAAGAAGGTGCCTCGTTCGTGGCCGACGTGCAGGCGGGGCTGGGCCGGCCCGCCGCGGTCGTGCAGCAGGCGCTGATCGAGCTGGTGCTGGCGGGCGCGGTGACCAACGACACGCTGGCGGGGCTGGACACGGTGCAGCACTTTGCGACCGGCAGCCCTGGGACGCGGGCGCCGTTGAGCCCCCTGGAGGCCGACCTGGCGGCGCGGCGGCGCGGCACCCCGCCCACCATCGGCCGCCGGCCCAGCCCCCAGCACCTGCGGGCGGCCAGGCAGCGGGTCAGCGCGCGTCTGCAGAAAGAAGAGGACGCGCCCGCCTGGCCGGGGCGCTGGTCGGTGGTGACGCGCAGTGCCGTGTTGGGGCCGGCGCTGACCGGCGAGGCGCGCGCCGAGGCACTGGCCGCCCACCTGTTGGGGCGTTGCGGTGTCGTCACCCGTGACGTGGCCGGTGCCGAGGGCCTGTGGGGGCTGGCCTACCCGGCCCTGCAGCGCTTGGAGCTGCGTGGCACGGTGCGCCGCGGCTATTTCGTCGCCGGGCTGGCCGGCGTCCAGTACGCCCTGCCCGAGGCGGTCGAACAGCTGCGCGAGAGCAGCACGGCGGTGGATGACGCGGTGGTCGTCGTCAGCGCCTCCGACCCAGTGTTGGCCTGGATGGGTGAGCTGGCGCGGGAAGGGCTGCGCTGGGCACGCGTCCCGTCGACGGCGGTCGCCTGGTGGCGCGGGCAGGCGGTGCTGCTGGCCGAAGACAACGGCGAGCGGGTCAGTACCACTCCAGACGCGCCGGTCGACGTGATTCGCCGCGCCCTGGAGGCCTACCTGCGCCGGCCCAATGCGCCGCACCGGCTGTTGATCACCACCTGGAACGGGGTGCCCACGCTGGGATCCGGCATCCAGGGGCTCCTGCAGGACATCGGTTTCCAGCGCACGCCGGCGGGGTTGGAGTGGTGGTCGGGGCGGGGGTGAGCCGCAGCGCGCTTGCCCGGACAACGGCCCCAACGTATAATGAACGCACCGCCCGGTGCTGCGGGCGGCAATCAGGTTCGGAGAAGGTGCCATGTCCAACACGCACGATGACTACATTGCCTGGCTGGTCGAACATTCGATGCTGCACGCGGTGCGTCCGCTGGCCGCGCGTTATTCCGGACAGGGCAGCCAGTGGCGTCAACCCTATGCCGAGGCACGTCCGCGTGATGCGACCGCCCTGGCGTCGGTGTGGTTCACCGCTTATCCCAGCGCCATCATCACCCGCGACGGCGAGTCCGTGCTGGCAACCCTGGGGGATGAGTCCTTGTGGCGTGCCCTGGCCGGCATCGGCATCCAGGCGATCCACAACGGGCCGCTGAAGCAGGCGGGTGGCCTGCGCGATCGCGAGTTTACCCCCACCATCGACGGCCACTTCGACCGCATCGGCCTGGAGATCGATCCCCAGTTCGGCACGGCCGCGGAGTACGTCAGCATGAGCCGCCACGCCGCGGCGGTCGGCGCCCTGGCCATCGACGACATCATCCCCGCCCACACCGGCAAGGGCCCCGATTTTCGCCTGGCGGAACGTGCGTATGGCGACTATCCCGGCATCTACCACATGGTGGCCATCGCGCCGGAGGATTGGTCCCTGCTGCCCGCCGTCCCCGCCGGCCAGGACTCGATCAACCTGGACCCGCCGGCGGTGGCCGGGCTCAAAGCCCAGGGTTACATCGTAGGCGAACTATCGCGCGTCATCTTCTACGAGCCGGGCGTCAAGGAGAGCAACTGGAGTGCCACCGACGTCGTGCGCGGAGCGGACGGGATCGAACGGCGCTGGGTGTACCTGCACTATTTCAAGGACGGCCAACCCAGTTTGAACTGGCTCGATCCTTCCTTTGCGGCAGCGCGGTTGATCATCGGCGATGCGCTGCACTCCTTGAAGGTGTTGGGGGCGCGCATGCTGCGGCTGGACGCCAACGGCTTCCTGGGCGTGGAGGCACAACCCGACGGCTCTGTCCTGTCGGAAGGGCATCCCCTCTCGGTGACGGCCAATCAACTCATCGCCGGCACGGTGCGCAAGCTGGGCGGTTTTACCTTCCAGGAGCTCAACCTGACGGTGGACGACATCGCGGCCATGTCGCACGGCGGGGCCGACCTCTCCTACGACTTCATCACGCGGCCGGCCTGCCAGCACGCGCTGGTCACCGGCGACACGGAATACCTGCGTTTGATGCTGCGCACCGTGCATGACTTCGGCATCGACCCCGCGTCGCTGATCCATGCCCTGCAGAACCACGACGAGCTGACCCTGGAGCTGGTCCACTTCTGGACACGGCACGCCGCGGATTCTTACACCTTCCAGGGCGAAACGATGGACGGGCTGGCGCTGCGCGAGCGCGTGCGCAGCGTCATGTATGACCGTCTCAGCGGACCCAAGGCGCCCTACAACCTGCGTTTCGTCACCAACGGCGTGGCCTGCACTACCGCCAGCATCGCCGCCGCCGCGCTCGGTTTCAGCGACCTGGACAGCCTGACGGATGAAGACGTTCAGCAGATCCAGCGGCTGCACCTGCTGCTGGTCATGTGCAACGCCTTGCAGCCGGGCGTATTTGCCCTCTCGGGATGGGACCTGGTCGGCGCGCTGCCGCTGCCCGCGGACCAGGTCGCGCCGCTGATGGCCGACGGCGACACGCGGTGGATCAACCGCGGCGCGTACGACCTGATGGACGTCAACCCGGCTGCGACCGCGTCGCGGGCGGGCCTGCCCAGGGCGCGCGCCCTGTACGGATCGCTGCCCGGCCAGCTCGCCCGGCCTGACTCCTTTGTCAGCCAGCTGCGACAGCTGCTCGCCGTGCGCCAGGCCTGCCGCCTCTACGCCGCGCGCCAGGTCGCCGTGCCCGACGTGCAGTCGCCCGGTCTGCTGGTGATGGTGCATGCGCTGCCCGATGGCCTGGGCACGCAGGTGACCGCCCTCAACTTCGGCCGCGCCGCAGTGGACGAGACGGTTGCGTTGTCCGTGGAGGCCGGGCAGCCGGTTCTGGAGATGATCAGCGGGCAGATCGAAGGTGCGGTCAGCGCTACGGGTGGTTTGCAGGTCAGGCTCGACGGTTACGCGGGCAAGTCCTATCTGATCCGGTAGGGCGCGACGGTCGGCAGATAGATTTGCAATTCGGGTCTGGTTTGTCACGACGACCGATGAGATGTATACTCAAGAATCATACAGTGATATTTGATGCTTCGCGAGTGTTGTACGCAATCATCGACGTTAGTTGCAGAATATGACCCTTCTGTTGCCGTGTCCTTATCTGAAGTCAAGTATCGAGCTCAGTGATGAGCGAGCTCTTCACATTGCCCAGCGCCATCCCGACCTGTTGCCCGGACACATGCAGCGTATAGGCGAAACACTGGCTGACCCAGATGAAGTGCGGCGCAGTTCGCGAATGGGCAGTGCCCGATTGTTCAGCCGATGGTTCGAATCGATTCGTGGTGGTAAATATGTGGTTGTTGTGGTAGTCAGCGACATCGGTCCGCAACGACGCCATTGGATCATCACTGCCTATCTGGCACGCAGGTTGACGGAAGGACAACGAGAATGGACAAAAAGCTAACGCTGAAATACGATCGCGCGGCCGATATTTTGTATATCGACACGATACCTCCCTATCGCGACCAGGAGAGCGAAGAAATCGAAGACGATGTCATTGCGCGCCTCAATCCAGTCACTGGCGAAATCGAGAACCTGGAGGTGCTGTTCTTCTCCACGCGGCTCTTGCGCACCGATGTCTTCGAGCTCCCGTTGGAAGTTGATCTACGCCGCGCGGCTTGAGCGAGTTGACCCAATAAGATGACCAACGGCCCATCGACCCTGCAAGACTTTCCCTATGCCGCGGCGATCCAGGCCGTCGAAGACAGCCTGGCGTTTACCGATTTCGACGAATTCTACCAACACCTGCTGCACACGCTGCCGCAGAACTCACTGGAAACGCGCCGGCGTTACGCCAGCCTGGTGACGCGCTGGTTTTTTCCGGAGCATGAATTGAACAGCCTGCTGTCACGGGTCTGGCAGGCCTACCGTGATGAGGAGTTGATGAAACAGGTGGCCCGTGCCCTGGTCCTGGAAAACGAGCCGGTCATCGCCCGTTTTGTGACCGATATAGTCTTTCCAATTGCACCGGGTGAGCCACTGCCGGCCAACGTGGGGCGCGATTACATCATTTCAACGTATGGTGCTTTCAAGGAGAATTCGCACAAGCGCCTGTTGACAACCGCATACCGCCTCGACTTCCTCGCCCGCAATGGCCAGCAGCTTCGACGTGAGCTCGGCCGAACGTGGCTGGTCGCCGCCATTCCACCCCCCGTCGATGGCCTGCTGATCCTGCTGCACGACCGGCTGGCACCCACGCCGCGCATCGTGCGCGTGGCCGATCTGCTGGCCACACCGTGGTGGCGCTACCTGGGGCTGCGTACGGCGGATGACCTGCGCGCCGCCCTGCGCATCGCCCACGCCGCCGGGCTCATCGCCCGTTACAGCGTGGTCGATGACCTGGAACAGATCACAACCCGCTATGCGCTGACCGACTACCTGGGGCAGGCCCTGCGCCTGCCAGGCAGATGATGGACACCAACCAGTTTGCCGACCTGCTGACCAGCTTTGCCCGGCGTCCGGTCCCACCGGTGACCGGACGGCACGTCTACGTCTGGCACGGCGAGCTGGCGGAACTGAAGGCAATCGTGCCGGGCGGTTTGGCCCGCGAGCTGGACCTCTACGGTCTCGCCGCCGGGTTGAGCCGCACCCCCTACGCCCTGGACGAGGCGCGGCGTCTGCTGCAAGGGGCTTTGCAGACCTGGCTGCGCGACCCTGCGCCGGCCGCCGGCCAACGCCAGGTGATCGTCGTCAGCGGCTGTGCGCTGCTCGAACGTTACCGGCTGCCCCTGGAAACGTTCTTTCAGGCCTCAGGAGATACCCGTATGATTGTGTTGGTCGTGTCACCCAGCGAAACGTCCTTCAGCCCGCGCCGGCCGCTGCCGCCCTACGTCGTGGTGCAGCCCGCCGCCGCACTGGCCTACCTGCACGCCGCCGTGGGCGAATCGGCGGTCGTCGGAGGTCTGCCGACATGAGCCGCCTACCCCTCAGCGAACTCGTCGTGCAGAAGCCGCGCCCGGAAACGACGCTGTCACTCGTGCCGGCGGTGCGCGAGCAGGCGGTGGAGATGGTGGCGTCCTACGTTTTCACCGATACGATCCGGCATCACTTCACCGAAATCCTGGACACGGTGGCGCGCGGCCACGGGCAGGGCTTCTGGGTGCAGGCCGAGTACGGCGCCGGTAAGACCCACTTCCTGGCCGCGCTGGCGGCGCTGCTGGCCAACCACGACGGCGCAGCCTGGCGCCTGGTGCAGGACGCGGAAGTCGCCCGCTACCGGCAGCGCCTGCAGGAATCCCGGCTGTTTCCGGTGGTCATTTCGTTGCGCGGCATGGGCAACGCCGACAGTCTCACCGGCCGCTCGCTGCTGGACGTGATCCTGGAAGACGGTTTTCAGCCGGCGCTGGCCCAGGCCGGACTCGACGGCCAGGTGCAGGTCATCGCCGCCGACGATTACATCGCCTGGCTGGAGCACCAGACCTCACCCGCCATCCGGCAGGATATCGAGACCTTCGTGCAGCGTCAGACCGGGCAGTCCACCCACGCTCTGCACGCGACCGAAGGCGCCTACACCCTGGCCGGCTGGATCGCCGCCTACTGCCGGGACAACGCTATCGATCCCAAGATCGCCGCCGGCGTCAAGAACCGCCTGGCCCACGTCTACCGCCAGATCATCGGCCTGCAGCCGGCACGTTTCGATGGCCTGCTGGTGGTGATCGACGAGTACGAAGGCTGGGAGAAGGCACACGCCAGCCCGGCCGCGCGCGCCCACGACGAGGACGTGCTGGAAACCCTGGCCTACCTGCTGCCGCGCGACCTGGGTTACCAGGTCTACATGATCGTCGCCTCGCAGAGCGCCGTGCCGGCCAAGATGCAAGGCGGCCAGGCCGGCGATCGTTTCATCAATATCCCACTCCTGGCCTCGGCCAACGAACGCGACTACGACGTCATCGTCTCGCGGCGCGTGCGCGGGCTGGACGCCGACCGCGGACCAGAAATTGGCGAGCACTTCCTCCACGTGCGCGAGCACTTCGATTTTGCCAACCAGCTAAACGAAGCCGAGTTTCGCGACATCTTCCCCTTCCAGCCGCGCTGTTTCGAAGTGGTGCGCCACATCACGGCGCGTGACCTGCCCACGGCCCGCTCGGGCATCACGATCTTCCACGAGGTGGTCAACGACCCCCACCTGTTGGGCCGGCTCGACCTGATCCGCGTGGCCGATCTGCTGCACAGCCCGCACCTGGTTGACGACTGCCTGGCCACGCCGGTTTACCGCGAGGCCTACAACGCCTACAAAGTGGCGCACGAGGCCCTGCCGACGCTGGAGCTGGACGCCAGCGACCAGCCCCTGGCGCACACGGTGCTCGACACGCTCTTCCTCTGGCACCTGGCCTACCAGGAGCACCCGCGCCCGCTGTCGCTCAAGGAGCTGGCGCAGGCTACGCTGACGACGTCCGATTTCCTGCGGGCCGAGGACAGCGTGGCCTACGTTCTCGGGCAGATGCAGTCGCTGCGCCAGGTGCACTTCGAGGGCCAGCACGCCAGCTTCGTCCCCGCCGGCGGTGAAGGCGCGTCGGTGGTGACCCTGTTCAGCGAGTACCGGCGCCGGACCCAGGCCAACCTCTACGAGCTGAGCAGCGCCTGGTCGGGCAGTCTCTTTTTCAGCACCAGCGAGACGCGCGGCCAGCCCGGGCTGTTCGCTGCCTATACGGCCAACGAGGCCACCAACCGCCGCTTCGAGTTCCGCAACCTCGAATACGCCGGGCACGTCATTGTCGCCTCGCGCTGGCAGTTCGACTGGGCCATGCCGCTGCCCAAGGACGACCTGCACTTCCGCGTGGTGTTCCTGACCGCCGACGCCGCCCAGTCGGTGACGCCGCCGGACCTGCAGGACCCGCGCATCGCCGTGATCTACCCGGCCGCCCTGAGTGACGAGACCACCCGCGCCGCGGCCGACTTCCTGGCCTGGCAGGCCATGGCGCGCGACTACGCCGAGGACAAACGCGTGGGCAAAGAGGCCGACGCCGTGCGCGAATGGCTGGCCGGGCAGCGCAATACGCTCTACAGCAACCTGGTGCAGACCCACCTGCGCCAGTTCCAGGCCGGACGCATCGTCACGCGGGACGAGCTGGCGATCGAGGCGCGCGAGGTGTTGGGTGTGCCCTCGGAGGACCGCCGCCTGGGTGCTATGGTCGAAAAACTGCTGGTCACGGCCTACCCGCAGCTGCCGGTCGATTGGGGGCGCCTGCGCGGCACACTGCGTGCGGCCGAGGTGGGCCGCGTCTTTGGCGGTTATTTCGCCCGCAGCCCCGGCACTGCCGAACAATCGGCCACCCGCAACTTCGGCGTGGCGCTCGGTCTGTCGCATCCCGACAAACCGGGGCAGTTCGCCCCACAGCAAGCCCCGGCCCTGCGCCTGATCGCCCAACTGCTCACCGAGCGCCGGGGTGAACTGCCGGTCTGGCGCATTTACGAGGCCCTGTCGGCACCGCCCTACGGTCTGCCCTATGCGCTGATCCAGCTCTACCTGCTGGCCTTCGTGCGCCAGGGCAGCCCCCGCGCCGAGATCATCCTCAAGCGTGACCACAAGCTGCAGACGACGGCCCGGCAGCCGTTCCCCACCAGCCGGCTCACCGCCAGCAACGTCGTCGACCTCGATTTCCGCGCCGGGCTCGAGCGTTACTTCGACACCCTGGTCGAAGCGGCCGGCCCAGCCTGGAACGACACCGTGGCCTATGCGCGCGAAATCGTGGGGGACCTGCGCGCCACCACCCACCCGGACGAGGTCGAAGAACAGGCGCAGCAGCTGCGTGCGGCCCTGCACCGCCTGGCGGACGACATCACGTCGACGCGCCGCAGCCTGGATACCCTGCAAAACAAACTGGGTGACCGCCTGGCACCGGCGACGCTCGCCGCGCTCGACGTCCTGGCCGTCCTGGCCGGCACGGCCGACGACGGCTATGCGGTATTCTTTGAGCAGGCGCAGACCGCTTTTACCACGCCTGACGGTCTGCGCGACCGGCAGCGCACGGCGGCCCATCTCAAAGAAGTGGCCAGCCTGGGCGTCGACATTGCCCAGGTCAAGGACTACCTCGACCGCGTGCAGCTGCGGTCCACCGATCGTGAGCTGGCCGCCGACCGGCTGGCGGTGCAGAACCGGTTGAACCTGGACAGCCTGGCGGCGCAGCCCGCGTTGTGGTCGAGCGTGCGCGGTGAGTTCGAGGCTTTCCGCAGCCGCTACCGCATTGCCTATCAGAAGCACCACCGCGATACGCAGAACGAACAGAAGCGGCTGCTGGAGACGCTGGACGCCAGCGAGCGCCAGCTGCACGCGCTGGTCCGGCTGAACGGCATCACTGAACTGGGACCGCCGCTGGGTGAAGACCTGGTGCGCCGTCACGAGCAGCTGCTGCGCCGTGTGCAGCCCTGCCCGGTGCCCCTGGCCAGCCTGGACCTGGAGGCGGCACCGGCCTGTGCGTGTGGGCTGACGCTGACCGGCGAATCGCTGGCGCCGCCGGTCGAAAGCCTGCGCAAGGACCTGGCGCGTGCCCTGCACGACCAGCAGCGCCGCCTGGCCAGCGAAGCCATCCGCCGCATCCTGGCGCGCAGCGACGCCGACCGTCTCGCGACCTTCCTCCAGGCCGTGCAGGCGGCCGACCTGGCGCCGCTGGTCGACGTCATGGATGACGACCTGGCGACCTTCGTCCAGGGGCTGCTGGCCGAAGAAGAGACCGCCACCAGCTCCAGCGACCTGCTGCGCCGCTTCGCCGACGCCTACCCGACCCTCGAGGAGTCCGACCTGCCCCAGGCCGTGCGCACCTTCGAGCGCCTCCTGCGCGACGCCTTCGCCGAGGCGCGGCAGGTGAACGCCGACAAGAAGACGGTACGGTTGACGTTGAAGTGATTGGAGAATGACATGATTGACACAATCAGTATTCGCAACTTCAAATCGTTTGGTGACGACGTATCGGTGGATCTTGCGGCGTTCAACGTATTTGTTGGCCCAAACGCCTCTGGTAAAACGAACCTGGTAGATGCCTTTCGTTTTGCCCAACATTGCGTGAACGAAGGTATTGGGCCAGCCGTGGCGCGGCGGTATGGCTGGAGCAACATCAGATGCCGCCGCCGTCCCCATGCTATCATGTCGTTTGCTCTGGCCGGTAGCATGCCGGATGATCTGACTCTGAAGGTCGGCGGCAAAGACCTGGAGTTTGCCAAACCCCAGTTCAGATACAATTTCTCGTTCTCGCATCACAACGACGTGCTGCTAGTCACCGAAGAAAATGGGTATCTAGACGGCGGCGCAAGAGAGGAAGGTGAACGCGGCAGCGGGAAGCGGATTTCGGCCTTTCGGCGCACCGTGGACAACATCCACCTGGAAGAAAATACCAGCGAAAACGGTCACGGTGCACAAGAAATCTCTGTCTTGAAGCCGAACCAGGATCGACTGTTCGTCGCAGCAACGTTCTCGTCGTTGGCCGCCGTGGTGATCAACAACGAAGTGACACGCTGGCGCTTCTACGATCCTGACCCGCGGCTCGCCCGGCTGCCCAGCCTGGCACATAGCGTGGATGCGGTATCGGAGACTGGAGATACCCTGGCCCTGGTACTGCATGAGCTGCGCCGGGCAGCGCCGGGCGACGGCGACCTGCGCCAGCGACTGCTCGATCTGCTGCAAGTTCTGGTACCTGGCTTCGAGGACTGGGACACCGAGCAGTTGGCTGACGGTCGAATTGCCTTCAAAATCCGCGAACGCGGCCTGCGGGGGACGCTGCCATCGCTTCTGATGTCGGATGGCACAGTGCGCCTGTTGACGATTCTGGCGGCACTGCTGTGGGCAGAAGTGCCACCCAGTGCCATCTTCATCGAGGAGCCTGAACGCAGCCTGCACCCCGCAGTCATGGGACCACTCGTCGAACTGATGCGCGAGGTATCGCAACAAACTCAGATATTCGTCACCACACATAGCGCTGATTTTGTGCGCCACTGCCAGCCGGAAGAGGTCTACCTGTTGGACAAAGTGGATGGGTGTACCCGCATTTCGCCTGCCACCGATGTCGAACAGATACACCAGTTTCTGAAGCGATTCACGCTCGATCAGCTCTGGTTACAGGGTCACCTGGAACGAGGTATTCCATGATGGCACCGGCCACGCGTATCGGCCTGGTTGTGGAAGGCGATTCAGAACGCCGGTTGTTCGAAGAGCTGCGCCCATGGTTTCGCAGCCGGGGTCTTGACATCAAAGTGGTTCAGGCGGGCGGGCGGCCGCGCTTGATCCAGGAGGCACGCCAGCACCTGGAAGTATTGCGTCTGCGTAACTGTCAGTGCGTATTCTTTCTCCTGGACCAGGATGACGACCCATGCCCTCCCGCCGTGGTGACCCTTCTCGGCGCACTTCGGCAGGATCCGGACGTCATCATTTGTGTGATTGCGCGGGAGTTGGAAGCGTGGCTCCTGGCGGACACGGCGGCAGTCCACAAAGCAACTGGCCAGACTGTGCCTGCAATACAAACCGATGATCTTGACCAGCCGGTGAATCGGCTCAAACAGTTATTCCATCGCGGGCCTGGCCACAAATATCCGACCAAGACCGAGATGGTCAGGCGGCTGTCGCGTCACTTTGACCTGGACCGGGCGGCCAGCGGCAATCGCAGTGCCAGGCGTTTCGTGCGAAAACTGGCCGCCGTCTCTTCTGGATCGTAGATCAAGGTATCTCATGGTTACTGATTCAAATCTGCCGGACCAAGACCAACGGTTGGATAACATGATCCAACGCATCCTCGCCGTGGGTAACCCACGCAAGATCGTTCTGTTTGGCTCGCGCGCACGTGGTGAGGCCAGCCCGGACAGCGATTACGACCTGCTGCTCATCGAATCGTCGAGTCTGCCGCGCTACAAACGCGCAGCCAGGTATCGACGCGCGCTGATTGGCACCGCGCCGGCGAAAGACATCCTCGTCTGGGCCCCTTCGGAGGTGGAAGAGTGGTCCGGTGTAGCCAATGCATTCATCACCACTGTGCTCCGAGAAGGGATTGTCTTGTATGACAGGGCGCAAGACCTATCGTCGCATCCAGACTAGCCAGCATCAAGCAGTTGAAGCATCAAGCCGCCACACAAGAAAGCATATTAAAAACTTTGTGCCTTTGTGCCTTTGTGGTCAAATCAAAAAACCATGACCCAAACACCTGACGACCTGGCCGAATTCCTGGCCCAACACGCCACACCCTACGACGCCGCGCGCGACACCTACCGCCGGCCGCCGTTTGCCGCGCCGGTCAAGGCGGGCAAAAACACGGCGATCTACAACGCCCACTCCTACCACACCAAAGTCCCGCCGCAGGGCATCGTGCCCTACATCGAACACTACACCGAACCGGGCGACCTGGTGCTGGACCCCTTCTGCGGCAGCGGCATGACCGGTGTGGCCGCGCTGCTCAGCGGGCGGCATGCCGTGCTCAACGACCTCTCGCCGGCCGCCGTGCACATCGCCCGCAACTACTGCACCCCGGTCGACGTCGATGCCTTACGAGCTGAGTTCGAGCGGATCAAAGCCGCTGTGAAGGAGGAGTTCGACTGGCTCTACGGCACCGCCTGCGACCGCTGCCACGGTCCGGCCACGATCCAGTACACGATCTGGAGCGACGTCTTTGCCTGCGATCGCTGCGGGGAAGAGCTGGTGCTGTGGGACGTGGCGGTGGACCGGCAAACCGGCAAGGTGCAGCAGAACTTCTGGCCCGACCCTCGCAGCGGCAGGTGGCGGGTACCAACGGACAGCGAACGCGAGAAAATGTCGTCCCGCCAGTCGCTGGCCGACGAAGCGCACCTGCGCACCGTGCGCCGCTACCTGGCCGGCCAGCTCGACCGCCGGCCGAATGACTGGGAGCTGTCGGAATGGCTGCGCTTCTGCTACCGCCGCGAAGCCTACGCCGAAGCCGTCGCCCTGTTTCCGCACATCCACCCCGACCACCTCGAGCCGGAGCGGTACGCCGAGCTCAAGAAAATCGTTGCCGTCTGCCGCCTGCGGGCGGGAAATTGACCGCAGAGAACGCACAGGACACACAGAGAATATCAAAATCCCATGACAGCCATCCGTTCAATCCGTTCCCGAAATCCGTTGACAGTAATCCGTTCCGAATCCGTTCCAATCATCCGTTCAATCCGTTCCCCGAATCCGTTGACAGCCATCCGTTCAATCCGTTCCCCGAATCCGTTGACAGCCATCCGTTCAATCCGTTCCCGTGCATAAACACCATGCCAACGAACCAGCCCGATAACCTGACCAACCCGATCACCCTTACCGTCGCCAACAAGCGTGTAGTCCTGACACGCGAGCAGGTGCTGGCGGCGGCACGGGCGGCCATGGCGAACGGGCTGCCGGCGGAGGCCAACAATTACCTGTCTTGGGCGGTCGAGATCGATGACCAGTTGGTGGGGGCGAAATGGCTGTTTGGGCTGGCCACCGGTGTGTCCCGTACGGCGTTCGATTCGACGCTGGCGCGCAATACCCTGGCGCGGCTGGGATTGGTCGTACGGCGCGTCGACTCGCCTTCGGTGCGACCAGCGGTGGAAACGCCGACTGAACACCTGCCGGTCACGGCGCGTGTCAGTCAACCCGCCAGCGTTCCGGGTCCACGCGGACCTGGAAGTTACACTGCCTTTCCCACCACTGGCCCGCACGCCATCCTCGACGCCCACATCAAAGCCATGCGCGACTTCCTCGCCGGCCGGGCCAGCCGGCCAAGTGACGAAAAGCTGTGCGATTGGGTGCATTTCTGCTACACCTTCGAGCTGTACCGCGAGGCCGGCGCCCTCTTCCAGCTCGTCGACCCCGCGCAGGTCGACCGCTGGCAGTACGAACGCACCAAACGGCTGGCCGCCATCTGCCACATGAAAACCACGGGGCGCGCATGAAACCAGATTCCGTGCCACAGGACCTCAGCCAATACCTCACCACCCGGCTGGGGGCGCTGCACACCAGCACGCGGCTGGTCTTCGTCTTCGATCCGCCGGGCCGCCTGGCATTGGGTGACCGCCTGGCGGCCGCCGGGCGCACCTGGTCCGTCGTACGTTACGACGGTAACGACCTGGCGCTGCGTGCCGGCCTGGCCCGCTTGGCGGACCCGCCCGACCCCGTGCTGATCTGGGCCATGGCCCGGCCCGATCCCGGCGGTCCCCCGCCCAGCACCCTGCGCCTGACCAGCCTGGTCGACCTGTTGGTCCGTGCCGACGACTGGTTCGACCTCAGCCTGGTCGGGGTGCTGCGTGACCTGGTGCCTGGTGAGACCTGGCCGGTCGAGGCGGTCGAGCAATTTGCCCCGATCCTGTCCGCTGACCTGCCAGCCGTCGTCGATGGGCACCACCACCTGCGGCGTTACCTGGAACCGGGCACCGCGCTCGACGTTCACGCGATGCGCCTGCTGGCCCTGCACGTCATGCAGCCCACGATTCCGCTGCCCGACCTGATCTTCCGCCGCGATACGCCCGCGCAGGCGCTGGACCGCTACCTGCGCCTGGCGTGGCGGGCAGCGTGGACCGCCGAGGGGCGTGAACTGCTGCGCCAGCATGCCCGGCTGTCACCACAGGTTGCGTTGGGTGACCTGGGCGCCTGGTTCGACGCGGTGCCCGGACAGCTGGCAACGTACGTCTACGTGCGCCGCTTCTTGAGCGCCGCCCACGTCCCCAATATCGCCAACCAGCTGCGTGGCCTGGGTCTGCTCGGTTTCGATCCGGAGCCGTTGGAGCCGTGGGTGGATCGCGTGTTGGAATTCTGGGAGCGGGATGCCAGCTGGCGCCAGCAGATCATCGGCGAAGTCGAGGCGGCGCTCAGCCCGGGCGACGGGCGGCGCATCGTGGCGCTGCTGCGCGGCGCCGGAACTGATGGCCTGTGGCGTGCGGTGACAACGGCTGAAACGCCCGCGTTCCTGGCGGCGGCGCTGTCCGAGCTCCTGCACGCGACAGCGGCGCGTGACCTGGACGGGGTAATTTCTCACTGGCCGGCGCACCGGCCCGCGATCGCCGACAGCCTGCCGGCCACGTCCCACAGCACCCTGGCGCAGGCATTTGCCGGTTTCCTGGACGAAGCAGCGGGTGTACAGAACAAGCTGGCGCGTGGTTTCACGGCCGGCCCTGACCTGGCGGGGATCGTCGACTGGTATGTGGACGGGGGTTTCTATGATTTGGAGTTGGCCTGTGCGCGGGCCGCCAGCCACGTGCGTGCCGTGCCGGACGCGGCGCTGGGGTCGCGGCTGCACGATTACCTGCGCGACCTGCGGCGGCGCGTACGTGATTTCCTCGAAACGGCCGACCAGGCGCTGGCGCAGGGTATCGCCGCCAATTGGAAGCAATACCTCGACCATCCCCGCCTGGCCACACACGTCGTGCCCGACCTGATCAAACGAAAGCGTGTGCAGCCCACGGCCGAGTCCTCGATCTTCGTCGTGATTTTCGACGGCATGCGCTGGGACAGCTGGCAGCGTGTGATCAAGCCGCGGCTGCTGCAGACATTCGAGCTGAAAGAACCAGAAAAGGCCTACCTGAGCCTGCTGCCCTCGTGGACCTTCGTCGCACGCACCAGCATCCTGGCGGGGCAGCCACCGCAGCGCTGGGCACCGGGACGTGACGGGGGCATCACCACGAATGCCAAAGTGCTGGCGGCAAAACTGTTCGATATTCCCGCGCCGGAAACCGAACGGAGGTTGCGGTTTGTCTCGCGCATGGAGATCGACCGGACGTACCTGCAGCTCGATGCGCACGAGCGTTTCCCCTGGAACGTGGTCATCTTCAACGTGAGTGACGACAATCTGCACCAGGAGCGGGGCAGCCTGCTCAATCTCAACGACAAGATTGCCGTCCTGTTGGACGAGATCGTGCGCACGCTGGATAGCCTGGTTGGGCCGCAGGATACCGTCGTTTTGACCAGCGATCACGGCTTCATGGAACTGGACGAAGCTGATGGTATCGTCATCCAGGAGGACGCGCATTGGCAGCGGGTCATGGCTGCGCAGGACGATCCGGTGCGTTTTCGTTACCTGGTTGGCATGGAGCACCCGGCCGGTTTTGTCGTGCGCCATCCCGGTCTGCGCGAATCGCCCTTCACCGTGGCCGTGGGCCGGCGTTGGTTCAAACGGGTCGATGGTCGCCCGGCGGATCGTTACGCCCACGGCGGGCTGTCGCTGGCCGAGATGGTCGTGCCGGGGGTTGTGCTGCGGCGGATCGTACACAAGCGGATCGAGATCGCCCTGGAGGAGCCGCCGGCGCGTATCGAGGTTCCGGAGGGGGAGGTGCTCGCTTTCGACGTTGCGGTTGTCAATCGCGGCAACCAGGCGGCTCGTTTCCGGCTGGAGGTGAAGGCCAGCACCGACACCAGTCCCCAGGTGTTCGAGGGTACGTTGTCACCTGCGCAGCGGCACCCCGTGCGCCCGGACATACAGCCTGTCTACCGCGCCGGCGGGGGTGGGACGGCCTACGTGACGTTGACGTTGAGTTACGAAGATGCCAACGGCAAATCGCAGCAGCGGCAGCGCGAGATTCCGGTGGTTGTCAAGGCGCGCAGTGATGTGGTGGAGATACAGTTTGCCGGGTTGGATGAGTTGGATGGGTTGGTGTAACAATTGTCGACCATGCCAAAACGTGGCATTCGCCACGTCATGCCCCGCAGGGGGCATTCGTCTGCGTAGCCGCGGTTTCCGACCGCCATGCAGGGACGTGGGTATCGCCCCGTCATGCCCCGCAGGGGGCATTCGTCTGCGTAGCCGCGGTTTCCAACCGCCATGCCGGAACGTGGGTATCACCACGTCATGCCCCGCAGGGGGCATTCGTCTGCGTAGCCGCGGTTTCCAACCGCCATGCGGACGTGGGTATCGCCCCGTCATGCCCCGCAGGGGGCATTGGTCTGGGTAGCCGCGGTTTCCAACCGCCATGCAAGATTGAACCGTAAGGATACCACACCGTGAACGAACTCAGCGCACTCGACGACAAAATCCTCCAACTCCTCGGTGACCGCGTCGTGCTCAAGCCCTTGACGCGTTGGAACGAGGCGTACAAGGAATTCCCGCGTTACGTGTTGGAGTACCTCTGTGCGCGTTACGTCGAACCCGGCAATCCCATTCCGGGCCAGGCGCGCATCGATCGTCTCCTGCAGGAGCACTACATCGAGAGTGATGCGCGCGAGCTGATCAAGAGCCGCATCAAAGAACAGAGTGAATACATTCTGCTGGGTGCGCTGCAGGTCCGGCTGGATGCGGCAAAGGATCACTACTGGGCCGAGGTGCCGGCGCTGGGGGACAACTTCGTGCGCATCGGCGCCAAAGTGCTGCAGGAGTACGGCGAAGCACTGATGACCGGCGGCGCCTGGGGTACGATGACGATCGAGTACGATGCGAAGTACGAACTCAAGGGGCGCATCTACCCCTTCTTCGTGCGCGAATTCAAACCGTTCCAGATCACGCGCCTCGACCTGGACGATTACATCGCCAAACGCGCCCTGTTCGACACGGGGGAATGGATTCACCTGCTGATCCAGACCATCGGTTTCAACCCGCTGCGCTTCAGCGAGCGCGAGAAGCTGCTCATGCTGCTGCGGCTGGTGCCCTTCGTCGAGGCCAACTACAATCTGATCGAGCTCGGCCCGCGCGAGACCGGCAAGACCTACGCCTACCGCAACACCTCGAGCCGCTCCTTCGTCATTTCGGGTGGCAAAGCCACGCCGGCCACCCTCTTCTACAACGTCGCCAGCCGCAAGATCGGCATCCTCGGTTATCGTGATGTCGTCTTTTTCGACGAAATCGCCAGCACCAGTTTCACCGACCCCGAAGCCACGATCAGCGTGCTGAAGGACTACATGCAAACCGGGCACTTCAGCCGCGGGCCACTCGAGTTCACGGCGCAGGCCAGCATCGTCCTGGGCGGCAATATCGACACCGACATGGCACGCCGCGCGCCGGCGGACCACTACCGCCACCTGTTCGAGGCCCTGCCCGCCGAGCTGGGGAGTGACACGGCCGTCCTGGACCGGCTGCATGGCTTCCTGCCCGGCTGGGAACTGCCCAAGATTCGCCCGGAGAACTATGCCCAGGGCTACGGCTTCATCACTGACTACCTGGCCGAAATCTTCACCCGGCTGCGGCGGCGTAACTACCAGGCCATCGTCAACGCACGCGTCGATTTCAGTGCGCTGACCGGTCGCAACCAGGATGCCATCCGCAAAACCACCGCCGGCCTGCTCAAGCTGATCTACCCGCAGCGCACCGCCGAAACGCTGACCGACGAGGAGCTGGACATGTGCCTGGCGCTGGCTTTCGAGTGCCGGCAGCGGGTCATCGAGCAGCTGGCCATCCAGGCGCCGGGGGAGTTTCATGCGTTGGTGGCCATCAGACCATAGACATTTTCTTCAGGCGTATTCCTTCACGCAGCGTCAAATTCGTGACTGCCTTTGCTCTGACGTTTGAACTCGCAGCCCAGCGCCAGTAGCTTGCGAGTGAGGTCTCGATAGGTCATGCTGGGACAGCGATTGGTATGCGCAGCGGTGCATCAAAGACCGAAATCGTGATAAACGTAACCGGATTCCATTTGACAGCCAATTCGCCCCTGTGCTAAACTAGCGCCCCGTTAGCCCGTGCAAGATTCATCCCAAATCACGTCTGGCCTGGCCCTGCCGACTGGCCCGCAGGAGCCGCGACAGAGGAGAGGCAGCAAGCGCCATGCAAGGCACACTTTCAGCCATTCGGTCGCTCGTATTACGTGTTCTGGTCGTCATCACGCTGCTCCTGACCATCGGCAGCAGCCTGCCTGCAGCCACCGCATCTGGCCCCATAACGCCGCTCGACCCGGCCGAACAGGCTATGACACCTGCCGAAGCCACGGCCCAACAGCTGGCTCTCACAGCACCCGCCGTGCTGCAGCGCATTGGCAGCGCCCGCGCCGAGGTGTTCGAGGTCTTCCCCTTCGTGGGTCCCTATGATCCGGCCTACGCCGCGTGCGCCGACGGCAGCTGTTACCAGGTCGATGTCTACGATTTCACCCATCATGCGACGATCACGGCCATCGTGCACAACGGTTCGGGGAAGGTGCTCGACGTCTGGCAGCTCGATGGCACTTTTCCGTTGATCAACCAGCGCCTCTTCAATCGGGCCATCGAGCTCATCCGCAGCGACGCCGATGTGGCCGCGGCCCTCGGCTTCGTGCCCGACGCGTCGCAGATCCGTTTGATGGATCAGAACCACATGGACACGCAGTGCGACGGCAGTCACCTCTGCGCCGGTGCAACGTTCTACACCGACAGCGGCGCCATCTGGGTGCTCGTCGACCTGACCGAAGACAAGATCGCCAAGATCTGGTGGTCCGACCGGCCGCAGGACATGAAATCGGCCCTGTACAATCCCAAACCGGAAGTGGCCCCGGAAGACTGTAACACCACCATCCACGTCAACCGCAACGGCTGGAATCTCGATTACCGCACGACACCCACCGACTCCCTGGAAATCACCAACCTGACGTTCGACGTCAACGGGCAGCCACAGACGGTAGCCACGCGCATGAAGCTGATCGAATGGCACGCGCATTACCCCGGCAACTGGGGCTACCGAGACTACACCGGCTGCGGCGGCAGCGGCGGCGGCTTCCCAATCTACCCCTACGCCAATACCGAGGTACGCAATCTGCCCGATGGGTTTGCCGTGGTGCAGGATTTTCGCATGAACAACTGGGGTGCCTCGTGCAACTACCGCTACGAGCAGCACTTCCAGTTCTTCAACGACGGCCGTTTTCGTGTGGCGACCGCGGCCTACGGCCAGGGTTGCGGCGACAACCAGGCCGAGGAAGCAACCTACCGGCCCGTGGTGCGTATCGACATTGCGGCCAACGGTGATACCAACGACACCCTGGCCGTGTGGAACGGCAGCGGGTGGACCGACCAGACCAACGAGTTCTGGATGCTGCAGAGCGCGCCCTACACCGTGGATGGCTACCGCTACCGCGTCAAGGATGCGTCCGGCATTGGTTACTACATCGAGCCGGGCCAGGGGCAGTTTGGTGATGCCGGCACGGGCGACAATGCTTACCTCTACGTCACCCAGCACAAGGCGTCCGAGGGAGATGCGGACATGCCCGCCATCGGCGCGTGCTGTAATGCCAGCCATGTCCAGGGACCAGACCAGTACCTCAATAATGAATCGATCAGCAACCAGAACATCGTGATCTGGTACGTCCCGCAGAGTGAAACCATCACCACCTGGCGGGCTAACCAGCCGCCCTACCCCAAACAGTACTGCTGGACCGACAACGTGAACAACACCTGGCCCTGCTTCTCCGGTCCGATGTTCGTACCGACGAGCCTCGACCAGTGTTCGGCGTTCGATTTCGACTGCAATTTCAACGTCGACGCCAACGACATCACCGCCGTCGCCAGTCACTGGGGCTGCGTGCTCGGCGAAGTGTGTTACGAAGTTCGTTTCGACCTGAATTTGGACGAAGTCATCGACGTGCGTGATGTCCTCATCGATGCGGCACGCTGGGGATGTACCATTGGACAGGCTTGTTATGTTCAGTAGCGCAAAATTATGCACCAGGCCGGCGACGATCGGAATCGTGTTGATCATCGCCGGCTTGGTCGTGGGACTGGTGGGGGGCGGGGTTGCCCTGGCTTATTCAACCGGCATCTCGGGCCATTCCGGCAATCCTGGCACCAACGGCGGCATGACCTGCAACGCCTGCCACGGCGGCGGCCAGACGCCTGTCGTAACCCTGAGCGGGCCCACCTCGGTAGTACTGGGTTCGACCCATGCCTACGTGCTGACGGTGCAAAGCACCAATCCTGACGCACAGGCCCACGCGGGTCTGAACGTCTCAGCCACCGGCGGGACCCTGGCGGTGGGCGGTGCCGACACCCAGGTCATGGAGGGTGAGATCACGCACAGCCAGCCCAAGGCCAACACTGCCAACGGCGTCGCCAGTTTTACCTTCCAGTGGACCGCACCCCTGCAGCCAGGCACGGTCACCCTGTACGGCGCCGGCAATTCGGTCGAACTGAACGGCTACCCGGGCGGCGACTACCCGGCCCTGGACAACCTGACGATCACCGTCGAACCACCGTCGGCCGTGACCCTGGGTGACCTGGCAGCCCGCAACGCCGCGCCCGCCGCGACACCCTTGTCACCCAACGGTCTGACAATCGTCCTTGCAGCCTTGCTTGCCCTGGCTGCGACCATCACCCTTCGACGTCGGATCAGCCCAAGAGATCGCTAAACCGCACAAACAAAGGAGCGCCGGCCACCCAGCCCGGCGCTCCCACAAACCCCCAACCCCCAACCCCTGGCCCCTAACCTCTGTTCCCCAACCCCTAACCCCTGGCCCCCACCCCTACCTCATCCGCGCCACCACCGGCAGCCCTGACAACGCCTTCTCCGGCACCGCCGGCAGCGCACTCTCATCGGTCAACGCCTCCAGAAACGCCACCAGGTCAGCTTTCTGATCAGCATTCAACTCGAACCCTTTCAACAGTGGATCAACACCCGCGGCCCCACGCGACCGGCCGGCGCCATCGGCGTAGAACTGCACCACCTCTTCCAACGAGCCCGCCGAGCCGTTATGCATGTAGGGAGCGGTCAAAACGATGTTGCGCAGCGTCGGCACCTTGAACGCCCCTTTCAGCCCCTTGTCGTTCACCCCGGCTCGCCCCAGATCATCACTGGCCACGCCCACGACACGGAATGTTTCCGATGCAAACGTGGGTGGCTGGTGGCACTCGGCACAATGGGTCGCGTCCGAAAAGAACAGCGCCATACCGCGCTGCTGCGCTGCGGTCAGAGCGCTGTTGTCTCCAGCCACGTAACGATCGAACGGGCTGGTGCGGCTGATCAACGTGCGCTGAAACGCGGCCAGCGCCCGCGTGACGTTGTCGAACGTAACCGCATCGGCTCCGCCGCCGAATGCCGCATCGAACAGTTCGACATAGGCAGGGATTGTTTGCAGGTCCGCCACCAACTGGTCTGGGGCGGCCGCCATTTCGTTGGGCAGGGTCAGCGGGAGTCGTGCCTGTGATTCGAGTGAGGTCTCGCGTCCATCCCACAGCAGGTGACGGCTGTACCCGGTGTTCCAGAGCGTCGACACGTTGCGCGCCGGTGCACCGGGCCGCGGCGTGCTCGTGGCCTGGCCATTGGAAAAACCCTGGTCGGGGTGATGGCAGGTCGCACAGGACATGGCTTTGCTGGCCGACAGCACCGGATCGTAGAAAAGCTGGCGTCCCAGCTCGACGCGGGCTGGCGTCGTGGGGTTGTCCTGCGGCACAGCAATGATCGGGAACTCGGCCTTACGCGCCGCGGACGGCAAGGGGACGATGGTCACGCTGATCCCGGTAGTGGGACTGGCCGGCGGAGTTCCGGTGGCCGGCGGGGTGGTACAGGCAGCCAGGACGAACAACCCGAGCAACAACCCCACCACCGGCCAGGCCACCCCCGGCGTCACCCTTTCACGCAGCTCATGAATTCGCACAGGTCACAACCTCCTCGGGATATGCCCGCAGCACAAGGCGCCCCATTCTAACACGCAGAGCCAAATCCGAAAAGCTGCCGCGAAGTGGTGGTGGCTCATCCAGCGTTGGCGCCAACTGACAGCCGTCCACGAACCGGCGCAACGAATCAACGAATCACATCTCACCCCCAATCCGTTCTTAATCCGTTCCGAATCCGTTCTCCCTACTCCGTACTCCGTACTCCCTACTCCCCTCTCCGTACTCCCTCCGTTCAATCCGTTCCCCCTACTCCCTATGGGACAGAAGCATCACACTTGCCGTTGTAATAATCGCCGGCATCGCACATCGCACCGTGCCTGAACGTGCAGGTGCCTTGCTCGTTCTCGGTGCCGCTATTGGCAGTAATGGCATACTCCCCGCCCGTGATGGCGCAGTAGCGTGCAACCGGCGTCACGTAACCGGTGACCTTGACGCCACCCAGCGGGCAGTCACCGCGCAGCAAGGCCCACTCTTCGCACTGCAGGTTGTCCTCGAAGATACAGACCCCGTACTGCCCGCCATCGCCGCGCGTTTCGATGGACAGCGTACCACCCTGTTGGACGCAGTTCTCAGAAGCGGGGTTGGCGATCGCGGCGAGGGTCGGGGCCGGTGTGGCCGCCGGTACACACGTTGGGGTGACGGTAGGGGCACCCGCCGCCAGGCAAGCCGCCAGGTAGTCCGCACTCGCGGAGAGCGCGGCCACCAGCCCGTCGCCGCGAAAGCTGTGGCTCAGGTTGGGCAGTGGGACGAAATCGAACAGCTTGTCGTTTTTCTCCAGCGCCTCGATGAAATTCACCGTGTTTTGCACGTGAACGTTGGTATCGGCCAGGCCGTGGATCAGCAGCGGGCGGGCCTCGATCTGGCCGGCCAGGTCGATCAGGTTGGTGGCTGCGTAACCCGCCGCGTTCACCGCCGGTGTGCGCATGTAGCGCTCGGTGTAGATCGTATCGTAATAGCGCCAGTCGGTCGGCGCGGCGCCGGCGACGCCGCAGCGGAAGACGTCGGGCGCATACAGCAGGGCGTAGAGCGTCATGTAGCCGCCAAACGACTTGCCATCGCTGCCGATGCGCGTGGCGTCGACGTAGGGCAGCGTCTTAAGGTACTCGATGCCGGCCAGTTGATCCTCCAGCGCGGCCTTGCCCAGCTCGCCAAAAATCGGCGCCTCGAAGCCATGGCCGCAGCCGAAGCTGCCGCGGTTGTCCAACCGCCACACCAGGAACCCCTCCTGGGTGTAGAGCACGTCACGCTCGATAATGTTGAAGATGTTGGTCGTGCCGTAGCGGTTGGAGACCATCTGCAGGCCGGGGCCGCCGTACCAGTGCACGACCACGGGGTACTTCTGCGTGGGATCGAAGTCCTCGGGCTTGACCAATTGGGCGTACAGATCGACGCCGTCCTGCGCCTTGACCGTTACGAACTCGCGCGCCATCTTTGGCAGGTCCAGAGCCGGTCCGGCAGCCTGGGCCAGCACCTTGCTGCCGCTGCCATCGGTCTCGACGATCGCCGTGATCGGCGGCGTGGCGACGTCGGAATGCTGGTCCACCAGGTACTGGCCGTCAGCCGACAGCGCGGCGTGGTGGAAGCCCGGCTGCGGCGACACCTGCTCGATCTGGCCGCTGACGATGTTCACGCGGTCGATCTGGCGCTCCAGCGGGCTGGTGCGGGTGCTGGTGAAATAGGCCCAGCTCCCGGCCGGATCGACGTGGACGGGACGGCCCGGGGTGAGCAGGTTGTAGGCCGAGGAGTCGATCATCCAATCCCCCTGGGTCAACTGCCGGACAAGCTCGCCCTCGGCGGTGTAGAGGTAGAGGTGCATGAACCCATCGCGCTCCGACAGCCAGAGGAACTGCGAGCCGTCGCCGATGAAGACCGGGGCCGCATAGCGGTCTTCGTTGATCCAATCGGAGGCGGTCTCCTGGATCAGCGCCCGCAGCTCGCCGCTCTGCGGGGTCCACCTGTTCAGCGTCAGCGCGGTGTGGTCACGGTTGACCGTGATGTAGAGCGCGTGGTTGGAGTCGGGTGTCCAGGTGAAGAACGGCAGCACGTATTCGGTGTCCGCGGGCAGCGGCAGCGCCAGGGGCGGCGCGGTTGCACCTTGCGCCAGTGCGTGGAGGGTGGCGGTTGGGTTGGCTGTGCCCACCGTCGGGTAGCGGGTGTAACTGACCGCTGCCGGCACCGGCCGGTAGTCGGTGACCGGGTCCTGGTTGACTGCGCTTTCGTCCAGCCGCAGGTAGATCAGCCAGACGCCGTCGGGCGACCAGGCGTAGGCCGGCTGCGCGGCGCGCGTGGCCAGCTCTTCGGTGTAGACCCAATCCAGCGTCCCGTTGAAGACCGTCTCGCCGCCATCGCGGGTCAGGCGCTGGACGTCGCCGCTGTCGAGGTCCAGTACGTACAGATCGTTGTCCTGCACGTAGGAAACGTGCGTGCCATCGGGTGTGAACATGACACTGGTCGTATCTTGGCCGCCGGCGGCCAGCGGCGCCAGCTCGCCCGTCGCCACGTCCAGCAGCCAGAATGTTTTGTCGCCCGTCAGCAGCAAACGATTGCCGCCTGGCGACCATTGGGACGAAGTCACGTCGATGTTGCTTTCGCTGCCGGCCGGGTCGAGCAGCAAGCGCTTCTCGCCGCTGGCCGCGTCGTAGAGCCAGAGCATGTCCTGGCCGTCCTGCGGTTCGACGTAGACCAGTTGGGCGCCGATTGGGCTCCAACTGAAGTTCGAGGGGCTGGGACCGGCCAGGGCGCCCGGTGCGGTGAGCTCACGGGCGGTCAGCGCGCCAGCGTTCTGCACCGGCAGTGCGGACTCCGATACGGGCGAGGCTGACGAAACGGCCGTTGCTGCCTGCTCAGAGGGCATCACCGGAACAGGGACGCAGGCCGCAGACAGGAACGAAACGAGAAACAGGCTGACGAGGACACATGTTTTCATGGTGAACTCCCTATTTGCCAGCAGGTGCTGCCCGCCGAAGCTCGGCATCAGCGGACGCGCATTGCGCGCCGCTGATGCCGTTGCGTGCTGACACTAGCTCATGGAACCAGTTCGATCTCGCTCGGACGCCAGGTCTTGTCGAAGAAAGGTTCGAGCGGACCGTACAGGCGCAACAGCACGAACCACCCCTTGCCGGGGACGGTCTGGATCCAGTTGCCGCGCGCCACCCCGTCGGGCTGCTCGGGGGCAAAGTACACCGTCGTGGAGCCGTCGGCGTTGGCTTCGGCGGCGGGCGACGGATAGCTCTGGCTGCCAGCGCGTGGATAGCGCTGCGGCGTGTCTAGCATGGAGCGCGTCTGGTTGTCGTAGAGCGTCAAGGACCAGAAGTTCTTCGCTGGAATGTCCTTCGGCAGCGTTAGCTTGTAGGTCTTGGCGCCGTCGAAGTACTCTCTGTTCGCGTCCACGGTTGCGATGAGATACTGCGAGCCGATTCCGCTCACGCGCATGGCCATGGCAGGGCTTGCGCCGAACGCGCCATAAAAGGCACTGGTTCGAGCATCCAGCAAGCGGTAGCCGGTGGGCGGCAAGGTCTTGACGCGTTCGGGCGTGCGCACGCCGTCCCGAACCGGCCCCTCGATCACTGGAGGCGGGGTCTCGAAGTCATATCCGACTGCGAACATCGTAAACAGCATCCAGGCGGAACCGGGGTAATAGTACCAGCTCGGATCGCGGGGCCTCATGAACAGGCTGCGCGCTGTAGCGTTGGCCACCGCGACCGCCTCGGTGAGGATTCTCTTCATCCGGGCATCGGGCGCAAAGGGTTGGCCCTTGACGATGCCGATCGCGGCGATCGAGCCCATCAACTCGGGATCCAGCGTGCCGGCCGGCTCCTGCTGCACGACCTCGTCCAGCATCTCGTAATAGCTCCAGTCGTTGGGCGGAATGGTGTTCATCACCTTGCCGCTGCCCTCGTGGAAGATGGTCTCGGGCGGCGGCGTGAGCGGTGCAAGCGGAACCTCGCCGCGCAGGAACGTGGCGAAGGACGTGCCGGCCCCGCCGGGCTCGTAGGGGTAGATCTTGAGGAACTTGCGGATCTGCTCGGCGGCCAGCTTCGGGCAGTTGTTCTCCACGAACATGCGGCCCAACCAGAAGAGGTGCGTGGTGCTGGCGCGGGCAGTGAAGAACCCGCCCTCCGGCAGAGGGCCATCATAGCCAGGCGGCAGGATCAGGTACTTCCCACCCAAGCCGCGATCGGGACCGGGACCACCAAAGTCGGTCACCCAGCGACCCCAGCCGTCGACGATACCACCGAGAATCTTCGGAGGTACCTCCAGCACCATGGGCCCCTGGGTCAGGTCGAGGATGCCGATGGCGTAGACGGTGTCTGCGTTGGCCACCAGCAACAGCGTCTTGGCATCCATCAGCTCGGAGAAGATGACGACGTCGTTATCCTTCACGCCGGCGTCGCGAAGGCCCCTGTGCGTCGCCTGAAAGCCTACGCCTTGCACGGTGTTCACGAAGGCCTCGAAGGCGTGCGTGAAGTCCAGGTGGTCATAGACTTTGTCGAGCGTCTCCTGGCTCGGCATGCCGTCCGTGAATTCGAGCGCGCCAATGCGGGACTCGACCTTGTCGGGGGTCGTGATCGAGAGCGGAATGGGGCCGGGCGGCTGGACGGTGTCCGGGTGAGGAACCGCAGCCAATGGCTTCACAAGCGATTTCATGGTAACGTCTCCTTGTTACGCAGCCCCTACGGCCTCTGCAGCGGGATGAATACGGGATTCAGCAGAAGCGCCGGCGCCGGTCCCCGCTGCGAGCCCGGCAAAAGGTAATCACGCAAAGAAAGGACCAGCATTGCGCACGTCAAATCGCCGGGATCGGGGCAGTCGGGGAGCTGATCGCCAATCGAATAGCATTGGCTGCCTGCGGTCAGTGTTTCGAGGCCGCTGCAATCCCGCGCGAAATACTGGAGGAAAAAACGATCGTGATGGGGCACATTGTAGCCGTTGGCGGTACCCGCCAGCTGGTCGTCGTCGATGTTGGCGAAACCGAGCTGGGTCAAGCTCGAGTTCAGGCCCAGGCCGGTATAGGTGGCGTTGCCCGTCTGGGTGCCCAGGGCGGCGGCCACGGCGTAGACCCGGTTGTCGGGGAGCCACAGCCGCGAGCTCATGAAATACGCCACATCCTCGTTGGGGGCAAGACAGTTCATCCCGACCTGTACGCATTCAGGCCCGGTCAATTTGAGTGGGGATGCTCTCATATTCAAGAACGCCTTCGGCTGGCAGGCCTGTCCCCATCTGGCACAAACGGCTGTCGCCAGCGTGCTGAGATCGGGCGCCAGGGCGATTTCCGGCGGCGTGGTGCCGTACCGGGTCTCGAAGTCAATCCATGGATAGGGCTGCGGGGGGTGGGCCGGCCGCGTGTCGCGGATGCGCAGCACGACCAGGGGCAGGCGTTCGCGCCAGGCCGTCGAGCGGGCGTCCCGGCCACCACCGTCGTCGGGCATCGCATAACGCAGCAAGGTCAGAAAGTCATCCGACCCTTCGTCGAGCCCGATCGTCATGTCGGTTTCTCCGAGCATGGCCGGGATCTGTTCGGTGAAGACATCCTCGTCCGCGATGCCAAGCCTGGCCAGGGCTTGCCGCACCACACCATCCATGGTCTGGTCCGGCGTGATGACGAAATAGCGCACCTGATCCCAGACGGCGTTCGATCCGTTCTGGATCACCACGTTATTGATGGGGTCGCTCAGGTCGGCGAAGAGCTGTACGCGGTCCTGGTTGTTGGGCAGTTTCGTGAAGAACGTATGGACCAGGGCGGGGACGTACTGCTGGACGAACAGATACTGTGAGCTGGTCGCGTCCCATTCTCCCGGGCGCGAGAAAAGGTAGGTTTGCAGTCCAAAATAGTCGGCGGGTGGGGGAAGCACGCCGAGGATCACGATCGCCTCGCGCGGGTCGAGGCGGTAGGAAGCGTTGTAACCCGCCACCGTGGGTCCGATCATGCCGGCGGTCCCGGGATCCACCCACTCGTCCGGCCACGGCGGCACCACGGGAATCACGTACGGCGCGGCCGGATTGTTGCCCAGACAGGAGTGCAGCACACCGTAGGAGTACGGGCAATCGTCCTGGGTATAGAGCTTGAAGTAACCGCGGGTAACCTCGTAGTCCTGCTGGCGAAGACCATTCGCCAGGCGACGGGCCTTGCTTTCCACCCATCCGGGAACCTGGTTCTCCGGCATCGGGCTGTCGGCAGATGCCGGTGCCACCAGCAGCGGGCACAGCATCGCCAGGACGATCAACAGGGAAAGCAGGCGATGACCAAAGGGACTCCGCCTGTAGAAAAGTTGCGTGTTCATGTTTGGCCTCCTTGGCCTGACTTCAATCCCAAAAGGGTCAATCACAGTGTCATCCGTCTCTGATCCGAATCACCCTGCGGACCAGAACTGCGCAACCGATCCGGCAGCACCGTCACATCGAGCGAGCCTCATCCCGGCCGCTCGAGGACAAGCTGGGGCCGTCTTTGGTGCTGTCGGGCTCAACCTTCTCCAGCGGAGCCGTCTCATCGGCGAGATCGGCCATCAGGTCGGCCAGGAAGGTAAGCAGATCCTTCGCATCACCGAAGGCCAGCCGCTCGCCGGTGTGTGGGTTCTCCAGAGAGGCACGCCAAACCGGCAGGCCAGCGCGGCCGCCGGCTCGCCACAGGCGCAGCATATAGGCCACGTATGTACTATACTTCGACGGTACGCTTTCCATGATACGACTTTTTACCTGATCTCGATGACCCGTGGGGCGCTGCGGGCTGCCGCATAGCCCGCAGCGCCCCGAAAGTAACCGAACAGCGGTCCGGCACCGCGATTAGTCGTCCGCGACCATCACCGGTAAGTAGAGCCTGGTTTGCAGGACGACGACCGGGCCGACCTGGCCGGCGCTCAGGGGATCGGAGATGACCAGCGGATGCTGGGGCCGTGGCTTGACATCCGGTGCACGGAGGGCCTCAGGCACCGCCGGCCCTTGTCCGTTCAGCACCAACTGGTATTCGCTGGCGCCCACGGCCTCGACCTCCAGCAGGAAACGCCCGCTTTCCTGGATAAACCGGTGGCCCAGGTCTTCGGTCTGCCCGGGTGCCACGGTGTCGTTGCGGTACCCGTCCGGCCGGAACCCATTGCGCGGTCTCCAGACGTACAGATCGGGGTCACCAGAGACCGTCGTCAGGAGCCCGGAAACCCAGGTGCCCTCGTCGAGGTCGCCTCGATACTGCACCCGCTGGCCGTTGGCCAGGGCCTGGCCACCGTCGAGCCGGTTGACGAAAATCAGGCTGTGCTCGTCGAGGGTCGAGACGTTGTGCGCCGCATCGGCCACCCAGGCACCCAGGTAGTGGACGCCCTGGCCGGCAGCCAGCGTCCAGGTGACCGTTTCCGTGTAGTCGATCCAGCCGCTGTTTTGAGCCACCATCCAATCGCCAGTGATCGGGTCGGGCGTCCACTCGCGCAGGACCATCCAACGGGCATCCGGCGGGGCCAGCAGGTCCAACACCACCTGCGGACTGCCTGCGAATTCTCTGGAGGGGCGGGCTAACGCCGCCCAGGGCGGTGTGACGTCGGCCGTCGCGGGCAGGCCGGGATCGACGGTCACACGGGTCGTGACGGTCACGGTTTCTTCGCGGTCGAGGAACGGCTGCTGCTGGCCAGATGGCAGCAGATCGGTGTTGGACCAGAAGGCGTGGAAGGCTGCCCGGTTCTCCAGTGTCGTTACCGGCAAACCCGCCGCGGCCCGCGCCTGGAAAGTGTGGCGCACCCACTGGCCGGGCCACAGCAGCCGGCCCGGCCAGGTCAGGATGCCGGTGGCCGGGTCGTAACTGACGTCCGAGGCCAGGGTCGCCACAACTGGCGTCAACCCGGCGGGCAGGGTGTCGGTCACCGAAACGTGTGCTTCCTGCCAGCCGACGTTGCGCGCGACCACGGTGAAGGTAACCACCTCACCAGGGCGGACAGTGCCTGGCGAGGCCACCACACTGCTGCCCGCAATGTCCGGTGACGCTTGCGGCAGCCACAGCACCCGTGCAATCTCGTAGGGCTGTTCCTGGTTGCCCGCCACGTCCTGCGCCCGGCCGAGGAAGATATGATTGCCTGCGCCGATCTCGTGGGTGGCAGTGAAGATCCAGTTGACCTCGACCGGCTGGCTGGGCCACGCACCGAGTGCGGTCGCACCGGTCCAATCCAGCCCGTCGTACTCCAGGCTCATGCCAGCCTGGCCCGAGCCGTCGTCTTCGATCCCGCCCGCCAGCACCAGCTCCTGGTTGCCCAGCAAGTTGGTGAAAACCTCGGCCACCAACGCACCTGGCCCGGCTCCGCCCGTTACGTGCGAGTCGGGCGGGGTCTGGTCGATCTTAAAAGTCGTCGAGATGGGTTCGGACACGTGGCCGACCGCATCGGTGGCCCGTGCATAGACGGTGGCGCCGGGCGTGTCGCTGCTGAAAACCAGCGGTGCGGTGTACGGTTGCCAGGTCGCACCATCCGTGCTCACCTGTACGCCCGCCACACCGGAACCCAACATCTCCGTGGCGGTCACGACGACCGTGACCGGCGTGACGTACCAGTCGTTGTGGCCGTCCGGCCCCGTGGGCTGGCGCGCCAACTGCACCTCGGGCGGGTTGGCGTCGATGCGGATGGTGCGGTGGGCGGTGTCGCTCCACTCGCCGCCGTCACTCTCGGCACGTACGTGCATGGTCCACACGCCGTCTGCCAGTCCGCGATACGTGTGGGTTGTGACCGGCCCCAGGTTCAGACCGTGCGGAACGGTGTCCGGTGCCCTGGTCAGCCGCCAGGTGTAACCGGCGATGCTCGCTGGATCACCGGGCGGCTGGTGCCAGGTGAAGGTGGCGGTGTTGGTCAGCACCCAGGTGACAGGATCGGGGTGCGTCGGGCTGTCCAGAAGTGGGATCGTGGGCGTGATCAGCGGGCTGTTCCTGGGTCCCTGGGTCGCAGGAACGGTCTCGAGGCCGGTCGGTGGTACGGTGTGGTCCAGCCAGTAGTCCAGCACAAAGAAGGCCTGGTCGACGCCTCCCGCCGACGTGGTCCGCTGCAGCCAGACGTAGGGTGCGTAGTAGTACTCGTAGGGTGCGGCACCGGGGAGACCGCCCACGGCGCCGCTGAAGTTGATCTCTTCTGACCAGGAAAGGATGTAGGAACTCTGCTGCTCGGTGCCATAGGACACTTCACCGCTGAGGTACTTGATCCCCATGCCGGCCGACATCGTGCTGGCCGTGGCGCCGGAGGTGATCTCCTCACCCTCCTGGACGATGCCGATGCCAAATTCGGAAGCACTGGCTCCCTTGGCGGCCCACTTGTAGGTCGGACTCTGCCACGTATGCAGCAGTTGCCCGGAGATGGTTTGCGAGCTGCCGCCCGGCCAGGTCAGCACGAACGATTGGTTGTTGTTGGCACTGGTCGGCCGGGTCCTCGGCCAATCCTTCGGCTCCCCGGGCAGGCCCCACACCTGCACCTCGGCCAGATTCAGGTAGTCCGTGTGGTCCAACTGCACGCGCACGTAGCGGCCGTATTCACTTTCGGTGGGGATGGTCGTGGTCCGGCCAGCGGGGCCAGACACGTAATGGTGCCAGATTTCCGGATCGGCGGCCAGGACGGCCGGGTCGTTGGAGGTGAACGGCTCTTTGGAGATGAACAGGTAGAAGTGACTCAACCGGGTCGTGCAGCAGTCGGTCCGGTTCCAAATCTGCACGGCATTGATCTCCTGCACGGCCCCCAGGTCAACCTGCCACCAGGCGTTTGGAGAGTTACCGGTGTGTGAGACCGATCCTGCGCCCCAGTTGCCATCTACATTGCCGTCCACGGCCCGGCTGGCGGGGCTCGGCGTGGTGTGCTCACTGACCTGACTGGCCGCCAGGCCTGGCGAACGCTGCGCCAGGTTGATGCCGACCGGCACCCACGAGTCGGGGTACAGGGTCATACCTTCGGAATACCACCAGTCCAGGGCGAAAGGAGCTTCACCCGAGACCAGCGGAACGCAGACGTCCATGTCACCGTAGGTCGCTTCGTGGTAGACGTAGCAGTCGTAGTCGGTCTTGATGATATCCAACCCCGAGTCGCTGGCTTCGTCGAAGTAGAGGTAGGCCGGGCGGGTGGAGAATTTCGAACCCTCGACGCGGGTCGTTGTCGACGAGCGCTCGACCGAGTAGGACTTTTCCCAGCCGTAGGTAAAAGACGGGCCGATCTCGTGGATCTTCATGTCGAGCGACACCTCGCCGCCGATGGTGGTCGTCGATCCCGTCGCCGAGCCCTCGCCGGTTCCGACATCTCTGCCAAACGTGGCAACCGCTTCGGTGTAGTTCTCTCCCCAGGCGCAGTTGGGATGCAGCGGGTCGGTCCAATCGCAGCCGGTGTCTGGCCCATGGGGTGGGGCGTGGATGACCGCCAGGATGTGAGCGTCGGATTTGGCGTAACATACGCCGGTGTACGTGGCATACTTGCTGTCGCCGTTGGTATCGCCCGTGGTCAGCCAGAAGTCGTTGGCGATCTCACCCGCCGCAGCCGCCCCGCCAAAGGTGGCAAAACTGCTCAGGCCGCTCTCGCCGTTGAAAGCCACCAGCTCGGCATATCCGGTCGCATCGACGCCGTGCGCCAGGACGACCTCATCCATGCCATCCTGGTCCAGGTCATCCGCAGCGACCACCACCAGGTTTTGCCCGTCGGTGTCGTCGCCGCCGCTGACGTAGTCCACGGCGCCGTTCCACTGGCCGGAGCGCTTGTGCAAACACGGAAACGTGTTGGACGCACCGCAGTAGGACGGGTGTTCCGGTGCCGCAAATGGTACGTACTCGTAGGACACCAGGTGCTGCTGCCAGCGAATGTTACAGACGTACGAACCGCCCTGGCTGCTGCACAGGTCCTCCTCGGTCGTGTTGTAGCCGAGCGCAATCTCGTCGACGCCGTCGTTGTCCAGGTCGCCAGTGGCCAGGGAGACTGACGTGCCGGCCTGGCGGTACTTGTCGGGCAGGTTGAAGACTGCCCACACCGTATCGTCCATGGTAAGCGTTGTGTGGCCCGTGTCCTGTGACTTGAACTTCAGGACAAGTAATTGGAGATTGCCGTTGAGGCCGTCTCCAACCCGGTAGGCCAGGACCGCTTCGTCGCGCATGTCGCCATCGACGTCGCCAACAGACACGGCGATGGGGCGCTTATTGCGCCAGGCACCGCTGGCATCTTTGGCCACGTCGCCGCGGCCGTTGTCGGTCCACGACTTGCTCCACAGCAGGCGCATGGCGTTCGTGGCCGTTGTGTCGCGGCGCAGGATCAAAACCTGGAGGTCGTTGTTGCTGTCTTGAAATGCGGTAACAATCTCGTCGTCGTAGCCATCGCCGTTGATGTCGCCGGCGTCTACCGCCACATAATCGACGTCCCCGCGGCCGGACGCCGAGTCAGAATAGAAGCCGTAGGTGTTATTCGGATAGGTGCCGATGTTGCCGGCGCTGTCTCCATCCAGCGCGACCAGGCGAATGTCGTTGTTTTGGTCGCCAAAGGCAACGACCACTTCCTCATCAGCGCCGGTGCGATCAAGATTTCCGGCGGCAATCCCGATCCAGTCGACGTTATCACCCTTCCAGGCGCTGGCGTCGTAGTACCATTCGTAGTTGGCCGCGCCATTGGTAATGACGCCGAGGCGCTTGTTCTTATCCTGGACCGCCGAAACCAGCTCGCGCCTCCCATCGCCGTTGACGTCGGCCGCGGCGGAGGAAATCCAGTAGACACTGGTGAGGGCGTCCCAGCTGCTGTATTTTTTGAACGCCACCTCGGCCAGGGTGGTGGG
>CAYUCC010000044.1:0-44258 GCA_964443225.1 uncultured Anaerolineae bacterium
TCGCGAGGGCGGTCGCACCGTCGGCGCTGGTACCATCACCGAGATTCTCGAATAACGAGCGCATTGGGATGAGGGTATGGGAGAGGAGAGTCACAGGTTGTGCTCTCCTCTTGATCTGACTCTCTCGGGGGGATCATGGCAAAACAACGTATTCGAATCAAGCTGAAAGCTTACGACCACCGTGTACTCGACAGCTCGGCGGCGCAGATTGTGGACGTGGCAGAGCAGACAGGGGCGGCGGTCATCGGTCCCGTGCCGCTGCCAACCCGCGTGGAGAAGTTCACCGTCAATCGTTCGCCCTTCATTGACAAGGACTCGCGCGAGCAGTTTGAAATTCGCACGCACAAGCGCCTGATCGACGTCATCGATCCGGGTCAGAAAACGATCGACAAGTTGATGCATTTGAATTTGCCGGCGGGTGTGGATATCGAGATCAAGCTCTAAACCCTGGACGCGGCTCCCGCCGGTCGCGAGTCGGACCAGACTCGTCAGCGGGTGTGCGTACAGCATGAGCAAAAATAAACGAACTGAATCACACATGGACAGCTGGAGACCCGGCCCGTAACGATGGGGCGACGTTCTACCGGCTGCCAGCGCCTCTCCCAACTGGCGAGGAGAGGCAGAGGACGACCAGTCTGACAGCAAGTGCTGCCATTAACGGTCCTTTCTAGCGAACGCGAGCGATTGACTTGTGGAACTAGAGAGCGCCCCAATGACAGGATGCTGCGGGGGGGACCTCTCTAGTTTTTTGTTGACGACCATACACGAGGAGGTGAGAAGTGTAGGATGATGCGGCACAGCCAGGTTGCCAGCAGTCCTTACTTCCGGTATTTATGAAGGGTATTCTGGGGAAGAAAATAGGCATGACCCAGGTCTTCACCGAAAAAGGTGAAGTCGTGCCGGTGACGGTCATCGAAGCGGGTCCTTGTTTTGTGACGACGGTGCGCACCGCCGACAAAGACGGTTACGATGCCATCCAGATGGGGTTCGACGAGGTCAAACCGCGTCGTCTCAGCAGGGGTGAGCTCAACCATCTGAAGAAGCAGCAGATTGTGCCGCTGCGTACGCTGCGTGAGTTTCGGGTATTCAAGACTGAATCGAAGGACTTCCATGTCGGCCAGAAGGTCACGGTGGATCAATTTGCCGCGGGTGACACCGTGGACGTGACCGGCACCTCCAAGGGACGCGGTTTTCAGGGCGGCATGCGACGTCACAATTTCAGCGGCGGTCCTAAGACCCACGGTCAATCCGATCGCCAGCGCTCACCGGGTTCGATTGGTGCGGGTACCACCCCTGGGCGGGTTGAAAAAGGCACGCGCATGGCGGGCCACATGGGTGCCGTGCGGGTCACCGTGAACAACCTGCGTGTGGTTAAGGTTGACCCTGAACGTAATCTCCTCTTGGTGCGCGGGGCAGTGCCTGGTCCGAAGAACGGCCTGCTTATCATTCGTGCCGCGCGCAAGCAGGGTTAGGAGGTCAATCATGCAGGTTTCAGTACGCAACATGGATGGCGACGTGGTGGGGCAGGTCGAGCTGCGGGATGACATCTTTGCGATTCCGGTCAACCGCGCGGTGATGCACCAGGCACTGGTCCGCCAGATGGCGAATGCACGTCAGGGTACGCACAAGGTGAAGTCGCGTTCGGAAGTGAGCGGTGGCGGCAAAAAACCGTGGCGCCAAAAGGGCACGGGCCGCGCTCGCCAGGGCAGCACACGCGCACCGCACTGGCGTCATGGTGGGGTCGTCTTTGGACCTACACCACGCTCGTACGAACAGGATATGCCGCGCAAGATGCGCCGCCTGGCCCTGCGCTCTGCCCTGTCGGCCAAAGCGGCCGAACAGCAGATCGTGGTCGTCGATAGTCTGAACATGGCAGCACCGCGGACCAAGGCGATGGTCCAGTTTTTGTCGAAGGTCGATGCCCAGCGCAGCACATTGATCCTGCTGCCGGAGCAGAACCAGACCGTGGAACTGTCGGCACGCAACCTGCCCAACGTGAAGACGCTGCGTGCCGGTTATTTGAACGTGCGGGATTTGCTGGGTTACGAGACCCTGGTGGTGCCGCTCGATGTGCTGCAGCAGATCGAAGTATTCCTGGCTGCGTGACGCTGGGAACCGTGTACGCGAGGAGCTGACGAATCATGCATATTTATGAAGTACTCAGGCGCCCCTTGCTGACGGAAAAGACCGTCATGCAGCGGGAACTGTCCAACCAATATGCCTTTGAGGTCGACCGTCGGGCGAATCGTCACCAGGTCAAGGAAGCGGTCGAGGCTGTCTTTCCCAACGTGACCGTGATCGATGTGCGGATCGCCAACATGCCGGCAAAACACAAGCGGTCGTTTCGCCGCCAGGTGGTGCGACGGATTGCCTGGAAGAAGGCGTACGTCACCCTGGCACCCGGCGGTTCGATCCAGGTGTTCGAAGGGATATAACATGGCAATCAAAGTGTATCGACCGACGTCACCTGGCCGGCGTGGCATGAGCGTTTCTTCCTTCGAAGAAATCACACGCAGCGAACCGGAACGGTCTTTGGTCACCGGTGGGCGCAAACGTGGTGGTCGCAACAACCAGGGTCGAATTACTGTTCGTCACCAGGGTGGTGGTCACAAACGACGTTACCGGCTGATCGACTTCCGGCGTGACAAACTGGGTGTACCGGCGCGGGTGGAAACGATCGAATACGATCCGAACCGTACGGCGCGGGTGGCGTTGTTGGTGTATGCGGACGGCGAAAAGCGTTACATCCTGGCCCCGTTGGGTGTACGTGTGGGTGACAGACTGATGTCGGGTTCCGAGGCAGAAGTACGCAGTGGCAATGCGCTGCCGCTGGCCAATCTTCCCCTGGGCACCGTCATCCACAACATCGAGCTGCAGCCTGGCCGCGGTGGACAGCTGGCGCGTTCGGCGGGTACGGCAGCGCAGTTGGTGGCCAAAGAGGGTCAGTATGCGCAGGTGCGCCTACCGTCGGGTGAAGTGCGCCTGATCAACGTGCGCTGCATGGCGACAGTTGGCCAGGTTGGGAATACCGATCACGCCAACATCAGCGGTGGCAAGGCTGGCCGCACACGCTGGCGTGGCAAACGGCCAGAGGTGCGCGGGGTGGCCATGGATCCTTCCTCCCATCCACATGGTGGTGGTGAGGGGCGTTCGCCGATTGGTATGCCTGGTCCGAAGACCCCGTGGGGCAAACCGGCGCTGGGCTACAAGACGCGCAAGAACAAAGCGACTTCGAAGATGATTGTTCGCCGGCGCGGGAATCGTCGTCGTTAGGCACAGGCCTTTTCCAGGGTGAAACCGGTGTGCTCCCGGCACATTCACAAACCGGAGCTCGCCCGGGAGAAGGTATAGTACGGAGGATAAACAGTGTCACGTTCGCTTAAAAAGGGACCGTATGTCGATCCGAAACTGCTGCGCAAGATCGAGGCCATGAACCGGCGCGGCGAGAAACGTGTGATCAAATCCTGGTCACGCGCCTCGACGATCTTTCCGCAGTTTGTCGGCCATACGATTGCTGTGCATGACGGCCGGCGCCATGTGCCTATCTACATGACCGAAAACATGGTCGGCCACAAATTGGGTGAGTTTGCACCGACCCGCTTTTTCCGCGGCCATGCCGACAAGGAAAAGAGTACGAAGTCAAAGGGACGGTAGGTATGGCGAATAACACAGTATCGGCCACAACCAAACATGTGGGACTATCACCGCAGAAGGTGCGCCTGGTGGTCGACCAGGTCCGTGGGTTGCGCGCGGTAGATGCCATGGCTTTTCTGCGCACCATGCCCCAGGCCGCGGCGCGGCCCGTGGCGGCCACGATCAATTCAGCGATGGCCAACGCCGAAGAGAACTTCGGCCTGTCCAAAGAAGACATGTGGGTGGCGGAGATTTGGGCAGATATGGGTTCGATTCGCAAGTGGCGCCGTTTTGGTGCCCGCGGGCGTTTCAAGCCGCTGCTGCGCCGGTCGTCGCACATTCGCGTAATTCTCGAAGAACGCACGGCGTAGGGATTAGGTCTCTGGGTTCTTACCCAGACATGGAGGGTGCTTTGGGGCGAAAAGTTCATCCGATTGGTTTTCGGTTAGGAATCGTCATTGAACATAGGACACGCTGGTTTGCGACCGGGCGTCAGTATGCCGACCAGTTGGCGGAAGACCGCCAGATTCGGCTGATGGTGCGTAAGGAAATGCCGGGGGCGGGGATCTCACTCGTGGAGATCGAGCGCTTCCCAAACCAGGTGGCTCTGCGTGTCCATGCGGCCAAGCCGGGCATTATCATCGGGCGCAAGGGCCAGAACGTCAACGTACTGCGTAACAAGCTGCAGCAGCTCACCGGCAAAAAGGTCAAGATCGACATCGATGAAATCGAACGGCCGGAACTGGATGCACGCCTGGTGGCCGAGAGCATTGCCGAACAGTTGGAACGTCGTATCTCCTACAAGCGGGCGATGAAGCAGGCGGTCACACGGGCCATGCGCCTGGGTGCGAAGGGGATCATGATCACCGCCAGCGGACGGCTGGCCGGGTCGGAAATGGCGCGGCGTGACACGGTGCGCGATGGGCAGATTCCCCGCCATACCCTGCGTGCCAACATCGACTATTCGCACGCCGAGGCGCTCACGACCTTTGGCCGGATCGGTATCAAGGTCTGGATTTACAAAGGTGAGATTCTGCCTGGCATGGCGAAACCAACGGAAACAAGGTCAGTCTCGACCATCGAGGGGTAGGCCAGGTCCTGGCACACCCGGTGGAGAGCTGCGGGAGCATTGAACGATGTTAATGCCAAAACGTGTCAAGTATCGCAAGATGCATCGCGGTCGTATGACCGGCATGGCCAGCCGGGGCAACCATGTCTCGTTTGGGGACTATGGGATGCAGGCGCTGGAGCCGTGCTGGATGACGAGCCGTCAGATCGAGGCGGCGCGCCGCACCATCGTGCGTTTCATTCGCCGCGGCGGCAAGGTCTGGATTCGGGTTTTCCCCGACAAACCGGTGACAAAGAAGGCGGCTGAGACCCGTATGGGCAGCGGCAAGGGTGCGGTTGATCACTGGGTGGCGGTGGTGCGACCCGGTTCGATGCTGTTCGAGCTGGCCGGTGTGCCGGAAGCGACGGCGCGCGAAGCGTTTCGCCTGGCTTCCTACAAGCTGCCCATCAAGACCCAGGTGGTCTCACGGGCCGCCGAATCGGCAGTCGTCGAAGCGGCGGCGCAGGAATAGGGGGGGTCCCGATGCAGAGCAAAGAAATTCGGGCACTCACGTCCAACGAGATTGGTGCCAAACTCGACGCGGCCTATCAGGAACTGTTCAACCTGCGCTTTCAGATCTCGACGGGCCAGCAGAAAAATACGACGCGCCTCACCCAGGTGCGCCATGAGATTGCGCGCATGAAAACGATCCTGCGCGAGCGAGAATTGGAAGCCTGGTACGCGTCGGAAGGTGGGCAGTAATCATGCACGAGCAGCGCAAAGTGATGGTTGGCCGCGTGGCGAGCAACAAGATGGACAAAACGGTCGTGGTGGTCGTCGAGCGATCGCGACGCCATCCGTTGTATGGCAAGGTTATCAAAGTATCGCAGCGCTTCATGGCGCATGACGAGAACAATGCTTGCCAGGTTGGCGATACGGTGCGCATCCTGGAGTCACAACCGCTCAGTCGCCGCAAGCGCTGGGTTGTGACCGACGTGATGGAACGCGCCAACGCAGATTAAAGGACCTGGCGACGATCAGGCCGGGTCCTGGATCAGCCATGGCAAGGAGACAACGATGATTCAACAGGAAAGCAGGCTGAAGGTCGCCGACAATACGGGCGCCAAAGAGATCCTGTGTATTCGCGTCAAGGGCGGGTCCACGCGGCGTTATGCAACCGTCGGTGACATCATCATTGCGACGGTCAAGCAGGCCGCACCCAACAGCTCGGTCAAAAAGGGTGATGTCGTGCGGGCGGTCGTAGTGCGTACGGCGCGTGAGTATGGCCGGCCGGATGGCTCGTACATCAAGTTCGACGACAATGCCGCCGTGATTATCGACGATGCCAAAAACCCCAAAGGAACGCGTATTTTCGGCCCAGTGGCACGTGAGCTGCGCGAACGGGGTTTCATGAAGATCGTATCGCTGGCCCCGGAAACCCTGTAGTCGCGGTCGAGCTGGAGGAAATCGTATGAAGATTAAAAAAGGGGACACGGTCGAGGTCATGCGGGGCGAACACCGCGGCGAGCGTGGCAAGGTCAACCGGGTCATCCGTAAGCGTGACTCGTCGGGCCGGCTGGATCCCAACGAAGTGTACGTGGTTGTCGCGGGTGTCAACCTGATCATCAAACACCAGCGGCGCACGGGCGATGTGCGTACGCAGACCGGCCGGATCGAGCGCGAAGCGCCGATTCATGTGTCCAACGTGATGTTGGTGGCGCCGAAGACGAACAAGCCGGTGCGGGTGGCCTTTGTCGTGCACGAGGATGGTAGCAAGTCGCGACGCATTGCGGGCACGGACGAAGTCATCGACTAAGAGCCTATCCGAATAACTGTCCTCAGGCCCTTTATCGAAGCGAATATCCGGTTATTCGGATAGGCTCCGAGCCAGGCCGTGCCGGGACCGCGAATACCGTCTGTGGTCGAGGAGTAAAAAATGTCTGAAGTCAAGTTGAAAAAACGCTATCAGTCCGAGATTGTGCCGGCGATGCGCGACGAGTTTGGTTATGGTAACGTGAATGAAGTACCGCGCCTGGAGAAAATCGTCGTCAATATTGGTCTGGGTGAAGCCTTGCAGAATGCCAAGGCCCTGGAAGCGGCGGCGGGTGATTTGGGTACGATTACCGGTCAACGACCGGTCATCACCAAGGCGCGCAAGTCGATTGCGGCGTTCAAGCTGCGTGAGGGCAACTCGATAGGGGCCAAGGTCACGCTGCGTGGGACCCGGATGTATGAATTCCTGGATCGGCTGACCAACATTGCACTGCCGCGCCAGCGTGACTTCCGTGGGGTGTCACCGGACGCCTTCGACGGACGCGGCAATTACAGCCTGGGGCTGCGCGAACAGCTGATCTGGCCGGAGATCGATTACGACAAAATCGATCGTGTGCGGGGTATGGAAATCACGATTGTGACGACGGCCGCAACGGATGACGAAGCGCGCCGCCTCCTGCAGCTGTTTGGCATGCCATTTCGGGCGCGATAAGCGTCACGCGTGAACTGCGGAAGGGGAACCCATGGCGAAAACATCCATGATTGTGCGCGAAACACGGCGCAAGTATCCGGTGCGTGTGCGGAATCGATGCAAGGTGTGCGGGCGACCGCGTGGTTACATGCGTCGCTTCGGTCTGTGCCGCATCTGCTTCCGTGAACAGGCCTTGCAGGGCAATCTGCCGGGCGTGGTCAAGTCCAGCTGGTGAGAAGCCATCGCGTGTCGGCGTCCCAGACTTTTGGGAACGAGTATGACGGCCACCAGGAGCGCCGCGGGGCGCTAACCAGTGTTGCCTTAGGAGTGAGAAAGCATCTATGATTACTGACCCGATTGCGGACATGTTGACCCGAATTCGCAATGCGCTGCTGGCTCGGCATCGCCAGGTATTGATTCCGAGCTCCAAGATGAAGGTTGCGATCGCCCGCCTCCTGAAGGAGGAAGGGTTCATTCAACACTATGACATCACGCGCGATCGACCGCAGCCCATGCTGCGCATCATTCTGAAGTACGACAAGAACCGCAAGCCGGTTCTTTCGGGCCTGCGCCGTGTCAGCAAGCCCGGTCGCCGGGTGTATTCACAGTACCGCGAGATTCCATGGGTTTTGAGCGGCCTGGGTGTCGCCATTCTCACCACACCCAGGGGGATCATGACCGATCGCCAGGCGCGACGGGCGCACGTGGGCGGTGAGATCCTGTGTTACGTCTGGTAGTGAGAGGGAATCATGTCACGAATAGGTAAACTTCCCATTGCACTGCCCAAAGGGGTGTCGGTTGACATCCAGCCGGGCAATGAAGTGACGGTCAAAGGTCCTCGTGGCACGCTGGCGCGCAAATTTTCCAACGAGATCGAGATCTCGCAGGAAGACGGTCAGGTGGTGGTGCAGCGGCATTCGGATCACCGCACACAGCGTGCCATGCACGGTTTGACGCGGGCCTTGTTGTACAACATGGTGACCGGTGTATCGACCGGTTACAAGCGCGAGCTTGACATCATCGGTGTCGGTTACCGCGCCGAACTGCAGGGCAAAACCCTGGTGCTGTTCGTCGGCTACTCGCATCCGGTGGAGTTTCCGCCGCCGGTCGGGATTTCCTTTGCGGTTGACAGAAGCAACCGCGTGACTGTCGAAGGCAGTGACAAGGAATTGGTCGGTGAGATCGCAGCACGTATCCGACGCATCCGGCCCCCAGAGCCCTACAAGGGCAAGGGCATTCGCTACGTGGGCGAGCGTGTGCGTACGAAGGCTGGTAAGACGGGTAAGGTTGGTAAGGGTAAGTAGGAGTTAAGCCACTATGGTGAAAGAGAGCAGCGCAACAGCCCGCGCGCGACGGCATGCTCGCATCCGGCGGCGGGTCAGCGGCACCGCGGCACGCCCGCGACTGAACGTGTTCCGCAGCCTGGAACACATCTACGCACAGGTCATCGATGATGAACGGGGCCAGACCCTGGCGGCAGCATCGACCGTCGACCCGACCCTGCGCCCGAAACTCGACGGCCTCAACAAGGTCGATCAGGCTAAGGTCGTGGGCGAAGTCATTGCGCAGCGCGCCCTGGACGCAGGCATCAAACAGGTAGTGTTCGATCGTGGTGGTTACATCTACCACGGGCGCGTGAAAGCCCTGGCCGATGCTTCGCGGGAAAAGGGACTCGAGTTTTAGTTACTAAGCGTCCGCAAAAGAATAACGTCCTGATCTACCCGGCGTTTTTTCCGGCAGAATAATGGAAGGTATTCTTTTACGGACTCTAAGCGGTCATTCTGACTGACCGATCAGGAGGAACCATGGCACAGAAGAGAGAACCGCGGCGCCCGCGTGAGGAAGAACGCGAACAGTTCGATGAGCGTGTCGTGCACATCGCCCGTACGGCCAAAGTGGTCAAGGGCGGCCGGCGCTTCACGTTTCGGGCCGTGGTTGTCGTGGGTGACAATAACGGGCGCGTAGGCATTGGCATTGGCAAAGCCCGCGAGGTACCCGATGCAATTCGTAAGGGTTCCGAGCACGCCCATAAAAATATGAAGCTGATCCCGTTGGCCGGGCGGACCATTCCGCACGAAGTGCACACGCGCTTCAGCGCCGCTGAAGTGGTGCTGAAGCCCGCATCGCCTGGAACTGGCGTCATCGCCGGTGGCGGTGTGCGTGCCGTGGTCGAAGCTGCCGGCATCAAGGACATCCTGACGAAGTCGATGGGCAGCAATAATATCCTGAACGTGGTCAAAGCAACGTACCAGGCGCTCACCGAGCTGCGCGATGTTGAGGTCGAAGCCCAGCGGCGCGGCAAGCCGGTCGAAAGCCTGCTGCCGTTTTGGAGGCAATCGAAGTATGTCGCCCCAGAATGATGCGCTCACCCGGCTGCGGGTCACCTACGTCAAGAGCACGATTGGATACACCCAGCGCCAGAAAGATACGGTTCAAGCCCTTGGGCTGCGCCGCCTCGGCGATACCGTCGAGCACAAGGATACACCCGATATCCGTGGTATGATCAAAAAGGTGCAGCACCTGGTGAAAGTGGAAGAAGTGGCGGGCTAAGCCGCTTGCAGACCGGCCATGGCGAATGGCAGAGGATTCTTATGAAACTGAACGACCTAAAACCATCTCCAGGTTCGAAAAAACAGCGCATCCGCGTCGGACGTGGTATCAGCGCCGGGCGGGGTAAAACCGCCGGCCGCGGTACCAAAGGCCAGAACTCGCGCGCGGGTGGTGGTGTGCGTCCGTACTTCGAGGGTGGTCAGCTGCCCCTGGTCCGGCGCTTGCCCAATATGCCTGGGTTTACCAACATCTGGCGTATCGAGTTCAAGCCGGTCAACCTGGATCGCCTGGACAGCTTTGCGGCCGGCAGTACGGTCTCACCGGAGACCCTGGTCGATGCCGGACTCATTAAGGCGTCGGACCGGCGCGTGGCGATCCTCGGGCGCGGCACGCTCGATCGCCCGCTGATCGTGAAGGCGCACCGGGTTTCAGCCGGGGCGCGGGCCAAGATCGAAGCGGCCGGTGGCACTGTCGAAGTGCTGGAGACCGCGGCCTAACTTCAGGCCGGCCTGGTTCTAATCAGTCATTGCGGAGACCAGTTCCATGCAAATGCTCCAATCCGTGGGTAACGCGTTCCGTCTGCCGGACCTGCGCAAAAAGCTGTTATTTACCTTTATGATCCTGGTGATCTACCGGCTGGTCGCGCACGTCCCGATTCCGGGCGTCAACCAGGAAGCGCTGGAGGCTCTGTTCCAGACGAGCCCACTCCTGGGTCTGCTGGACATTTTCTCGGGTGGTGCGCTGGCCAACTTTTCGGTGATGGCCATGGGGGTCTACCCCTACATCACGGCGTCGATCATCATGCAGCTGCTGATCCCGATCGTGCCGCGCCTGCAGGCGCTGAGCAAAGAGGGGGAAGCGGGACGCGATAAGCTCAATCGGTACCAGTATTATCTGACCGTCCCGCTGGCGATGCTGCAGGCCTTTGGCCAGGCGACGCTGCTTGCGCAGTCGCAGGGGGGTGCACCAGCGGCCCTGACCGAATTTGGCTTCCGCGATTACCCCCTGCAAACGATCACGATCATCCTGGCCCTCACCGCCGGTACGATGTTTGCAATCTGGTTGGGTGAATTGATCACGCAGCAGGGTGTTGGCAACGGTGTCTCGATCATCATCTTTGGTGGTATCGTGGCGCAGATTCCGGGTCGTTTGATCAACCTGGCGTCCACCAACCCGCTGTCGGTGCTGGTCTTTTTGGCCATCACAATCGTGACGGTGGCCGCCATCGTGGTCATCCAGGAAGGTCAGCGCCGGATTCCGGTGCAGTACGGCAAACGTGTACGTGCCATGCGCGGCAACCGCCTGATGATGGTGGGTGGCCAAAGCACTCACGTGCCGCTGCGTGTCAACTCGGCAGGTATGATTCCGCTGATCTTTGCACAAAGTATCATGCTGTTTCCGGCCACGATCGCCAGCTACTTTGTCTTTTCGAGCAATGAGACGGTGGCCAGCATTGCGACCTGGATCTCGACGACGCTGAGCCCGCAGGGCAACCTGTACTGGATACTCTATTTCGTCCTGGTGGTGGCGTTTACGTTCTTCTACACGGCGGTCATCTTCCAGGAACAGAACCTGGCCGATACACTGCAGAAGCAGGGTGGGTTCGTGCCTGGTATCCGGCCCGGCGTGCCGACGCAGCAGTACCTGAACGGTGTGCTGAACCGGATTACGCTGGTGGGTGCCGTCTTCCTGGGTCTGGTGGCGATTCTGCCCTGGCTGGTACGTGACGTCACCGAAACCTCGATTATGCTGATCACCAGTACCGGCCTGCTCATCGTGGTCGGTGTGGTGCTGGACACGATGAAGCAGCTCGAGGCGCAGCTGTTGATGCGCCACTACGAAGGATTCATCCGTTAGGCGGTGCCCAGGCGGCGAGCGTCCCGTGCATGCTCGACCGACGTAACAAAGATGGCAAGGGGCGAAAGGAGTTTGCTCGACGATGATGTCTGCAAATCCGACCTACATCGTGATGTTGGGTGTGCCAGGGGCCGGTAAGGGGACCCAGGCTCGCCGGCTGGAAGAAGAATTCGGCCTGAAACAGATCTCCACGGGAGATATTTTTCGGGAGAACCTGAAAAACCAAACAGCACTGGGTGTGCTCGCCAAGAGCTACATGGACAAGGGTGATCTGGTGCCGGACGACGTGACGATCCGCATGGTTGAAGATCGTCTCACGCGACCTGACTGCCAGGCGGGTGCCATCTTCGATGGTTTCCCGCGTACCTTGGGTCAGGCCAGTGCGCTGGAGACGATGCTGAACTCGAAGGGTTACGGCGTCGCGCTGGTGCCGCTGGTCAACGTCAGCGACGAAGAGGTCATGCGCCGTTTGACGGGGCGCCGCACCTGCCGGCGGTGCCAGGCGGTGTATCACCTGGAGTTCAACCCGCCGCCGCCTGATCACCGGTGTGCGCAGGGTCAGGGTGAACCGTGCGATCTGTACCAGCGGGACGACGACAAGCCGGAGACGGTCAAAAACCGCTTGTACGTCTATTACAAGCAGACGTCGCCCCTGGTTGGCTTCTATTACGCCAAGGGGTTGTTGAAAGAGATCGATGGTACCCGGACGATCGACGAGATCAACGCAGAGTTGATCGGGGTCGTGAAGGGTATTATCGGTTGAAGCCGTTGGGGCGAACGAGGCAGACGGGACGATAGATGGGTTCGCGGATTACGCTGAAAGGTGCATACGAGCTGGGGCTGATGCGCTCCGCCGGTCAGGTTGTGGCCGAGGTTCACGCCGCGATGCGCGAATCGATTCGTCCGGGCATCACGACGGCGGACCTGGACCGCCTGGCGGCATCGATCATCGAAGCGCGAGGTGCGACACCGTCGTTTCTCGGTTACCGCGGTTTTCCGGCATCGATCTGTGCATCGGTCAACGACGAGCTGGTCCATGGGATTCCGCGACCGCAGCGGGTGCTGCAAGACGGTGACATCATCAGCGTCGACGTGGGGGCGATCTACAAGGGCTATCATGGTGACTCGGCCTGGACCTACGCGGTAGGCACGATCAGCGCCGAGGCGCAGCGTCTGTTGGCCATCACCGAGCAGTCCTTGCAGGCTGGTATCGCACAGGTGCGGCCGGGCAACACCTTTGGTGACGTCTCGCGTGCTATCCAGCAAACCGTAGAGGCGGCGGGGTTCAGCGTGGTGCGTGAGTACACGGGGCATGGGATTGGCCGTCAGATGCACGAAGAGCCGCAAATCCTGCACTACATTCATCCGCAGGACAAAGTGCGGCACCTGGTGCTCAAGACCGGCATGACCTTTGCGATCGAGCCGATGGTCAACGCAGGCACCTGGAAGACGCGTGTGCTGGACGACCAGTGGACGGTGGTGACGTTCGATGGGCGTTTGTCGGCCCATTTCGAGCACACCCTGGCGGTAACAGAACACGGTGTCGAGATTTTGACGAAGCAGGCGTGACGGGTTACAATGTGCCGTTTGTCGTGGCCGTTGTTGTAGCGATGCAGCATGCTGTGTCTCTACAACCCCGCAGCACCAACGACACGCATGATAGAACGAGGTGGAATCATGAAGGTCAGGCCTTCGGTCAAGCGCATGTGCGCGAAGTGCAAGATTATCAAACGCCACGGCGTGGTGCGGGTGATCTGTGAAGATCCCAAGCACAAGCAGCGCCAGGGTTAATGCAGGAGTACAGGGGAGGCAAGCATGGCACGTATTGCTGGCGTTGACCTGCCGCGCGAAAAACGGGTCGAGATTGGGCTGACGTACATCTTCGGGATTGGTCTGTCGACCAGCCAGGAGATCCTGGGGATCACCCAGATCAACCCGGACACACGGATCAGAGACCTCTCTGAGGCTGAAGTGGCCCGTTTGCGCGAGGTCATTGACCGCAACTATCGCGTCGAAGGTGACTTGCGGCGTGAGATTGGCATGAACATCAAACGACTGCAGGAGATCGGTTCGTACCGTGGCCTGCGTCATCGTCGTGCACTGCCTGCGCATGGTCAGCGCACGCGTACCAATGCCCGCACCAAACGTGGGGCGCGTAAGACCGTGGCTGGTAAGCGCCGTTCAAAGGCGAAGAAGTAAACGCTGAGTGCCTGGCGCGGTGGTCGGTTGAACCGGCACCGATGGCTGGGCACTGGCTGGGGATGGACCTGGACAAGGAGTTAGCATGCCGAGAACTGGACGACGAGAGACGCGTCGCGGTGGACCGCGTCGTGAAAAGAAGATGGTGCCGGTGGGGGCTGTGCACATTCAGTCGACCTTCAACAACACCATCATCACGATTACCGACCCCCAGGGCAATACGTTGACCTGGAGCAGCTCGGGGCTGGCAGGTTTCAAAGGGTCGCGCAAGAGCACACCCTTTGCGGCACAGCTGGCGGCGACGCAGGCCGGTAAGGCCGCGATGGACATGGGGATGCGCGAGGTCGACGTGTTCGTGAAGGGGCCCGGCCCCGGCCGTGAGGCCGCCGTGCGTTCGATTCAAGCGGTGGGGCTGCGTGTGCGCCTGATCAAGGACGTGACACCACTGCCGCACAATGGGGTTCGCCCACCGAAGAAGCGGCGCGTTTAATCACGAAGACGCGAAGGGACGCGAAGGGCGCGAAGCGCGAAGGGCACGAAGCGCGAAGGCGCGAAGGCGCGAAGGTCGCGAAGGGCGGAATTAAACTCGTAGTTGATAATGGTGCCTGGGTGACGAGGAAGACCGGCTTCCGTACGCCCGTAAACTTGTCCCAGGCGGGCGCGTGTGAGTGGACGCGTGAATTTGTGAGGGAGTCATGGCAAGACATACGGATGCAGTGTGTAAGTTGTGCCGGACGGAAGGGCAGAAGCTCTTCCTGAAGGGCGAGCGGTGTATGACGCCGAAGTGCGCCGTGGAGCGCCGCTCGTACCCGCCCGGCATGCATGGCCGCAAGGGCGGCTTCAAGCGCAAGGTGTCGGACTACAGCCGCCAGCTGCGCGAAAAACAGAAGGCTCGACGCATCTACGGCATCATGGAGCGCCAATTCCGCCGCTATTTTGCGGTGGCCAGCCGCTCCAAGGGCCTGACCGGTGCGGCTTTGTTGGTGCTGTTGGAGCTGCGCCTTGACAACGTCGTGTATCGGCTGGGATTTGCCGATTCACGGGCCCAGGCACGCCAGCTGGTGCGCCACGGTCACTTTGCGGTCAACGGCCGCAAGGTCAACATCCCGTCGTACCAGGTGAAACAGGGCGACGTGATTGCCGTGCGCGATGGCAGCCGCGACAGTATCTATTTCAAGGATTTGAGTGACCGGCTGGGTGATCGGATTGTCCCGCAGTGGATGAGCCTCGACATGGCCGGCCTCGCTGGGCGCGTGCTGGAACAGCCCTCGCGCCAGGACATCGATGCACCGCTGAATGAGCAGTTGATCGTTGAGTTCTACAGCCGGTAATTTGGTGGTGGTTGAGCGTCCAAAGGAGGGTAATAAAGTTGTCTAACGGAGTGTTGCCCAAAATTGAGTGCGAGGCCAGTTCGCAGAACTACGGGCGTTTTGTCATCAGTCCACTGGAAAGTGGCTATGGGATCACGCTGGGCAATGCGCTGCGACGTGTGCTGCTGTCATCACTACAGGGCGCGGCCGTTACCTCGATTCGTTTGAGCGGGGTGCACCACGAGTTCCAGGACATACCGCATGTGCGCGAAGACATGACGGCGTTGATCCTCAATGTGAAGCAGATCCGTTTGAAGGTCGACACCGACGAAGCGGTGCGCCTGCACGCGGAGATTACAGGCGAAGGCGAAGTGACGGCTGGGGACCTGATTACACCCCTGGGCGTGGAAGTTGTCAACCCGGAGCAGTACCTGCTGACCACCGATGCACCCCAAGCCGATCTCGACCTGGAGATGACCGTGCAGCGGGGTCGCGGCTACTCGCCCGCCGAGGAACGGGGTAAACTGCCCCTCGGCGAAATCCCGGTGGATGCGATCTTCAGCCCAGTGCGCAAATCCAATTTTACGGTCGAACGGACCCGTGTTGGACATCAAACGGACTACGACAAGTTGACGATCGAGATCTGGACTGACAGCACGATCTCGCCCAAGATGGCCTTGAGTGAGAGTGCGCGCTTGTTGGTGCAGCACTTCTCCCTGGTCATCGGCGTCGATGCGGCCGTCGTGCAGGCACCGCTGAAGGACGAAGAAGGCATTCCCGATCGTATCTACGAGACGCCGATCGAGGATTTGGAGCTGACGGTGCGCGCCTACAACTGCCTCAAACGCGCCGGCATCACCAAAGTGGGCGAGATCCTGGAACGCCTGGAGCAGGGTGAAGAGGAAATCCTGGCCATTCGCAATTTTGGCCGCAAGTCGCTCGACGAGTTGGTCGACCGGCTCGAACAAAAAGGATACCTCGATGCGATTCGCTTCACGCGTCAGCCGGCGGGCGAGCGGCATGAGGACGATGAGGATGATAACCTCGACGCGGAAGAACCGGCGCTGGCGGAAAACTGATCCGCAGTCTGCGGATTATCGGAGGACGACATGAGACATCGAGTTTCTGGGTATAAATTAGGACGCAACGCCGCACAGCGCAAGGCTCTCTATCGCAACCTGGTGACGCAGCTGTTCGAACACGGGCGCATCGAAACAACCGAGGCGAAAGCCCGCGCCGTACGCCCGGATGCCGAACACCTGATCACGGTGGCCAAACGCGGTCTGCGCGCTGGTGGTGACAAGGTATCGGCGCGCCGCTACGCCGTGGCGCACCTCAACGGTAACGACGTGGCCAAGAAGCTGTTCGACGAAATTGCACCGCGCTTCGAGAGCCGGCCCGGTGGCTATACCCGCATCTACAAGCTGGGTGCACGCCAGGGCGACGGCGCCCCGATGGTAATTTTGGAGCTGGTCAAGGATTGAACGGCGCTGTGCCGGCGCATGGTCGCCGGCCGGCTCGACGTGGAGACTAGGAGTCTATCCGAAAACCCTATGATTCCCTGGAAAATTAGGCGCTTCTGCAGGTTTTCGGGCAGACTCTAGGCGATGGCACAGCTGGCCGGGGAGCCCAACGCCTTCCGGGCCCTGGTCGAGTATGACGGAACGAACTATGCCGGCTGGCAGGTTCAAGTCGATCGACCGACTGTGCAGGGCACATTGGAAAACACCATAACGCAGGTCACACAACAGTCCGTGCGTGTGACCGGAGCGGGCCGCACCGATGCAGGTGTGCATGCCACCGGCCAGGTCATCCGTTTCGACGTGACCTGGCGTCACAGCGTACCAGACCTGCAGCGGGCCCTCAATGCCAGGCTGCCGGGCGACGTGGCGATCCGCGATCTGCAGGGTGCGGCGACCGATTTTCATCCGCGCTTCAGCGCCCGCAGCCGCGTCTACCAGTATACAGTCTGGTCGGCGGCGGTGCGTTCACCGCGATGGGCACGCTTTGCGCATTACGTCCGGCTGCCGCTCGCGGTCGACCCGATGAACGCCGCGGCGCAGCAGTTGGTGGGCTGGCACGATTTTGCCACCTTTGGGGTCGATCCGGAGATGGGTCCCGGGGCAGGCAATACACAGCGCCAGGTTCTGCGGGCAGAATGGCAGCGGATGCCGGACCCCAACGCTGATGGCAGCGTGTACCGGTTTGACATCGAGGCCAACGCCTTCCTGCGTACGATGGTGCGCACGATCGTGGCGGCGCTGCTGGAAGTTGGCCGCGGCCGGCGCACGCTGGAGCAGTTCGCGACCCTGTTGGCGACTGCGGAACGCAGGCTGGCCCCGCCACCGGCACCGGCGTGTGGTCTTTGCCTGGTCAAGGTGAATTATTAGGCATCTTAAAAGAATAACTTCCGGCATTGTGGCTGGAATTCCCGGCAAATTACGGTAAGTTATTCTTTTAAGAGCCCTTAGTGCACGAGCAGGGTGCCTGACCGGCACAATTGCCGTGTGGAACGGTCAACATCGAAAACAGCTGCCCTGCTCGGGCACAGGAGAAGTAGACGTGAAGACATTTTCGCCGAAAAAAGAAGATATCCAACGCGAATGGTTCGTCGTGGACGCGGCCGGACAGAACCTGGGACGCCTGGCCACGCAGATTGCGACCATTCTTTCGGGTAAGAACAAGCCGATTTACAGCCCACACGTTGACTGCGGCGACTACGTCATTGTGATCAATGCCGGCAAGGTCGAAGTCACCGGTCGCAAGCTGGATCAGAAATTCTATGCGCGTCACTCGATGTATCCCGGTGGCTTCAAATCGATCATGCTGCGTGAGCAGCTGCAGCGTTTTCCTGAACGAGTGATCATGGCTGCCGTGCGCGGGATGCTGCCCAAAACCAAGTTGGGCAACCAGATGATCAAGAAGATGAAGGTCTACGCCGAACCGGGCCATCCCCACCAGGCCCAGCAGCCGAAGCCGCTGGAACTGTAGGCACGACCGTACAGAGGATCGATAGGAGAACGGAGAACGAGATGGCAGTACGCTACTACGAAGGTATTGGAAGGCGCAAGACGTCGACCGCCCGCGTGCGGCTCTATCCGGGGACAGGTACGGTTGTGGTAAACGACCGCAAGCTCGAAGAGCACTTCCCGCGCGAGACGGATCGCATCAAGATGATGACCCCGCTGCGGGTGACGTCCATGGAAGGGCGTTATAACGTCTCGATTCACGTGCACGGCGGCGGGTCCACCGGCCAGGCCGGCGCGGTACTGCTGGGCATGGCACGCGCCCTGGTTGAGGCCGACGACGCGCTCAAGCCCGTGCTGCGCAAAGGTGGTTACCTGACCCGTGACGCACGTGCTGTCGAGCGTAAGAAGGCCGGCCTGACCAAGGCACGCCGCGCAAAACAGTACACGAAGCGCTAGACGGGTATTGGTACCGCGAATCGACGCCAATTGGCACGAATGGTTTTGACGTTCGTCTGGGTGTGGTCTGCGTGTCGTGGGCTGCCCGGGCGTGGTCGATGGCGTTGATTGTTTTTGGTTGTGCGGGTGATCTGTGCTGACACGCAGTGATCATCACCCTGTAACGATTCCGAGACCGGGTTTCGCAAGAAACCCGGTGTTCTTTTTTCCGTCACTGGCAGGAGTCCACCCATGCCCTTTGCCCACGTCAACGGCGCGCACCTGTATTATCACGAGCACGGCACTGGTGAGCCCGTCATCCTGCTGCACAATTTCCTGGCAACTGGCGAGACCTGCTGGCGAAAGCAGATCCCCGCCTTTCGGAACCACTACCGCCTGATTGTGCCCGATCTGCGGGGGCATGGGCGCAGTGAGAACCCAAATCACGAGCAGCCGACGCACAGTCGTTTTGCAGACGACATCATCGCCCTGCTGGATGGGCTGGGATTGGAGTCGGCTCATTTCTGGGGGGTGAGTTCGGGTGCGATGCTGCTGCTGACACTGGCGCTGCGGGCCCCGTTGCGCGTGCGCTCGTTGGTGTTGACGGCGGCCACCTATCGTTTTACCCCGGTCAACCAGGCACGGGCGTCGAGCCTGACGCCCGGGACGCTTCCGGAGACGTGGGCGGCGCACTGGCAGTCGATCCATGCTCCGGTGTATGGCCCCGACTACTGGCGCACACTGCTGGTGGCGTTTCACCGCCTGAACCTGGATGGCGGCGAGGCTAATTTCCCAGCGCCAGCTGCGCTCGCGACGATTACGCCGCCGACCCTGCTGATTCATGGGGATCGTGACGAGTATTTTCCGGTGGAGATTGCGCTGGAGTTATATCGGCTGCTGCCGAATGCGGCTCTGTGCATCATCCCCCGGGCCGGGCACCTGCCGAACAGCCAGGTTCCGGCGGCCTGGAACGCCGCGGTGCGGGCGTTTTACGAAACCCTCTGAAACACTTCTCGGAAGCCATCCATACGGGGGCCAAAACACGAGTAGAACGAATCCCATAGCTCGTGGCGAGGGTTCCATTGGCTTACATCTTCACGCAGCGAATGCCGCTGCTGACATGACCGCGGAAGAGAACTTCGGTCCGTGCCTGAAGTCAATCGGGTGGACGCCAAAAATCAAGCAGATACTCGAACGTTGTTCCCATGGTGATGTAATTGGACGGCCAGCCAAAAATCCCGATGCGGTTCACGATGTTCGTACGATCCCAAATGATCGTGTTTCGCAGCTCGTAGCCGCGACGGCGCAGTTCTTCGGTCAATGCCACGTGAATGGTGATCCGTTCGTCTTCCCACCACATATCGGGCACGTTGATGACGCAGTGACCTTTTGGCTGCAGGAGCGGCAGCAGGTGCTCGTAGATGTCCCCCATGGCTGTCGTATACACGTCCAGCGGCATGGTGCCTAAATCACGCGGATCTTGAGAGTATTGTTCCACCTGACCGTACTGCTCATTCTTGCGCTCATGGCTGCGGCGCGATTTGTTTTTTCTCCGACGGTTGAGAAGATTGGCATACGGTGGCGACGTCCAGATCAATCTGACTGTGCCCGGTTCCAGGTAACTGCCGATGTGCAGGGCGTCATCCTGAACAGCGACCTGTTGTGCCTGGTTGAAGAAATTGTTGCTCACGAGACGATGTTGACATAAGCTGACGTATGCTGCCTGGAGATCGAAACCGACCGCATTACGATTCAGGTCCTGGGCAGCCAACAATGTGGTGCCGCTACCCGCAAACGGATCGAGCACCAGTTGTCCCGCATGCGTGAACAGTTCGATGACCTTCTTCGCCAGTGAGAGTGGGAAGGTGGCCGGATGCAAACTTTTGTCGCGGATGTCACGCCCCTCGTAGTTGAACTGCCAAACCCCAAGTTGGCTCTTGATCCATGCCTTGGCTGTCATACAATTCAGATGATTTGGCGGGCAGTCACACGTCCGCGTGTTTTCGATCCGCATGCTGGTTCTATGGAGGGCACTACCCTCATGGATCGTGCGGGGGAGGCCGTGTTGGGTTGTGTCAGCTTCCAGGAGTTTCTCCAATGTTCTATATGAATGTATACCGATTCTGCCGCTGTACGAGCGCAGAACGGTGACGAAACCCAACCTAACAAAGCACTAGGAACTGCCCCTGGCCTTGAGCGGCACCAGTTTCCAACGGCCATAGGCGATGAACGCTGCAATGGCGGCGATGACCAGGTTGCTGACGACATTGGTGATTTCACCGCGCGTGATGTGCCAGAACGCCGCGCCAAACATGACGAAGACCAAACCCAGGGCGGCCAATGGGGTCAGACGGGGCTGGATGCCGGTCAGCCCAGGCAGGATGAGACCGAGGCCGGCCAGGATCTCGAGAATCCCGCTGATGGTGTGCAAGGCTGGCGGCAGTTCGTACATCCAGTTCATCATGGCGGGCAGGTCGGGTGGGAGGACAAAATGCATGACACCGACGAAGAGAAAGTAGAGACCGAGCAGGACCTGGAGAATCCACAAGACAATGTTCACAGGTGATGAGCTCCTTGGGGTAGTGTGATGCTGCCGGACCAGCGGCACGGGACACGCCCTGGCAGCCAGCTATCAATCAATGAATGAATTATGTCATTGGGGGCTGGTGTTTGTCAAATCGTTTGGTGGGAGACCGCGAATTGTTTGGAGACCGCGAATCACGCTAATTTACGCGAAGAGTGGGGGGTCGTCTCTTTTATCGAGCAGACGCTGCTTACCCTGGCCATGTTCGTGTTTTCAAAACCTCGTTTCCAACGAGTCTAATCCGGCAGCAGCGCCTTCATCTGCCTGAACATGAACCGTGTTGCGCGGTGGGGGCTGAGCCGGTAGAAGAAGTTCATCATGCGGGCGTCCTTGCCAATGTAGACCTGGAACTTGTTGCGCCGCATGCCATCGATGATGGTGTCGGCGGCCACGTCGGGCGTGACGGCGGAGAAACTGTGTGCGTCCTGATTGCCAAGTCCCTGGATGACGACGCCCGAATTCTGGGCGATGTGGGTGGCAACGGCGCCCGGGAAAACAACCGTGACGTGGACGTTCGTTTCGATGAGTTCGGCGTAGAGGCCTTCGGTCAGGAGCTTCACGGCTGCCTTCGACGCACCGTACAGGGTCTGCCCCGGAACGGGAAAGAAGCCACCCATGCTGGATATGTTGACGATGTGGGCCTCCGGGCGCTGCAGCAGATGCGGCAGAAACGCCTTGATCATGTGAATCTGCCCGAACAGATTGACATCGAATACACGCTGGATGGCGTCGAACTCCAAATCCTTGACCCGCACGAAAGGCTGGATGATCCCCGCACAATTGATGAGACCATCGATGGCGCCGTGGGCTGCGCTGACCTGGTCGGGCAGGGCATTCACCGCCTCGCGATCGGTCACATTCACGCGATGCAGGCTGATACGGTCGCGGTGTGGCCCCGCCAAATCTTGTGTTTCTTTCAGGGCGTCTTCATGAATATCAATGGCCGCCACGCTTGCCCCGGCCGTCACCAGCCTCAGCGTCAGCGCCCGGCCGATCCCACTCCCTCCGCCCGTGAGGACGATCACCTTGTTCTGAATTTGCATGCTTCCTCTCCTCCTCGGTAGCTCGTGTGCGGTCTTTAGAATACGAAGTGTCTTCGCGATCGACCGGCCTCGCGTGCCGGCGATCCATCACGGCGATGCGACTGAAACGGGGTGATCGGCCAGTCGATCTTCTATCTCCCAGGTGTGATCCAGCACGTGCCAGGCTGCGCGCCGGACAAAGTAGCGGGGTGACCAGCGTTTTCCCCCGCGTGGACCGAATGGGGCAATCTCGCCGTGGGCCGAGGCATCCAGGGTCTTCAGGATGGCCTGGCGCGTCGGCTCGGACGACCATGGGGAAGGCGCGGGCGGCGGTGCCTTACCGCCCAATTGTGAGAGGTAGCTTCTTTCAGCGTCACGCACATGCTGGGCGATTCCGTCCAGCGTACGTCCCCCGCCACGTGGACCGGCACGCAGGGTCTTACCACTGGCCAGCGCGGCAGCCGCATCGAAAGCGTGCCAGCACGCCTGCAGCAGGGTCTGATGGCGCTGCAGCTCGTTGTCGTCCAGCGGTTGGGCATCGCCGGTGGGTGCCATAGCCGGCGCACCGAAGTCCGTGGTGGCAGTGCCGGTCAGGCGTTCCACGACGAGCAAGTCCGAGAGTTCGCCCGGTGCTTCGAAGCCGAGCTGTGCCGGTTCCAGGGTGCGCGCATACCGTGGCCCGCAGGCCCACAGCGCCTGCAGAGCCGTGGTTTCGTCGCGGCCTATGCGGCACCAGCCTGGCCAATCGAGTGCAGCCGCAAAGGCGCGGCGGCTGCCGACTTCTACGTAGACGTCGATGATGGGAGCCACCTTGCGCTTTCTTGCTGGGTGATCGAGGCGAACAACCGCATGGTTGAATGTGCGTGCCGCCAGAGGCTGTGGAGGCGATTATGGCACACATGTTGCGGAATGTCAACCGCTTTTTACCCGATTTGTAAAACTAAACCGCCGACGCCCCACGCGCGAACTCACCTGCGGTATTGTTCGTCGCTGACCTGTTCCATCCACTCAACCGCTTTGCCGTCGAGATATTCCTGAACGGCAATGTGAGTCATGGCTGTGGTCGCTGCAGCGCCGTGCCAATGTTTTTCACCTGGTGGGATCGAGACCACATCGCCGGGTCGAATCTCCTCGGCCGGGCCACCCCAACGCTGCACCCAACCGCAGCCAGCCGTCACAAGGAGGGTCTGGCCCAGCGGGTGACTGTGCCAGGCTGTCCGCGCGCCGGGTTCGAACGTGACGCTGACGCCGCCCACGCGGGCTGGCTGCTGCGCCTCGAACAGGGGATCTATGCGTACCCTGCCCGTAAACCACTCGGCGGGTCCTTGACTGGATGGCCGTGAACCAACTCTCTTGATTTCCATAAGAAACTCCTTACAAGCCCTTGATCTGATAGAAATGATCCATCACCCAGAGGCTGTAGAATCCTCCTTCCTCTGCGGTTGTGACGATTTCTTTCAGTTTGGGGCGGATCGCCGCCGTTCCGCCGGGATACTTGAAAGATGGAATTTGCAGTCCAATGTGCATGATCAGTCTCCGGTTTGATAGTGCCCTCGGCCAGCCCGCATAAAAAGCCAGATGAATGATCGCTCTTTACGTAGGGCGTTTCGCTTCTCCCAACCACTTCACCATTTTCGGGTCGCGATGATCGAAGAAACTGCTCGTTTTCGTGTCCAGCGTGGCAATCGCCGCCATGTCTTCCGGGCTGAGTTCGACATCGAACACGTTGAGATTCTCAACAATGCGTTCTTTGCGGACTGATTTAGGAATCGCCACGACGCCGCGCTGGGTCAGCCAACGCAGAATGACCTGCGCCACAGACTTCTGATGCTTGTCCGCAATGGAACGCAGCAGCGCATTCTCGAAGATGTTGTTTCTGCCTTCGGCAAAGGGCCCCCACGATTCGATCTGCACCCCGTTTTCCTGCAAGAATTTCTGCGTTTCAACTTGCTGATTGAACGGATGGGTTTCGATCTGATTCACCGCCGGCGCCACGTTGTGATGCACGACGAAGTCCATCACGCGGTCGGGGTGAAAGTTGCTGACGCCGATGGCACGGACCCGGCCTTCCCGATACAACTCCTCCATCGCGCGCCAGGCCCCATACACATCGCCAAAGGGCTGATGAATCAGGTACAGGTCCAGGTAGTCCATTTGCAGACGCTGCAATGATCGTTCAAACGCCTGCCTGGTGCGTTCGTAGCCGGCGTCCTGAATCCACAGCTTCGTGGTGATGAACAGATCCTCTCTTGCCACGCCGCTGCGTTTGATGGCGTTGCCGACGGCATCTTCATTGCCATACGAAGCCGCGGTGTCAATCAGACGATAGCCTGTGCGGATGGCTTCGTAGACGCTGCTTTCGCACTCTTCGGCATCATTCATCTGAAAAACGCCAAATCCTAACAGGGGCATTGCCACACCGTTGTTTAGTGATACTGTTGGAATCGCTGACATTGTCATTCTCCTTATAGCGGTGAATCCTTGGCAGGGAGCGAGCAAACACTTTGAATGCCGTGCTCCCCGCTATACAAGATAGATTTGTACGCTGCTCAGCTACGACCTGTTTCTGCCGTTGCTGGTATCGCTACGGGTTAAGCAGCCGAGTAAACGAGAGCGAGGCTAACGTCCAAGTGTCGCTTTGCTGGATGTACACTTCCGTAACCACGAAGGGATTGGTGACCTCATTGCCGCCAACAACGGCTACCAGACGAATTTTGTTCAAAAGTATGGCAGTCGTGCCAACAAACCGCACCGACACTTCCTGGATGTCCACGTGCTTGTAGTGAATCCCTCCGCTTCTGATGACATCAAGTTCCTGGTCCTTGGACATGGTTGCACCCATATGGACAAAGACAGCCTGCTCATGGAAGAGAGCGGCCAGGGAATCGACGTTGCGCTCTGACATCCAGCGCCACTTCTCCTCGGAAAGCTTGATAACCTCTTGTTCCACATTTGTGCTCATAATTATCCTTAGTTCCAAAACCACAAAAGGCCGTTATAGGTATATTCCATTGCTGCTATTCCACCGTGTGAGTAACCCTCTCTCACACGAAATGCAAAATTGCCGGTGCCATTGTCATCAGCATCCGAAAAATACTCAGAAGCTCTCATCCGATCTGTTCTGCCTTTATCATAGGAATAAGCGAAATCGTCCGTTCCTGTCAGAACAAAGACGAAATAATCATTCGGATCGTGTCCTGCCGCCGCGGCAAATATCTCTTCATCATTCAACGACGTTCCACAGCTCATCGGAAGAAAATCGCGAAAATAGTCGAGTCCATACTGGAATGTGCGCCAGGTCGCGACGGAACCCATGGAAAAGCCGCCGAATCCCCGATGATCGCGGGAAGCGATCAGATCATCCTTGCCTGTGCTTGCCGCATAGGTGCTGTATGTTCCTTCCACCGCCGGGATCAGATCATTGATCAGTTCATTGGGATAGTTTTCCGTCAACTGCATCGCCAGCGAAAAGTTGGCAGAATCCCGGCCGTTCTCATTGGTATTGTTATAGGTCGGGCATACAATAATCAGTGGTCGTATCTCGCCTGCGGCAATTGCCTGGTCGATAACGTTCTTAAAACCAGATGGGTTTCCCGGTGTTCCCAGCGTGGCTGTCTCATCACCCCATCCGCCATGCATCAGATAGAACACATCGTATTGCTGGTCTTGACTGTAGCCATAGGGAAGATATACAACCGCATGCTTCTGAAGCGGTTGTGATTGTTCCTCGTAGGAAAAGGATTCATAGGTATCGTAATACAGGTCGGTCAAGGTTCCCTGCTGATCTGCGAGCTGGTAATACGCCTCCGGAATAATCGCAAGTTCCTGCGGAACTGGATTCACACTAACGCTTGCCGTGGTCAGGTCTACGGCTGCAACCGGTTCTGTATCAACCGGTACTGTTTCCTCTTGCACTGGTTGCTCTTGTACTGGTTGCTCTTGTACTGGTTGCTCTTGTACTGGTTCCGTTTGTGTAGGTTCACGGACTTCCGTATTCTGCACGTCCGGGACCGAAGAAACATCCGAACCTGTCGGGCTTCCACAGGCCCCAAGGGAACTGCTCAGCAACAGCGACACAACCATCATTCCAAGTAGTCTTTTTGCTATCATTCTTCAGACCTCCTCAGTCTATCTGGTTTTCCCAGAATTTCACCGCACGATCGATCCATCCTTGCGCAATCGTCCCTTCGCCAAGGCCGAACCCGTGCGGTAGATTTTCATAAATCTCAATTTCTGCGTCCGTTCCGTTTGCCTTGATCTGATTTATGCGGTTCTCCATGATGCGATAGCTTGCAATGCCGTCGCTGGTACCCACACAGGCATAGGTCGGCGGCTCATTCCCGTTCACTTCGGAAAGCCCCGTATATTGCATGATGACCGCTGCTGGTCTCGGATACTCCGCTTCCCCAAAGGCTGCTGTTCCGTATGATGCCAGCCAGGCCGCCATCCGCGCACCTGCAGAGCCGCCCCACAGGGAATAATCCGCCGTGTCAACCTCAAGTTCTTCCGCATGTTTATGAACATAGGCAATCGCTCGTGCAAGATCCTCGCTGGCTGTCTCGGCTCCCGGTCGGTAAATCAGTGCGAATGCATTAAAGCCCTTTTTCGACAATTCCAATGCATGTGGAAAGCTGTCATGCATGGCTCCTACATAGACAAAGGCACCACCGGCATTCACTATGGCAAATTTCTCCCCCGGATTCCCCCGAAAAAAGAAGAGTCCGGTATTTTTCTTGGCGGGATCAGCGGCTTTTTCTTCATCCGTGTAGATGTCATAAAAAATCTGTTCCCCCGCCTCTGCTTTGCTTTTCATATAGTTTACGACTTCAACTGTCCGGTCGGTATTCACATAGGTGTAATAAGCCAGGATGCTCCCGACCTCACGCAGAGTCTGGTTTGTATCAATCGTCCTGTCGGCAGGAAAAATTAGTCTCCCGTATCCTTCAAAGGCAGGATCATCAATGACATCCCATACTTTTGTGTCCGCTGTGTAGCCAGTCTTTATATAATCTTCTGGTGCACCTGTGGGTATCTCGGTATCTGCTGCTGCTTCTGTAACAGATCCTTTCGCTGCAGCCTGTCCTTTTTCGACCGTTTCAATGACTGTTTCCGCTCTTGATGAAGAAATCTGCTCATCTGTGGTATTTCTACCGCATCCTGTAAGCAGAGCAATGAACATCAAAAAGATGGCAAATGCCACTCCGTATTTCCTATATTGCATACTGCCACCTCCTTGGCGGGAATACATAGGGGCCGGCCCTTCGGCTGGCTCAGGGCCGGCTCTGTGTGCCGGCCCGTCGCAACAGGCGACCATACGGGATCGCCCCTGCGTCAGGCATCAATCGGTTAGGAATCCGCTCTAGGGCAGAATCAGGCAACGTCCCTGGCACGGCGCACTGTGGATCTGCACCGTACACATCGCTTGCGGCGGGCCGGGGACGTAGTCTGCAATGACACTAGGGCTTCGGCGGAGCTTCCAGCCCCGACATGGCCAGCACTCCGTCTGGGAGCCGTGCCCCCTGAACCTCGATCGCCGCAACAGACTGGTTCAGTTCGTTGAGTTCGGCTGCTGTGAATTGAACACCATCTGCGCCGATGTTCTCGATCAGATGCGCCATCTGTGTGGTGCCGGGGATGGGCACAATCCACTTTTGAACAAAGGACCAACAAACTTGGGAATGTTGGGGCGAATTCTTCTCATCTTGCGATCCAGTATATGAGAATTTTGGCCAATGTGTTAGAATGATTCTCTGGAATTTTTGTATAATCCTGCAAATGATCAATGCAAATATAGCTATAGGAAATGCAGGATAAGTGAGGAGAGACTCGTGAAGGTAACGAACCATCAACCATCCGATGAGAACGTGCAGCGGACGCAGGCCAGTTGTAACGAGCTGGCTAAGCAGATTGCACGGGTTGTGCGCGATGATGGCGTCGTAGAGGCGCTACCAGGGGTCTACCTCAGCCGTCGTGCTGCACCCACTGAACTCGGTCATGGCATCTGGCCCTCTTCCTTTTGTGTCATAGCCCAGGGTAGCAAAGAGGTGTTGCTAGGCGAAGCGCGCTATCATTATGATCCTGCGCATTACCTCATCGCCACCGCTACGCTACCTGTCGCCAGCCGGATTATCGAGGCATCGCCCGATCAACCTTACTTGGGCCTCGTCCTCACGCTCGATCCTGCCCTTGTCAGTTCGGTCATAACCGAGGCCGATTCTCCGGCGTTGCAGAGTCAGTCCTCCGTGAAGGCCATCAACGTCAGCCCGCTGGATGCAGAGTTGCTGGATGCGGTAGTGCGGCTCGTCCGGCTTATCGACACGCCTAAAGAAGCACGCTTCCTCACCCCGCTGATCACGCGCGAGATCATTTATCGGCTGCTGATGGGCGAGCAGAGCAGCCGGCTCCGGTATTTCACTGGCGTAGGGGGCAACCCCCAACGCATCGCTGAGGCCATTGCACGGCTGCACCAAGAGTTTGACCAGCCGCTGCGGATGGAGGAGATGGCAAGCAAATTAGGCATGAGTGTCTCAAGCTTCCATCATCATTTCAAGGAAGTTACGTCAATGAGTCCCCTGCAATTCCAAAAACACCTGCGGCTCCATGAGGCGCGGCGACTGATGCTCGCCGAGCGCCTTGACGCCAACAGCGCGGGATCGCGCGTGGGGTATGACGACACCTCGCACTTCAACCGAGAGTACAAAAGCCTCTTTGGTGTCCCGCCGAGGCGCGACGTCGAACGGCTGCGGGCAACCACCTGGCAAACGGGCGATGGGGGTGTCAATTAGGCGTTGGAGAGCGGTCTGCTGGTCAAGCAAGGCGCTCGTGGCCAATCCCTTTAGCGCCTTGCACCTGGATCTGGGCGACCTCGGCATCGATCGCTCTCAGATCATCCGGTGTCAGGACGAGGTTGGCGGCCCCTATATTCTCCTCCAAACGGTGCAGCCTGTGCGTCCCTGGAATGGGCACGATAAACGGCTGCTGCGCAAGTAGCCAAGCCAGGGCAATTTGCGCTGGTGTCGCCTGTTTCTGCGCGGCGATCCACTGGAGCAGAACGACCAGCGGCTGGTTGGCGGTCATCGCCTCCGGCGTGAAGCGGGGAAAGCGACTGCGGATATCGCTCGCCTCGAAGGTCTGGTCGGCGCTGACCGCACCCGTCAGGAAGCCTTGACCGAGCGGACTCCACGGCACGAAGCCGATCCCAAGCTCGGCGCAAGCAGGGATCACCTCCACCTCTGAATCACGCGCCCACAGCGAATACTCGTTCTGCACGGCGGCGACCGGATGAACGGCGTAGGCGCGACGCAAGGTTTGCGCGCCGACTTCAGACAACCCGAAGTAGCGCGCCTTACCTGCCGCAATCAACTCTTTCACGGCGCCGGTTACTTCCTCAATCGGCACGTTGGGATCGGCCCGGTGCTGATAGAGCAGGTCGATCGTGTCGATTTGCAGCCTCTGCAGCGAGCGCTCCACGGCCTGGCGGATGTGCTCCGGGCGGCTGTTCAGCCCGCGGCGCTCCCGCGTCACGGGATCGATTAGGATGGCTTAATAGCGGTCGCCGACCACCTTAATCTGCGCCATGGCATCGGCGATGGCGCTCAGGTCAGCCGCAGTCAGTTCAACATGGACCGCGCCGTTGTTCTCGTCCAGCCGCTCCAGCTTGCGCGAGCCAGGAATGGGCACGATCCAGGGCTTCTGTGCCAGCAGCCAGGCCAACGCGATCTGCGCCGGGGTGGCGCCCTTCTCGGTGCCGATGCGCTCCAGCAGGTCGATCACTGCCCGGTTGGCCTTGATCGCCTCCTGCGTGAAGCGGGGATTGCGGCTGCGAATGTCGCTGCTGGCGAAGGTCGAGGTTTCGTCGATTTTGCCGGTCAGGTAGCCGCGACCCAACGGGCTGTAGGGCACAAGCCCGATCCCAAGTTCCTCACAGGCTGCCAGGACACCACTTTCTTCGATGACGCGCCACCAGATCGAGTACTCGCTTTGCAGCGCCGTGACCGGTTGTACGGCGTGGGCGCGGCGGATGAGGTCGGCGCTGGATTCGGACAGCCCAAAGTGCTTGACCTTGCCTTCACGGATCAGATCCTGCACCGCGCCGGCCACATCTTCGACCGGCACGTTGGGGTCGGGCCGGTGCTGGTAGAAGAGGTCGATGGCCTCGACCCTGAGCCGCTTGAGTGAAGCGTCGGCGACCCGCTTGATCTGCTCGGGCCGGCTGTCCAGGCCAGTCGCAGGACCCGGTCCCTTCTCAGAATCGTGTTTGAACCCAAATTTGGTGGCGATCACCACCTGCCCGCCGAATGGCTCAAGCGCTTCACCCACGAGTTCTTCGTTGGTGAATGGACCGTAGACTTCCGCGGTATCGAAAAAGGTGATACCCCGGTCAACCGCGGCGCGGATGAGAGCAATCATATCCTGCTTGTCGACCGGTGTGTCGCCAAAACTCATTCTCATGCAGCCGAGCCCAAGGGCTGAGACTACCAATCCACTGTTTCCAAGTTTACGTTGTTGCATGTCTGCGCTCCTTGATAGACGGGCTTTTTTCGCCCTTGGGGCTTGTAAAAGAATAACTTCTCGTGATTTGCGGCGAATTCCGACCAGTTTGCAGGAAGTTATTCTTTTGCAAGCCCTTTAGGTATTCGTCGCAGAAGGTCACGGTGCACTGCATGGCAACGCCAAAGTCGGCGCGCTGGTGCTTTGAGAGGGCGTCACACCTACGCCAGGCGGCAGCAGCAGTAGACGAACTTCTGCACCGTGCCAAACGGCGTGTGATGTGCCTCGGGCGCCGCATGCAGCAGGGTGAAGGACGCCCCAAACTCAGCATGCAGCTGCTCGGATGAGTAGCGCACGACCGGCAGGCCGCTGCAGTGCGTGGGGCCGTCTTCGGCGAACGCCGCGACGATGACATGACCCAAGGGCTTCAGCGCCCGCCGCACGTTGGCGATGTAGGCTTTTCTGTCCTTCTCGTTGGTGAAGAAGTGGAAGACCGCACGGTCGTGCCAGACGTCATAGCGTTGCGCCGGCAGCTCGACCGCGGTCACATCGCCTTCCAGCCAGGTGGCAAGGCCGGCGCGCGAAGCAAGCCGGTGTTTGGCGGTTGCCAGGGCGGTCGCCGACAGATCGAGCACCGTCAGGTCGGCGTACCCGTCTGCCAGGAGGTCATCGACCAGCGTGGAGGCGCCGCCTCCGACATCGATGATGGCGCCGGAACGTGGTGTGCCGGTGCCGCGGATCAGGGCAAGTGACTGATCGGCGTGCGGCTGATACCAACTCACGCCATCGGCGGGCTTCGTCGCATAGATGTGTTCCCAGTGCGCCCTACTCTGCATGATGACTTCCTCTGTCTCGTGGGCTGCGTCTGGCCCAGCGCGGCAACGATCGAGTAGGAGTACGGGTACCGTCCTACTCGTACTCGTACTCGTACTCGTACTCCTACTACCGGGTCGCCTGGCCTGAGCGCAACCATCGATTACGCTCGATCAATGGCTGCAGTCGCGGCAAGTGACCCACCAGAAGAACGGGCACGATGGAATCTCGCGTTCATTGAATCTGCGTTCGATCTTCCCCGTCTGGCGGTGCAGGATCAGGTGTCTTCGCAGATGGTTCTCTGCGCTGGGTGCGTCTCGGGGGCGGTACATCCTTGCGCTCCACGAGACCGTACAGAATACAACCCGGTATGCCCGGATCGCACTCCCGCGACAGTCGCCGGCAGTACAGATTGACCTGGTAGGGGCAGCCCCAACCTCCCATGATGATGCCTCCGGAAAAAATAACCAACCCGAGATCGAGTACGGGGGCCCGAAGCCGCTGTCACCACCCTACTGGTAAGGCGAGATCTCCATCTCAAACGTGCTGGTCGACGAGGATTGAGTTGCCATCCGGGTCGACTGCCATGAAATAAGCGGGGCCGGTTGTGCTCTCGTCAGCCTCGGTGACCAGCTCTATCCCTTGGGTCTTGAGTTGGCGCTGTAAGTCGCGCACATCGGTGAAAGCCGCCAGTGGTTGGGCGTTGCTGTCCCAGCCCGGGTTGAAGGTCAGAATGTTCTTCTCGAACATGCCTTGAAAGAGACCAATGATATGATCGCCGTTCTTCAGGATCAGCCAGTTCTGCGACGGATCGCCTGCAAAGGCCGTGAAGCCTAATTTTTCGTAGAAGGCCTGCGCAGCCTTGAGATCCTTGACCGCCAGGCTGATCGAAAACGCGCCGAGTTGCATCTGCGGCTCCTTGAGTATGTATCATCTGCCATGTTTGTGTTGGTGGACGAACAGTCAATCCGGGGGACGACGCCTCGGCGTGAGGGCAGCGTAATTCTCGTTACTTTATCGGAAATGGGCTGGTCTGTCAAATCGCCTTTTGGCAGGGGGACCAGGGTCTTCCCCGACGTTCAATCGCGGTACAGCAGATTGATGACCTTAAAACTCAGGCGTTCGCGATTGACCTGCATCTCCTTCAGGGGGCGAATCACCACACCTTCTGCGGTGACGCCGTTGGCATACAGGCGCTCGGCGTAGTGGCGCAGCGCCTCATCGTCCTGCAGGTCGAAGGCGTCGCCGATCTCCACGAGATCGACCAGCGGCAGGCCGAGACGCTGCGCCAGGTTACGCAGCTCGGCGTAGTCGAAATAGCGCCGCTCGGCAACGTGCCAGGCGTTGAACAAGCGCAGGTCCACCTGTTTCAGGCCCAGCCGATTCTTCTGGATACCCGGGCCGACGATCTCGAACTGCAGCGCAACTGGCAAGGGGTGTTCGGCCAGGCTGTACTTATGCACGAGCTGCCAGATGGCGGTGTCGGGGTTCTCTTTCAGCTCGTAGTTGCGCGAGCACGCCCGCACCGGACCTTCTTCATCCCAGAAGATCGTGCCGCTGCTGCCGTCGGCCTTGAGCGTGGCATAAAACGGCTGGCCGCGCAAAGCCTGTACCATCTCCGGCACCGATTGAAAGTTGGGTTCATCGGTTTTGGGGATGAACGATGGAAACCGGCCGATGATTTCGCCGCTGATGTTGGCGGGCAGGGGCTTCTCGTACTTGGTCACCCCCGCCAGTTCTGTGATGTCGGTGCCGGGTGCCAGGCCCTGGGTCTCGGCGGTCAGCGGCATGATCAGGCATTCGCTGGGCACGCCGCGCAGACGGACCATGCGGATGCGCCAGTGACGCGGCTCCAAGAAGGCAAAGCGCTCGCTCTGCGGCAGCAGCGCATCCTGCAGGTAGACCTCGCACACGTCGCCCACCGCAAACTGATCTTTCACGGCCGTGCCGCGCCAGCGTCCGCCCGGGCCGCACACGATTTCCAGGCTTTCGATGCGCTCGGCGTCGGGGATGGGGTAGACGTGGACGACCTCGGCGATGTAAGCCAGGCCAGTGCTCGGGTTTTCGCCGGTGATCGAATCGATTGGCTGCAGATCATGGAACATGGATCGTACCTCGCCCTTGTTTTACCACACGCCAGCATAAGTCACAAATCACACCCGGCGCGTACGGGCAGGTGACCATCGTCTTCAACCCGACCTATGGCCAGGGCATGACTTCGGCGGCGAGCTGGATGAGCGCAACGGGCACTCGCATCAACCGCTATCTGTGGCGGAACGCCAGCGCAGCGACCACCTGATTGACCATTTGCCGATGCAATGCTACAATCCTACCAAAGCTAGGTTGCCGAATACGTTTCCCGCTCTAGTTACCGCGCCACCCAAGGAGGGCTCCGTGGAGCAGTCCAGTGAAGTCCGTCTCGAATTGCCGATTGACTGGCAGTTTCCCAAGGATCTGTCCTCGCGCTATGCAACGCATCTCATGGTCCAGCACACCGAGCATGAGTTTGTTCTGTCATTCTTTGAAATCCTGCCTCCCACCATCTACGGTTCGCCAGAAGCCGTCAGCGCGCAATTAGAGCGGCTCTCCTCCATTCCAGCCGAGTGCGTGGGCCGCATCGTGGTTGCAGCCGATCGCATGCCAGCGTTCGTCGCTGTGCTGCAAGAGAACCTGCAACATTATCAGTCGCGGGCATTGCTCGAGGAGGATTAGCCGTGTTAGTAGCTTCTGCATCCGCGCAAGCCACTAGTTTCAGCGCCCAATCATTCCGTATTTGGTTCGACCAAATTATCTCCGCACCGAAAGCGACAATCGTGCAAGAGAACGGAGCAGTCAATTTGCTGCTTGACGAGGCTCGGGTTCATTACCCCGATGCCGGCACGCAGGAATGGCTTAGGGTGGCCGAGAGCGCCTTCGAGTTCTGGGACAACCCTCTCGACGCCGCCTATGACGACTTATAAACAGGGCCAGGTCGTGTTGGTGCCGTTCCCGTTTGCCGACCTTGGCAGCACGAAGCAGCGCCCGGCGGTGATTGTCTCCGCCGCCTGGTATAACAACTCACGACCGGACTGCGTGCTAGCCGCCATCACGTCTAGCGTTCCTACCGTGTTGGAGCCGGACATGGTGCGCATTCACGGCGCTGAGGTCACCACTGCCGGCTTGCGTATGACCTCGGTTGTCAGGTCCGGCAAGATATTCACCATCGAGCAGAATCGTATCGTCAAGCCCATGGGGCAATTATCGAGGGCAAGCCTCCATCGAGTGCTGGATGGAGTGCGATCGGTTCTTGTTGAGCCGGCGGCAGGGAAAACGCGCTCCGCCGGCTGAACGCGGAGTTCATCTTCTGGGCCGTCGGCCTTGCAGCGGCCCCCTCGACGATTGACCTGCCACCGCGCATCGCCTATAATTCCTCCTGCCGCCGTTGGCCGTCCAACCGTCCACCCCGGCAAGCCCGCTCAGTACCCCGAACCCGATCAGGAATAGTCCATGCAACACAGCAAATTCAAGACAGCGGTCGTCATTGCGGTCGGTGTGCTGCTCGGCTACCTCATCGCCGGCCAGCTCAACGCGTTTCTGGATATCTCGCTCACGCCCAAGGACCTGCCGCAGGAGGCTGTGTACACGCGTGACTCGTCGATGGGGCCGGCCGCGCCGCTGTCACCGGTCGCGGCGCTCGTCCTGCCCGACGGCGCGCGGCAAGACGAGCTGTACACACGCGCCGCAACCGAGTTGGCCAATCAGCTCGAGGCCCGCAGCGGTCAGCGGCCAGCCATCGTCGATGCGCCCGCGGACGCCGGCCGGCAGATCGTCGTCGGCGCAGCGAATGCCCCTGATGCAGCGGCCACGCTGCGCTTTTCTTCGCCGGAAGCCTTTGCCTTCGTGCCGACTGAGGGAATCGGCGGCGAGCCATCGCTGGCCGTGATCGGCGGCGGGCGCAGCGGCGACGTCTACGGGCTGTACCGCCTGGCCGACTAGGTGCTGGCCGGCATCGACGACGCGACGTTGTACGGCGAAACCCGCGCCTTTGCGCCGGCCCTGGCCCAGCGGCTGGTCGACCTGGGTGCGGTGGGCATCCCGCAGGACCCGGCACGTTGGGACCCCACCAACTACTCGCATCACCTGCGCGCCTTCGAGGATGTGTTCCTGGCTGAGTCGCCCTTCGTGGACGAAGCCGAGTTCGCCGCGGTCGAGCAGCAGTTCCATGACTACGTGCAGCGCATGATCGCCTACGGCAACAACGGCATCGTGATCCCCGGCTTCCTGGAGTTCATCGACTTCGACCGCGTGGGCGACGGCTATGAGATTTACCCGGCCGACAGCGACTACCGGGCGCGCAGCGCGGCCCTGCGCGAGCACTTCGGCCGCCTGTTCAACTACGCCGACGCCATGGGCATGCAGGTGATCCTCTACACCGACATGCCCGCCCTGACCCCGCCGCTGCAAGCCTATTTGGAGGAACGTTTTGGCGGGCTGGACACCGAAAACCCCGCGCTGTGGGAAGTCTACCGGCTGGGGCTGGAGGAGCTGTTCGACAGCCTGCCGGCCGTGGACGGCGTGATGATCCGCATCGGCGAGGCCGGCGGCATCTACAACCTGCCCGGCTGGGACTACGGCAGCACGCTGGCCGTGCGTTCGGTCGACGCCACCCAGGCCATGCTGGAGGCCTTCCTGCAGGCCGCCGAGCCGCGCGACAAGTCGATCATCTTCCGTACCTGGTCGGTGGGTGTGGGCGAAGTGGGCGACATGCACACCAACCCCGAGAGTTACGCCACCCTGCTGGCCGCCGTCGACTCACCCAACCTGACCGTGTCCACGAAGTACGTGCAGGGCGATTATTACAGCTTCCTGCCCTTCAACCCAACGCTGGAAAGCGGCCAGCACCGCCGGTTGGTGGAGATGCAGAACCGGCTGGAGTTCGAAGGCTTCATGGCGTTCCCCGATTTCGTGGCGCCCCTGCACCAGGCCAGCCTGCAGGAACTGGGCGCGACCAACCCCCACATCGACGGCGTCTGGGCCTGGAACCAGAACGGCGGGCCACAGCAGGCCGGGCCGATGTCGCTCTACCCCTTCTACGGCTTCTGGCAAAACATCGACGCCAACAGCTACGTCACGTCGCGCGCGGCCTGGGAGCCCGACGCCGACGCGACCGAACTGGCGCGTGCCTGGGTGCGCCGTACCTTCGGCCCCGATCCGACCGTGGTCGAGCCATTGAGCGAGCTGCTCTTCCTGAGCCGGCCGGCGGCGCACAAGGGCCTCTACATCAGCCACTTTGCCGAACAGCAGGTGCGCGGCCTGGGGCTGTCACTGACCCCGCAGATGTGGGTCTTCGAGTGGGACATCGTCGACGGATCCAGCTCGGTGCTGTCGTCGGTCTACCTGGCGGTCAAGGACGACGTGGAGGCCGCCATCGCCGAAGGTTTCGAGGCCGTGACGCAGGTCGAAAAAATGCAGGGACTGGCTGCATCCGTCGACCGCGCCCTTGTCGCCGATCCCGCGCTGCTGGAGACCCTGGCCGCCTCGCTGGACTACGAGCACGACCTGTTCGAGACGCTGGCCTGGTACCGCAGCGCCTTTCTGCGCTATTACCAATGGCTGGACACGGGCGACCGCGCCGCGTACGGTGCCTGGCAGGAGGCGTTTGGGGAGTACGAGCAGCGCCGGGCGGCGCACGAAGCCCGCTACGGCGCGGACCTGGACTTTCCGGCCTTCAACTTCTTCGCTGCCGAGGCCGGCATGGCCCACGCCCAACGCAACGAGGCCATGACCTGGCTGGCGCGGCTGTGGCTGGTCCTGCTGCTGGTTGTACTGCTGGCCGGCAGCGGGTTTGTGGCCCGGCGCACCCGCGCCTATCGCGGCAAGATCGGCCTGCAGGCGCTGTGGCAGGCGTTGATCTCGCCCTTCCGCGTCCATGACCTGCCGCCCGCGTCCCGCACCGATTGGCTGGCCGCAATCGTGCTGCCGTTTGGGCTGATGGCGCTGGTCTACCTCACCTTTTCGGCGTTCCTGTCGCCGCACTACGCGCTGTTGACGCTGCTGATGTTGGGTGGCTTCGTGGGTGTGCTGTTCCTGCTCAACCTGGGGCAGCGGCGCCAGCTGGCGTGGATCGCGGCGTTGCCCGCCGCGCTGCTCGCACCGACGCTGCTGTTGGCCGCGGTGGTCAGCCTGCGCGGGCCGGGCGGCTTCTGGTACCCGTTCTGGACCGACGCGGCCTGGCGTACGGTCTTCGTGACGCTCAACGTGGCGGCGATCGTTTGGATGCTGGCTGTGGTCTACGGGGCGCAGCGCTGCCAGCTGGGGCTGTCGATAGCTGCGACTATCGGCCGCATCGTCGTCGCCATCGGTTCAACGCTGATCCTGCTGGGCCTGGTCCCCGCCGTGTTTGGTTTGGAACGCATGCTTACCGCCATCATCGACGAGATGGTCGTCCTGCCCCCCGGTCTCTCGCGCATCCTGGGTATCACGGTGCATCTGGACATTCCGCCGGAGCTGCCGGTGTATATGCTGGCGGTGGGTGGGGTGTTGGTGCTGGTGGGTCTGGGGTTGACACTTCTCAGCCGGCTGCGCGCGCGACGAAGGGCATAGCGTCCACGGCCACACGGTCTAGCGCAGATGCTCCATGACGTACAGGACCGCAAAGGCCACGACGAGCGCGACCCCTGGGGCTACGAAGCGCTTGACCACAGCCAGCGGCCGGTTCCAATCGGCTGTCACGAGGAATGCCAGGCCGGCTGGTAGAAGCAGCAAGATGGTGAACTGGAACAACCGTGCCGCCGCGCCTTCATCGCCGCCGGGGGACGGGTTGAACAGGCCGAGCAGTACGAGGACGGTCGCGCCGATGACCAGGAACATCGCAAATAGAGCCAGGCCAAGCACAACGTGGCCGCTCACCCGGTTGAGGGTTTGGGTCTTCATGGTTCACATCGTTCCTTTCCTAGGCACGGGACCGCTCTACGGCTCGACCGGCCAGGTCCTAAGGTCGGCTGCTGGCCATCACGTCCAGAACAACGTGTTTGGGCGTGGCGCCGGCGGCCTGGAAGATGATCGTCCCGATCGGCTTGACGCCCGACGCACGCAGCGCCAGCAAGGCCTCGCGACTCTCCCACACCGTGATGATTTGATATGTGCCGCTCTCGTAGGGGTTACTCACGAGAAACGTTTCCACGATTTCCGACGGCAGCGCCGCCATCGCATCACGATAGGCCTGCTCGAGATCAGCAACCCGAGCCGGCTCCACCATTGCTTCGAGAACGGTTATGACCATATCGTCTCCTTTGTTGCTGCGCGCAACGGGGTGTCCCGTCGAGCCAGTTCTACAGTATGCCCTTCCTTCATGCAATGGCACCTGGTGTTCAATCCCTGCGTCAAATCGCCGGTAAGCTGGGGTTCGGCACTAGATCAATGCTCGCACCATCTCCTGAAGTTTGCACACCGTCCGCCAATTACGGTCGGTCATCGCTGCACCCAGCAGTCTCTCGGTATTCGCCGCCAGCTTCGACCGGCCTATCCCCTCCGGTGCATGGAGATAAAAAACGTTTCCCACCAAGAGGAACCGTTCGCTGTGGCTTCGGAGGCTTTCGAGCGGTCCCAAATTGTGCTGCTTCGGGGACTAGGTATCCATCTGATCACCGCCACAACTCAGGCTGCGGGAGGATTCTCACGCCTGGTCGAACGCGCTGGTGCGCGCGTGCCTTACGTCTCAATGGGCGCGGCCGCCGGCACGACATGGACCGTGAAGGGCTGTGCCTTTCCCTTCAAATTGAGCTGGCGGACTTCGAGCCCGGCAGGGTCGAAGCCGGAGCGTCGCAGCGCATCTTCGCTGATCAGGACTTCACCCGCGCCGGCTGCCGAAGCCAGGCGGGCGGTCGTGTTGACCGCATTACCCACGGCGGCGATGTCGCGCTCCACACCCAAGGTGCCTTCGATCGTACCGACGAAGGCAATGCCTGCATGGACGCCAGCGCCGACGGGGTACTTCTCGGCCGCGGCTTCGCAGACTGCACAGAAGTTCGGGTTCTTGGATGATGGCCGGATGCCGATCAACCGCATCAGCGGTGCGCCGAAGCCATGGAACGGCGCGAGACATAGTTTGCACCGGGGACCGTGCGGGATGTGGGCGAGCACTTTGCGCTTCCGGTGAGTGGGCAGGGGTGGGTCACCCGTCCACATTGCGCGCCAGAGCGCCTCGTTGTCATTGCCTGGCATGGTCACCTCCTTGCTGCAAACATTGGCCGACATGCCACCAAGAACTGGAACTGGTCTCTGAGGGAAACTTCCATCCAATACCCGAATCAACGCAACCCGCCGCGTGGCTTGGGGGTTGCCGGGCCTCCGGACCCGGATAAGTGTGCCAAGTATACTCCGAATAAGAAGATCGTCAAACCCTGGGAAAATGGCCGCCATGAAGCGCAGGTTTCTCTCACCTGCGTGGGACCGCTCGTGCAGTCGGCGTGGCCGCTGCTTGTTTGACCGGCCATACAAACCGTGCTAAACTGGTGCTTCGTTAAGTTGGATGTTGTCATCATTCTGCGCTCGACCAGCGGCAGGACCGGTGCACAGTCTGACCTGACAGAGCACGGGGTTGACGAGCGCGGCGGGCGATTGAAACGCCCGTCGCGATTTGTTTGGAGCATCTGCGATGGCCCGTTTGGCGATCTACGGACGGTTGGTGCGTTATCTGCGGCCCTATTGGCCGCAGATGATCCTGGCCTACACCGCGATGTTGTTTGCGACGCTGCTCAACCTGCTGATCCCGCAGGTGCTGCGGGGCGCGGTCGACCAGGGATTGGAACAGGACGACCCCACGGCGCTGATTACAGCGGCCGGCGTGATCCTGGCGGTGGCCGCGGTGCGCGTCGTGGCCGGCTTCGTGCAGCTCTACTTTGGCGAGTGGCTCTCCTTTCGCGCCGCCTACGATCTGCGCAACGACTTCTACACCAGCCTGCAGCGTCTGCCCTTTGCCTTCCACGACCAGGCCCATACCGGCGACCTGATGAGCCGCGCCACCGGAGACATCACCGAAACCGAACGTTTCGTCGGCACCGGTCTGATGGAACTGACGGCGACGCTGCTCCTGCTGGTGGGTGTGGTGGCGGCGATGCTGGTGATGGACGTGCGCCTGGCGCTGGTGGCCCTGATCCCGCTGCCCATCCTGTTGGTCGCGGTCATTCGCTTCGGCATGACCGTGCGGCCGCGGTCGCGTCACGTGCAGGATCAACTCGGCGTGCTCTCGACGACGATGCAGGAGAGCCTGACCGGCATCGGCGTGGTCAAGGCCTTCGCCCGCGAGCCTTACGAATTCGAGAAGTTCGACCGCGACAACAGCATCTGGTTCCGCCTGCGCGAGGGGCTGATCCGGCTGTGGGGCAACAACTGGCCCTTCTTCACCTTCCTGATCGCCCTGAGCAACTTCCTGCTGCTCCTCTTCGGCGGGCCGATGGTGCTGGAGGGTACGATCACTGTCGGCGTGCTGTTTGCGATGATCTCGTACGTGTTGATGCTGAACGGGCCGACGCAGCGGCTGGGCTTCCTGGTCAACGCGGCCGCCACCGCCGATGCCAGCGCCAGCCGCGTCTTCGAGATCATGGACACCCCGGTCACCGTGGCGGAAAAACCGGGCGCACGGGTCCTGGAGCGGTCAGCCGGGCACGTCGTGTTCGACGAGGTCAGCTTCGGTTACCAGGCCGGCCTCCACGTACTGCAAAACATCAGTTTCGACGCCCAACCCGGCCAGGTGATCGCCCTGATGGGTCCCACAGGCGCGGGCAAATCGTCGATCATCAACCTGATCCCCCGTTTCTACGACCCGACGGCGGGCCGTGTCCTGGTCGATGGACTGGACGTGCGCGACGTGCGCCTGGATGACCTGCGCGGTATGATCGGCATCGTCCTGCAGGAGCCCTTCCTCTTCAGCGCCACCATCGCCGAGAACATCGCCTACGGCCGCCCCGACGCCAGCCGCGAGCAGATCGTGCAGGCCGCGCAGGCTGCGAACGCGCACGACTTCATCGACGGCTTCCCCGACGGCTACGAGACCTGGGTGGGTGAGCGCGGCGTCACCCTGAGCGGTGGCCAGAAACAGCGCATCGCCATCGCCCGCGCCCTGCTCTACAACCCGCGCATCCTGATCCTGGACGACTCCACCAGCAGCGTGGACACCGAAACCGAGCACGTCATTCAACAGGCTTTGCAGATGCTGATGCGCGGCCGCACGACCTTCATCATCGCCCAGCGGCTGCTGACGCTCAAACATGCCGACCAGATCCTGGTGCTGGAGCGGGGCCGCATTGTGCAGCGCGGCCGGCACGCGGCACTGCTGGCCGAGGATGGGCTCTACCGGCAGATTTATGACCTGCAGCTGCGCGATCAGGAGGAGTTTCTGGTGGATGAACGCTGATTGTTTTTGCGAGGAACGGATATGGCCATGATCAGCACCAGGCCTCACGATAACCACCGCATCTCCCTGCGCGAGTCGCTGGGACTTCCTGACCGGCAGGCGGTCGAGGCGCAGCAGCAGCGCGAGGCGCGCATCCACACGCTGATGCGGGACCGGCAGGACGACGACGTACTGGGCAGGGTCTACGACGCCGGGTTGGTGGCCCGGCTGGGCGGTTTCCTGGCGCCCTACAAACGCCGCACCCTCATCGCGGTGGGCTTCATCATCATCTCCTCCCTGATGAGTGTGGCGGCGCCGTGGATCATCGGCCAGGCCATCGACCAGGGCATCACCGCCGGCAACCCGACCGCCCTGCGCTGGTGGACGATGGCCTTCCTGGTCGCCGCGCTGATCGAGTGGCTGACCAACCGCTATCGCATCGGGCTGATGGCCTACGTGGGCACCCAGGTGGTGGCCGACATTCGCAGCGCACTCTTTCGCCACCTGCACGAGCTGACGCTGACCTTCCACAACAACTACAGCGTCGGCCGGATGATGAGCCGGTTGATTGGCGACGTCGGGGTTTTGCAGGAATTCATCACCTGGTCCATCACTGGCGTGGCGCGCTCGGTGTTTGTCCTGCTGGGGATCGTGATCGCCATGTTCAGCCTGAGCTGGCAGCTGACCCTGATCGCGCTGATGGTGGCGCCGCTGATGGTGCTGCTGACCAACCGTTGGCGGGTTCGGGTGCGCGAAGCCTACCGCGCAAGCCGCCTGCGCCTGTCGCTGATCAACAGCTACCTCAATGAGTCGATCTCCGGCATCCGTGTGACCCAGAGTTTCCGGCGCGAGCGGCGGAACTTTGCCCACTTCGACGACCTGAACGCCTCCTTCTTCGACGCCAACGTCCTGGCGGCGCGGCACACGGCGCTCTTTTTCCCCGGCGTAGACTTCATCGGCTCGCTGGCCACCGCGCTGGTGGTGGGGTTGGGCGGCTGGCTGGTGCTGGGTGATGCGCTGTCGGCCGGCGTATTGGTGGCGTTTGTGCTCTACGTGGAGCGTTTCTTCGACCCGATCCGTGAGCTGGCCCAACGTTACAATACGTTCCAGTCCACCATGGCCGCCTCGGAGCGGTTGTTTGTCCTGCTGGATACGCCGCCCGACCTGGCGGATGCACCCGACGCCGTGACCCTGCCGCCCATTGCCGGCCGCGTCGTCTTCGACCACGTTGGCTTTCAGTACAAGGAGGACGAGCCGGTGCTGCGGGACGTCAGCCTGCACGCCGAACCGGGCCAGCGCATCGCCCTGGTCGGTGAGACGGGCGCCGGCAAGAGCACGATCATCCGCCTGCTGGCCCGCTTTTTCGACGTCAGCGCCGGCGCGGTGACGATCGACGGTTACGACGTGCGCGCCGTGACCCAGGCCAGTCTGCGTTCGCAGTTGGGCATCGTCCTGCAGGACACCTTTCTCTTCGCCGGCACCGTGGCCGACAACATCCGCTACGGCCGGCTGGAGGCCAGCGACGCCGAGGTGCTGGCTGCGGCCAGGGCGGTGGGGGCGCACAGCATCATCGAGCGCCTGCCCGAGGGCTACGCCACCCAGGTCGGCGAAAACGGCGTCAACCTCAGCGTGGGGCAGCGGCAGCTGGTCTCATTTGCCCGCGCCCTGCTGGCCGATCCGCGCATCCTGATCCTGGACGAGGCCACCAGCAGCGTGGACACCACCACCGAGAAACTGATCGAGCAGGGGCTGGACGCACTGATGGCGGGCCGCACCAGCTTCGTCATCGCCCACCGGCTGAGCACCATCGTCGACGCCGACCAGATCGTGGTCATGGACCACGGTGAGATTGTGGAGCAGGGCACGCACGCCGGGCTGCTGGCCCGGCGCGGGCGCTATTACAAACTGTACACCATGCAGTGGGCCCAGACCGATTTGGGGATCGACGCCGCGTCGTTTTTCTGAGGTGGTGGCGGTTTCAGTCAGTGGTCTGTCTTGTCTGCCAATGTGTGCTTGAGGCGGGCCGCCTCCTCCAGCAGACCACGGATCGACGCGCGCCGCACCTCGAGCTCGTCCAGCGACTTGAGCTTCACGTGCCTGACGGAGGCGCCGGTGCCTTCCAGGAGTCCAGTGGGATCGTCGAGAGCGGTTCCCCGGAAGAAGACCAGCGAGACCCAGGCCCTGTGCGCTGCCAGGGCCGCCATCCCCCAGCCATCGTAGCCATACTGCCGCGCGCCATAGCCGATGCCGGCATCGGTGCGGTCCACGGCGTAACGAACCTCCGGCAGGGTGTCGAGCACGAGTTGGTGCACCGCAAGATACGCGTCAGACAGTGCCGGTCGCATGCTTTCGATCAGCTCGCGCAGCTGGTCGGCTGACGGCATGTCGAGGTGCGGATGTTTTTCAGCGGGTGTCACGTCGTCACCTCACTTCCTCATGAGTTGAGTACGAGCACCGTCCTACTCGTACTCGTACTCCTACTCGTACTCGTACTCCTACTCGTACTCGTACT
>CAYUCC010000045.1:0-43808 GCA_964443225.1 uncultured Anaerolineae bacterium
GGCCCCAGCCTGCGAAGGCAGGCTTCGTCTGCGTACCCGCGGTTTCCAACCGCCCAACCACCCGCGGCAGCCCCAACCCTGCCGCCCCTCCCCCCTCCATGCTGCCACCCCGGCACATGGCCCCCACGCGTATCGTTGACCGATAAGAAAGGAGCATCGTATGAACCGCCATCCACCGTTCGTTCCCTGGCTCATCGTGTTGATTTCCCTGGTGTGCCTGGCCGTCCTCGCCCTGCCGGCTGCCGCCGAAGTGCCCAACGCCGACGATGTCGACGACACCCCGGTCTACATCGTCCGCAACGTCTTCGACGTCGAGACCCGCTCGGCGATCGCCGCCACCGGCGCGCTCATTCTGGAGGTCGGCCACAACTACATCCTGGTTGAAGCAACGCCCGAAGAGGCCAAGGCGATTACCGCGCTGGGCCTGGACATCACCGAACCAACGCCGGCCGAAGTAGGCATTCTCGCCTTTCCGCCGGCCGACTCGGCCTACCACGATTATGCCGAGATGGTCGCCGAGATCCAGCAGGCCGCCGCCGATCACCCGGCGATATTTTCGCTCTTCAGCCTGGGCACGTCCTACGAAGGGCGCACGATCTGGGCGGGAAAGATCTCCGACAACGTCGGGACGGACGAGAACGAACCGGAAGTGCTGTTTACGCACCACCAGCACGCACGTGAGCACCTCACCGTCGAGATGGCGCTGTACACCTTGAAGATGCTCACCGATGAATACGGCGTGGATTCGCAGGTCACCACTCTGGTCGACAGCCGCGAAATCTGGCTGGTGTTCGACGTGAACCCCGACGGTGGTGAGTACGACATCGCCACTGGCACCTACCGCTCATGGCGCAAGAACCGCCAGCCCAACGCTGGTTCGTCCTATGTCGGCACCGACCTGAACCGCAACTGGGGCTACCGCTGGGGGTGCTGTGGCGGCAGCAGTGGCTCGACCAGCAGCGAGACCTACCGTGGCCCGTCGAACTTTTCGGCGCCCGAGACATCCCGCGTGCGCGACTTCGTCAACAGCCGCGTGGTCAACGGCAAACAGCAGATTACGGTTGCGATCGACTTTCACACCTACAGCGAGCTCATCCTGTGGCCCTATGGTTACACCTCGACCGACATACCCGCCGACATGACCGCCGACGACCGCAATACGATGGCTGCAATGGGTCAGGCCATGGCGGCGACCAACGGTTATACCCCCGAACAGGCCAGCGATCTCTACATCACCGATGGCACGATCAACGACTGGCTGTACGGCGTGCACGACATCCTGAACTATACGTTCGAGATGTATCCGACCAGCTCGGCCGGGGGTGGTTTTTATCCACCTGACGAGGTCATCCCTGTGCAGACCGCACGCAACCGCCAAGCAGTTCTGTATCTGCTCGACAAAGCGGCGTGCCCCTACAGCGTGATCGGCAAGCAGGCCCAATACTGCGATACCACCAACACCGGTTTCCGCAGCCCCGCGGCGCAGGCCGCCGAAACCAGCGGCGCGGGTGACAACAACGGCTTCCAGACCAACGCGGGCAACGCGTTGGTCGACGATGGGCTGTACGCCGTGGACACCAACAGCGGGTCGGGTACCAGCACCTCGTGCACGAGCACGCAGAAGGACAAACACCGCTTCTACAACTACGGTTTCAGCCTGCCGGGGGGTGCCAGCGTGCAGGGTATCGAGGTGCGGGTCAACGGGCGCGTCGACAGCACCAGCGGGTCACCGAAGGTCTGCGTGCAGCTGTCGTGGGATGGCGGCATCACCTGGACAGCAGCCAAAACGACCGGTACCCTGGCCACTGCCGAAGCCAGCTACACCGTGGGCGGTGCGGCGGATACCTGGGGTCGCACCTGGAGCGCGGCCGAGCTGGGTGACGCTGGCCTGCGTGTGCGGCTGATCCCGATTGCCAGCTCGACCCAGCGTGACTTCTCGCTCGATTGGGTGGGTGTACGCGTGCGTTACCTGCCCTGATTCTACACGAAGGGTACGAAGGCGAAGGGTACGAAGGCGAAGGGTACGAAGGCGACGGCAGAAAGAGCTTGACCGCGTAGCCGCAAAGAGCGCAAAGATTTCTGATTTCTTTGCGTTCTTTGCGTTCCATCGTAGTTTCGGAGGGCGCTGTTAACTTGAATCCGGCCAAACCCACCCGCGTAGAAATCGTGGCTGCCTATGGAAAAACGATACCGGATGTCATTGCTCCTGGCCTGAAGGTGTTGTTCTGCGGCATCAATCCCGGGCTGTATTCGGGTGCGACGGGGCATCATTTTGCGCGGCCGGGCAACCGGTTCTGGCCGGTGCTGCATGCGGCGGGGTTCACGGCGCGGCAGCTGAGCCCGGCGGAGGAGCAACTGCTGCTGTCGGCGGGCTACGGCATCACCAACCTGGTGGCGCGCGCCACCGCGACGGCGGACGAGCTGGCGCCGGCGGAGTTCGTCGCCGGCCAGCAGCGCCTGGCCGCAGCGGTTGCGCGGTACGGGCCGCGCGTGGTGGCGGTCCTCGGCATTGGCGCATATCGCACCGCCTTCAGCCAGCGGCGTGCCACCCTTGGCCCGCAGTCTGACACCCTGGCCGCGGCGCAGTTGTGGGTGCTGCCCAATCCCAGCGGCCTCAATGCCCATTACCAGCTTGCCGACCTGGTTGCCGTGTTTCGTTCGTTGCGCGAGGCAGTTGAATAGAGGATCATCATGGCCAAAATCTACTACGTAGGCGACTGGGCAGTGCAGATGGGCCCGGTCTATGCTGAAACGTCGTTCAATCACACGCCCAAGGGGCTGGATGTCATCAATTACGGGCGCTGGCTCGTGGCGGCGGCCGAGTCGAGCGGGCGGCACACCATCGTTAACGTGCCGACGTGGGAGTTCTACACGCTGCCACCGGGCGCGTATGAGCAGGTGCTCGAAGAATACGACATCCTCGTTTTCTCCGACGTCGAAGCCAAGAACTTCCAGCTGCACCCGCAGTTCTTCAACCGCCACGTCTTTGGTACGCAGGTGCTCACGTTCCCTGACCGCATCCGCCTGACGATCGAGGCCATTCATGCCGGCAAACATGCAGTGTTTTTGGGCGGTTGGTTGAGTTTCAACGGCGAGTTAGGCAAGGGTGGCTGGGGCCGCACGCGGCTGCGCGAGGTGCTGCCCTGTGAATGCCTCGACGTCGAGGACTTGCATGAGAGCACCGAAGGGTTCGTCGTCGAAGCAAACCAACCCGACCACCCGGTTCTGCGTGGCATCGACCTGGCAACGCTGCCGCCGGTCCTGGGCTACAACATCGTCCGGCCGCGCGCGGGCTGCGAGGTTATCGCCACCTGGCAGGGCGATGGCCATCCGGCGGTCACCGTGGGTCAGTTCGGCCGCGGGCGTGTGCTGGCCTACACGTCCGACCCTGCGCCGCATTGGGGCTGCAATTTTGTGTTTTGGTCGGGGTATGACCGGTTGTGGACGAATGTGTTCGATTGTTTGGTCGACGAGTAGGACACTTGCGACGGCTGCGGCCATTGATCGAGCGTAATCGATGGCGATGCTCAAGCCAGGTGACCCGGTAATACGGGTATGAGTACGATTTCGAGTACCGTCCTATTCGTACTCGTACTCGTACTCGTGCTCGATCGTTGCCTCGGATGCGAGTACGAGTACGAGTACCGCTGCGCTGAGTACGAGTACGAGTACCGTTACGCTGAGTACGAGTACGATTTCGAGCACCGTCCTACTCCTACTCGTACTCGTACTCGATCGTTGCCTCGGATTCGAGTACGAGTACGAGTACCGCTGCGCTGAGTACGAGTACGAGTACGAGTACCGCTGCGCTGAGTACGAGTACGATTTCGAGCACCGTCCTACTCGTACTCGGTCGTCAGCTCGGATTCGAGTACGAGTACGAGTACCGCTGCGCTGAGTACGAGTACGATTGCGAGCACCGCCCGACTCGTACTCGTACTCGGTCGTTGCCTCGGATTCGAGTACGAGTACGAGTACCGCTGCGCTGAGTACGAGTACGAGTACGAGTACCGCTGCGCTGAGTACGAGTACGATTTCGAGCACCGTCCTACTCGTACTCGATCGTTACCTCGAATTCGAGTACCGCTGCGCTGAGTACGAGCACGATTTCGAGCACCGTCCAACTCGTACTCTATCGTTGCCGTGAATCTGAGTCGTACTACCGGGCGGGAGGCAAGACAAGTCTTACTAAACCGCCCTCGATTTCGTTTTGCCGAAAGAGGTCACGTACCGGGTGAGGACCTTAATGCTGTGACTCCCAGCGGGAATGATCGAATTTGACACAATGGTCCCGATTGTGTTTAATTTGTACCGTACCTGTGTGCCTCTCGCGACACTCAGGTTCCGTTCCCCTCGTGGCACACTCGTCAACCACAACATCGGGACTATCCCAGAAGGAGCAATCACCATGTACGCACGTCTCACCACCGTCATGCTGCGCAGTGACAAGCTGCAAGAGGGTATCGATTTGTATGCCAACTCCGTCGTGCCGGCGGCGCGCGCCCAGGCCGGCAACCAGGGGGCCTGGCTGCTCGTCGACCGTAATACCGGCAAAGGCATCGCCGTGAGCCTGTGGGACAGCGAAGCCGACATGCTGGCGGGCGAAGGCAGCGGTTATTACCAGGATCAGCTCGCCAAGTTCGGTCCGCTCATGGCCGCCGCGCCCGCGCGAGAGGCGTACGAGGTGGCGGTTCAGGGTTAGGATTTGGGGTACCGCCGCATCGTTGGCAGATCGTTCAAGCAAACGCAAATCGTAACGTGACCGTCGTCCCCTGACCAGGAGCCGACTCCACGGTCAGTGTGCCGGCCAACGCCTTCGCCCGCGCGTGCATCGAGATCAGGCCAAGACCGGGTGTGGACGCTTGCGTCCCAGATGGAGAGAGGGTGGGTGCCGGCATGAAGCCATCACCGTCGTCGATCACCTGAACGATGTACTCGCCCCCCGTCTGGTCGAACCGAACGGTCAATGTGGCGGGTTGTGCGTGTGCCAGCGCGTTATCAATCGCCTGTTGGACAATCCGGTAGACCTGAATCGCCTGAGTATCCGGTAATGGTTGCCAGGCTGATCCGGCTCCTGTCCCGACTTCCCAGACCAGACCGACCCTCTGGCGGATACAGGTCTGCTCGGCGAAAACGCGTGCGGCTTCGATGACACCCTGACGCAGAAGGATGGGCGGGCTGAGGTCATAGACCGAGGCCCGCGTTTCTTGCGAGACGATCCCGGCCTGGTCGATCGTACGTTCCAGGATCGCCTGCGCCTGGGCGGGGTCGCGGTCGACCAGCTGGCTGGCGCGGTCGAGTTCGAGTGGAACCGCGCCCAAAAACTGCAGGACCGAGTCATGCAGGTCCTGGCCGATACGGTAACGATCGGCTTCGACGGCGGTCAGGATACGGCCTGGCACCTGTTCCAGATCTTCGATCTGGGCGTGAACGGCCAGGGTGCGTGCCAATTCCTGACCAAGCATGGTGACGAGCTGGTAGTCTTTCTCATCGACCGGTTCGGCGGTTGTGCGTGGGCCCAGCCAGACCGTGCCGAGGGGCTGGACGCCGTTGGAGATTGGCAGAATCTTCACAGGGGTGCCGGGTAGACGGCTTTCTGGTGACTCGCTGGTCAGGTGCAGCGGTGGTGGTGCGTGGTGGTCGGCATTAGCCAGCCACAGCTGCCGACTGCGGTGGATGCTGCTGAGTGCAACCCAGGCAAGTTCCAGGTTGTCACACAGAAAGCGCGCGGCTCGTGTCAGGGCATCGTCCACGCCGGTGGCAGTGGCCATTTGCTGGGAGAAGTGTTGAGCGACCTGAAAATCGAATTCGTGGCGTACAAACAGACGCCGGAAGGCACGGCGGATAGGTGAATCGACAAACCAGAATAGGGTGGCGAGCAGAATCGCACCCCACACCGTGGCAAACTGCACGCCATCCCATCCGCGTGGGGCCAGAAAAACGGAGTAGATTTGGGTCAGCGCCGCGCTGACGACGACCACCACCAGGGCATTCAGGGCCAGACCGCGATAAGCAAAGGTCTGGTAACGCAGCATGGCGTAAGCAAGAAGTGCAGCGGCCGGGATGATCCAGTAAGCAACCGTGTCATTGGACGCATTTATGAAAAGCCAGGGCAAGCGTAGGTTATACAGCAACATGTCAAATGCCACAACAGGAAGAATGCCAAGCAAAGCGAGCATTAGCAGGACCGCCTGATGGCTTCGGCGTGACGAGGTTGGGTGTCGCCAGATCGCCAGGCTGCGGCCAAAGAAGGCACAGCTTCCTATTATGAAAATGATGGATATGAACGCATTGTTTCCGATGTATACAGGTCTGAGCAGAATACCCAATGGTTCGGCACCCAAAAAGGCACCAGCACTCAGCATGCAGGCTACGGCGGCAACCGGGTACATGGCGAAGCGCCAGAAACGCAGAGGACTTTTCACGGGTGGTTCCGGAAACAAAAAGGCCAGATGAAACAGGAGAGCGCCCAAAAACGGTCGGGCTGCCCAGACAAACAGCCAGCTATACATTCGAAATTCCCAACCGTAATACAGGCCCGTCATATTGGTCATGAATAGCAGAGCACCGATGAAGAGCAGCCATGCCAGCGCGCGATTGCCTTCGGAGTCAGGTTGCGCCAACAACACCGGCCAACCGAGAAACCACAACCCCAGCCCAGGGATAACCAAGGCAAGACTTCCTTCGAGTATTCGCTCCAAAGTTAGGCGAAGCGTTGCCACTTCTGCGCTCAGTGGTCGCCCGTTGCGTTGACCGGTGAGAGTCAACATCTGGCCTTCAGGAACTTCAGTCAGGAAGTACGTGAGGAAAAGATTGGTGTTGCGTTTGTGGTTCGTGAGAACAACCCCATCAAGCGTGTCGATACAATCGGAGGGGCGCAGCACCCCCTCGGTCAACGCCGGCCAGGAGATGGCCGTGGTTGGGCTGATGATGTAACAGTCATCTGCATCTGACCAGTAACCCCAGGCACCAAAGCCAATCTGGTCGCGAAATGTGACAAGCAAATGCACATTGATGACCACACCTGCAACCAAGACAAAACTACCAAATACCGCAATCAGACGAGCTGGTAACGGCCAGTGATTGTGAGCCATGTCACCCGTCCTGAACACCTCCGAACCTCAACGATCGCGCAGGCGATGCAGCAAAACTGCCAGTGTAATCAGCGCTTCGCGGCGAAAATCCTGTAGCTCAGTATCATGATCCTTCAGGTGCAATATATCATACACGTCGTCGAGGTAGTTGCGCACTGTTTTTTCACTGAGGCCGAGTGTTTTGGCAATCGCTTCGGGGCGCAAAGCCAGAAGGGTCGCCACCTCGTACTGCCTTGGGGTCAGCTGGTCCAGCCGGGCTTCTACATTTTCCGTCGCGCGTGCCACATCGGGACGCAGACTCTGCAAGAATCGCATAATGGCCTCGGGCACGGACCTTCCGATGGCGTGGGCCGGCAGGTACACGTCGCCGGTCAGCACCAAGGCAACGGCACGACGCAGGGTGTCGGCGCGGCTGCCTTTGGGCACAAAGGCCAGGCCACTGTACCCTTCCTCGATCAATGCCAAAATATCGGGCAGGTGATGGGTATAGGCAGACCAGACTACGACCCCGATCTGGGGGCGGGTCTGTTTGACGTGGCGGGCGATGGCGAGACCCAATGGGGTGCGTGGCGCCGTATCTTCGTTGCTGTGTTCGGGCAGCGAAAGATCGAGCGTGGCCAGGTTGAAGGTGTTCGTTTTGTCGTGCAAAAGCGACATGGCTTGAGCATAGGTCGTGGCGCAGCTGACGGTAAAACCCAGGTCGGCCAAAAAGCTGGCCACCGACTGCTGCATAAAAGGATCGTCTTCGACCAGGAGCGCGTGTCCGGCATAAAATGACTGGTGTGTCATGCAGGGTGGTTCCAGTGAGTCAGAGTGACAGGGCAAAATTGCCCTATCGAAACGGCTTTTTTTCCATTGTAACCCAACACGTCCGTCCAGCATAATACCAGTTGGACTTCTCGTTCAAGTAAGATGCCAAGATCGAGCGTATCAAGAAGCGATTGGAGCCTGAGGAGGCCTACATGGTCCGTCCGAACTATCTGGTCCGGTGTGGTGAGTATTTACTTGCGACACTCATGGTGATTTCTTTGGCCGCTTGTGGTTCAGCCGCTACCCCGGCTCCACAGGCATACGACATACCAATCTCACCTGCAGAGTCTGCCACGTCACTCGAGTCTTTAGTTACCCCTATAGCGAATGCTGGTGTCACTTCAATCCCATCGGAGCCCACTGCCACTGCGGTTCCAAACCAAGTGGTGGAACCAACTATATCAGCGGATATCGCATCAACGCCGCATGTGAACTCGAATGGTAGCGAATCTCTCTCGGGTGCCTGGGAAAGGATAACGCCAGAAAACGAAGACGAACTCTCCTTTCTCACCGTAGCTGAACAAATCGAATTCCTGAACGACGGGACGTTCGTGCTACCCAAGTTTATGAATCAGAGTGGTTCGTACTCATTCCCAGAGAACGGCCGGATCAAGTTCGAAGGTGCGTTCGGTGCTGCCGTGTACAAGTTCACCGTTTCCGGTGACACCTTGATATTTGACGAGAACGATCGAATCTTGGAATATCGGCGTATGAAGTAAGTCGTTCGACGTTGCCACATGTCAAACAAATCGCCGACGAAGTCTTCGACCAGTGGAAGAAGGGGAAGGCGTAACACCGTGACCGATACCGAATTTCGATCACTGCGGCCAGGTGACAAGATATGCGTGGACGGCTACCAGATCGCCTTCGATGCCATGGTGACCGGGCCGCACAATAACCTGGGTGAAATCCCGATCCAGGTCGTGGCCGTCTACCGCCGGGCTGAGAACATCGACTATGTGTACGAAGACTACATGCCCGGCCATCGGACTGTAGAGCCGAACCGTCCTGCGTTGCTGCGCGGATGGCTGAGTGATGGGGTCAGAAGATAGTCCCCGACCACACATGACAATAACTGCCTCCGAGGAGTGCCGCGAGCCCCTGCGCGGCACAGCCCCCCTCCCCTTGGCAAGTTTCGTGGCCTGGGCGCCAACGCCATTCGATCTGTGTATTGGCACGTACGAGTGGTGTTGGCGCATGGGCGTTCACGCGATGCGGCCAAAACAAGTACAAAGGCTCCGCGTGTGCTGCGGCCGTGATCCATGTGCCGGCTTCATATGCGCCAGATCATGTCAGACAGACGAATCGTCATGTATCATTGAGACTGTCTTATCACTGTCGTCACGGGCACACCAGGATAGGCCCTGACGCGGGTACCCTGCTGTTCCACAATGCTTCGCCGATTCAAGACCTATGCCTGCAGCCAGAGTTCTGTCGCCGGCACTGGGCGCTGCAGAACGGGCCAACTCGTTCACGATATTTAACCTTCCGGCTGGTTTGATCTTGGCAGAGGTCCCGAAGGTCGCCTGGCGTGCTCAAGTAAGGTGGGCTGACACGGCGATCTTCTTTATTGATGTGCCAACTGGTTTTGACAGTAACTGACATAGGAGGCCTGACATGGTTGCCAAATTCGGACCTGGGCGGAGGTTTGTAGGTTACTTTGCCACTGCTGTCCTATTACTGGGACTGATCGCATGGTTGGCATCAACCAGTCATGTTACAGCTACTCAGCAAATCCCCCCTGCACCAACCGCGAGCGGCGACATGAGGTCACGCCTCGAATCTGACCTTCCGGGACTTCCGTTGTACGAACCGGACGCACCTCACAGCATTAATCCCTTCGTTACTGCACTCCAAATAACCCAAGCCATTGCCCGGTCGGGCGTGCAGATCAACAGTGCGCGTTTCGTTACAACGCCCCCGATGGCCGATACGGCGAATGCTGTGGTCAACTCACCGATCACTGTCTTTCCGCGCGATGGTTCCACCTTCGCCATGCTGACCAATGGGCGCGCAACCAACGTCGACGATCCTGGAACACTCACCAGTGTCAGCCTGTCTGGAGGTCACCAACGAGGCAACACCGACTATGACGTGACGATTCTGGAAATTGTGCTCACCATACCCAACGGCGCGAATTGCCTGTCGATTGATTTCCAGTTTCTTTCGGAGGAGTATCCCAGCTATGTCGGAACTCAATTCAACGATGCCTTCATCGCTGAGCTGGACGTTTCCAACTGGACCACGTCAGGTAGTACTATTATTGCACCGAATAACTTCGCATTTGATCCCGACGGGCGCGTAGTGAGCATCAACAGCACCGGCATTGCACGAATGAATCCAACCCATGGTGCAGGCACTGCCTTTGACAGCAGCGGTTCTAACATGGACGGGGCAGCTACTGTGCTGTTGCGTGCTTCGAAGCCGACGACCCCGGGTGTTCATCGGCTATACTTGTCGATCTTCGACCAGGGAGATCATTTACTTGATAGCGCCGTGTTTCTGGATAACTTGTTCGTTGGGACGGTGTCGGCCAACCAGTGCCAACCGGGTGTCGTCATCCCGCCAACCAACACGCCAACTCCCACCGCCACGTCCACCCGCACACCAACTCCAGTGGCCACCTATACGATCTCCGGCCGCGTGACGGACGCCAGCGGCAACGGACCCAATGACGGCATCCCCGGTGTAACCGTTCGGGCCGGCAGCCTGCGCACCACGACGACTAATGCAAACGGCTATTACACGCTGAGTGGGTTGCCCGCGGGGACCTACACCATCACACCGTCGAAAAGCGGGTACACTTTTTCACCCAATCCGTCCAGCATCACGGTGCCACCGAATAGAACAGGGGTGGATTTCAAGGGGTATGACAAATTCCCAATCGTCTTCGTGCATGGCTGGAACGGCCTTATTCCCGACCTATCCTGCGGCCAGGTCGATCCGGATAGCTACTTTGCGAACGTAGACAATGAGTTACATCATGCCGGCTACCATATCGAATATGCTCGATTGGACTCATCTTGGTGCCACACTCCATCTATTGAGCAGAATGTTATACGGTTGAAGAGCGCCATTGAGAACGCCAAAACGGCGACCAACCGGCCGCGGGTGATCCTGATCGCACATAGCATGGGCGGATTGGTGTCGCGAGCCTATCTTGAAGGCGAAGATTATGACAACGATGTGGCTCATTTGTTTACATTCGGTAGTCCGCACTTGGGCGTGCCCGACGATTTGTTGGTGTCCTTCGCCACTGGATTCGGTACCCTGCCTGCCTATTGTGAGGACTACCAGCCGGCCGTCTGCGATTTCTCTCTTCTCGGCATGCGGAGCTTCAACATACACCACCACCGCAGAGTTGACGTAAACTACCACTTGATCAGTGGCGATGCCTGGCCCGACACGCTTTGGCTCTGGGCCCAGCCATTTGCGAATTTGCTACCGGGTTCGGATGACGGCGCCGTCCTAACCTGGAGTGGTGTGGGCCTTTCGGGCAATCTGGACCGGCGGCAGACGGGGGAGGCTCACGGTAGCCGTGTGGGGTCGAACAACTACTTTTCCAGGGATGGCGGGCTCAGCACCAGTTACCTTGAGTGCCTTAAACCTGTTCTGGTAGATGGCTCGACAACCCATTGCGGCACCTTTGGTCCCTTGGAGACAACAACAAAGGCAAACACTTCCATTGTCCAGCATACTCCATTCCTTAACGGTACTCTCATGCCTGGACAAACGAGCAACCGGCCCGTGACCGTGGAAGGCGGCGCGATTCTATTTGCATCACGATGGCAACCTGGTGAAGTGCTTTTGACCTTGATCGACCCGACCGGTCAGATCATCGACCAAACCTACGCGGCGACCCATCCGAGCATAGTCACCTATGATGCGAACGAGGGTTACGCCGTTTATTCCTTCTCCAATGCGATCGCAGGCACGTGGCAAATACGCCTTCACCCAGTCAATGTCCCAACAGCAGGCTCCTCGTACACGGCTTTTGCTACCTTCGACAGCGATCTGACTCTGTCTGGAGGTACAGATCGCTCCTGGTATGCGCCAGGAACAATGGCTGTAATCACGGCAACATTGTCCCCCGCACCGCAGAGCGCCACCGTTGCGGCTGCTGTCCTGTTGGCAGACGGAACGAGCACAGGAGTTACTCTGACACCCCTGGGTAGTGGCCAGTATCAGGGCAGCTACCTCGTGCCCGCCACGGCAGGTTACGCCGAGGTGCGCTTGAGTGCGACAGGAGTCAATGCGAATGGTGCACCATTCGAACGCGGCATGAGCCTGCTGTTCCAGATTGCTCCCAATACAGTGACGCTGAGTGGCGCTTATAGCGATGCACCCGAGCCGCGTTGGCCAGACGGATCGATTTACGATGCACTGAACGTGACGGTTGGCGTCAACGTGAATGCCAGTGGCAATTATGGCGTTTCGGCAGATCTAGTCGACAGTGCAGGCCACCACATTGCGCATGCGAACACCATCGACGAACTTTCCGGCGGCACCGGAACGCTATTGGTGCGGTTTGCCAGTGCGGACATCTACGCATCCCAGCGCAATGGTCCATACACCCTGACCAATCTGCTGCTCACCGACCACAATGGTGCCACGCTTGTCGTACAGGAAGCCCAGAATGCTCATATCACAGCAGCATACCACTACCGCGATTTCCGAACCGGCGATCAATTCTTACCGGTCCTGTTCAAGGCACCCGGGGGTGTACCGCCGACAGTGACACCTACCCCAACCCATACGTCGAGTCCAACCGCAACATCGCCGGCTGCCACACCAACACCGACTCGCACGCCGACGCCGACATTCACACCGACACTAACTCATACGCCGACGCCGACATTCACCCCGACACCAACACCCACCACCGCGGTGCCGACCCCGACGAATTCCCCCACTGCCACCCCCACCAACACACCAACACCCGTGCCACCACTTATCGAGTTGATTGGACAGAGGGGCGGCACTGTCAAGGCAGTCACCGTGGCCGGCACCTATGCGTACGTGGGTGTTGGTCTGCATCTGATGGTGGTCGACACGGCGTACCCCAACTCGCCGGTGGTAGTGGGGCAAAGTCAGCCCCTGCCGGCCCCCATCGAGGACCTTACGATCGCCGGCAATCTGGCTTATGTAGCCGCTGGGCAAAGCGGGCTGCACATTATCGACGTCAACAACCCAGGCAATCCTATCCGTCTTGGCGGGTATGACACCGCCGGGACGGCCCGGAGTGTTGTCAAAGTTGGCAACCTGGCTTTCATCGCCGATGGCAGCAGCGGCCTGCAGATCATCGACGTCACCAATCCGGCCAATCCACTGCAGCGCGGCGGCTATGATACAACCACGGAGGCCTGGGGGGTGACTGTGGTTGGCAGTCTGGCCTACCTGGCCAATGGAGGCAGCCTGCTCCAGATCATCGATGTCAGCGATCCGGCCAATCCCTGGCGGCGCGGTGGCTTCGATCTGCCCGATTATGGTCAGAGTCAGGCCGTTACCGTGGTAGGCAACCTGGCCTACATCGCCGATGCCAACAATGGTCTGCTGATCGTCGACGTGTCCAATCCGGCCAATCCGGTGTTCCGCGGCGGTTACGGCACTCCTGACTACACCCACGATGTCGTTGTGGCTGGCAATCTGGCCTATCTCGCCGACTACAACCTGGGCCTGCAAATCATCGACATTACCAACCCGGCTAATCCCTGGCGCCGGGGCGGGTATGACACACCGGGCTATGCCGTGGCACTTGCGGTCGTGGGCAACCTGGCCTACGTGGCCGACTTTGACCACGGAATGCACATCATCGACGTCATCAGTCCAGCCAATCCATGGCGTCGAGGTGGTGTGGATACGCATTGGCACTATGCGCGCGATGTGGCCGTGGCGGGCAACCTGGCGATTGCCGCCGGCAGCGGTCTGCAAATTGCCGACGTCGGCAATCCGGCCAATCCGCAATGGCGCGCGGACTATGACATACCATCAGGGTACGCCCAAGGCATAGCCGTGGTTGGCAGTATGGCGTACGTGGCCGATTGGGGCAGCGGCTTGCAGATCGTCGACATCAGCAACCCAAGCAATCCGACTGGGCTGGGCAGTTATGACACACCGGGGTATGCCCGTGGTGTAGCAGTTGCGGGCAGCATGGCTTACGTGACTGATGGTAACAATGGCCTGCAGGTCATCGACGCCAGCAACCCTACCAGCCCGGTATGGCGAGGTTGGTATGACACGCCGGGGTATGCCGAAGACGTCGCACTGGCTGACAACCTGGCCTACATCGTGGATGCCACCAGCGGCTTGCAGATCATCGATATCAGCGATCCGGCCCAGCTCTGGCGTCGCGGCGGCTACGACACATCAGGGTATGCTCAGGGCATTGCGCTGTCTGGCAGCCTGGCTTACGTTGCCGATGGCAACAGTGGTCTGCAAATCATCGATGCCAGCAATCCGGCCGCTCCCGTGCGCCGTGGCGGCTACGACACGCCTGGATATGCGGTCGACGTGGCCATTGCTGGTAATCTGGCTTTCGTTGCCGACTGGCACGAAGGTCTGCAAATCATCGATGTCAGCAATCCTGCTGCGCCGCTGTGGCGCGGCAGTTTTGACACACCAGCTGCAGCCGAAAGCGTGTCTGTGGCCGGCAACCTGGTATTTATTGCCAATCAAGATCAGGGTCTGCTGATCCTGCGCCTGAACGACACCGTGGTCGATTGGTGGCGTACCGAGTTTTGGAACAACGAAACCCTCAGCGGCCTGCCGGTTCTCACGCGCAGCGACATGGCCATCGACTTCGATTGGCGGGATGCATCACCCGGCACAGGAATCAATGCCGATCACTTTTCTGCGCGCTGGACACGGCGAGAATTTTTCAACACCGGTGGTCTCTATCAGTTCCGAGTGCGACGCGACGACGGCGCCCGGCTGTGGATCGATGGTGCCCAGGTGTTCAATGCCTGGCAGCACGGACGGGAGGAGCACTTCTTCACCATCACCTTGGGAGCTGGTTACCACGATCTGCGCTTCGAGACCTATGAGATCAATGGCTGGGCACAAGCCGGGCTGATGTGGAATCGTCTGGCGGAAGCTGGCGCACTGCCGGCGCAGAAATCCGTGGTGACAGCCACTCCTGGGACTGGTGCCCAACCGTTTTGACATCGCGCGCAGCCGCGGTACAATTTCATGGGATTCTCATGCTGGGATGACACGGATTATCGGTTTGAAACCAGAAGTGTCCACCCGTGCGATACCCCCCGTAGAATCCGTCGATCCGCGTCAATAAAGGACATGACCATGCCCCAACCCAAAAAACAGTGGGTCCGGGCCCACCAAACAGCGACCGGGCCCAAAGTACCCGATGCCCTCAAGCGCGAGGTTACGGCGAAGGCAAACGCCCTGGTTGAATCAGAGCTGAGATCGAAGCACGTCGAGCCGCCGCCGGAGGACCCGCAGTTCAACTACATCGAGGACATCGCCACCAAGTGGTTTGGCCACTTCTTCTATTTCTTCTCGATCTACCGGTCGGCGGGTCCCTTTGCGCTGGGCGGGACGTTCGAGTCGAAGTTTGCCCGTTTAGAATACACCGGTTACGCACGGTTCAACCTGGCCGTACCGCGTCATACCGGGCAGTGGATCGAGATCTTCTCTGACCTGACCCTCGACGAGTGCCTGGCGGCGGTGCGGGACGATCCGTGGTTTCAGCCTTAAGAACAGCCGATTTCCGTAATCACAACCGTTCGAGCGTGCGTCCGCATACACGCCACACTCATCCGTGATGCCAGGTGAATAACCATGACCATCGACTATGACGTAATCGTGATCGGTTCCGGCGCCGGGGGGCTGGCCGCGGCGCTGCCCCTGGCCCAGGCCGGCCAGAAAGTGCTGGTCTGCGAACGGCACGAGGTCCCCGGCGGCTGGTGCCACTCCTTCACCCTGCAGGGCTACCGCTTCAGCCCCGGCGTCCACTACATCGGCGAACTGCAGCCCGGCGGCGGGCTGCGCCAGGTCTACGAGGGCCTGGGCGTTTCGCAGGACCTGGAGTTCTGCGAACTCAACCCCGATGGGTACGACCACATCGTGGTCGGGGAAGAGCGGTTCGATGTCCCCAAGGGCAGGGAACGTTTCGCCGAACGTCTCAAGCAGCGCTTCCCCCGCGAAGCAAAGGGCATCGACGGCTACCTGAACGCCGCGCCCGCACTCATGGCCGATCTCGACCGCCTGGGAAGGATACGCGACGTGGGCAGCGCGCTGCACGCGGCGGGACCGGCGGCATCGGTGTTGTTCTGGAGCCGGCGCAGCGGCCAGGATTTGATCGATCGTTACGTCTCCGACCCGCTGCTCAAGGCGGTCCTGGCCGGGCAGTCGGGCGATCACGGCATGCCGCCTTCCCAGGTGTCGGCCTTCGTCCACGCCGGCATCACCACCCACTACCTGGACGGCGGTTATTATCCGCGCGGCGGCGGTTTTGCCATTCCGCGTGCCTTCGTGCGGGCCCTCGAACGGGCCGGCGGGGAAATCCGGCTGAACACCGCCGTCAGCCGCATCCTCCTGGAAAATGGACGCGTGCTGGGCGTGCGGCTGGCCGATGGCAGCGAACTGCGCGCCCCTACCGTGATCAGCAACGCCGACCCCGAAGTGACCTTTGGCCAGCTCGTGGGCCGCGAACACCTGGGTCAGGGTCTGCGCCGTAAACTCGACCGTGTCACCTATTCGGGATCGGCGCTAAGCCTGTTTTTTGCTGTGGACATGGACCTGGCGGCGGCGGGGCTGGATTCGGGCAATTTCTGGTTCTACGATCACGCCGACGTGGATCGCATTTATCGCGAGGGTCTGACCGCAGCGGTGCTGGATGCGCCGGTACCCCCGGCGATGTTCCTCACGGTCACCACCCTCAAAGACCCCTCCAAAATGCACGGCGGCCATCACACCTGCGAGGCGTTCGCCTTCGTGGGCTACGACGGCTTCAAACAGTGGGCGGGCGGGAGCCCCGACGAGCGTCCTGCCGATTACCTGGCCCTGAAAGAGGACCTCTCCTGGCGCATGATCCAGGGTCTGGAGCGGCGCATCCCCGGTCTCAGCAAGCGGGTGGTCTACTGGAGCCTGGGCACACCCCTGACCAACGAACACTACATCAACGCCACGCGCGGCAACCTGTACGGCATCGCCAAGAGCCGCGGCCAGGTCGGACCGCGCGCCTTTTCGGTTCGTACCGAAATCGAGGGATTGCTGATGGTGGGCGCAAGCACGTTGAGCCACGGGGTGGCAGGCGCCACCACCAGCGGCCTGGCGGCGGCACGCCATGTGCTGCACTGCCGCACCGCGGATCTGCTGCGCATGCCGGGGCCGGCACTGCGCATCTATCCCTCGGAAGACACGTCACAGTGGCCGCAGCATTTGCAGGAGCGTATCGCCAGGGGGCGGATCAGTTAGACCTCGGGTGCACCGGGCTTATGAGAGAATGGCTTCCGGCAAAATGGCTGGATATTGGTCAACAACCCTAAACGCCGGAGCGGGTCGTCAGCGCCTGCACACAGGCGAAATTGGTTGCGAGCACAGATATGGTCAAGACGCACCACTGGGGAACGTCAGGACTCACCCGACGCTTCGGCGGTGGGCTCGGGGCCAAAAACCTCATCAAAAAACTCTTGCGGATTCAGGTCAGCTTGCCATTGCCGATGCCATTCCACGTAATCCGGGTAACGGGAGCGTGGCAGGCTCAGAAACCGTGCTGTCTCGATTGGGCCCAGCGCCGCCATGAGGGCTTCGAGTCCTCGACGTATAATGGTTTCTTCTGGGAGATAGGTTTGTGTGCTCATCGCAGATCTTCCTTATCACAATAGGTGGTTGGAGTGCCAAACCAGACCGTGGAGCCGACGCGCCGCAGTTGACGTAGCAAGCGATCATCGACCGTTAAAAATCGCAGCCACCATATTCGGCAAAGGCTACATGTGCGGCGTCAGCCACGCCAAGCCCCAGCCCGTGCAACTGTTCGGCGCGGCTGCGGACTTGAAATAGGTCAGTAGCGACTTCTGTCCCAACTTCTTTCAGCAGGAGTTGCACATGCTCGCGTTTTGCCAGGTCAGGGTTCGCAGCCGTTTCACTGGTATGAACCGGTGATACCACCATCCGTAAGGTGCGCTCACGGGCATGGCTCAAGATCAGCAATACAGCGTCAGCTTCAAGGCGAATACGCATCTGATTCTGATCATCCAGTGGCCGGTTAAGGGCACACACATCCAGGTATACGCGCCGGGCCGGTATCGGTGAGGATGACTCCTCAATTGGCATGGTCTTGCCTCCTGGGCTGATTGTACTATCTGAACGCAGTTGATGCAAGACAGTGCTTGGAACATGTCTGTCGTGAGGAGCTTGGCGCCATACTCCATCGTCGAGGCGGCGATCCATACATCATTCGTAGGAATGGGCCGTCCGGTAGCTCGCATGTGAAGTTAAGTTTGTCGCCATACACGGCTCAGCAGCGATTTTAATCGCCGGGCAAGAGCCAGGCCCCCGCAGGGGGGCCTTTGCACGCGCTGCCGCGATTTCAATCGCCGCCGGCTATCCGGCCCAACACCCAGCCACCGCGATCACGTCCGCCACGTCGATGACTCCGTTCGCGATCACGTCATAGACCGGATCCCAGCCGGGATCAGTCGAGGACAAACCCCAATGCCCGGTCACCAGGCCAATGTCGACGATGTCCCTTTGGTTATCTCCGTTGACATCCGCGATTGCACAGTTTGTGAACGCCACGCCGATGACCAACACGTGGACCGTGGCACTGCTTGTGTTGCCGTTGCCGTCGTCCACGGTGTAATCCAGGGTGTCCGTGATGCTCTCGCCGGGCAGCAAGGCTGTCAGAACCGCCGAGCCAGTCGGGTCATAGGTCAGTTTGCCTTCCGCACTGGCAGTCACGTTGGCGCTCAGGGTACTGGGATTGTCGTACGCCACCACACTCAGCCCATCGCCGTCGGGATCGCTGTCGTTGATCAGCACGCCCGGCGCTTCGATGGTGAATTCCAGGTCGGACGTGGTGGTGTAACTGTCGTCAAGCGCCAGCGGCGGCCGGTTGGTCACCAGAAGTGTAAACAACCCCACCGCACTGACGTTGCCCGCCAGGTCGGTCGCCGTGATCTGGATCAGGTACTCGCCCAGCTGGTCCAGCTGCGGCGTGAAGCGCCAGGCCGCACCGTCCAGCGCCACCCGCTCCACACGCAGGATGCCGTCCGGCGGCACGACCAGCGCCGTCATCAGCGCCACGCCCCCGCCGTCACTGACGGTTCCGCTGTAGACCTGCATCTCCTCGATCGCACTGAAGCTGCCGACGGTGACCGGCTGTTCGACCGTGATCACCGGCGCCACCGTGTCCACGATGAAGGTCCGCACCAAGGGTGATACCGAACGGTTGCCAGTGGCATCGAACCCGTGGAACGACACCGTCTGCGAGATGCCGTCGCCAGCCAGCACGGCAGAGAAGTCGTGCAGCCAGGTGACCGCCGGCCCAGGCAGGGAGGTGCTGGTTGTCGCGCAGCCGGTGGTATAGGCATCGTCCAGGCAGACCGCCACCCGGTTCACCTCATGATCGTCCTCAGCCTGGCCGCTCCAGACCAGCTCGGCCCCGCTGATGAAACCGTCGGCCAGGAAGTCGTCGACAGCCGCGTCAGCTGTCACCGTGGGCGGCGTAGTATCGACGATCAGGTGGTGCACCGGGCTCCAGCCGCTGACGTTGCCGAAACGATCCGTCGCCCGCGCCCGCAGGTCGAACCCGGTCAGCCCGGCCAGGCTGTCCGGCTGCCACAGACAGGACCAGGAACCATCTTCCGGCGTCGGATCGACGCAGCTGACCGTCGATACCGGACCGGCTGGCAGCGGCGTGATCTCGATCTCGAGGTCGGTCGCACCCGAGTCGTCGGCCACACTGCCAGCGATGAAGTTCACCCCCGGCACGACATACGTCACCGGGTTGGTGATCAGCACATCACTCGGCGGCAGGCTGTCCACCGGATGCAGCACCCAGAGCCAGTCGAAGTCGCTACCGTGCAGGTCATCCGAGACCGCTGCGTTGATCTCGGCCGACTGGCCATTGAAGCTGGTGTTGACCAGCGCATCGATCTGCAGCGTAGCCGAGATGCCCGCCGCCACGTCGCCCAGGTTGATGACGCGGTTTGACGTGCCGTCGGTCAGCCGCAGGGCGCCGCGCGTGTTGATCGTGACCTGCACGTTCTCGGCCACGGCGCTGCCGCTGTTCTCATACTGAACGGTGTAAACGATGCCCTGGCCGTTGCCGACCGGCTGGGGATCCTCGGCCATGGGCAGCGGCAGGTCGGGCTGGCCGTCCAGGTTGGCGTCCAGCGGCGCACCCGGTATCAACACGTCGTAAAGGTTGTCGGCCAGGTAGCCGGCGGTGAACCCGCCCGGTGTGCCGGTGATGCCGAAGCGCAGGTCGGTCTCGATGGAGCGCTGGCCGTTGGGCAGCACGCCCGCGCCCAACGATGGGAAGAGGGCGAACTGTGTCAACCGGTAGGTGCGCAGATCGCGACCGACCGCCACCGGGCTGATTACCCGCGGGTCGTTGAGCGGATTCTTGTTGGGCGCCGCCGCCCACAGATTGAGGGCATCATCCTGCGATGCGACCGCCAGCAGCTTGAGCGAAGAGGCCGGTGTCAGCCCCAGCCAGCCGAAGGGCAGCAGTAGATCGGTGTGCGGCGCCTCGTGCCGGTAGCGGGACGCGTTCAGCGGACGGTCCACCACCCAGGCGCTGCCGTTCCATTGCAGCAGCGTGGCGGTGGTCGCGTCCTGCACCCAGACCAGGAAGTCAGGCACAAAGGAGGCCGGGAAGGTCAGCGCGCCGCCGGTCGCAAACGGGTCGTGGAGCGTGGCTGCTCCGCCGGCTGCCGTGTCGAGATACACGAACAGGTCGCCGTCGAAGTCCCAGTCGGCGCCCGACCAGGTGATCGCCAGCCTGTTGTGGTTCCACGACGTGTGCAGTTGCTGGACCGGCGTCTGGTCCTGGCGTCCGTGCAGCTCGCTGTCGGATGATATGAGCGAAGCGCCGCTGGATAACCAGGAGCGGACGCCCGGCTCGTCCACCAGGTCGGGCGTCACCGGCGAGTCGACGTAGACCGGGCCGACGGTGGCCGTGCGTTCGTTACCGTAGGTGTCGCGGGCGGTGACGTGGGCGTAGAGCACCACCGCCTCGCCGGGAACGAACTCGTTGACGCGCGGGTCGGCGGGAGCTACGCTGGTGGCCGAACCGGGATCGGGTGCGATACTGTTAGTCCAGCTCACCAGGTATTCGCTCAGGCCGGCGCCATCCGTGCTCGCGGTCCATTCGACGATCATCGTCGGGTTGGTGACGCTGACTGTCTCGCCCACGCTGAGCGGCGTCACGATGCCACCGCCATCGCGGAAGGAGAGCGTCGGCGTAAAGGCGGACGGCGGGATCAGGTCGACGATCACGGCCTGAACGTCGGTTGCCGTCTGGCCGGCGGCATCGGTGATGCGCGCCGTGACGGTGTAGGTCTCGCCGTCGGCGCCGTCGGACGGCTGCCAATCGAGGGTCCACTGGCTGCCGTCGAAGAGCGCCGGCGTAAAGCCCGCCCCACTGCCCGGCTCGACCTCGACCGCAGCCGCGGAAGCTGCACTGGCCGGTCCTTGCAGACGAACCGTGTTGGACGCAATCTCATCCGCTTCGGTGAAGACCGTGGCATCGATGGCGATGGATGGCGGCGTCGTGCTGACGGTCAGCGTGACGGGTGCACTGCCGGTCTGGACGCTGCCGTCCCAGGCCTCGGCGACAGCGTTGAGGGCGTAGACGCCGGCCGCGGGCGGTGTCCAGTCCCAGCTCCAGATGGTGTCGCTGACCACGCCGCTGGCCCAGTTAAAGACCTGCGCCGGGCTGTCGTCGACCGTGATCGTGACCTGCTTGAGGTAACCGCTGGCGCTGGCAGCACCCTGAACGGTGATAACGCCCAGGGTTGGGATCAGCGCACCGGTGGTCGGCGACAGGATGCGCGAGTCGACCAGCGGCGGGATGTAGTTGATGGGGCTGCCAGGCGGCACGTTGGGCGGCGCAGCAAAGTTGGGCAGCATGCCCGCATCCCGGCTCCTGTCCACCTGCCCGCCGGCGATGACGAAGTCGGCGGTGCGACCGGTGGCCGGGTCAGCGTCGCTGTCGAGCTCGGGGTTGCCGCCCTGGTTCTGCGGGCTGAAGACGAAGCCCTCGATCAGCTCGAAGCCCAGCGCGTAGGTTCCTGGCTCCACGGTGAAGGTGTACTGGCCGGACGGGCTGAAGGTCAGCGTCGACGTGATCTCGACGGCTGTGTCGTCGTAGAGTGTGACCGCCAGCTCACCGATGCCCTGCTCGTCAGGCTGTCGCACACCGTCGCCGTTGAAGTCGTCCCAGATCATGCCGCCGATCTGCGCCGGCGGTTCGGGCGGGGCGGTCGGCGTCGCGGTTGGCGTCGCCGTGGGTGTGGCGGTCGGCATAGCGGTGGGCGTCGGCTGGACGAACACGCCCGCGTCCCAACTCAGATCCACCTGGCCGGCTGTGACGGTGAAGAGAGCGGAAAGGCCGGTCTGCGGGTTGGCGTCGCTGTCGACGTCCGGATCGCTGCCCTGGTTCGGCGGGCTGAAGATATAACCGTTGGGCGTGACGAAACCGACGCGGTAGACGCCGGCCGGCACGCTGAAGCTGTAGAAGCCCGAAGCGTCGGTCAACGTGAAGGCAACGTCCAACCCTGCGCTGTCCAGCAGGGCCACGTAAGCGTCAGGGAAGCCCGGCTCGCCGGGATCCTGGATGCCATCCGCATCGAGGTCTTCCCAGACGCGGTTGCCGATGGTGGCGGGCACGATAGGAGTCGGCGTGCCGGTTGCCGTGGCAGTCGCGGTGGCGGTCGCCGTGGGCGTCGCCGTTTCGGTCGGTATGGCCGTCGCGGTCGGTGTGTCGGTCGGCGTCGGCGTCGACGTGGCCGTGCCATCGGGGGTCGGCGTGGCCGTCGGTGTGTCGGTGGCGGTGGCAGTCGGCGTCGGCGTGTTGGTTGACGTCGGCGTTGGCGTCGGCGCCAGGTAGAGGCCTGCGTCCCGGCTCGCGTCGGTCTGGCCGATGCCGGCGGTGAAGATGTCGGTGGCGCCGGACGCGATGCTGGCATCGCTGTCCAGATCGGGATCGCTGCCCTGGTTCTGCGGGCTGAAGAGGTAGCCGGGCGGCGCGCTGAAGGTCAGCAGGTGGTCGCCGGGCGACGTGGTGAAGCTGTAGATGCCGTTGGCATCGGTTGTTTCGAATCCGGCCAGCTCGCCGCCCGCCGTGAAGAGCAGCACCAACACGCCCTCCAGGCCCGGCTCGCCCGCATCCTGGATGCCGTCGGCGTCGAGGTCGTGCCAGACCCGGTCGCCGATCGTGGCCGGCGGCAGCGGTGTGGGCGTTGCCGTGGCGGTGGCCGTCGGCGTCGGAGTGGCAGTGTCGGTTGGCGTAGGCGTGATGGTCGGCGTATCGGTGGCCGTCGGCGTCGGCGTTGGGGTGTCCGTGGCCGTCGGCGTCACGGTGGGCGTCGGCGTGAAGGTATTGGTCGGCGTGAACGTCGGGGTCGGCGTCTCGGTCGGTGTTGCCGTGGCCGTCGGCGTGTCGGTGGGTGTGGCTGTGGGCGTCACGGTCGGCGTGGGCGTCGCGGTGTCGGTTGGGGTTGGCGTCGGCGTCGCCAGGTCGGGATTCTCGAACGCGCCGCTGTCGCAGATCGCGCTGCTGTCGCCGTCGCCGTCCAGCGGCCGGGCCACCCCGCGCTGGTCGGTCGCCTCGCAGGCCGGGGCGCCGCTGCCGGGGGTCAACGGGTTGCCGGCGTCCACGGCCGGGCTGAAGCTCGCCAGCCCGTGGGTCAGCGTGCCCCCGCCGTTGTCGACCAGCGGCCCAAGCGCCGGGTCCAGCGGAGTAGCCGCGCTGCCCACCTGGTCGCCGGTCGTTGGGGTCCAGTTGCAGCCGTCGGCCGCACCCACCAGGTTGTAGCCGCCCGAGGTGATCTCGCCCGGCCCGGCCAGACAGTCGGGGGCGTCCACGCCCGAGATCGTGCTCAGGTCGGCGTTGGCCGCCAGGATGCTGTTTTGGATGCTGATGCTGGCGGTCCCGTCGCTCCAGAGGCCGCCGCCATCGCCGACGTCGTCGCTGTCGTCGTCGGCCGTGTTGTTGGCGATCGTCGTGTTGTTCAGCAGCAGGGTGAAGCTACCCGTGGCGATAGCGCCGCCGTCGCCCGCGCTGCTGTTGCCGGAGAGAGTGCTGTTGCGAATATCCAGTGCGCAGCCCGGGCACTCACCTTGCCCGTAGAGGTAGATTGCGCCGCCGGCCGTGGCGGCTGTGTTGCCGTGGAGGACGCTGCGGTCGATCACCACCGCGCCGCCGGGGTAGTAGCCGTAGATGCCGCCGCCGGCGCCGCTGGCCACTGTGTTGCTGAAGACGCTGCTCTGCGCGATCCCCAGGTTGCCGCCCACATAGACCCCGCCGCCGTCGCCGTTGGTGGTGACGTGGTTGTCGTAGATGCGCACGTCCTCCAGGGTGGCCGTGCTGCCGTAGCCCGTGGCCAGGCCGGCGCCGCGCCCGCTGCCGTAAAGGATGTCCACGATGCTGTTGCCGGCGATGTCCACGTTGGTCAGGCTGGCCTGGCTGTTGTAGTCGATGTAGATGCCGGCGCCGTACTGCGTGAAGTCGGCCACCGGATAGCCGACCGTGTTGGTCGTCACCAAGCTGTTGGTCAGGGTCAGGATGCCGGAGCTGAAGATGCCGCCGCCGTTGCGCTCGGGCGCCTCGTTACCGAAGACGGCCAGATCGTCGCCGATGAAGGTCGACAGGTAGTCAATGAACAGCCCGCCGCCACCCGGATAGGCGTTCCCGACGCCGCCGGTGATGCTAAGGCGGCTCATCTGGACGGTGATCGCGGCGTCGGGCTGCCTGCCGCCGCCGCCGCCCTGGGTCGTGAAGACGCGGCTGCTGCCGTCACCGTCTACAGCCAGCACGTCCCGGCCGGGCCCGAGGATGATCAGGTCGTCGGTGATGGTGAGCTCGCCCAGCGTCAGCACGATGGCGCCGGTCACCGATGGATGGAAGACAATGGTGTTGAGGCCGGGGCCACCATTGGCCGCGGCGATGGCTTCGCGCAGCGTGCAGTCGCCCAGCGTGCAGTCGCCGTCGTTGTGATCGTTGGTGGTGTTGACGGTCAGCGGGCCAACGATGGGCGTCGGCGAAGGCGTCGGCGTCGGCGTATCGGTGGGCGTTGGCGTCAACGTCGGCGTCGGCGTGATGGTCGGAGTCGCCGTTTCGGTCGGCGTGTTAGTGGGCGTCGGCGTCGGCGGGATGACGGGGTAGCCGAGGACCAGCCCCACACCGCTTCCGATGGGACCGCCGCTGCTCGTGCCGGCGATGTTCTCTGACGGCGAACCGGGCGCGAGGTCCGACTGCCACATGCCGCAGGCTTGCAGCCAGTAGACCTTGCCGCCGGCCACGTCCACGGTCAGCGCCGATGGCTGGCCGGTGTCGTTGCAGATGAAGCCCGGCTGGCCACCGCTGGAGATGGTCACCACGTTCTGGTTGAGGCCCGTCAGGTCGGCGCGCTTGATGTCGAGCGACCCACTTTCGGTCCAGTAGATAGTTTCGTTGGGGCCGTCGATATAGATGCTGTGGACCGAGCCGGCCACAACCGAGATAATGGCCTGTGGTATGCCCCCGGAATCGACATTGGTCCGGTAGATCGTGCCGCCAGAGCCATAATAGAGCTGGCCGCGCTCTGAGTCGAAGGCCAGGCCGCCGTGGGCGCCGGTGAAGACAGGCAGCGTCGTCAGGGCCAGTGTGTCCAGGTCGTAGGATTGGATGTAGGGGCTGGCGATCCAGAAGAGCCGGTTGCCGATCGGATCGAAGACCAGCGGCCCCGGCAGATCCAGGCTGCCGACGACCACCGATTGGTTGGAGCCGTCCATGTTGGCGCGCATGATGCGGCCGTTGTTGCGCTCGACCCAGAAGAGGAGCTGGTTGACCTGATCGACGGCGACGCCGCCCGCCTGGCTGTTGTTGGCCGCATCGGCCAGCAGCGCACCGGGCGACGGATCGACCCACGGCCACACGCCCAGCAGCCGCGCCGTCAGCACCTGGCCGGTGCTGGAGCGGGCCCAGAACAGGCTCTTGCTGTAGGTGGCGCCTGATGGGGTGGCCGTCGGCCCACTGCGGGTCGGCGTGGGCGTGGGTGTAAAGGTCGGCGTGTGGGTCGGCGTGGCCGTGAGGGTCGGCGTGTGCGTCGGCGTGTTGGTGGGCGTCGGCGTCAGCGTCGGCGTATTGGTTGCGGTGGGCGTCGGCGTGGGCAGCGGGCCGTAGACCACCGCCGGGTGGCTGTTGAGAATGGTATAGTCGTTGGCGAACGTCTCCACGCCGCTGCCATCCAGGTTGGCGCGGAAGACGTTGGAGCCGAACTCGGTCCAGTACATCTTGCCGCCGGCCACGTCCAGCCGCAGGCCGGAGATGTCGCGCGCGCGGGTCACCAGCGTCTCCACGTTCTGCCCGTCGAGGCCGGCGCGGCGGATGACCCGGGCCGTGCGCTGGCTCCAGTAGACCTTCTCGCCGTAGTGGTCGATGCTCAGGCCGAGGATGATGTCGCCCAGGCCGGTGACCACGTCCTGGCGGCCGCTGCCGTCCAGGTTGACCCGGCGAATCGCGCCGCCCTCGCTGTAATAGAGCTTGCCACGCTCCAGGTCCAGCGCCAGCGCACCGTAGCTGCTGCTCAGGTTGGGCAGCAGGGTCACAGGGTCGGAACCGTCCAGGTTGGCCCGGCGCACCGAGCCGCCCCACCACAGGCCATTCCAGTACGAGTCGAACCAGTAGAGTTTGCCGTTGACGCCGTCGACCACCAGGCCGGCGGGGTGGAACAGGTCGTTGCGCAGCACCGTCACGCCGGAGCCGTCCAGGTTCATGCGCATCAGGCGGCCGTAGGTGGAGTTGAAGTAGGCTTCGACCCAGTAGATCTGGTCGGTGAGCGGATCGACGTCGATACCGGCGGGATCGGCGTACTGGTCGGAGTAGCGGTAGCGCAGGTCGCTGCCATCCTCGTACAGTGACTTGATGGCAAAGAAGCCGTCCGTCCAGTAGACGTACTTGGCGCGGCCGGAGGGCGTGGGGGTCGGTGAGACGCGCGTCGCCGTCGCGGTCGGCGTGTTGGTGGGCGTCGGTGTGTTGGTGGCCGTCGGCGTGTGGGTGGCCGTGGCCGTGTTGGTGGCCGTCGGCGTGTGGGTGGCGGTGGCCGTCGCCGTGGCCGTGTGGGTGGGCGTGCGGGTCGGCGTATGGGTCGGCGTGAGGGTCGGTGTCGGCGTCGCCGTCAGGTAGGCGAAAGCGACATCGGCACCGGCGTAGGGATCGTCCGACACCAGCAGCTGGACGTTGGACGCGGCCGGCGGCAGCTCGGCCTGGCGAACGCCGTGCGCCTGGGCCATCCAGTAAACCCGGCCGGACGCGACGTCCACGGTGAGGCCGGAGGCGCGCTCGGTTGCCGTGGCAACGGTCTCCACGTTCTGGCCGTTCAGGTCGGCCCGCTTGATCAGCGTGTTCTCCGTCCAGTAGACCTTGTTGGTGGGGCCATCCACGAAGATGCCGTCGATGAAGGCGGGGAACGGAGCGTTGTAGATCTCCTCCCGACCGCTGCCGTCCAGCTTGATGCGGTGAATGGACCTGGTCTCGCTCCAATAGAGGGTGCCGTACTCGCTGTCGATGGCCAGACCTGAGGTGCCGACGAAGTTGACGCCCGACAGAAAGATCGCGCGATTCGGGCCGTCGATGTCCCAGACCTGGATGTCCCACGGGCCGGCGTAGTACGGCTGAACGCCGAAATACAGCGTGCGGCGCACGGGATCCAAGGCCAGGCCCTGCGTTTCGGCCATGGTGTAGGCGACCGGCTCGACGCCGCTGCCGTCCAGGTTGGCGCGCATGATGCGCCGGCGGCCGTACTCGACCCAGTAGACTTTATTGGCCACTGGGTCGACCTGGATCGCACGCGGCCGGGCGCCCTGGCCGCTGTACGGGTCATAGTTGCTGTAGATGGTGCGCGGGTTTGCCCCGCTGACGTCGACGATCTGAATCGAAGAGAAGGAGTCGCTCCAGTAGACGTACTTGCCGTGCCCGACGGGCGTTGGCGTCAATGGCAGCCGGGTGGGTGTGTAGGTGGGCGTCGGCGTGTAGGTGGGCGTCGGCGTCGGTGTCCGGGTGGGAGTCGGCGTCAACGTGTTGGTCGGCGTATTGGTCGGCGTATTGGTTGGCGTCGGCGTCACGCCGTTGACCAGGTTGAAGGTGTTGTTATTGAGCGGGTTCTGGTCGGTCTGGCCGCCCTGCACGCCGGCGCGGTTTTCGATCAGGCCGAGCACACCAGGATTTGCCTGAACGTTCATGGTGATCAAAACGGTCTCGCCCACCGCTACCTCGTCCAGATCGCAGTTGATGCGGTTGCCGGACTGCACGGCGCAGGGATCGCCGCGGCTGCTGGATACGGTCGACAAGGTCACGCCGCTGGGCAGGGCGTCGGTCACGACCACGTCACTGGCCAGGCCGGCGCCGGTGTTCTGGACTTCGACTGAATAGGCGATAGGCCCCTGAGGCAGGAAGATCGGCGCAGCGGCGGTCTTGCTGACTGCCAGGTCGGGCGTCGAGACGGATGGGTTGCTGGCAGGACTGAAGACTACGCCAGTGATGCTGCCCGACAGAATAGCAACCTCACCGCTGGAGTAGAAGCTTGCCAGGCGGCGCAGCCCTTGGGGCCGGACGATGTAGACCGACCCCTGCGGATCGGCGGCCACCGTGTCGATGTTGACCACACTGTACCAGTCGCGATAGTGCCACTGGCTGGCAGTTGTGACCGGGTTCCACGAGAACACATGGGCATAGTTGGCCAGGCCCTGCCAGCAGGAGGGGTTGTACACGCTCCAGAACAGCTTGCCGGAGCTGGGCTCAACGAATACGTCGCGGATGGCGGTCGGAAAACACTGGAAGTTCGCTCCGCCCTGCGCGCCGTCGTGCCAGAAGGTAACCGCGCCCGCGCCCTGGCCGGAGAGGTCGGCCCGCCACCAGATGGTTTCGTAATAGCCAAAGCCGCCCGGCGCCACCGCAGCCGCCGTGGACCAATACAGCCGGCCCCGCGCCGGGTCCAGCGCCATGCTGGTCACCGGGCGGTCGGGAGCGACCACCGTCTCCACGCCTGACCCGTCCAGGTTGGCGCGCTTGATCGCGTTCGGCTCCTGCCAGTACAGTTTGCCGGCGTTGCTGTTGACGGCGATGCGCCGCGGCGAATTCAGGCCGCTGAGCACGGTCTCGACGGTGCTGCCATCCAGGTTGGCGCGCACGATGGCTGCGCCGGCCACCCAGTACATCTTACTGCGCGGGGTGTCCAGGTCCAGGCCGCCGGTGGGTGTGCTGGTGGAGGCCGGAACCAGCACCACGATCTCCGAGCCGTCGATGGGATTGGCGCGGATGATGCCGCGGTCGGTGGCTGCGTACAGGCGATAGCCCGACGCCTTGCGCGCCGCGCAGTTGCCATAGGCGTCACACACCCGCATAAAGGGCACGTTGGGGTCAATGCCGCTGGCGCTGCACGTGAGGTCGATACGGTTCAGCCGCTGTGGCTCGCCCGGCCGGGTCAGCGTGTTGTAGGTGCGCGTGATGGTCGGGTTGGCGCACGGGAACTGCAGGTTGTCCTCGCTCAGGTTGAGGTCCTCAGCGTAGGCGGTGTAGGTAGTCTGGCCTGTGCTGCCATAGCCGCTGTACTGCACGTCCAGGCTGAGACGCGGCGGTGCGGTGTCGATCTCGCCGCGCCAGTGGTTCCAGGAGATGCGGTCGCCGTTGCGGTTGGCCAACACGTCCGTGCCGGTCAGGTCGATCTGGAAGTTGCCCTCCAGCCCGCTGGGCACCTGCGTGCTCCAGCTTGATGTCAGAACGCCCGCACCGCTCGGTGTGACGCTGACCGGACCCCACGAGCTGTACAGCCCTGCCACCTGGCCGGCGCTCAGCGCCGTGGGGAAGACCTTCACCTCGTCCAGCAGGCCGGTGAAGCGCGTGCCGGTGGCCTGTGCAGCTTCGCCGAAAAGGATGCTGCTGTCGCCGACGTAGGTCGACGATGGTTTGAGGCCGCTGGCCGCCAGCTTGCCATCCACGTAGAGCTTCTGGCCGCCCGCACCCACCACGTGCGCCACCATGTGCCACTGGTTGTTGCCATAGTTGACGCCGGCCGAGCAGATGCTCTCGCGGCTGCCGTTGAAAACGTCCACGCAGACGTTGCCACCGCTGAGGTAGACCTGGCGGTCGGTGTTGAAGGCGCCGCCGATCAGGGTACGCACGCTGGAGATACCGCAGTTGCTGCAGCCAGCCTTGAACCACTGGGTCAGGGTGTAGTTCCCCGCGTCGACGGCCACCGACGTCGCGCGCACCTGCTGTCCGCCCGCGGCTGCGCCGTCGAACTGGATGGCGCGGCCGAAGCGGCCCGGTACCCCGGCTGCCGGGCAGGACGTGGTGGTGCAGAGCGTCACGCGATTCTTACCCGAATCGTCGCGGAAGAGACGCGAGCCGGGCAGATCGTCCAGGTAGAGCAGCAGCAGGGTGTTGGAATAGATGTCGGTGACGATGTCAGGCGTGTAGGAGACCTCGCCTCCGCTGACGCCAACCTGGATGGTGTCGGTTTCGGAGATGATACCGCTGATGGTGATGGTGCGGGTAATGAGGTTGGTGGCCGGCACATCGCCCGGCGGCGCATTGGATGGGATTTCGTTCAGACTGATGTTGGGCGGCGTGCTGTCCAGCTGCACCGAGCCGGTGGCGAAGCTGGCGCTGGGCGTCACGTTGCCGGCGCCGTCGACCGCGCGCACCTGGACGCCGTAGAGGCCGGTCGGGTAGCGCTGCCCCAGGTCGGGCAGGGCATAGTCGATGGACCAGCTCACCTGGTTGCCGCTGACCGGCGTGATCTGCGCGTCCTGCCAGCCCGCGCCGTCCGGGGTGACGAAGACCTGCACCAGGTCGACGCCGCTGACAGCCGGGCCGCTGCCGGGATCGTTGGCCCCGCCCGTCAGGTGAATGACCCAGCGTTCGTCGGCGCCCTTGACGGCGGCCATGATGCCGGCCGGGATGGTTGCCGTCACCGTGGGAGTCTGTCCGTCCACGTAGAGCGTGGACGTGGTGGCCGTGGTCTGCACGTGGCCGACGGCGTCGGTGGCGCGGGTGGATATGGTGTGTCCGCCCTCGGCGGCCGGCACCTGCCACTCCAGCGCCCAGGCGTAGCGGGCGTTGCCGCGCGGCGGCACGCCCACCGGCTGCGCGTCCTGCCAGGCGCCGTTGTCGATGCGCACCTCGACGCGAGCGATGGACGACGTGGGGTCGCTGGCCAGGCCGCCCAGCATGATGATCCGGCCGGCCGGGGCGAACTGCGTCGTCAGGCTGGAGGTGGGGAAGTCGTCGTCGATGAGCAGGTCCAGCGATTTGGTCTGGTCGAAACTGCCGATGTTGACCGTCGGCGCGGAGGGGTAGACGGCCAGCAGGGAACCGTTGGCGCGGCTGCTGATGGATGTGGCGCGGGACGAGCTGCCGGCAGGCACCGTAAACGGCGCGACACGGCTCTGCTGGCTGCCGCGACTCAGCAGCACGGGCGAGTTGAGGACAGCGCCGCCCAGCTCCGGCGGAAAGGTGTTGGCGAAATTGCCGGAGAGAGTCAGGTTGGCGTTGGCGTCCGGTATGCCCGGCTGGCTGGCGTTGGTCAGCGTCGCCGTGTAGACCAGCGAGTTGCCATAGCGGATCACCCGGTCATCGTCGCTGATCGACAGGGCGATGGAGGCCGGGTTGGGCGTGAAGGCGCGCGGGTTGGTTCCCAGGTTCTTCTCGGCGCGGTCGTCCAGCCCATCCCCGTCGGAGTCGCGCAGGCGCGGGTCGGTGGTGACCAGCGTGGACAGGCCGGTGGCATAGGTGAACTGCCAGCCGTTGACCTCCACTACGTCGGTCAGGCCGTCGCGGTCGCTGTCCGGCCGGGTGGGATCGGTGCCCAACACCGCTTCGAGATAGTCGCTGAGGCCGTCATTGTCGCTGTCAAGTGACGTGTTGAACGTGCCCAGGCGCACCTCGACGCCGTCGGGCAGCTTGTCGCCGTCGCTGTCGTGGGTCGTGTCGTTGGGATCGAGACCACCGGAACCGGCGCTGGCAGCCAGCAGCCCGTCGCCGTCGTGGTCCAACTGCACGCCGAAGCGGCTGTCCCAGTTCAGGCTGACGAACTCGTCCAGCGTGGCCGGGAAGACGTCCAGGTAGAGGCTGTCGCCCAGGAAAGTCTTGCTGTCGCCGCGCAGCGTGATGTCCGAGCAGAAGTCGGTCCAGCACTCGTAGCCCGGCATGGCGTAGCCCATGTAGAAGTAGAGCGGTATCTGCCGGTCAAGGCCCTTGGACAGGGTGTGCCACGGGCCGGAGATCGTCTGTTCGGCGTAGCCGGTGTGGAAGTTGATGGTGTTGCTGTCGGGCCACGGGCCGTACCAGATGCGGTATCTTTTGCTGCGGAAGGACTGCACTCCCTGCCAGGCGGAGGTCATGGCGTCGCGGCTGGCCGCCGGTGCGCTGGCGCCGTCGTTGTCCAGCCGGTAGGTGACGGTGGCCGAACGCAGGTTGTTGGCCGAGAAGAAGGAGTCGTACTTGACAATGGCGCCGCCGCCCGGCACGTGGTTGAAGAGCGTGGTCTTGACGGGTGCGGAGAAACTGACCTGGTTGCCGTGCATGAAGCCATTGGCGGGGGTGGACAGGTTGATGGAGAAGGCGCCCAGCGCGACCAGATCCTGGGTGCCGGAGGCGTCGAGGTGGTCGAAGTCGATGGCTGTGCCGCTGCTGTAGATCAGCTTGGCCAGCGCGCCGGTGACCGCACCGACCAGGCTGAAGCACGCGCCCGACACGCCGGCCTCACACAGGCCCAGCAACAGCAGGTCGACGAAGCCCAGCACCGCCGTGAAAATGAAGCCGACCACCGTCAGCGAGAGCGCAAACATAACGATGGCCACGATGGTATTGGCGATCGTATAGGCCAGCGCGGTGTTGAAGGCGATGGTGCCCACCTTGACGTCGCCGGAGAGCGCCTGGTACATGAAGATGCCCCAGGGAATGCCGACGCTGATCACCAGGCCGACAATCGCGGCCGCCTTGGACAGGCCGACGATCTCGGAGCTGGCGCCCAGCACCTTGCCCGCGGCGGCGCCATGCGAGATCTGCGTCGCGATGGCCACCTCCTGAATATAGGTTTTCAACGTTAACAGCGGTGCGACGATGGTGGCTACCGCCGCGGCCAGCCCCAGGAAGACCACCCCGGCCAGCTTCAGCGGGTTGTTGTCCAGCGCCGACCCGATCGCAAACAGGGTGATGCCGACGATGCCCGACACGATGGTGGCTGCCGTGCCGACGCCGACAAAGGTCTGGAACGCACTCTCGCCGTTGCGGATCAGGTTCAGCTTGCGGCGCAGTGTCTCCAGCAGGTTGACCGTGCCCAGGTCGTCCAGCGTCTTGGTCGCGCTGTCGGTGCCCTTGAGGATGCCGATGTAGGACTGGACGTCGCGCGGGCTGACGTAGTAGGTGAGCACCAACTGGTTGATAACCAACAGGTTGGCAGCACGGCCGATACCCACTGGTGCGCTGGCCATGGCCTGCAAGTCCTCGTCGCTGGTGGCGCGGCTGGGATCGTTGACCAACGTGTCGCCGAACTGCACCGGCCGCGCCCAGCCGCGGTTGAGGGAGAGGTAATAGAGCTGAAGTATCGCCAGCTTGCCCGCGGCCACGTTGGCATCCTCGCCCGGCTCGACCCCGACGTAGGCCAGGTCCCAGGACGCCCAGGCCTCCTCGATAGCCATGGTGTCCCACCTGGCAGTCACGTCGTTGTAGCGATACTTGACCATGTTGAGGCCAGCTACGGTCTGCACGGGGACGCCGTTGTCGGCGCGGAAGTCGAAGGTCAGGCTGTTGCCGCTCCACTGCGCCTGGCCGGTGCCTGCGACCGCCAGGTTCAGGGCGCGGAAACGCTCCTCGCGCGCAAAGAGCAGCGATGGCTCGATGGCGTTGCCGCCCAACACCACCGGGGTAAACACGCCGCCCAACAGCTCCTGGGTGTCGGTGGTCGCCAACCGGCCAAATGCCTCGTCGCGGTGGCCATAGAGCTTGTTGACCACCCGCAGCACGTTGGGGAGGCCCCAACGCTGCACAGCAGGCACCCCGCCGTTTTGCAGCCGATCCAGCCGGCCGGCGATGGTCGGGGCGTTGCCGCCGCGTCCGTTGACCGTCAGGTCGGGCTGTCCGTCGCCATAGCAGGTGGCGTTGATGACGGTGTCGCAGTCGCGGGCCGACAGGAAGGCGCCATCCAGCGCGACGCTCAGCGGCGTCAGCACGCTTTCCGGCTCCGGCGGGTTGGCGACGGTCGGATCTTCGTAGATGACGGCAAACTGGGCGCCGCGGTCCTCGCGGATGTTGAGGCCGGTCAGCTTCCAATCGTCGTAATAGGTCTGCACTGGCTGGATGGTGTTGTAGCTGTCATAGCTGACGCAGACACCGCCGTCGTACTCAGCGCATTCATCCAGCAGCATCTGTACGATCCACACCAGCCGCACCTGCTGCGCCGTGCCCCACGTGGTTCCCGGCCGGTAAAGCATCTTGCCGTAGAAGGCCACCCGGTCCTCGGTGTTAGGCTCCAGCACCAGGTTGAGCGGCACATAAACGACCCTGGACGCATTGGCGGCACTGCTCAGCGGCCGCACCGCGATGCCGCCGAACTGCTCCAGTTCCTCCTCGCCGGGCAGGTTGTTGTTGTAGCCGCCGGTCTGAATCTCCAGCATCGGGATCAGTTTGATGTCGCCGTTGTCGTCGGGCGACATGGCGCAGACCGCGTTCGGGTCCTGGCCGTTGGTCACCGCCGCCTGCGCGCAGACATCGAAATAGGTCTGCGGGTCGTTGGGACCACGCTCGGCGCGCTGGATCTGGCCTTTGGCGTCGCCGCTGGGCCAGTCCAGCACGTTGAAGGCATACCAGAGGCGGGCCTGGTTGGTTGGGCGCACCTGGAACTCGACGTAGGTGGGCGTGTTGGCGGCCAGGCCGTTGATGGTCAACGCCAGCGGTGCGCTGCCGCTAAAGGTCGCGCTGCCCGCTTTGAAGGGCGAGAGGTCGATGTTGTTGGGTACACCGTCGCCGTCGATGTCGCGGTCGGCGATGTCAGGCGTGGCGTCGCTGTCGCTGTCAGGGCAGGCCGGGAAGCTGGGACACTTCTGTCCGTCCAGCACGTTGTCGTCCAACGTGCTGATCTTTTGCGGGTCGCCGTACCAGCGCTGCCCGCCCAGCATGAAACCGATGACCTCCTGAGAGTCGGTCAGGCCATCGCCGTCGCTGTCGGCCACGAACGGGTTGGTGCCCAGCAGCGTTTCCTGCACGTCGCTCAGGCTGTCACCGTCGCTGTCGGTTCCGTCGTCGGGCGCCTTTGCCAGCGGGTCCAGCGCCGCCAGATCGGCCGGCTCGGGCGTCAACGGGTTGGTTCCCAGCGCCAGCTCGCGGGCGTCGCTCAGGCCGTCGGCGTCCTGGTCGGCCCCGTTGTCCTTGCGCAGCAGCTCCAGCCGCTGGTCTGCCTGAAGGCCGGATGCCTGACGATTGTCGTTGTAGGCCGTCACGAGGTCGTTGATCTCGCCCCGGGCCGGGCTTTCGACCGGGGCCTGGGACTTGACGTAGTTCCCGAAGCGCTGCCACTCGGCGGCCTGCAGGACCGGGGCGGCCAGCATGATCAGGATCACCGCCAGACTGATCGCCGCGTAGAGTTTCCGTGAAGCGTTTTTGCGCGCCAACAGCAGGGTCAGAGCCAGCACCGCCAGTACCAGGAACAACTGACCTGCCACCTCGGGGAGGCCGGCGGCCACCGAAGAGACCAGGCTGCGCACTGCCCCCGGCCGAAACTCGATGCCCAGCGGGGACGGATTGGCCGCCAGCAGCGCCCCTGGCGCGTCACGATAGGTGAACGCGACGGAGATATTAGCCCTGGTGCGGTAGTCGGCATCGGCTGCCGCCGGCAGGTCCAGATGGATCACCTGGCGCACAGGCAGGCCGCTGGCCGCCAGCCACAACTCGCCGTGGCCGGTCATGGCGACGTACTGGGCAGGCAGGTCAAGCGTGACGCCGCGCGGCAGCACGCCCCTGGCCGCCAGATCCTGCTGCATGTTGTCGCGCAGATAGCGGGCGTAAGAGGGCCCGTCGATATCAAAGGTGTAGCGCGTCAGTCCGTTCCCATCGCCGGTGTCCGCATCGGCAGCCTGGATGTTGGTGGCCGCCTCGAGGAAGGTGAGAAAGTCGCCCTCCGGCGCAAAGCCGCCGGTGAAGTTCTCCGTCTCCTGCCATTCGCCCTCGCCCTGGCGCGCAAACGCCTTGTCCCCTTCGACCTTGATCTGCGCGGCCGAGCTGGCATCCGTGACGCTGCCGCCCTGTGACCAGACCGCCAATTGCAGCAACTGCGCGGCCAGATTGGTCTCGCCTTCCATGTAGAGGCGCTGTGTCTTGCTGCTACGTCCCACGTTACCCGCCGTCGCCAACGGGATGACTTCCTGCTCGATGTCGGACGAGAACTGATACGCCCCCACGTCGCGCACCTGCCGCCAGGCCGTCATGACCGTGGCTCGCGCCTGCGCTGGCTCGGCGAACGCTTGCATCAGCGAGCCATCGGCAATCATCACGAACAGCGCGCTGCTGACCACAACCAGCGTGGCAAACAGAATGAACACGATCGCACGAATACGAAGGGAACGACGATCTCGCCTCTTCGCCGGGTAAAGCTGTGACATGGGCGGTGTCTCCATCTGGTGGTGACCGGTACTGCGACATGAATCAGGTGTGGTTGTTCAGGTGCCGGGCACTTCAGCGGCGTTGGGAGCGCTGGAGACTGTGCTCAGTGGGTGGAACGTAGTCAACCAAGGGCATGAGTGTAGCATATCTTCCAATCATATGCAAATCAGCTCAAAAAATCGGATTCGTTGCAGTCTGAGGGAGCAGCACGTGTGTAGTGCGGGTTCTAAAAGTGAGCCGCGAACGGATCCGGCATGGCGGCCCCCTGATCAGCGTCTTGTTTTCCAGGCAAAAAATACCGCGAAGCTGCTCGTGAGGCCAGTGGCCTCATGTTTTCTACAGGAAACCTGGCCACCGAGGAGTTACCTGGTAGTCACAGAAGCACCACGAATATAACAAACTTGGTGCCTTTGTGACTTTGTGTTATCATTCGGGCCGCCCCCAAACCACACCAATCCACTTCACCGCAACCCAGTGTCTGCGCACGACACCAAACAGCCAATTGCTTCATGGATCTGCTGGACACACCGAATAACCACGCTGTCCGGATACAAAACAGGAGGAAACCGTGTCTGTGAGCCTTCGCGCACTCGTTTGTTGTACCGTTGTCCTGCTCGTGGCCCTGGCGGGATCGGCATCCCCCGCCGCCGCCGGCACCACCATCACCGTCACCACCTTCGTCGACGAACTCAACGCCGGCGGCGACTGCTCGCTGCGTGAAGCGGTACGCTCGGCCAATACGAATACCGCCATCGGCGGCTGCCTGGCGGGTACGGCGGGTGAAGATACGATTGTCTTGGGTGCCGGCACCTACACGCTGAGCATCGGCCCCAGCGGGGATGACCTGGCGCTCAATGGCGACCTGGATTTCACCGGCGACACTTTGCTGCTGGGGGCCGGGTCGACGTCGACGACGGTCACCGCCGCCGCGGGTTGGACCGACCGCATCGCCGAGGTGCATCTCAATACAGATGTGACGATGCGCGGCGTCAAGATCACCGGTGGCAACATTCTCACCAGCAACGGCGGCGGTCTCTTCAACTGGGGCACCCTGACCCTGGTCAACAGTGAGGTTTCGGGGAACGACTCGGCCAGCGTGGGCGGCGGCATCGCCAGCCAGGGTCCACTGGTGATCATCGGCAGCACGGTGGCGGGCAATACGGGTGACGATGGCGGTGGAGGTATCAACCACAGCGGTGGAAGCCTGACGATCATCAACAGCACGATCACCAGCAACACCACAGCCGACCAGGCTGGCGGCATCTATTCCAACGGACCGACCCTGATTCAGCACAGCCGGGTCATCGGCAATCAGGCCGGCAGCCATGGGGGCGGCATCATCGTCAACGATCTGATGTCCATCCGCAACAGCACGATCTATTTGAACGCCGCAGTCGGTAACGGTGGCGGTGTGTCTGGCTTTGGCGGGCTCACCATCGAAAACAGTACGATCAGCGGGAACAACGCCTTCGAGAACGGAGGCGGGCTGTACAAAACCGGTTCCGGTACCTGGGCGCTGCACAACGTCACCATCACCGCCAACCGTGCCGACGCCGACAGCGGGGGCAATCCGGGCAACGGCGGTGGTCTTTACAGCAGCAGCGGGACGATGCTCATGCGCAACAGCATCCTGGCCCTCAACGAGGACCTGGGTGGGGCAACAATCAACCACGACTGCAGCGGAACGCTCAATTCCCTCGGCTACAACCTGATCTACAGCGGCACCGGCTGCAACATCGTCGGCACCACCACCGGCAATCTGCTCGGTCTCGACCCACGGCTGGGTCCCCTGCAGAACAACGGTGGCCCCACGACGACGCATGCCCTGCTGACGTCACCCAACGTCAGCCCCGCCATCGACGCCGGCGACCCCATCGGGTGCTACGGCGAGTACAACGACCTGCTGCCCGCCGATCAACGCTACGCGGCACGCGCCGGGCGCTGTGACATGGGTGCCTTCGAGGTCAATGCCTGCCAACTCGCCGGCGACGTCGATGACGACCGTGACGTGGATGTCGACGATATCACCTTAACCGCCCAGGCCTGGAACCTGCCGACGGCCAACTACAACGCCGACGTCGACGTCGATTGGGATGGGTTCAATACGCTGCTGGACATCCAGAAGGGCGCATCACAATTCGGACAGAGCTGTCCGTAGGGTCGGAGAGCGGCAGGGTGGCCGTTCCACACAAACCAGGTGTCTTTGTGCCTACCAAGAAAGTTTCCCTCGATGGAGGAGTTCGCACCTGGGGGTGCGAACTCCTCCATCGAGGGTGTCGTTCCGCATTTCGTTTCCAACGCCGAAGGAACGTTGCATTGCAGAGATCGTCCGGCGTTGGAACCGGGGTGCGAACCCGCGCCACGTGGAAAACCCGTACCGCACCGGGCTCCAACGCACGCTAATCCTGGAAATGCCAGATTCCTTCGGCGTTGGAGCCGGGGGGTGCGGCACTCCTCGGTGGTCGGAGTTTCTTGTAGGAAACATGAGGCCACTGGCCTCACGCGCAGCTAGGTGGTCCATCACCCTTCCGCAAACAGACACTTGAGATACGCGCCCTCGGGGAACCGCACGGGGTGATCGATGGGATGCCCCGTGCGGGCGCGTTCGCGCAGCGGCCGGCCCGCTTGTCGTGCCGCCTGATTGACGGTGGCAAAAAAGGTGTCGGCATCTACCCGGCTGGTACATGAGGACATCACCAGGGTGCCGCCGGCGGTTAAAACTCCCAGGGCCAGCTCGGTCAGTCGGCCGTATGAATGCAAGGCACGCGGCACCTCGTTGGCCTGTTTGGCCAGTGCCGGCGGATCGACGACGACCAGCTCGAAACGACGCCGGGCGCGCCGCAGATCACCCAGGGCGACAAAGGCGTCGGCGCGCAGCACGGTATGCTGCGTGATGGCCACGCTGGGGATGTGCTGATTGAGCGCAAAGTTGCGTTCGGCCGCCGCCAGGGCCGGTGCGCTGAGATCGAGACTGACCACCTGCGGTGCACCGCCGCGCGCCGCATACAACGAAAAACCGCCGCTGTAGGCGAACACATTCAGTGTCGTACGGCCTTGGGCCAATGATTCTACCCGAACACGGTTGTCGCGCTGGTCCAGAAAAAATCCAGTCTTCTGCCCGTGCCGTACATCAGCCTCGAAACGTAACCGGTTCTCACTGAACAAAATCCCATCGGGCGCGGTCTCCCCAGCCAGGGTAATGCCGTCCACCAGGCCATATAAATAATCAGGCAGCCGCTGCACAGCCCGACTCAGCCGCAGCACCACCGCGTCCGCCGGACTGACCTCGGCCAGCACCGCACGCAGATCACGCAGCCAGGGCACCCAGGCCACACTGTAGAGTTTGATGACCAGCGTGCCCGCATAACGGTCGATCACCAGGCCGGGCAAACCATCGTTTTCGCCATGCACCAGCCGGTAACCGGTCGTACCCTGGACCGGTAAGCCGGCGCGCAGGGATGCAGCCTGCATGAGCTGCATGTGGAACCAGGCGGAATCGATCGGCTCTGGCGTGGCGTGCTGCAATACCCGCACCCGCAGGGTCGACGTGGGGTCATACAGGCCAATGGCCAGGAAACGCCGCCGCTCGTCGAAGATCACGGCCAGGTCCCCCGGATGACCCGGCACACGCTGCGACGTAATCGCCTGATCGAACAGCCAGGGATGACCCTGGCGCAGGGCGCGCTGGCCTGCCGGCGTGACGTGTAACGCCAGCCGTTTGCTGGCCGGGGGTGGGACTACAACCAGTGGATCGACAAATGATGGGGTCACACAGTCCTCCTGCGCCATAGTTATAACACGAATCCACAGGTTGATGCAAGCTGTCCGGCTCTCAGGTCAGAAATACAATCTCATAGAACAAATGTCTTGACAAATCGACCAGGTGGTGGTATATTCAGACCACGCTAGAACAAAGTTTCTATTTGTCAGGTGATCCAGGAAACACGCATGCATCAACCGATGAACAAGATCGTCACCGCCAACCGACTTACCATTTTATTGGGGCAATTGCAGGCCGCCACCGGCCAGCGTCTGACCCTGCGCGGCCTGGCCGGGCAAGCCGCCGTGCCCAAAGACCTGGTGTATCGCCTCGATGCCGGCGAAGCCCGTTTTGTCGATTTGGACGCTCTGGCCAGTCTCTGCCAGGTACTGCGCTGCACACCCCACGAGATCCTGGTCTGGCAGCATGACAAGCCAGTGCCCGAAAGGATCGAACCGTGAAACCCATGGCCCAGGCCAACCCGTTCGATTTCCTGCCACCCCAGCTTTTCAACATCCTGGGCACCGGCGGGTTTGCCAACCTGCAGCGGCACTACATGGCGATCCTGCTGCGCCTGTACGAGCTGGCCGAGTTCAACCGCTTTGGCCTGACGCGTGAGGTGGTGATTGCCGACATCGTCGACTACCTCACCGATGCCCAGGCTGCGGCCGACGTGGCATCATCGCTGGTGGCGGACGCCGATGCCGGTCCCACCAACAACCGCTCACCGCAGGAATATGCCAGCCAGCTGCTGCGCCGCCTCGTCGATGCGGGCTGGGTGGAACGTGAGCAGGCAGCCGACTACACCGACTTCATCATTCTGCCCGATTACGCCTTCACCCTGCTCGAAGCCTTGCGTGCCGTCCAACAGCAAAAGCCGCGCGAGTACGCCGGCCAGCTCTATGCCGCCCACCAGCTGCTCACCAGCGATAATGACGACTTTTCACCCGGGCTGGCCGTCACCCAGGCCTACGAAAACGTGCGTCAGCTGGTGCGTGGGCTCAACGAGCTCAACCAGAATATCCGCCGCTACACCGAACACGTCACGCGCGACCAGACCGTGCCGCAGCTGATGCGTATGCAGTTCGACGATTATGCACCGGCCCTGGGCAGCACCTACCACGCCCTCAAAACCAGCGACCACATCTCACGCTACCGGCGTGCCATCGTCAGCCGCCTGGAAAGCTGGCTGACCGACGAAACCTGGCTCCACCGGGCCGCGGCCGACCTGGCCTTGCAGCGCCGGCTGACCCCGGCCCAGGCCGCCACCGAAATCGTCCATGCCCTGCACTTCGTCGTCGATCAACTGGAAAAAATGGACCCGCTGCTGGCCGAAATCGACCGGCGCCATACGCAATACCTGCGGACCTCTCTGCGCCAGGTGCGTTACCAGCTGGGCAGCGCCGATGGCAATTTCAAAGAACGCCTGGCCGCCCTGGCGCGCCACCTGGCTGCCCTGCAGGACCACGGCCTGGAGGAACTGCCGGTCGACGCCCCTGCGCCCCGCCTGGCCACAGTCGATGCACCAGACACCAACAGCTTCTACACCCTGCCGGCGGGGCGCGCCCCCTTCGTGCCGGCCAGCATCATGCGGCCGGTGCTCGATCCGCGTGATGCCGCCGGCCTGCGCCTGGCCGCGCTGCAGGAAATCAACGCCGGCGTGACGCCGCACAAGGTCGAGCAGTACGTCCATCGTTTTCTCAACGGCTGCCAGCGCCTGCACGTGCGCGATCTGCCACCGGACTTCTTCGACGACATGCAGTGGGCCATCCTGTCGCTGGCCTATGGGCATCATCCCGACGTCGATTATGGGGTCGAACCCGCCGAGGGTGGCCCGGTCGATTTTGGTCCCTACCTGGTGCAGTCGTTCGTGCTGAGCAAACGGCCACGCACATCGGCTGCCAACCCGCTCGAACCAACCGGCCCGCGCACCAACGGCCGAGCCGTCCCCGGCATGCCCAGGCCGCAGCTGCTGCACGCACCTTGAGACACGGGAGAATTTGACAACATGGCAGGTAACACCGCCTTATTCGACCAGACCGACATGCCCGAACGGGTGCGCCGCGACGTGCCGCGCATTACCAACCGCCTGCTCGGCCAGACCTTTCTGTACCAGGACGTGGAGACCGACAAAGACGACTATTACACCGTCTACCGGCACCGCCCGGCGTTTGCCTCGATCCTGGCCCTGGCCGGTTTTACCCTGCTGCACGACGATTACCACCGCGTCTTTCAGGTGCTCTCTGACTTCAGCTACTGCCGCGCGCGCTATAAACTCGACGAGTCGCTCATGATCGTCGTGCTGCGCAAACTGTACGAAGAGCAGGTCACCCAGCTGCGCCTGGCCAGTGATCCGGTCGTCACGCTTGGCGACGTGCGCGAGGAGTACCGCACCATCACCGGGCGCGAGCGTGACCTGGGCGTTGGCCAGTACGAGCGCCTGCTGCGCAGTCTGCGCAAGCTCGGCCTCATCGATACCCTGGACGGGCGCAGCATCGACGTGCGCAACAGCGAAGCCCGGCTGCGGCTGCGCGGCTCGGTCAAGATGATCCTGCCGGTGCAGACCGCCGATGAGATGGAAGCCTGGCTGCGGAAGTATCATGTGGAGGAGGATGGGGACGAATCCATAGAGGAAACACCATGAAACAACTCACGCGCATCCGCCTGGTCAACTGGCACCTCTTCGAGAACACCACCATCACCTGCCAGGGCACGACCTATTTCATCGGTGTCAACGGTGCCGGCAAATCGACCGTGCTCGACGCGATCCAGTTTGCCCTCGTCGGCAGCCAGCGTGACGTCAAATTCAACCAGGCCGCCCTGGCCACCAGCCGCCGCACGGTCAGCAGCTACGTGCGCGGCGAGCTGGGCACCGAAGGCCAGCGCTACCTGCGCGGGGACACCACCGGCCTGGTGGCGCTGGAATTTGCCAACCCCGACGGCACCTTCTTCGTGCACGGTGCGCTGATCGATGCCTACGCCGACAACCGTTCACCCGACCTGGCCTATTTCATCGTGCACAACGCCGAGCTCAACGATGCCTGGTTTTTCAAGACGGCGGGCACGCTGTTCGACACCAGTGCCTTCCGGCGCCATCTCGAACGGGTGACACTGCCGCCCGCTGGGCGCGCCCAGGTGTTTACCCGCCTGGAAGATTACCGCGCCCATCTGCTCAACCGCCTCGGCCAGCTGCGCGACAATTTCCCGTCTAAGATCGTCAAAGGGGTCGCCTTCAGCCCGCTGACCAACATCCGCGACTTCGTCCACAACTACCTCCTGGACGAAAGCCTGGTCGACGTCAAGACCCTGCAGGAGCAGC
>CAYUCC010000046.1:0-10399 GCA_964443225.1 uncultured Anaerolineae bacterium
CCCCCCCCCCCCCCCCCCCCCCCCCCCCCCCCCCCCCCCCCCCCCCCCCCCGGATTGAACAGATTGCTGTCAACGGATTTGGGGAACGGATTGAACGGATTGGAGCGGACTGGAGCGGATTTGGCACGGATTGTTGTCAACGGGTTCGGGTAGGTGCGAGTCTGGATTGGGTGGGCTGAAAGGGAGGTGGGCGTCTTGGGTTTTAGTTCCCCTCTTGACCTGGGCGGTACAAAGGTGTATAGTAAAATCAGTGACGGTTGCCAACGGCGGCGACCTGAGGGACTGTAAAAGAATAACTTACCGTGCTTTGCGGCGAATTCCGGCCATTTTGCAGGAAGTTATTCTTTTACATGCCCTTACGTGACGAAAGTGCAGGCAGCCCATGGAACCCCTCGACCGTATGGGATGCGTGGTTCGTGATACCAGACAACGGCGCTTGTGTAGTGGGTGATCTCACCGCACAGGTGCCGTTTTTGTTTGGGGCGGGCGGCGGATATCGTTCGGGCGTGCATTTGAGCTATTTACGCCGATCGTCTCAGGACTCCCTCAAAAGACGGGACAAAACATTGTGATCACCTACGATGTTCCCAATCCCGAAAGGGAATTGATCTTCGCCGCCCACTACGACTCCAAAACCGAAGTCTATGATCATATTCAACGCGCCAGGATCAATTCCCTTATTCCCGTGGCAGCCTGCCTCGGCATTCTGGTTGCTGGTTTCACCTTCTTATCAAGAAAATACGCTCTGCTAAAAAGAAGCGCTGTCACCGCAGTCGTATTGTTCCTCGCCGGTTCGATTGTTGTCTATTGGGGACTGGTTCTGATCGAGTTCGGTGGCTATGTCCTCATTCCCTCGGACCGTCAGAGTTTGGGATCGGTGGATGATGGCGCTTCGGTGGTGTCCCTGTTGATGCTCTCGGAAGATATTCATAACGGAAAGGTGAGTCTTGGTGAGAGCAACGTCACGATTCTTCTGACAGCCGGTGAAGAGGTGACGATGCAGGGCGCTCACTCATATGTGCAGGAATACTTGCTCAAACGAGAAGAACCGGTTCTACCCACCAGCCTTGTCAACCTTGAGTTTATCGGCCAGAATGGCGGAATGATCTACCTTGAGAAAGATGGCATCTTGATCAGGTATTACGACGCCAACGCCGATCTTGTCAACCGTGTGAATCAAGCGTTGGAAGCGGTAGCAGGCGGGAGATTAGAGCCCAGCTCAAAGATCACCGACGACGCACTGTGCTTCATGGCGGCTGGTATTCCTGCCATCACGATTGCGAACTCGGGCATTCCAGGGTCTGGTCGGGCCGGCTTTCACAGCGTGGACGACAACCCCGACCGTATCAATATCGACAACATCGAGCTGACCGTCCGGACATTGGCGCGTTACATTGAGGATTATTGACACTTTGGTACCTTGCTGGTTCCGCTGCATGCGCAAGGAGGAACGTCATGCGAACTTCGAGCTCAAACAGACCCTGGCAGCGACGACTGGCCACCGTGCTGCGGGTGGTCGTCGTGCTGGCGTGTGTGTGGTGGATCGTGCCCGCCGCTGGTGCGCGACCGGTGAGCGCTCCCCTGGCTGGCGACATCGTCACCGTCTGCGATGAAACCCACCTGCGCGCCGCTCTCGCCGACGGCGGCAAGGTGACCTTTGCGTGCAGCGGGACGATCACCCTCACCGAACAGATCACAATCACAACCGACACCACCATCGACGGCAGCGGTCAGGCGGTCACCATCAGCGGTAACGATACGGTGCGCGTGTTCTATGTCAATAGCGGAGTCACCCTCAGACTGCTCTCTCTGTCCGTTGTTGACGGCCGTGACGATGGCGGCCAGTCTGCCGGGTATGGAGGAGGCGTGGTCAATCGCGGCACACTGGTCATCAGCTACAGCACCGTATCAGGCAATGATACCGGTGGCCGGCGCGGAAGTGTTGGTGCCGGGATCCTGAACAATGGCGTGCTGGTGGTGGACCACAGCACTTTGGCTGACAATAGCGCCACTGGCGACTTCGACTACGGTGATGGTGGCGATGGCGGTGGCATCTATAACAGCGGTACGCTGACCGTGAGCAACAGTCTCTTCGACAACAACTACGCTGGCGGTGAGCGTGGTCACGGTGGCGGCATATGGAATTCCGGTACGCTCAGCGTAAGCCATAGTATCTTCTCCGGTAACGGCGCCGGCGCCGGCGATCATGACTCCAGTTCTGGCGGTGCCATCAGCAACGGCAGGAACTGCATCGTGAGTCACAGCACCTTCTCCGGAAATTCCGTCAGCGGCTCGATGGCCTACGGCGGTGCGATCGGCGGCAATTGCGACGTCATCAGCAGTACATTCTCCAACAATCATGCCAGCCACCTCGGCAGTGGCTTCTACCTGGGCTTCGGCGGAGCTATCGCCGGCGGCAGCACCGTGAGCCACAGCACCTTTGCGGGTAATATTGCGCAAGAGGGCGGCGCGATCTTCAATGTGCGGACGGTGACCCACAGCACCTTTGCCGGGAATTATGCCGACTGGGACGGCGGTGCGATTTCGGGCATTAACAGCGTGACGAGCAGCACATTCACGAGCAATCGCGCTGGTTACACCCATTCGGGCGGCTTCGGCGGTGCGATCTATGTGGGTGGTGGCGCGTTAGCGGTCAGCAACAGCACCTTCAATGGCAATCACGCGAGCTGGGCCGATGGTTCTGGCGGTCTGGGTGGTGGCATCTACGTGGGTGGCGGGGGAACGTTGACTGTAACACACAGCACCTTCGCCGGTAACATCGCCGAATATGACGGCGGCGGCATCTTTACCCGGGGCGCACTGACGCTGCAGAACACCATCATCGCACACAGCGTGATGGCCACAAACTGCTTCAACGATTTCGGCCAGGTGATCGACGGCGGCGGCAACCTGAGTTATCCCGATGCCACCTGCCCCGGTATCAACGCCGATCCCAAACTGGGTCCGCTGCAAGACAACGGCGGCCCGACCCATACGATGGCACCCGGCCCGGGCAGCGCGGCCATCGACGCCGCCGTCGATGCGGTCTGCACCGCTCCACCGGTCAACGGTCTCGACCAGCGGGACATCATGCGTCCCCAGGGACCGCATTGTGACATTGGGGCTGTCGAACAGGATCAGGCGTGGACACCCACTCCGACACCGACCATCACACCCACCCCAACCATCACGCCCACGCCGACGCCGACGAGTACGCCCACCCCGCAGGGGCGTTTCTTCCCGTTCGTGCCGCGCGGGCGGTGAGGATGAAGGAAAAACAATCATGCGAGCCCCACACTCAACCACATCCTGGCCACGTCGGCTGATCACCACCGTGCCTGCGCTTGTCCTGCTGGTTTGCATGCTGTGGACGGCACCCGCGGCCAGCGCACAACCTCGGCAGCAAAATGACTCACCAGGAGCCTGGTTACAACACCGGGACGAATCGATCACCCCCAATGCTAATCCGGGTGACGAAAATTGGGCGAACGATCCGTTTCCCTTACTGGGCACGGACGATACGATCTATGCCCTGGCGGTCGATGCCGATCGTTACGTTTACGCGGGCGGCGAGTTTGCGGTTGCGGGCGGCATGCGTGCCAACCATGTCGCCCGCTGGGACGGCACGGCCTGGTCTGCGCTGGGTGGTGGCATGAATGGCGATGTCCACGCATTGGTGGTTGATGCGGCCGGCAACCTCTACGCGGGCGGCGAGTTCACCACGGCTGATGGCGTCGATGCCAACCACGTCGCCAAATGGGATGGCAATACCTGGGCCGCCCTCGGTGATGGCGTATTGGGATGCGACAGCAACAGTTTATGCGTCTCTGCATTGGCCATCGATGCCGCCGGCAACCTCTATGCCGGCGGCACCTTTACCGCGGCCGGCGGAGTACACGCCAACAATGTCGCCCAATGGAACGGCTCGACCTGGTCAGTTCTGGGTAGGGGCGTCAATGCCGGGGTCAGAGCCCTGGCGGTCGATGCGGCCGGCAATCTCTATGCCGGCGGCGGGTTCAGCGCAGCTGGTGGGGTCAGCACCAACGCCATCGCCAAATGGGACGGCACGGCCTGGTCGGCCCTGGGCAGCGGCATGGGCGGATACGATGCGTACGTCTCTGCCCTGACGATGGACGTAACCGGCAACCTCTACGCCGGCGGCCGGTTCACCACCGCAGGAAGTGTCGAGGTCAACAGCGTTGCCCGGTGGGATGGCGAAATTTGGTCTCCTCTCGGCAGCGGCATGGCAGATGGATCCAACACGGTTGTCCAGGCTCTGGCGTCCGATGGGGGCGACAATCTGTATGCGGGTGGCTGGTACACCGAGGCTGGCGGCGTTCGCGCCTGGCACATTGCCGAATGGAATGGCAGCACCTGGTCTCCCCTCGGCAGTGGTATGATGAGGACCTGCACGCAGACCGGAAGATGTATCGAAGCCCTGGCGGTCGATACGACCGGTAACCTCTACGCGGGTGGCTATTTCACCGTAGCCGGTGACGTCAACGCCAACCGGATCGCCCGCTGGGACGACACTGCCTGGGCCCCCGTTGGGGGCGGCATGAATGGTGATGTGCTCGCTCTGGCAGTCGATCGGGCCGGCCGCGTCTATGCCGGCGGTCGCTTCACCACGGCTGGACCCGAGGGCACGCGCCACATCGCCACCAGGGATGGCACTACCTGGACTTCCCTCGGCAGCGGGATGGGGGGTGGTTATGAGCCGTGGGTGGGTGCCCTGGTCTTCGATGCGAGCGGTCATCTCTACGCCGGCGGCCGGTTCATCACAGCCGGCGGGGTGAGCGTCAATTATGTGGCCAAATGGGACGGCACCACCTGGTCGGCCCTCGGTAGCGGCACGAACGGCCCCGTCCGCGCCCTCGTGTTCGATGCGGCAGGCAACCTGTACGCCGGCGGCGAGTTCACCACGGCTGGCGGGGTGAGCGCCGATTACATCGCGAAATGGGATGGCAGCGCCTGGTCTCCTCTCGGTGGTGGGGTGAGCGGTGCGCAGTATCTGTATGTACGCAGCCTGGCGTGCGATGCAGTCGGCAACCTGTATGCCGGCGGCGGGTTCATCACCGCTGGGGGAGTGATCGCCAATTATGTAGCCAAGTGGGATGGCGCCACCTGGTCGGCCCTCGGCAGCGGCATGAACGGCGCCGTCCACGCCCTTGTGTTCGATGCCGCCGGCAGCCTCTACGCCGGTGGCGAGTTCACCACCGCCGGTGGAGTCAGCGCCAGACGCATCGCCAAATGGAATGGCACCACCTGGTCTTCTCTCAGCAGCGCCATACCCGATGCTGTCCATGCCCTGGCGTTCGATGCAGCTGCCAATCTCTATGTCGGGGGCGACTTCATCCCAGTCGGTGGGAGCAGTGCCAACCACATCGCCACATGGGATGGTACGATCTGGTCTCCTGTAGGCAGCGGCGTAAGCGGCAGCGCCCATGCCCTGGCAGCCGATTCAACTGGCAACCTCTACGTGGGTGGTGACTTCGTGACGGCCGGGAACCACGCCTCGGCATACATCGCACGCTGGACGGCGGCCGATGGCGTGCGCGGCGTCACGACGGGCAGCTACACGTTTTACACCAGCAACCTCCCCGTCACCATCACCGTCACGACGCCCGGCACCCTCGACCAGCTGGCGGTACAGCGGTTCAACCGCAGCCATCCCCAGTCCAGCGCCGGGCTCGACACCGGTTACTACTGGGAAATCACCGGCCGCACCGCAACCGGCAGCCCCGCGAGTGGCTATGTCGTCGATCTGACGCTGCCCACAACCTTCAGGCCCGCGACCGGCGACCAGGTCTGCCGCTTTGCCAACGGCGCCTGGGACTGTGCTGTCAGCGCATACACTCCCAATGCCATCACACGCGCGGGCATTACTGAGCTGTCGGACTGGGCCGTCGCCCACTACCGCAACACCTGGTACCTCCCGCTGGTCCCGCGCGGGCGGTGAGAAGGGGTAAACGCCAGGCTGGTGCCTTCGTAGTCCCGTTGAGTGCAACGCACGAGGAGGAAAATCATGAAAACCCCGATCCCAACAAAATCCTCGCTGGATCGTGTGTCCATCAGCGTGCGCGTCGTGGTTGTGCTGGCGTGCCTGCTGCTGATGGTGCCGGCCGCCGGCGCGCAGCCACTGTCCCAGACGCAAGATGACCCGACTGTACCCGCTGCGCAGCCCCTGGGCGAGTTTGTCGGAACCAGCGGCACGCTGACTCCGCCGGCCGGCCGGGCGATGCGCTTCAACCCCTGCGGCTACCGGCTGAGCGGCGGGCAAGGTGAAGCCCCGCGTGTTGCCGCTACCGTTCCCGGTAACGAAAACTGGATCGACGGCATCTCGACCAACATACCAGGCACCGACGGCGCAGTCTATGCCTTCGCAGTCGACACGAATGGTGCTGTTTTTGTCGCGGGCAACTTCATCGTTGCAGGTCATCTCATCACCAATCATGTGGCAAAATGGGACGGCAGTGCCTGGTCCGCCCTCGGCAGCGGCCTGAATGGTGCGGTCTACGCCCTGGCGCTTGACGGGGCCGGGAACCTGTATGCCGGCGGCCGGTTCACCACCGCGGGCAGTGTCGAGGTCAACAGCGTTGCCCGGTGGGATGGAAACACCTGGTCATCCCTCGGCAGCGGCATGGGGGGCGACGCGGCGCCGTGCGTGTATGCCCTGGCCGTCGACGCAGCCGGCAACCTCTATGCGGGCGGCTATTTTTGGACAGCCGGCGGCATCGATGCCTTCAGCGTGGCAAAATGGGACGGCAGCGCCTGGTCCCCGGTCGGCAGCGGTGTGGGTGGTGGTTACGATGTGTACGTCGCTGCATTGACGATCGACATGGCTGGTAATCTGTATGCCGGTGGTACCTTCACACTTGCGGGCGGGGTCGGCGCTAATTATGTCGCTAAATGGGACGGCAGTTCGTGGTCTCCGCTCGGCAGCGGTATGGGGCAGTGCTCTGGGTACGACGTTTGTGTCAGCGCCCTGGCGGTCGATGCGACCGGCAATCTGTACGCCGGCGGCGACTTCCGGATGGCCGGTGGCGTGTACGCCAATCGTGTCGCCAGGTGGGACGGCAGTACCTGGTCGATCCTCGGCAGCGGCATGTATGACAGCGTAGAAGCCCTGGCGGTGGATGCGGCCGGCAACCTCTACGCTGGCGGTAACTTCACCAACGCCGGTGGGGTGAGCGCCAGAAACATCGCCAAATGGGATGGCACGACCTGGTCCGCCCTGGGCAGCGGCATGAACCACTGGGTCCACGCCCTGGCGCTGGATGCAGCCGGCTACCTCTACGCCGGCGGCTGGTTCACCACCGCCGGTGGAGCTGGCGTCAGTCATATCGCCAGATGGACCGGCAGCACCTGGTTCCCTCTCGGCAGCGGCACGAATGGTGAGGTCGCTGCCCTGGCAATCGATACCCTCGGCAATCTGTACGTGGGCGGAAGCTTCACCACAATCGAGGGCGTTGGCGCCAATCACATCGCAATGTGGGACGGCACAGCCTGGTCCGCCCTGGGCAGCGGCGTGAGCGGCGGATACGATCCATATGTCTCCACCCTGGCGCTGGATGCGGCCGGCAACCTCTACGCCGGCGGCACCTTCATCACCGCCGGTGGGGTGAGTGCCAACTACGTCGCCAGATGGGACGGCAGCGCCTGGTCTTCTCTGGGCAGCGGGCTGAACAGCTCGGTTCACGCCCTGGCGATCGACTCAGCCGGCAACCTCTATGCTGGCGGCTGGTTCACCACGGCGGGTGACGTCCACGCCAATCACATCGCCCGCTGGGACGGCTCAAGCTGGTCCGCCCTGGGTAGTGGGATGGGTGGCGGATACGAAACTTATGTTCACGTTCTGGCCATCGGCGCCAACGATGACGTATTCGCGGGTGGCCCTTTCACGACAGCGGGGGGCGTGACCGCTGAACATGTTGCCCGGTGGGATGGCAGCACCTGGTCCCCTGTGGGCAACGGCATTCAGGTGACCTGCCCCTACTCTCAGTGTGTCAGTGCTCTGAAAGTCGATATGTTGGGTGGTCTCTACGCTGCATCCAATTCCGTGTACGACAGTCAAATGTATCGTTGGAACGGCATCGACTGGTCCAGCTTCAGCACGCTCATGGGCTGTGACCCCTATGGATATGGGTGTACGGTCAACGCCCTGGCCATCGATGAGGCCGGCATCCTCTACGCCGGTGGCGAGTTCAGTGGGGTCGACGGCGTCACCACGAACTACATTGCCAAATGGAACGGCAGCACCTGGTCGGCCCTCGGCAGCGGCATAGGGGGATATTGGCCTTTTGTCAACAGTCTGGCGGTGGATGCCGCCGGCAACCTCTACGCCGGCGGCGACTTTGCCACCGCAGGCAACCACGTCGCGGCATACCTCGCGCGCTGGACGGCGGCCGATGGTGTGCGCGGTGTCACCGCCGGCAGCTACACGTTCTACACCAACAACCTGCCCGTCACGATCCGCGTCGTCACCCCCGGCACCCTCGACCAGCTGACCGTGCAGCGCGTTAACCGCAGCCATTCCCAGGCCAGTCCCGACCTCGACACCGGCTATTACTGGGAGATCGCCGGCACCGACACCAACGGTAACCCCGCCACGGGCTACGTGGTCGATCTGACGCTGCCCACCACCTTCACCCCGGCGACCGGCGACCAGGTCTGCCGTTACGCTGCCGGCACCTGGGACTGCGCCGCCAGCGCCTACACCGCCAATTCCATCACGCGCACCGGCATCACCGGGTTGTCGGACTGGGCCGTGGCGTACCGCAGCGGGCTCACGCCAACACCGACGCCCACGAATACGCCCAGTCCCACGCCCACGGCGACGGTTCAGCCGGCGCGGCCGGTGTATCTGCCGTTGATCTGGAGGTAGAGACCAACCCTGCGGCGATCCGACCCGTGCCGGGCCGCTGGGAGGGCAGCGTCACAGAACGGCGCTTGTGTGGTGAGATCACTCACCACACACCTACCGTTTTTGTTTGGGGGTGGTGCATCTCGTAGTTTTGGGGCAACGAATCGCCGTCAACGAATGAGGACAACGAATGCACGAATGCCACGCGGCCCATTCGTGCATTCGTTCTGCCGCAGGTATTCGTCGAAGGCCCCGCCCTGGATGCGCGATGCACCCCGGTCCTCCACAAACCCTTGACGAATACGGGTGTGCATGCTAATATTGAATCAAACACCAACAACCTCGCGATCCAATCAAACTAACCAGCAGCCGTGCGCAGGGGGCGGCCCGTTGTACCCGCCCCACCTGCCTCGAAGAAGAGGTGTCTTGCATGAGCCAGTTCGGTAGTAAGATGCGAGCCATCGTCAAGCCGGAACGCTCACCCGGCCTGGAGATGACGCTCGTCGATATCCCCGCCATTGGCCCCAACGAAGCACTCATCAAAGTCCAGGCCACGTCGATCTGTGGCACCGACCTGCATATTTTCAAATGGGACCCCTGGGCGCGCGAGCACATCGAGCCGCCCATCGTCGTCGGCCATGAATTCTGCGGCCAGGTGGTCGACGTCGGCAGGGACGTGACCCAGGTCAAGGTCGGCGACTACGTCTCGGCCGAAAGTCACATCACGTGCCAGCACTGCGCCCAGTGCCGCACCGGCAACGGGCACATCTGCAAAAACACCAAAATCATCGGCGTTGGCCGTGATGGCTGCTGGGCCGAATACATTGCCATGCCCGAATACAACCTCTGGCTTAACCCATCCGAGATGCCGCTCGAGATCGCCAGCATCCAGGAGAACTTCGGCAATGCGGTCCACACCGCCTTTGCCACCGACGTGACGGCACGCAAGGTGCTGGTCTCCGGCTGCGGCCCGGTGGGGCTCATGACGATCGCCGTCTGCAAAGCCGCCGGTGCACGCCAGATCTTCGCCACCGACATCTCGCCCTACCGGCTGCGCCTGGCCAAACAGATGGGCGCCCACTATGCCTACAACGTGGCCGAAGTCGATATCGTGCATGACATCCAGGAAGCCACTGAAGGCGAAGGGGTCGACGTGCTGCTGGAAATGTCCGGCGCGGGCTCGGCCATCGACCAGGGGTTCAAAGTGCTGCGCGACGGCGGCGAGGCGGCGCTGTTGGGACTGGCCCCGGCCGCCATTGGCTTCGATCTGAACAGCCACATCATTTTCAAAGGCGCCACCGTCTACGGGATCGTCGGGCGCCGGCTGTGGACGACGTGGTACCAGATGCGCGGGCTGCTCCGTTCCGGCGCCGTCGATCTGTCACCGCTCATCACCCACCGGTTTGCCCTGGCCGAGTACGAGGATGCCCTGCAGGTCATGCAAAGTGGCCAGAGCGGCAAGGTCGTGATGTTTCCCGACGGGATTCCGGCTCAAGACCAACCGTCGCCAAAGGACTGACGAGGAGTGCCGCACCC
>CAYUCC010000046.1:10499-43656 GCA_964443225.1 uncultured Anaerolineae bacterium
CCAGGTGCGGTACCCGTCGCGAAGGAGTCGAGGAGTGCCGCACCCCCAGGTGCGGTACCCGTCGCGAAGGAGTCGAGGAGTGCCGCACCCCCAGGTGCGGCACGGGCACATCGACGGGCTTCCCCGCCGATGCAGCCGACGAGGAGTACCGCACTCCCAGGTGCGGTACGGGCGTATCGACGGGTTTCCCCGCCGGTGCAGCAGCAAAAGGATGGCTTATGACCGACACACTCCGTTGGATTCAAGACGAAATCGCCCAGCTGACCGAACAAGGCCTGCTGATTCGCCTGCGCACGATTGGATCACCCGTCGGACCCCGCATGGTCGTCGATGGTCAGCAGGTGCTCAATATGTGCACCAACGACTACCTGGGGCTGGCCAATCACCCGGCCCTGCGTGCCGCAGCACAGGCCGCCACGGCGCAGTGGGGCGTCGGCCCGGCCGCCGTGCGCTCGATTGCGGGCACCACCGCGCTGCACGTCGAACTCGAACGGCGCCTGGCGCGCTTCAAAGGGGTCGAGGATGCCCTCTACGTACAGTCCGGCTTCTGCGCCAACCAGGCCGTGATTCCCCCGCTCGTCGGGCGCGAGGATGTCATTTTCTCCGACCGCCTGAACCACGCATCGATCATCGATGGCTGCCGGCTGTCGGGTGCCAAGATCATCCCCTACGAGCACTGTAACGTCGAAGACGCCGCACGGCAGATCGAGACACACCTGCCAAACTACCGGCGCGGGCTGCTCATCACCGATGGCGTCTTTTCCATGGATGGCGACATCGCACCGCTCGATCAGCTGTACGCGGTGGCCGAACGGTTCGGCGTGATGACCATGGTGGACGACGCGCACGGCGAAGGGGTCCTGGGTCGCGGTGGGCGCGGTATCGTCGACCATTTTGGGCTGCACGGTAAGTTCGACGTCGAACTGGGAACCCTTTCCAAGGCCTTTGGCGTCGTAGGCGGTGTCATCGCCGGCAAAAAGGTCCTGGTCGACTACATCCGCCAGAAAGCACGCCCGTTCCTGTTCTCGAGTGCCGTGACGCCGGCCGATACCGGCGCCTGCCTGGCCGCCGTCGATCTGCTGGAAGCGTCCACCGAGTTGGTGGACCGGCTGTGGGAAAACGCGCGCTTCTTCAAATCGGGCATGCAGGCGCTTGGTTTCGACATCGGCCACAGCCAGAGCCCCATCACCCCGGTGATGCTCGGTGAGGCCCCGCTGGCACAGCAGTTCAGCCGGACGCTCTTCGAGCAGGGGCTCTTTGCTATGGCCCTCGGTTTCCCCACCGTGCCGCGTGGCCAGGCCCGCATCCGCGTGATGATCAGCGCTGCGCACAGCCAGGATGACTTGAGCGAGGGCCTCGAAAAGTTCGCTCGCGTCGGCCGGCAGCTCGGCGTGATTTAGGAGTTACTTTGAGACGATCGACCCATCTCACGCAACGGCGCACAGGTCGCGAAGGTGCTGCGTGGGGCGTCTGGACGAGTTGACGTCAACCTTCGAAACAGTCTGCAAACATCCAGGTACGAGGAGCCTGTACCGTATGAACCGAAAACCGCTCGCATCGTGGGGTCTGACAGGATTGCTGCTGCTGCTCGCGGTCGCCGTGCTGGGCTGCAGCCGCGAACGCCCCCAGATCGACAACTCTGCCGATTGGCAGAGACTCACCCCCAGTGTCGCGTCGACCTCGACGGTGTTCACCCCCACGGTCATACCGGAGGTCGTCGTCACGGTCGTGCCGCCCACAGCACCCACCGTGGTGGTCACCATACCGAACGAAACCTGGCCATACATCGTCCAGGCGGGCGATACGTTGACCAGCATCGCCCAGCGGTTCGGCGCCGACGTGGCCGTCCTGGTCGCCGTCAACGGCATCACCGATGCGGCGCAAATCCAAATCGGCCAGACGCTGAAGATTCCCGGCCAGAGGCCGGCCAATGTCGTCGTTTCCAGTGGGAACACGGCGGGCCGCCACACCGTGCAGCGCGGTGAGACGCTGAGCCAGATTGCGCGGCGCTACAATACCACGGTGGCGGAGCTGCAGCGCCTGAACAACCTGGCCAACGCGAGCCTGATCGTCCCCGGTCAGGTGATTCAGCTTCCCAGCGGTACCACGGGCGGCGGCACCACCACGGGCGGCCAACAGGTGTACGTGGTCAAACGCGGCGATACGCTGTCGCAGATCGCCGAACGTTTTGGCGTTTCGACAACCGACCTGGCACGTGCCAACGGTATCACCAACCCGCGGCTCATCTTTGCCGGTCAACAGCTCGTCATTCCGTGAAACACAACGAGCCACAATAAGAACTGAGAGGAACCGAGGTCCACTTATGATTCGCGAGTCAGAGCTCCACGAATTGGTCGAGTTCCAGGGGAAAAAGGGATCGGTGGTCAGTCTCTACTTGAACGTCGATCCGCACCGGCGTACGGTGGACAAGTACAAGCTGTCCCTGCGCAACCTGTTGGCTTCCATGAGCAGCGATGCCGATCCCATCGACGTCCAGCGCATCACGCGCTACTTCGATTTCGAGTACAACTGGCAGGGCCGCGGCGTGGCCTGTTTCAGCTGCCAGGCGCAGGAATTCTTTCGCGCCTACCCCCTGTTCGTACCCGTTGAGGATGCTGTCTTTGTGAATCCTCGCTTCTACGTCAAACCCCTGAGCCAGCTGCTGGACGACTACGCCCGCCACGGCGTTGCTGTCGTCGACCAGGAAGGGGTGCGGCTGTTCGTCTTTTTCATGGGCGAGCTCGAAGAGGTCAGCGGCCTGTTGGGCGAAGACGTCAAACGGCACAAAGCGGGCGGGCGCTCGGCGGCGCGTTACCAGCGCGCCACGGAAGAGACTGCCGAACGCAATATCAAGGATGCCGTCGACGAAACAGTCCATTTCTTTACCGAGCGCGACTGCAAACGTGTCATCCTGGCCGGCACCGATGCCAACGTGGCCCAGTTCCGCGGGCAGCTGCCAAAAGTCTGGCAAGACCGCGTCGCCGGCACGTTCAGCGTGGATGCCAATGCCAACGCCGCGCACATCGGTGAGCTGGCCCTCGGTGTGGCGCAGCAGGTCGCCGCGCAGCGCGAAGCCCTCCTGCTGGAACACATCATTACCACGGCCACCAAGGGCGGCGCGGCGGTGATGGGGCTGGCCGATACGATCGGCGCCCTGCAGGATGGCCGCGTTCACCAGCTCGTCATGGTCGAAAACTTCCAGGCCGCGGCCTACCGCTGCCAGAACTGCGGTTACATCTCGCTGGCCGATAATAATACCTGCAACTTCTGCGGCGGCAGCATGGAGCCGGTCAACGACGTCATCAACACCATCGTGCGCCGTACCCTCGAAGCCGGCAACGAGGTCGTTGTCGTGCAGCCAGACGAGCGTATCAGCGCCGCGTTGCACACCATGGGCAGCATCGGGGCCCTGCTGCGGTATTGAGCCGGGTTTGACCACAAAGAGCACACAAGACACAAAGACCTTTTTCCATAATCTTCTGTGTGACCTGTGTGCTCTTTGCCATGGCAGCCATCAGGGCACTGTGTTAGTGTTGTGTTAGAGTCTGGCCCGAATAGGATCAAAATCTACACAGATGATGTGTGTTCGGCGCGATGATAAGGCCCGAGTTGAAGATGTATGACGTTGTGATAGAACGGGCATGATAAGGATTTCCGACTATGATGCGATTCGATCGTTTTACCGATAAAGCGCAGGACGCGGCGATGCGCGCGTACGAAATCCTGCAGCGCTACCAACACACCCAGGTCGATACCGAGCACATCTTCCTGGCCCTGCTGGAACAGACCAACGGCACCGTCCCGCAGATCCTCGAGCGTCTCGGCACACCGGTCCATGTCGTGGCCGGCAAACTGGACGACGTGCTGCAGGCGGCCCCCAAACTCACGGCAACGCCGTACGCAGCGCCGGTGACCCAGGTCTTCATCACCCCGCGCCTCAAACGAATCATCGACGTGGCCAACGAAGAAGCAAGCCGCCTGAAGGATGAGTTCATCTCGACCGAACACCTTCTCCTGGCCATCGCCAGCGAACGCAATACGCCGGCGGCCCGCATCCTCAAAGAACACGGCATTACGAAAGAGCGCATCTCACAGGTGGTGGAAGAGATTCGCGGCGGCCAGCGCATCACGAGCCCGGCCGCCGAAACGCAGTACCGGACGCTCGAAAAATTCGGTCGTGACCTGACCGTACTGGCGCGCGAGGGCAAACTCGACCCCGTCATCGGGCGCGACAGCGAGATCCTGCGCGTGATCCAGGTCCTGAGCCGGCGCACAAAAAACAACCCCGTGCTGATCGGTGAGGCCGGCGTGGGCAAAACGGCGATCGTGGAGGGGCTGGCGCAAAAGATCGCCAACGACGAGGTGCCCGAAAACCTGATGGGCAAACGCGTCGTATCGCTTGACCTGGGTGCGATGGTTGCGGGCACCCGCTTCCGCGGTGAGTTCGAAGAACGGCTCAAGGCCACCATCGAGGAAGTGCAGCGCGCCGAAGGCGAAATCGTGCTCTTCATCGACGAAATTCACACCGTCGTCGGTGCGGGCGCAGCGTCGGGCGCCATGGATGCCAGCAACATGCTGAAACCGGCCCTGGCGCGCGGTGAACTGCGCTGCGTCGGTGCCACCACGCCCGACGAGTACCGCCAGCACATCGAAAAGGACAGCGCCCTGGAGCGCCGTTTTGCGCCGGTCTGGGTCGAGGAACCCGACGTCGAAGACACTATCCGGATCCTGCGTGGTGTGCGCGACCGCTACGAAGCCCACCACAAGGTGACGATCGATGACCGTGCCCTGATTGCCGCCGCGCGCCTGTCACACCGCTACGTCACCGACCGCCGTATGCCGGACAAAGCCATCGACCTGATGGACGAGGCCGCCGCCAAACTGCGCGTGGCCCTCTACACGATGCCCCAGGAGATCAAGGACAAAAAGGGGCGCCTGCAGAAGCTCACGATGGAAGAGGAAGCGGCGTGGGCGGCTCGTGACTACGAGCTGGCAGCTACGTACAAAGCCGAACGCTTGAAGCTCGAACAGGAATTTGGCGTCGAACGCGCCGCCTGGCGCGCCGAAGCGGGCCTGGACGAAGTGGTGAACGAGGACGATATCGCCCAGGTGATCGCCAGCTGGACCGGGATTCCCGTGTCACAGATGCTGGAGACCGAAGCTGAGAAGCTGCTGCGCATGGAAGAGGTCCTCCACCAGCGCATCGTCGGCCAGGATGCCGCTATCAACGCGATTGCCGATGCCATTCGCCGTGCCCGCAGCGGGCTCAAAGACCCGCGACGCCCGATTGGCTCTTTCATCTTCCTGGGCAGCAGCGGTGTTGGCAAAACCGAGCTGGCCAAAGCCCTCGCCGCCTTCATGTTCGATGACGAGGACGCCCTGCTGCGCATCGACATGAGCGAATACCGCGAGGCCCACACCGTCAGCCGCCTCATCGGCGCGCCCCCCGGCTACGTGGGCTACGACGAGGGCGGGCAGCTCACCGAGGCCGTGCGCCGCCGCCCCTACCGCGTCATTCTGTTCGACGAAATCGAAAAGGCACACCCTGAAGTATGGAATGCCCTGCTGCAAATCCTGGACGACGGCCGGCTGACCAATGGCCAGGGACGCACAGTCGATTTCCGCAACACCGTCATCATCATGACGTCCAACATCGGCACCGACTACGCCAAAAAGGGTGGTGCCCTGGGCTTCCTGCGTGCCGGCGATGACAGCGCTGAAGTACGTGAGATGCAAAACCAGATCGAGCGCGGCTTGAAGCAGACCTTCCGGCCCGAATTCCTCAACCGCATCGACGAGGTGATCATCTTCGAGGGTTTGAAGCTCGACCACGTCATGCGTATCGTCGACATCCAGATCAAGGATATCGCCGAGCGCCTGCAGGAACAGGGCATTCGCATCGACCTGAGCGTCGCCGCCCGCCAGTGGTTGGCCGAAAAGGGGTACGATCCACAGTTTGGCGCGCGGCCGCTGCGCCGCGCCCTGCAGCGCTACGTCGAGAGCCCGCTGAGCAAACTGGTGCTGCGGGGTGAGTTCCGCACCGGCGACGTGGTCCACATCGACGTCAACCCAGCGTCCAATGACGAATTGGTGTTCACCAAACTACCCGATGAACCGATTGCCGTCGAACTACCACAGGTCACGACCGTGGCGTAACCCAGGCGGGTGTCGACCACCGCGCAGCCTTGAAATTGATTAAGAATCGTTATACTTCTGTTATGCGAGGTGACTTGACGTCACCGGCCATTTCGCAGATAATCACCCCTGTAAGGTGCCTTCGGGGATCTTACTATCAGGGCAGAGGAGCGGGGGACTTCTGCCCTGATTTTTTTATGCCGGGGGGCGGCCCATGATTGGGCCGCCCCCCGGCATTGGCGCACGCAGAACGCCCGATTCACGCGGCGGCGAGCGCCAGGGCGATCTGCGCGGCGACGCGGGCGTTATTTTCGAGCAGCGCCAGGTTGGTGCGCAGGCTGGCCTGCCCGCTCAGCTCGCTGATCCGCGCAAGCAGAAAGGGGCTCACTGCCTTCCCCCGTACTCCTGCCTGCCCGGCCTCCGCCAGCGCCTGCTCGATGACCGGTTCGACGACGTCACGCGCCAGCTCGGCCTCGGCGGGCACCGGTACGCACACCAACAAACCGGCCGGCAGACCCAACCGGCGCTGCGCCGTGTACAGTGCAGCCACCTCGTCCGCCGAATCGGCACAAACATCGACTGGCAGACCGCTGCCGCGGCTGTAGAACGCCGGGAACTCGTCGGTCTGGTAACCAATCACCGGTACCCCGTGGGTTTCCAGCCACTCCAGCGTCAGGGGCAGGTCGAGGATCGCCTTGGCCCCGCTGCACACGACGATCACCGGTGTCTGGGCGAGCTCCGGCAGGTCGGCCGACACGTCGAAGGGCCAGCCGCGGTGTACGCCGCCAATACCCCCGGTACTGAAGACCGGAATACCGAAATGGTGGGCCACGAACATCGTGGACGCCACCGTTGTGGCCCCGTCCAGCCGGCGCGCCACGACGATCGGCAGGTCGCGGCGGCTCACTTTGCGCACGTCCGCGGCGGTGGCCAGGTGCTGCAGCTCGAGGTCGGTCAGGCCGGCTCGCAGCTGGCCGTGCAGCACCGCAATCGTGGCGGGCTCGGCACCCCCGGTGCGTACGATCAGCTCCAGGCGCCGCGCAAGGCGCAGGTTGTGGGGGTATGGCAATCCATGCGAGATGACCGTCGATTCCAAAGCCACCCGCGGGCGATCGGTGGTGTGATTCATGTTTCGTCTCCTTTGGCCGGCGCCGCGCAGGCCAGCGCCTCCAACACAGGCAGGCCAAATCCTTCGTACTGGGATGGGAACAAAAACACATCGGCCAGGCTGTACAGGGCCGGCTTGTCCGCCTCGTCGACCCAACCGGTAAATACGATCCGCCCACGCAAACCCAGGGCCTCGGCCAGCGGGCGCGGATCGGGCTTGAACGCCGTATCGACGCCGGGCAGCTGGCCGGCGATGACCAGGCCGACATCTGGTGCAACCTGCCCGCGCGACACAGCCAGGGCAAACGCGCGCAGGACGCCCGGCACGTTCTTGCGGATGTCGAAGCCACCCACATAAAGCGCAAACCGCGCCGGCAGACCGTAGCGGGTGCGCACACGGTCCAGTTCGCCGGGTTCGGCCACGTGCCGGTACGCCTCATCGGCGGCCAGGTAGATGACCCGCACCTGCGCGTCGGGCAGACCGAGGTGTTCGACCAGGTCACGGCGCGATGCCTCGGAATCGGTGATCACCCGTGCGGCACGCTGCGCCGTGCGGCCCACGAGCCAGGTATAGCTGCGCGGCAGAATACCGCCGCGATACGCGGGCAGCCGCTGGGGAATCAGGTCGTGAATGGTCACCACCACCGGGCAGGGTGACCACCCCGGTGAACCCCAGTACGGCACGTGGGCCAGGTTCGCCCCCACGGTGCGGCAGGCCCGCGGAAACGTCACCTGCTCGAACCAGACTTTGGCCAGGTTGTCCCCCGGCAGCCAGGGCGGCGGGGAGGCCACGTGCAGCTGCCAGCGCGGAGGCAGAGCCGGTGCGTTCGTCAGCGCAAGGGGACGCGGGCAGATCATGACCCACGCTGCGTTTGGCTCGGTGTCCGGCAGAAAACGGGCCAGGTGGGCCAGGTACTGGCCGCTGCCTGTCGTATCCTGCCCCCAGAACCAGCCATTGACGGCAATGCGCGGACCTTCAGCGCTCATGCCATCAACCAGCGCGCCGGAACCATTCGACCACCTCGTGCAGCCCGGTACGCAGGGTGTGCTGCGGCTGCCAGCCCAACCCTCGCTGGGCCTTGCTGGCGTCAGCGTAGATTTGAAAGACCTCGCCCGGCTTGCCGGGGCCGTACACGGGCGGCAGAGCATAGCCGGTAAACGATTTCAAATCAGCAAACAGCTGGTTGATGGTCGTGCCCACGCCGGTGCCCAGGTTGTAGATGCCATTGGCACGGCGCGTCAACGCCAGCGCATTTGCCTCCGCCACGTCGCCCACGTACAAGAAGTCCCGCTGCTGTTCACCATTCCCGTTGATCGTCACCGGACGCCCGGCCAGCATCGCGGCGCTAAAAATCGCCACCACCCCTGCCTCGCCGAACGGGTCCTGGCGCGGACCGTACACGTTGGGATAACGTAGAATCGTGTACGTGAGTCCGAAATTGTGCTGGTACGAATACAGGTAGTGTTCGACCGCATGTTTGCTGGCGCCGTAGGGATCGAGCGGATTCACGGGGTGATCTTCGGTCACGGGCAGAAACTGGGGTTCACCATAGACGGCACCGCCCGTCGAGGCATATACGAAGTGCTGGCACCCATGACGGCGCGCCGCTTCGAGCAGCACGATCGACCCCAGGAGGTTGGTGGCGGCGTACCGCAGCGGCTCGTCGATCGACTCGCGTACGTTGGCCAGGGCTGCCTGGTGCGACACGGCGTCGGGCTGGTGGGTGGCAAAAACGGTGTCGATACGTGCAGCGTCCTGGATGTCCACTTCGTAGAACGCTGCAATCCGAGGGTTGAGATTGGTACGCCGGCCGGTGCTCAGATTGTCCACGACAACCACGGAATGCCCGTCGGCCACGTACCGATCGACGACGTGTGAGCCAATGAAGCCGGCTCCACCGGTAACCAAAATTCGCATGACAACTCCGATAAGTCACGGGCAGCCTGGTGTCTGCGGCCGGCAGGTGTACCTGGCCCGGCAGAGGTTCGTTTCTCCACGGCTGCCACGCGTGATTGCCCGTCGAATGGCGGTGTATAGTGTATCATGATCACAAGAAAAGAATAAATCCGACTCGTAACCCTTGACGCTGGCCATGCCATGTGCTAGAATCTGCCTTCGTCTGGTTCGGCAGGACCTGCATCTCGCGTGGGCCAGGCGCGACTATTGTCAGCCGGAGGAACTGCCATGTACCCCATCGCCCCCAGCGGAGCCAACTTGCTGCTCATCAGCCCGCCCGATTACACCAACCGTGAATGGCGTGGCACGCAGCCGCTGGGCATTGCCTACCTCGCCGGCTATCTGCGTCAGTATGGGCAGCGGGCCGATCTGCTCGATGCCAACTGGGGTGACCACCCGCTGCCGATGAATGAAGTGCTGAGTTACGCCATCGACGGCGGGTACCAGACGGTCGGTCTGTCCCTGCTGACCGCAACCATTCCCACGGCCCTGGAGATTTCACGCCAGATCAAGGCGGCGCGCCCGCAGACACAGATCATTTGGGGCGGATACCACCCTACCTTTGCGCCGTACGAAGCATTACGCGATTTCGCCGAGGTCGATCTCGTCGTACGCGGTGAAGGCGAAGTGACGCTGCTCGAACTCATGCAGGCGCAGCAGGCGGGGCAGCCGCTGGCGGGGGTGGCCGGCATTGGCTATCGGGACGGTCGTAAGATTCGGCTCACACCGGCGCGCCCGCTGATCCAGAACCTGGATGAGATCCCCTTTCCGGCGCGCGATCTGCTGCCGCGATTGAGTTCGTATCCGGGCTTCCTCGACCCGGTGGACAACAAGCCGCGTTTCAAGGCCTCGATCATCAGCAGTCGCGGCTGTCCCTTCCACTGCAACTTTTGCAGCATCATCACCTTCTACGCCGCCTCGCCGGGCAAAAGCTGGCGCGGCCGCAGTGTGGAGAACGTCGTCGAAGAAATGGCACAGCTGGCAAACAACGAAGGCGCCAGCCACTACGAGTTCCAGGATGACAACTTCTTTGTCCAACCCAAACGAGCCCTCGAGATTGCCACGCGCCTGCGCGCACGCGGCGTTGACTTCACCTTTGCTTTCCTGACGCGGGCCGACCAGATCGTCAAAGGCGAACGGTACTTTGCCGAGTTTCGCACCGCCGGCCTGCGTTACGTCGGCGCCGGCCTCGAAAGCGGCAGCCAGGGCAGCCTGGAGCGGCTCAACAAAGAGACGACGGTCGAGGAAAACAGCCGCGCCCTGCAGATTCTGTGGGAAAACGACCTGGCCGCGCAGGTCGATTTCATCATGTTCGAACCCAACACCACCATCGAGGACCTGGAGCTAAATCTCGACTTCATCGAGCGGCATGGCCTGGTGGGCTATTTCCCGCCGATCATTCTGTCGACCCTGGCGCTCTTCCCGGGCACACGCTCGCGCGAGGAGGCCGAAGCGGCGGGCATCGCGTTTGGCAGCGTACACGAATCGCTGCCCTACGTCTTCCAGAACGACGATGTGGCCACGGTCAAACGTCTGCTCGATCAGGCCATGGCGACGTTTGGTGCCCCCTGGTACGAGCAGGTCATCCTTCTGCAAGACCACGTGGCACGCCTTGAAATGGCGCTGCCAGACGCCAACGGCCAATACGATCACCTGGCACGGCTCGCCCGCGAGCTCAAACTGGAGTATAACGTCCTCACCAGTCTCCCCTATTTGCTGCTCAAACGAATGCTGCGCGATGGACGGCATGTCGGCTATCACACGCTGCGCGTCGACGAAGTGCTCAAACCCACCCTGTACGAGCTCGAAGCCGCCAACGAACGGATTGCCGGGCTGCGGCAGAAGCTTTCGGAGGGAGTAGGGAGTAGGGAGTAGGGAGTACCGTCGTACTCGTACTCGTACTCGTACTCGTAGGGAGCAGGGCATAATAGAAGGCGTGTTGGGACCAGTGTAGCGCAAAAGGGAGAGTGATGGGGCCGGGGAGTGAGGGTTAGTGCCGATCTGGGTCTGTGATACGCTGGAGCTCGCGGCGGATCAGGTCGGGGACGGCGCCGATTTCGGGTGGCAGGTGCAGGCGGCAGCAGCGCACGGTAGACACCAGGTCAAACAGCAGATCGAGGTGGGCGGTGGTCGCCTCCGGCTGGCTGAGGTCGACGCTCAGCGGCAGGGCGTCGGCGAGGATGGTGCGTGCCGACAGGGGTTCCAGGCTGCCATCGCGTGGACCGTGCAGCGTGGGCACGATCAACAGACGGACTGTGGTGGTGGTGGCCACGGCCTGGGGGTAGATCTCCGGCACGAAGAGGGTGGTTTTGTCGTCGGTGATTGCGTCGCCGGCCAGCACGGTAAGCTCAGGGAACAGGGCAACTGTCTTGGGCGTCACGTGCATCGTATTCAAGGTGCTGACGGCCCGTACCTGGCCGCCGGCCTGCCGGCTGAGCAGGGTGGCGTCATCGGCGATGAACTGGAAGCCCGCCCTGACACACTGCAGCATGGTGGTGGTTTTGCCGGCCCCCGATGGACCCGTGATCAGAACCCCGGCGCCCTGCCAGTTCAACGCTGCGGCGTGCAGCAGAAAGTAGCCCAGAGGACGCAGCGCCTGGTAGATCGTCGTAAACAGCAAACCGCTGAAAAATGCCGCCGGCAGTCGGGTTGCGGCCTGCACGTAACCAACGGCGCGCTGCGTGTGCGAATCGTAACCGACAACGGCCAGGCCGGCACCGTATTGGGAGAACCAATAGCCGTCGGCGGCCCATTCGCGAACCCCACCGGCCAGGCCGGCCTCCGCCCACGGAAAAGGCGGTGCATCTTGGCCAGCGGCAGCGAGCACGATCCGAAGGCGCGGTACGTCACCCGTGGTGTGCTGCAGATGAGACAGTGGACGTCGAAGTCGCTGCGCCAGCTCGGGTGTACTGGCCACCAGGTCGATCGATACGTTTTCAATCTGGAAGATGCCGGCTGAACAGGTGGGTCCTGACCGGGCATACCGCTCGAGTTGATCGAAAAACTGAGCGGCGGACTGGATCGAAGGCGGTGTGGTGATAGACGTCATGGCATCAGTCACGATGGAATAAAAAACAGCTGGCAGCCCCCGTGCGCTGGGGTTGGCAGGATGATGGGCGGACACAACAAACGGGACAGCTGTTGTATGACAACTGTCCCGTTTGTCTGCATCGTGAGCACATCGGTGTGACTTGGCGAAGCCCCGTGAACTTACCCTCGTTCCGAACGTCACCTGGCATTCTGCTGCTTGGTTTGCCAGCAGGCCGCCGAGTTAGGTCAGGCGAAGTTGGTAACGTTCCCAGCAAGCGAAGGGTTAGGATCTCGTACCACCGTGCTTCACGGCTGGCAGTGCAACTTTCTTTGTCCGGTTGCCCGGACAAAGAGCATCGCCTTATTCGCCAGGGAGTGCGTTCGGGAAATTGAGCGGTGGCGGTGTCGTCGCGAGAGTAACCTTCTGCAGTCGCTGATGCTTGATCAGCTTCGGAGCTTCGTACGCCATCTTGGCATTCATTTGATTCCTCCTTGCGTTGAATGGTTGGAATTGTGCCTACGGTTGTGCTGTGACAGCACCGTCGACTCAGAGATCGTAGCCCGTCACAAACCCTTCGCTAGCTGTACAGTGGGGCCTCGCCAACCTCCACAAGTTGTTCGCGTTCCAATTCGGAAACCAGCTCGCTCAGGTCTGCTTGGGCCTGATCAATCGTGATATCATAACGGTTAACGATCGCCGTTACGATATCGCCCAACGTATGGGTGCCATCCGCCATCTGCCAAACCAGCGCCCCCACATGGTTCAACGAATAATTCTCGCCCGTTTTGATCTTGACGATAATCGCTTCACTTTCGATGATGCGCGAAGCGATATCGCTGCGGCGTCGAATATAGGTACGATCCAGGTGTTGGGTCACTCAGTTTCCTTGACTAGCGTGCGTATAATAGGCGAGGCACATGACGGGGCCAGACTTCGGGGATTATAGCATAGCCCTATCTTGATTGTCAAGAGACGGTAGGTTGGTTTTTGCCTGACCGTTCGCTGGACATTTGACAACCGACTCACTTGCGATTAGATTAGTGCCGCACAGAAAGTCCTGACGACCAGACGCCAATCCGAGCAATCTGGACTTCGACCCTACAAGGCACAGGGTGGCCGTTGTTCGGATCGGCGCCGCGAGCCAATCGGCATCATCTGGGGTCTATCCCGACGAACGTCGTGTGGCGGCAGTCGGAATCGGCGCCATGCGGTCCCCCCCAAGGACCGCTGGTGTGCCCCAGACTACCCCGGTATCGTGCAAGGTTGTCGGAATGACTTCTAACCGGGAGGCAAACGATGTCTCGTTACCAGATGCGCCAGTTTGGACTGTTGTGTCTCGTACTGGTCTTGATCATGCCCGGTGTCGCTGCCGCCGACACCGATGTATCGAACACGAGCGGCCTGCAGCTTGTCGGTTCGTCGAGCCAGGGGGTGGTGTTGGATCTCAACCTGACACAGCCGCTGCTGACGACAAGCAATCACAATGGTACGACCTACACCGTGGTGTCGCTCGGCACCGATTTTGGTGTGACCACCGAACCCGGACAGCCGCAGCTGCCCTACCGTTCACATCTGATTGCCCTGCCGCCTGGGGCCAGCGCTGTCTTGAGCGTCAGCAGCGAAGATTGGGCGACGCTGCCGGTGGCGCAGATCGTGCTGCCAGCCCCGCGCTTCGAGACGATCGATACCAGCCTGGACGTCACCAACGCCACCGTGGTGCCCCGCATCGTTCCAGACCCGGCGGTCTACAACAGCAATCGATGGCTGCCCGAAACGGCGGTGCGTCTCGGCGCACCAGCACGGCTGCGCGACTACGATGTCGTCTCGCTGGAATTATACCCCGTACGCTACAACCCGGTGCTCGGCCAGGTCAACTGGCTGCGGCATGCCCAGATCACGATCAGTTTCGAGGGCGGGCAAGTCCCACCCACCACCCGGCCGGATCCCTACTTCGAGGAGTCCCTGGCTGACAGCATTCTCAATTTCGAGGCGGCGCGTCCGTGGGGTACGGTGGCGCCGGCCCCGGACCTGCCCGAGGTTCCCGAATCGGGCGACATCAAAATCACTGTGCGCGAAACCGGCATCTACAAGGTGTCGTACGACGACCTGGTGGCCCTGGGTCTTGATCCGGGTGAGCTCACCATCGCCAATTTTGCCCTGTCGCACCGCGATGGTGCGGTGGCCTTCGGTGCCGCCGACGGCAACCGCAATGGGATACTCGATGCGGGTGACTACATTTTCTTCTACGGGCAGGCGCTCGATAATACGTATTATACGCGCGATAACATCTACTGGCTGAAGCTCAATGCCAATGCGCCGGGCCCGTTGATGACGGCACGTCGCGCAAGCCCCGGCCTGGCAACCACGGCACCGTACTTCCTGACAACGCAACGTTTCCAGGACCAGTTCATGTTCCGCTGGAGCCAGCACATGCAGCCTGCCAACGCCTGGTGGTGGGATCAGTGGCAGAGCAACGGGCCGTCCGACGAACGGACGTACCCCTTCGCACTTCCTCACGCAGCCGCTATTTCGACACCGGTGACGCTCACGGTGCGCCTGGGTGCTCGTTACAGCTGGACCGAATACAACCCCGATCACCACAACCGTCTCTATTTGAACGGCTCACCGACGGCGTTCGTCGATGAGTTTTGGGATGGCCGCGTGCTGCGCGATTTCACCGGCACGGTCGACCAGAGCAGCCTCATCAGCGGCACCAATCAGCTGCGGGTGCAAACCATCAATTCCGACGTGGGCCGGCCACCGAACTTGCTGGTCGATTGGACCTACTTCAAGTGGGTGCAGGCCACGTATTACCGTTATTACGTCGCAGACAACCAGGAACTCGCGTTCAGTAAGGAGATACCCGGCACCTGGCGTTTTACCCTGCAGGGCTTTTCATCCGCCAGTGTGGTGGTGCTCGATGTCAGTAACCCCCTGCTGCCCGTGCAGCTGACGGGTGGCATGTTGGGTGGCGGTACGTTGACCATACAAGAAACGACCACACCCAATCAGCGCTATTTTGCCGCCGGCAGCAGCGCACTCAAATCCCCCGACGACCTGGCGGTGTACATGGCTGCGCCCATCGACCTGCGCAGCCCGTCGCTGCGCGTCGATTACCTGGCCGTGGCACATCCTGACTTCATGTCAGCCGTGCAGCCCCTGCTCGATTATCGCGCAAGCCAGGGTCACAGCACCTTGATGGCCAACATCAACTGGGTGTACGACCAGTTCAACGGGGGCATCATCGATCCTGTTGCCATTCGTAACCTGACGTCCTACGCGTACACGACGTGGACGGCACCTGCGCCGGCCTATTTGCTGCTGGTCGGCGGTGGCACCTTCAACCCCCACGGGTACAATCCCAGTCTGTACGGGCCTGTCCAACCCACCTATATCCCGACGTATTACTACCCGATCGACCCCTACCAGGGTGAATCGGCCGATGATAACTACTACGTAGCCATCAGCGGCAGCGACAGCCTGCCCGACATCTTCGGTGGCCGCTTCCCGGTTGCCAGTGCCAGCGCCGTCACGACAGTCGTGAACAAGATCATCAACTACGAGATGAACCTCGACCGTGGCAACTGGCAGAACGATACGCTGATCGTCGCCGACGATCCGGATTCGGCGGGCAATTTCCACGCCACTGCTGAAGCCATCGTGAATACGTTCTTCCCTTCTCTCCCATTCCCACCCGCCTGGGATACGCAAAAGGTCTACTACCATCCCACCATGGTCAATCCCCAGGACCCCTACTTCGGAACCCTGGAGGGCACACGGACGGCGATTCGCAACAAGTGGAGCCAGGGCGTGTCGATCGGCCAGTACATCGGCCATGCCTTCCTCGATTATTGGGGCAGCCAAACCTGGGACCAGTTCTGGCACAACAACGATACACCCACCCTGGTCAACGCCACACGTCTGCCCTACCTGATCTCGTTGGACTGCCTGGACGGCTACTTCGATTATCCCAATCGAGCGAGCATGGCCGAGAAGTTCCTGACGCACGACAACGGCGGCGCGGTGGCCCACTTCGCCCCGTCTGGGTTAGGCATCGCCACCGGGCACGACTTTTTGCACCGTGGTTTCCTGCAAAGCCTGCTGGTCAGCGACTACCGCGTGGCGGGTAAGGCGGTCCTGGCTGCCAAGGTTTATCTGCACACCGCCATTCCGAACTATTACCAGGACCTGCTGCACACCTTCAACCTGTTTGGTGACCCGGCAACGGTGCTGGTGGCCTTGTGCCGAGACACCGACGTCAACTGCGACAACCGTGTCAACGTACAGGACGTGCAGCTGGTCGCCAGTCGTTTTGGCCTGTCCAACCTGGATCCCGGCTATTACTTACGCTACGATATCAACAAGAGCGGCGGCATCGATGTAAACGACATCATCGACACGGCCGACGATTACGGGTGGCAGCAGTAACGCTCCCTTCCCATCGCCCCGGGTTCAAAAAGCATGGATGCCCGACCAGGACAGTCGTCTGCAATGACTGACCTGGTCGGGCGTCGGGTCACGGGCCAGGTACACCTGCCCGACCTCTGGGTCGTGCGTGCTCGCATGCTCGGTGCGTGCCTCCCTGGTTGACAAGGTGTATGCGCTGTGATATAGTTGCGCTGCGTTTCCGGGGGGAAATGGGGAGGAAGCCATCCATCCATCTGCTTGGGGGGCATCCTGCCATGAAATTATTCGCCAGCTTTGCGCTCATTCTAACCGTCCTGGGGCCTGCCCTCAGCAGTGCCGCACCGTTACCATCTCCCGTCTCACTTCAGGTCGAGTCACCGGCCAGCGCGCCAGGCTCCGAGCCGGCCGATTTGCGCGTCCTCGAATCGGACGCGACACACGTTGTCCTGGAGCTAACGACACCAGGGTACCGCGTCGAGCCGGTGGAAACCGCCCAGGGTGTGTTTGCACATCCGGTCGTGGATGGCCTGTCTGACCTGCGCACACCCGGTCTGCCACAGCTGCCGCAGCAGAGTGTGCTGGTGGCGGTCCCGCCGGGGGCTGAGGTGAGACTCGAGGTTGCGGCGAGTGACGCCGAGGCAGCCGCCATGCCCGAGCGGCTCCTGCCCGCCGCGCGCGCCGTCCTGCCACAGGATGTGGCAGCCGACGTCAGCGAGCTGGTGGGTGCGCCGGCCGAGCCGGCAGGCACGATCAACGTCTACGAAACCACTGCCATCGATACCGTGCCTGGGGGCGTTTTTCCCCAGGCTGTCGCCGAATTGGGTGAGCCTGCTGTGTTGCGCGGTTACCAGGTGGTGCCGGTACGCCTGTTCCCTCTGCAGGCCGACTTCGCCGCCGGCGAGCTGGTTCTGCACAAGACGCTGCGGGTCACCGTGCACTTCACCGGTGCTGCCACAGCCGCCAGCGCAGCAGCCAGCGACCCTTACTACGAACCACTCCTGCAGGACAGCATCGCCAACTTCGATCAGGCGCGCAGCTGGCAGATCCGGTCGTCCAGCCCACTCACACCAGCTAACGGTCCCCAGTCTGGCGACTTCAAGCTGGTTGTCGACCAGGATGGGCTCTACCGCGCGACGTACGCCGACCTGGTGGCGGCCGGGCTCAACCCCACCGGACTCAACCCGCAGCAGTTCGCGATGACCAACCAGGGCAACCCGGTGGCCATCTTCGTCGCCGGGGAGGGTGATGGGCGGTTCGATCCCGGTGATTATGTCGAATTCTACGGCCTGGCCTGGCAGAGCGACTACACCACCCACAACGCGTACTGGCTGCGCGTGACCGGACCGGCGGGCCCACGGATGACGTCACGCAGTGCAGCACCCGCCGGTGCACCGCTCGCGCTCAATTTTCGCACCACGGTTCGAGCGGAGCAGAACATGCTGCGCTGGACACAACATCTCGTGGAGAACCGGGCCTGGTGGTGGGAAAAATACACACTCTACGACTCTACCATCCAACAAGTCACGGCAACCCATACCATCGATCTGCCGGGGGTGGCAACCCAAACGCAGCCGGTAGGACTCCGTGTGGCCCTGGCATCGAATGTCAATTATACCCAGAATCCGGACCACCACGCGCTCTTTTTCTTCAACGATCCATCGACCCCACTGACCGAGGCGACGTGGGAGGGGCGCACACCCATCGAAGTGAGCATGACGACCAGCGGCAGCAGCCTGCTGCCCGGTGCCAACGCCGTCATTCTGCGCGCCCTCTTCGACATGGGAACCCCTTTTGCCTACGATATCTACTACGTGGACTGGGTCGAAGTGACGTACGATCGCCGGCTGCTGGCGGAAAACAACCAGCTCCACTTCAGCAAAGAGACGGCCGGCACGTGGCGCTTCCCCATCGAAGGCTTTGCTGGGACCGCACGTGCCTTCGATGTCACCGATCCGGCGCATCCGGTGCGTCTTCTCAACGGTCAGATGTCCGGCGCGCGGCTCACCATCCAGGATACCGTCACGCCGAACCAGCGTTTTTTTGCGGTTGCCAACAGTGCGGTGCGCACCCCCGTGCAGATTCAGCGCTTTGTGCCGCCCGCCGTCGATCTGCGGGCCAGCAGCCAACGCGCCGATTATCTGATCATCGCCCACAGCAACTTCCTGAGTGCCATCCAACCACTGGCTGCCCTGCACACCAGCCGCGGCATGCTGGTCAAAACGCTCGATGTGGCCTGGCTGTACGATGAATTCAATTGGGGCATCCCCGAACCTGACGCGATTCGTGATTTTCTGGATTACGCGTACCACCACTGGAGTGCCCCGGCGCCCAGCTTCGTCCTGCTGGTCGGTGACAGCACCTTCAATCCCAAGGGGTACAACCCGGCGGTTTATGGGTCCGTCGAAACGGCGTACATACCCTCGTTCATCTTGAACGAGGATCCATACACCGGCGAGGTTGCATCCGACAATCACCTGGTGACTGTCGACGGCAATGACATCCTGGCCGACCTGTTCGTGGGGCGTCTGGCGGCGCAGAGTGTGGCCGACGTGCAGGCCATGGTGGCCAAAAACCTGAGTTATGCCCAGGCCAGCGCCCACGCACCCTGGCGCCAGCGGTTGCTCTTTGTCGCCGACAACTTTCGCAGCGCCAACGGCACCCCCGACCCCGCCGGTGATTTCGAGCGATCGATCCAGGAAGTCATCGATGACACCGGCATCGATCGGTTCGAGATCCATCGTGCGTACTTCGACCCCTACCCGAACGACGATAACGGTGAGGCGTGGCGCTACCGTACGGTGGATGCCACCCGCGCCGGTATCGCCGCCGAATGGAACGACGGTGCGGCGGTGGTCAACTACGTGGGACATGCCTTCATCGACAAATGGGGTGAAGACCTCTGGCGCCTCCAGGACACCGAACTGCTGATCAACGGTGTCAAACAGCCCGTGGCCATCACCATGGGCTGCCTGGACGGGTATTTCGACTGGCCAAACCGCCCCAGCCTGGCCGAGACCTTCAATCGGTATCCGAATGCCGGAACGATTGCGCACTGGGCGCCGACGGGCCTGGGTGTGGCCACCGGTCACGACGTGCTGCTCCGCGAATTCTACCACGCCCTGCAGCAGGATATGTCACATACCCTGGCGGTGGCGACTGAAACGGCCAAAGTCGAGCTCTATGCCGAGGGTCACAATCGGGACCTGATCCATACCTTTATGATCTTTGGCGACCCGGCGCTGCGCGTCGGTCTGAAAATACCGGTGTATTTGCCCTATGCCGAGCGTTGATGATGTCGGCTGACCCGGCACACATCCGCGCCGTGGCCGTCGATTTGTTACGAGAGCACCTGGCCCAGGCCGGCCACCTGCGCTTCGACGTGATCGGCGCCTGCATGTCGCCTCTGATCGACGTCGGTGATCAGGTCGAGCTGCAGGCTGTGTCGGTGGCGCGTCTGCACGTGGGGGATATCCTGCTGTTCGACGACAGCGGTGAATTCTACACCCACCGCCTGCTGGCGCGCCCGGACTACCATGACGGGACCTGGTTCCTGCAGACCCGCGGCGATCGTTCGCCCTGGCGCGATCGGCCCTGGGAGGCCAACCAGCTTGTAGGCCAGGTGGTGGCGGTCTACAAACCCGATGGCGGTCGCATCGATCTGACGGTTGGTTACTGGCCTCTTCTCAACCGAACCCTGGGTACGTTGTCATGTTGGGAAGCGGCACTCCTGGTGCGCGGCATGGCTGTGCGGCGACGGCTGTTCGGTACACGATCGACACCCGTGGCACCCTGGGCACAAGCGGTTCTGACCGCACCCGGGCGTCTGCTGGCATCGCTGCTGGCCCGTTTCCGCTGAGTGACGCCACTGTGCCAGGGCGCATTCTATCCGAACGAAAAGGGTGATAGGGCCTTCGGCGTGCGAAGCAGTTGGCGAAGGCTGATACGACATTGATCTCAAATCGAGGTACGCATTCATTCATGGGTTCTTTCATTTCGATCCTGCCAACCAACACTCGGACTTTGCTCAGTCGTGTCTTTGTGGTTATGGTACTGTTGGGTCTGATATTGGCGCCGGTGGCGGCTGCCGACGCCCCCACAGCCGTCGTGATTTCGTCGTTCACTGCGACGACCAGCGGTAGTAATGCGATCGCCGTGCAGTGGGTCACCGAATCAGAAGTCGATCTGGCACTTTTCATTCTCTTCCGCAGCCAGACACCACAGTCACCCTCGCAGCCGGGCACCCAGGTGCACCAGGCGGTCCCTCAAGGCGGTGGTGGCGTCGGCGGCTTCACGTACAGTTTCACCGACACAGGAAACCTTGTCCAGGGTACCTCCTATTACTACATGCTGAAAGTTCTCGAAACCAGCGGTTTTGACCAGCCCTTTTACGCCAATGGCGGACAACCGGTCGGGTTTGGTGTAACCCCCAGCCCCACACCAACGGCCACCGTGGGTACGGGGCCTACATCGACACCCACACCCACCACCACGACCGTTCCAGGATCAACCAATACACCCACACCGACCGCCACCGTGGTCACCAACGCCACGGCCACGCCAACCACGACCCCGCTGGTGACCAGCACGCCGACACCGTTTGTCACTACGTTCGTGACGAATACACCCACCCCGATTCCGGGCGTCGCGACCAATACAGCGGTGCCAAGCTTCACACCGCCACCGCTGTTCACAGCAACGGTGACACCGTTTGGGACACCGACCGTGCCTGTGGGCACGCCACCGCCCGGCGATACGGCAACCATTACTGTCACGCCAATCGTAACCGGCGCGGCAACTTCGGAATTACCAACCCCATTGGCGATCGAAGCATCACCCACGGCCCCGCAGCCGCCGCCCAGCGAAACCCCGACCCGCCTGCCGCCGCGCACCCAGGCACAGGCCACCGCCACACCCGAGTCGAACGGCGCCGCACGCAACACCGCCGCCACCGGGCTGTTGTTATGCCTGGGTGGTGGCGCAATCTTCGGTGCGGGACTGCTGGCCGTCGTCGGGTTCGTACTGTGGCGCCGCCAGCCCAACGTCGATAACAAGCCCGACGATCCACGATAACGGATGAAGAGACAATCCATGCCGCGACCTATGTTCACGAACACCTTGACGAAGCCGATGTCGCACTGGCCCTGGCCGCTGCTGCTGGTATTACTGGCGGCCAGTGTGTTACTCAGCGCCTGTAATCAGCCGCCTGACAATGTCACCGGCACGGGGATATACAAAATTCGCGTGGCACAGGAGGGCATTCACCGGCTGGTTCTTGACCAGTTCGCCGGGTTACCCGCCGACCAGTTCAACATGGACGACCTGTCACTGATGCGTGACGACGAGGCGGTTCCATTTACGGTGAGCGGCGAAGGGCGCATGCGCGCGCTCTATTTTTACGCTGCGCCGCGGATCGACCAGTTCGCCGATTATGACCACTATTGGCTGCAGCTGCGTGTGCCGGGCAAGGGCACCCAGGCGGTCATCACGCCCGCGGCACCCCTGGCAAGCCGGGCGGTGCGTACCGCCGCGACGGTGGCCGAGTCGAACACCCCGGCCAGCGTACGTGTGGCCGAAGACAAGCTGTATGTCCCCAAACTGCCCGCGGCGGGGGATCACTGGGTGTGGGCCCAGCTGAACGCCCCCACCGCCATGACGGTAACCGTGCCGGTGCAGCACATGGTGGACATCTCGCACACGCTGCACGTCACGCTGTGGAGCATCACTGAAACCGGCGAAGACCCTGACCATCACGTGGTGATCCGGCTCAACGGCCAGTCTGTGCACGATGGCACCTGGAACGGGCGCGGTTTGCAGGAAATCGAGGTATCCCTTCCCACCGGTCTGCTCAAGGAAGGCTCGAACGAAGTCGTCCTCAGCCTGCCCGGTGATACCGGCGCAGTCGTCGATACCATCGCCGTCGAGGCTGTTCAGCTCGATTACACCCAGGCGGTCATCGCCGAGGAAAACAATGCCGCCTGGTGGGCAGCGGCGGACCAGCAAGATTTCAGTGTGGGTGGTTTCGACAGTGAGGACGTGCAAATCTGGGACGTTAGCGATCCGATCAATCCGGCGCAGCTCACCGGCTATGCCGTCGAGCGTGATGGGGTGGGTTACGCCGCACGTTTCGCCGATGATACCGCCGGGGACCGGCGTTACGTGGCGGTCACACCGGGCGCCATGCACGAGGCGGTCAGTGTGACGCCCTGGCAGGGTCCCGACCTGCACCACATGCCCCAAGGCGGTGACTACATCATCGTGACGCACCCCGATTTTGTCGACGCGCTGCAGCCGCTGGTGGCCCAACGGCAGGCCAATGGCTTGCGCGTGGTTGTAGTGACCACAGAGCAGGTCTACAACACGTTCAGCAACGGGCGACCCGATCCCCAGGGCATCAAGGACTTCCTGTACGAAGCCTATCGCAACTGGCCAACACCGGCACCTCGTTTTGTCATGCTGGTGGGTGACGCCAGCTATGACTACCTGGACCGGCTGCAGGGCAAATACAAAGACCTGGTGCCAACGCACCTGCTCGACACGACCTACGTCGGCGAAACGGCCAGCGACAACTGGTTTGTGCGTTTTGGCAGCGATCCCGAAGACTACCGTCCGTCCATGGCCATCGGTCGCCTGCCCGCGCAGGACGTCGACCAGGTCAAGGCGATGGTCGACAAGATCCTGCGTTACGAGCAGAATGCCCCTGACGGTGATTGGCGCACGCGTGCTTTGCTGGTGGCAGACGACGACGAGACAACCTTCACCACGATGTCGGACATCCTGGCCAGCGACTATCTCACCAACACCTACCAGGTCGAAAAGGTGTACATCGGTGAGACACCGGACCCCAACGCCGCCGTACTGCGGGCGCTCAACGAGGGGGTCAGTTTTGTCAACTACGTGGGGCACGGCAGCCTGGACGTGTGGGGTGCCGAGAAGGCACTCAAAGCGGCCGATCTGGCCAAAATCGAAAATGCCGATGGTCGTTGGCCGTTGTTGGTGACCATGACCTGCCTGACTGGCTATTTCCACCATCCGAACGCCGAATCGCTCGGCGAGCTGCTGCTGCGGGCACCGGATAAAGGCATCGTGGCGGCGTTGGTACCGACCAGCGAATCGATCACGTCGCACCAACAGCCGTTGGCCGAAGCGTTCTACCGCGAGTTGTTTGGGGATGAGGCGGTGACGATTGGTGAGGCCATGATGCGCGCCAAACAGGCGATGCCCGAAAATGGCAAGATGTACCGCGACGTCATCGAAACGTTCAACCTGCTGGGTGATCCGGCAATGCACCTGGTGCCGGCGGTATCCGGCGAGTAGTGCGTGGGTTCAGGGACTTTGAATTAGTAGTGTGCGAGGCTGCCGTCGGTTTTGGCCCAGCGCACCGCCTGGCTGAAGATGAACAGACTCAGCGGGATCAACACCAGGCAGAAGAGGGCGAGAATGCCAATGTCGGGCAAGAGCACCGACCAGGGGGCATCGTTGAGCAGGGCGTTGCGCAGGGCACGCAGTGCGTAGGTAACCGGAATGAGCGCCGAAAACACCTGCAGCCACGACGGCAGCATCTCGACGGGGTAATACACCCCACCCAGGAGCAGCCCCACACCGCCAAAAATGGTGGTGACAGGGTCTCCCCGTTTGGTGACCATGATGAAGCTGGCGGCGATGACACCGAGGCCGCTGAAGGCAATGATCGTCAGCAGCAACACAACCAGTGCGCCGAGGTAATTACCACCCCCGATGTCGGCGTTGAAGACGAACCGCCCCAAGGCCAGGTATACGATCACGCGAAACGTCGTGAACAGGTAATCCCACAGCGCCGAAGACAGAATGATCGTCGACATGTCGGTGGGTGTCAGCAGCATCGCCTCCAACGTGCCGGTCGTTTGTGCGTCGCGCAGGTTTTTGGCAAAACTCGACAGGGCAATCGTGAAGTAGAGGCTGAAGGCGATACCGATCAGTACGAAGGCGAAATAGTCGCCGCCGTACTGCGCCAGGGCGGGTTGGCTTTCGCCGTCGACCAGCTGGGCCATGAAGTAGAACAGGAAGACATTCAAAAAGATGCCGATGAACTGCATCACGAAGGACAGTTTGTAACTGAACTCGATGGTATAGTCGCGGCGCAGAAACCAGCCGGCTTTCCACAACCGGTGACCGAGCGTCGTGCGCGGCACGCGCGGCGGTGTAGGGGATGGTGCGTCGAAAAACTCGGTGGTCATGAAGTCTCCCGGTCGCGGGTAAAGCTGGCAAACAGCTCTTCGAGCGAGACCTCTTCACGCTGCACGGCCTGGATGCGCCCGCCGGCTGCCACGACGTCGGCAATGACGGCGGGGAGGTCTTCGGCGGTGGCCGAGTCCAGGGTGAACACCAGATCACCGTTATGGTCTGGTTCCAGGATCAACAGCGAACGGTCCTCGCACAACTGCTGCGCCGATGCATCGGTCACGTTTTGCACCGTCAGCTGATAGCGGTGGCGTGCGTGCAGCGAATGGCGCAGGTCGTCGAGCGAGCCAATTGCCTGCAGCTGCCCTTTGTGCATGATACCCACGCGATCGCACAGCTTTTCGGCCTCGTCCAGGCGGTGCGTGGTTAGAAAGATCGTCATGCCTTCGCGTGCCAGGAGCTCCTCCTGGATCAGTTCGTGCAGATGGAGGGTCGAATTGGGGTCGAGGCTGCGGGTCGGCTCATCCAGGAACAGAATCCGCGGCCGGTGGAGCAGGGCGCGGCCAATGCCCAGGCGCTGGCGCATGCCGCTGGAGTAGGTCTGAAATGGGCGGTCGGCTACCGAGGCCAGGCCCAGCTGGTGTAGCACTTCGTCGGTACGCTGGCGCAGCTGGGATCTGGGCAGATCGGACAGTGCGCCGAAGAATTCCAGGTTCTGCCGGCCGGTCAAGCGCCAGTAGAAGCTGCGTTCATCACCGGTCGACAGGCCAACCTGGGTGCGCACGCGGTCCGAATGCGCCAGGTCGTGCCCCCCGATGCGTGCCGTGCCGTGGGTCGGCAGGATCAGGGTGCAGAGAATTTTGACCAGCGTCGTTTTGCCGGCACCGTTGGGCCCCAACAGACCAAACAGTTCCCCCTCCTGCACCGCCAGATTGATGTGGCTGACCGCATCGGTGTTGGCCGACGTGGGTACGCGCGCAAAACGCCGCCAGCCACTGGCGGGTGGGTAGGATTTGCTCAGGTTGAAGGTTTCGATGGCTGCGGACAACCGAATCTGTATCCTTAGGGCCAGTAAAAGAATAACTTCCCGTGATTTGTGACAAATTCCAGCCATTTTGCTGGAAGTTGATCTTTTGCCAGCCTTCGTGTGTTGACGGCCCAGAGTATACCGCCAGACAAGCGGTTCTGTCAATGTGTTACGTATCATTTTGGCCGCCCTTGCGGCACATGGTAAACTGAATACAAGATTACGATGACGCAGCACGACCTGCGTCAGTTTGAGTTGGAGTGTCATGAACATCGCGATTATCGGTCTGCCCAGCAGCGGCAAGACCACCATCTTCAATGCGTTAACCCACGGGCAGGCCGAAACCGGAACGTACCACGCCGGTACGTTCAACGTCAACGTAGCCGCCGTGACCGTACCCGACGAGCGCGTCGATCGTTTGAGCGCGCTGTACCGTCCGAAAAAGACGGTGTATGCCCAGGTGCAGTTCAAGGACGTGGCTGGCATCGAGGGTGGATCGTCCAAGGGGAGTGCACTCAGCGGCCGGCTGCTCAACGAACTGAGCGGCAACGATGCCTTTTTGCACGTGGTGCGTGCGTTTACCGATCCGGCGGTGCCGCACCCCGCCGGGCGGCTCGACCCACAGCGCGATACCAACGCCCTGGAGGCAGAGCTGATCCTGGCGGACATGGCCATCATCGAGAAGCGCCTGGAGCGTCTGCGCAAGGAGCGCACCCGCGGCACCTCGCCGGCCGAGCTGCCGTTGATGGAGCGGCTGATGGCGCGCCTGGAGGAAGAGAAGCCGCTGCGCGGTATCGATCTCTCGGCCGAGGAGGACAAGCTGCTGCGCAGTTACGGCCTGCTCAGCCTCAAGCCGATGGTGGTGGTCATCAACGTCGACGATGATGCCGACCTGGCGCAGGCCGAGCGGCAGATCAGCGTCACGGCGGCACAGGTCGTCGTTCTGCCGCTGCGGGGCAAACTCGAAATGGAGCTTGCCCAGATGGATGAAGCCGAGGCGGCCGAGTTCCTGGCCGATTTTGGACTGAGCGAGCCGGGGCTGTCGCGCGTCATTGCGGCGTGTTACGACCTGCTGGGGGTTCATTCGTTTTTTACGGTGGGTGAGGATGAAGTGCGCGCCTGGACGATCCGGCGGGGCGCTGCGGCCCTGGAGGCGGCGGGGGCGATTCACACCGATCTGGCCAAAGGGTTCATTCGGGCCGAAGTTGTCGCTTACGCCGATTTGATTGCGGCCGGATCGATTCCCGAAGCACGGAAGATCGGAAAGTTTCAGCTGGAAGGACGCGACTACATCGTGCGCGACGGCGACATCGTGCACGTGCGGTTCAATCTGTGAGTCTATCCGAATGTTAACGAATCTGACTTGAACAGACGGCCGGCCGGGTGTATGATGGTGGTAAGGACGAATGAAACTATAACGGCTGCGCCGCGGTGTAATGCAGCGACAGCGTGAGGGAAATGGCATGAAAGCAGTTGTCATGGCAGGCGGTCAGGGGTCACGCCTGCGCCCCTTGACCGTAGGGCGACCCAAGCCGATGGTGCCGGTGGTCAACAAACCGATCATGCAGCACATCCTGGAGCTGCTGCGCCGTCACGATGTGACCGACATCGTCGTGACGCTGCAGTTCATGGCCGAGTACGTGCAGGATTATTTTGGCAGCGGAAAATCGTTTGGCGTCAACATCACATACGCCGTCGAGGAGACGCCGTTGGGCACGGCGGGTAGTGTGCGTAATGCCATTCAGCACCTATCGAGTGATGAACCGTTTTTGATCATCAGCGGCGATGCGCTGACCGATTTCGACATCCCGGCGATTGTCCGCTCGCACAAAGAACGCCAGGCGCTCGCCACGATCGTGCTGTACCACGTTCCCAATCCCCTGGAATACGGGGTGATTACCACCGACGAGGCGGGCCACATCGTTCGTTTTCTGGAGAAGCCGAGCTGGGGCGAGGTTTTGTCGGATACGGTCAACACCGGCATCTACGTGCTCGAACCAGAGGTGTTGGACCTGGTCGAGCCGGGTCTGGCGGTCGATTGGAGCAAAGACATCTTTCCGCGGCTCCTGCAGAAGGGGGCTGCGGTGTATGGTTACGTGGCCGATGGTTACTGGTGCGACATCGGTGATCTCGATGAGTACCGGCGTGCGAATGCCGACCTGCTGCGTGGGCGCGTCAAGCTGGGACCGCTGGGCACCCACCAGGGTGGCGACGTCTGGACCGGCGACAACGTCGAGATTGCCCCGGATGCGCAGTTGTTTGGGCCGATCTATTTGGGGCTCGAGGTCAAGGTCAAAGCGGGGGCTGTCATTCACGGCCCGGCCACGATCCGCGATTATACGATTGTCGATCAACGCGCACACATCGACCGCAGTATCATCTGGCGCAACTGCTATATCGGTGAAGGGGCCGAGCTGCGCGGCACCATCATCACCCGCCAGTGCAGCATCAAGCCCAAGAGCGTGCTGTTCGAAGGCAGTGTGATTGCGGACAACTGTGTGATCGGCGAAGGGGCGGTCATTCACAGCAACGTGAAGTTATGGCCGGACAAAGAGGTCGACGCCGGTGCGACGGTCAAGTCGAGCATCATTTGGGGCAGCCAGGGGCGGCGGGTACTCTTTAGTCGTTTTGGGGTCACAGGGTTTGTCAATGTCGACCTGACGCCGGAGCTGTGTGCACGGCTGGGGGCCGCCTATGGGGCCACGCTGCCGAAGGGTGCGTTCGTCACGATCAACCGTGATCCTCACCGCAGTCCGCGCATGTTGAAGCGCGGACTGATTTCGGGTTTGCCGTCGGCGGGTATCAACGTGTGGGACCTGGGAACGCTGCCGACGCCGGTGTTTCGTTATTTCACGCGGGTCACCGAAGCGGTGGGTGGTTTGCACGTACGTCTTTCGCCGCACGATCCCCGCGTGGTCGACATTCGATTTATCGATGGGGCTGGTCTGAATCTGAGTAAAGAGAGTGAACGCCAGGTTGAGCGGGTGTATTTCCGCGAGGACTACCGGCGTGCCTACATGGATGACATCGGTACGATCGATTATCCCGGCATGAGTATCGAGCGGTACACGACGGGCTTCATGAGTGTGCTCAACGTGGCGGCCATTCGCAGTGCCGGTTTCAAGATCGTCGTCGATTACGGGCATGCGCCCAACGCCGAGGTGCTGCCGCCGCTGCTGGCACGTCTCAACATCGACGTGGTACCCTTGAATGCGCGTGTCGATGCCACGCGCATGTCGGTACAGCGGGACGAGTTCGAAGCCAACCTCAAACAGCTGGCGATCATTGCCGGGGCGCTCAATACCCACCTCGGTGTACAGCTCGACGTCAGTGGAGAGCAGGTTTTTGTTGTCGATAACCATGGCAACATTGTGCCCAATGCCCTCATGGCGATTTTGATGGCCATGTTGGCGCTGCGGATTCACCCGGGCGGTGCCATCGTCGTCCCGCTCAACCTGTCGCACGTGTTCGAGGAATTGGCTGCCGAATACGGGGGGCGGGTGATTCGGACGCGCATCGATTCGCATGCGTTGATGATCGCCGCCCAGGAACCGGGTGTGATCCTGGCGGTCGATGGGACAGGCACGTTCATCTTCCCCTATTTCCAGCCGGTCAGTGACGGATTCATGGCGACGGCCAAACTGTTGGAGTTTCTGGCCACCTGCCAGCAGCCGCTGTCCGAATTGGTAGACCATCTGCCCCGCTTGACCATGAGTGCCAGTCACGTCTCCTGTCCCTGGGAGCTCAAAGCGGGTGTCATGCGCCGGCTGACCGAGGTGCATCCCGACTGCGAGGTTCAGGACGGGGTCAAGGTTGTGTATGGTCCGCGTGAGTGGGTTCTCCTGCGCGGCGACCCCGATTTCCCCTACATCCAGATCACTGTCGAGGCCACGTCTGACGAGCGTCTGGCGGAGCTGCTGGAGTTGCACCGGCAGGAAGTCCAGACCCTGCGTGACCTGATGGAATAACGTTGTTCCCACCTGTATTGCGTCTGGGACCGTGGTCGTTGGCCTGGTCCAGCATCACCCTGGTGGTTGGTTTGGCGGCGGGTTTGGTCTGGCTGACGTGGCGTGTACGGCTGCCGGGTCAGCGCTGGCCGGATGCGTTACGGTTGGTCATCGACACCTACGGGCTGGTGGGTCTGGTGGCGGTCGTCGTGGGTCGTGGGGTGTACGTGTTGGCGCAGGGCAGTTACTTCGTCGAGCATCCTGTGGAGGCTCTGGTGGTCTGGCAGGGTGGTATCTCGGCGCAGGGTGCGGTTCTTGGCTTATTGTTGGGGTTGACCTGGCGTTTCCGCACGTGGCTGGACTGGCTGCGGGCGGCGGATGCATTGACGGTGCCGGTGGTGCTGGTCGTCTTATCGGCCTGGGTGAGCTGTGGGTTGGCGGGGTGTGCGTACGGGCCGTTGGTGGACGTAGGACAGCAGCCGTGGCTGGCGATGTTCGACTGGCCCGATTTGTACGGCGTGGTTGCGCCGCGGGTACCGGTGCAGCTGCTGGGGGTGGGTGTCGGTCTCCTGTGCCTGGGGTGGTGTTGGTGGCTGATGCGGCGGTATACTACGCCGGGGATTCTGTTTTCCAGTGTGCTGTGGGTGCTCAGCCTGGCCGATTTGGGTTTGCAGTTTCTGCGGGCGGACGAGGTGCTGCGGGTAGCCGGGCTGCGGTTGGGGGTGTGGGGGGATGTAGTATTGGCGGTTGTGGCGGTGGGACTGGGTGTGGTGGCGCGGCGGAAGGATTTTTGACCACAAAGACACGCAAGGCACAAAGGTTTTTTATGTTGTCTGGGTGTGCTGTGTGGATGAGGCGCCACCTGAGTTGGGATCATTGGGGTTGTCGCGTGTGCTTTGCTCAAAGCCGGGTTTCGTGTTAAACTGGGCGGGTCTAAACGGGCATGCCCCCGTAGCTCAGGGGATAGAGCATCGGTTTCCTAAACCGTGTGTCGCAGGTTCGAGTCCTGCCGGGGGCGTATTTTGGAGTATTCTTTGCTGGTATTTTCGCCTTTTGATTAGGAAACCGTTACGCGATTTGCCCTTCTCGGATTAGGAAACCGTATCCCGATTTCGCCTTCAACCTCACCAAATTCGTCTCACGGACCGCCTGGCGCGACCACCAATGGCAGTGAATCGACGGGCGTAGTGGGTTCGTGTCCATGGGTCAATGCCGGGGATGAGGCGGAATGATTTCCGCGTAATTACTCATACTCAATAGTTGGGCGGCAGCGCGCAGCATAGTCACAATAATCAGCGGTATGATGTTCCAATTCGTGAAGAGCATGTAGTGAGTACACAAGACGAAACTTTCCTCCGTCAAGCTATCACACTTGCCAACCAAGCACGTCAGGCTGGCGAGCGCCCTTTTGGTGCGGTGCTTGTTTTCAATGATGTGGTAGTCGCCCAAGCACAAGACCAATGCCGTGCCTTAAATGACCCTACTGCTCACGCAGAATTGCGATTGATTAGTTCTTATTGCCAGTCGAGCGGACATTTCGATTTGACAGGTGCGGCTATTTACACTTGTGCTGAACCATGTGTGATGTGCTCTGGCGCAATTAAGTGGGCTGGTATTTCTCGTGTAGTCTTTAGCGTATCGCAAGAACTGTTACAAACCGTGAGTGGTGGTCGGCGTAAGCCAACTTGCGATGAGTTGGTCAACACAGGCGGACGCCACATTGATGTTTGTGGATTATTATTGGTTGATGAGGGATTAGCCTGTTATCAGAATTTCGATTTTGCGTTGCATCGTCAAGGACTACTTCAGTAGGAAGCAATGAAAATCAAAGCGTGTTTCTACAGGGCGCAGTTCATTGCCGCCCAACACGGCTTGCAGACGACTCCGCTCCGCTCGCGGTGCTCGCTGCGCGGAGCGCCTGAAGCCCACCGCTAGACTGCAGAAGAAAGCATGTCAATCGCGAGGCGGCTCAGCGGAATGCATGGCGTGTGGGCTTCCCTGGATCGCAGCCAATAGAGCCATCACGACTTCGCCTTCAGTCTCGCCAACAACATCTCGAGCTGGCCGATCACATCCCCCAACTCGCCCCCATTACCCTGCTCACTCCCCAACCCCCTGATCCTATCCCGCCGATCCTGGTCGGACAGAATTGCATAGATGCCATCGGTGACGCCGACGTTGCCATGCATCAGATTCTGACTCACCGCCTTGAGGTCGGCCATGTCCCGCGCATGCATGAGACCGTAGACGGCGTGGCCATGCCGGAACTTGTGCGGTGACATCGCCGGCAGCCCCGCCGCCTCGAACAGCCGGGCCAGCCCCCGACTGAGAATCTTCGCCCGAAACTGACCCGGCTCATCCGGCGTCAGCCGCAGGGTGACCGGATCGATGACGGTGTACCAGTAAGCGGTCTTCAGCTCGCTGCGCACGTGCGCATCCCACCCATTCACAAACTCCAGCAGGTCCGAGATCTCGAGCAGATGCGTGACCGCGCTCTTTTTAAGTTTGGTCCTGACACCGCGTGTCGGGTCCTGGATCACCACGCGTCCGGGGATGTCGACACATGGCAAGGTCAGCGTGGCAAACGCCGACGACCGGCAGCCCGACAGAAACAGAAACGCCGCGGCCGCCTGGTCGCGCCAACGGACCAGGTTGTCCTCGGCCGGCAGCGCCAGGAGCGCCCGCACCATGTCCAGGGTCACCACTTCGTGTTGGGCCGGCCGGGCCGGCGCGGTTGCCACCGGGTGGAGCGTGGCGATCCATAACTCGGTGATCATCGGGAACCGCCGCGGGTAGACCTGGCTCAGCCAGCGGTAGAACAAGCGCGCATCGACCAGGACATACTGCAGGTGCCCGGGCTGGCTCTTGATGTTGGACAGGTAGACGGGAAGGGTCGGCCGGAACGTCGGGCTGCGCTCCAGCGGCCGGTCATCCGCCCAACGCAACACCCACTTCAAGCGCGAGGCTTTCACCCGCACCGACTTGGGGTCGTGCTGGCCGAGATCGGTCAGGTACTTCAGGTACTGGCGATACAGCTCGTAGTTCGGGTGGTGGATCATGCCATGGCTCCCTTGCACACCGTCGTCCCGCAGATCGGGCACACCGCCTTGACGTAGGTGAATCTGCCTGACGTGGCGTTGGTGAGACTGGCCGGGTCAGGCGACACCGCCTGCCGGCAGTGTAGACACAGGAACTCACCGGCCTTCAAGCTGCGTTTGACCTTACGCTTCTGGTCCAGAATCCACGTCGCGGCCGCCGGGCCGTGGATCCAGATCCGCCCCGTCTCATCACGGGTGTGGGGGAGTCCGGCGGGAATGAGGTCCTTGTAGACGATGTCGCGGCTGATGCCCAGCTCCTCGGCCAGCTCCGTGACACTGTACAGCATATCC
>CAYUCC010000047.1:0-43056 GCA_964443225.1 uncultured Anaerolineae bacterium
TGGCCCTGGGGGTGGTTCCCGTGGCGCGGCTGGTGGCCCTGGTACTGGGACGGGCCGTTCTATGGGTGGTGGTGGTGCGGGTGGTGGTGGTGGTGGTGGTGGCCCTGGTGGTGGGGCGGCTGGTGGTGGCCCTGGTGGTGGGTCAACTGGGGCGGCTGGCTGTTCCCCTGGTGGTTAGGCTGGGGCTGGTGGTGGTGGCCCTCCTGGTGGGGCGGCTTCTGGTGGCCGTGGTGGTTTAGCTGGGGCTGGTGGCCCGGTTGGGGCGGTCGCTTCTGGTGGCCCTGGTGGTGGCCATGGCGTGCCTGGTGGTGGGGCACCTGGTGGTGGGGTCCCTGGTACTGGTGGACCGGTTGGTATTGGTGGCCCTGGTGGTGGGGCGGCTTCTGGTGGCCCTGGTGGTGGCACTGCTGGTGGAGCCTGCGCCCCTGGTGGTGCGGCATCAACTGGATCTGGTGGGGATGGTGGCGACCCTGGTGGCACTGGTGGTGGTGGCGCTGGTGGTGGTGGTGGCCCTCGCGCGGCTGGTGGTGGTGGCCCCTGTGGCAATACGGAGGTGCAGCCCTGGGCGACCTGGGCGACGCACCCGATTCGACCAACCACTACGGCGCGGTCATGACCGCCTATACCGGCCCGCCGGTCGTCAACGCCTTCTATCCGACGGTCTACGACCCTGGTGTGGGCACACCGTACGGCCCACTCCATCGTTATCCCTATGCCGATGCCTGGCTGGGCGAGTACGTGGCGGTGGAAAAGGATGCCGACCTGTTCCCCGACGCCGATGGTTGGACCAACATCGATCCACCGAACAACTACTCGAACCGCGATGAGTACGACGATGGTGTCATCCCGGGGACGATCAGCCTGGTGCACTGCGTGCAGACCACGGTCACCTTCGTGGTGAAGGTGCAGAGCCTGGCCACACGCACCCGTTATGTCAATATCTGGTTCGACTGGGACCGCGACGGGAACTGGGATGATACACCCAACTGCGGGGCGGCCATTGGCCCGGCACCCGAGTGGGCTGTGCAGAACTACAGCTTCACCCTGGGACCCGGCGTCCATACGCTGACGACACCGGTGTTCCTGGTGTACGATCCGCTCGATCGTGCCCACTGGATGCGCATCACACTCAGCGAGCAGCCCCGCCCCGCCGGCTCGGCCGGCGAAGGCCCGTTCGGCGGCTACTGGTACGGCGAGACGGAGGACTATGTCGTCAATTAGCAAAGAGCCTATCCGAATAACCTGAGATTGGCCTCCAAAAGGCGCCCAAGGGTAGTCATTCCGATAGGCTCTGGATCGACCCCGGTGCCGGTCACTTCGGACCCCGAAGTGACCGGCACCCCATCCCGTCCCCCATCAACTCCCCTCCCAAACTACCGTTTGTACACACATCGCCCCCCCACCACACCTAATATTTAGCGCCGATTCGCGCCATTCGCGGTAACCCAAAAATCCGTGGCAAAAAACCCCAAATTGCCTATTGACAAATCAAACACGTTATGATATATTAACCCTAGTTAAGCGGTTAACTATCAACCGCTTTTCAAAAAACCTCACCGTAAACCGCTTAACTATCGTGATGTGAATAGGGCTCCCCCATGGAGTTGCTGCCGGCTGCTGGTTTTGCCCGAATCGACCAGCTACGTCTCGTGCGTTGATGCAGGTGCAAGATGCCCGTCACGATTTATGACGTTGCAAAAAAGGCCGGTGTCTCGACAGCCACCGTATCCAAAGTCCTCTCCAACACACCTTACGTGAGTACCGATACGCGGGCGCGTGTCGTGGCCGTCATCGACGAGCTGGACTTCGTTCCCAGCCTGGCCGCCCGCAGTCTGAGCAAAGCACGCTCCAGCATCATTGGTCTGGTGTTTCCATACGTTTCCGATTACCTGTTCGACGATCCCCACCTCATGACCTTTCTGCGGGGGGTCGATGAAGTAGTTTCAGCACACGAGTACAGCATTCTCCTCATGACAGCACGGTCTGGAGACGATGCGGCCAGCAGCCTGCGCCGCCTGCTGCACGTTCAGTACGTCGACGGTGCGATCGTCGTGGGCATGCAGAGCACGATGCCAACGGCGCGCGCCCTGCGCCACCAGCTCTATCCAACGGTGACCCTGGGTTATGCGTCGCCACTGGGCATGCGCAACACCGTGCACGCCGCCGACCGCAGCGGTGCCGCTCAAGTCGCCGACCACCTGGTCCTCCTCGGCCACCACCGCCTCGCCATCATCACGGGACCATCCGAAATTCCGGCTGTCGAAGAACGCTGCGAAGGTTTCCGCAGCCAGCTCCATGCCAACGGCATCACGATCGACCCTGACCTGATTGTCGAAGGTGATTTTACCCAGGAGAGCGGCTACACCCTGGCGTCGCGTTTGCTGGATCATGCGAATCCGCCCACCGCCGTGTTTGCCATCAACGACCGCATGGGTCTCGGTTTGATGGCCTATGCCCAGGCCCGCGGCATGGACATTCCCAACGATCTCTCCATTGTCGGTTTCGACGATATCCCGGCGGCCACCTACGCCCACCCCCCGTTGACGACGGTCTGCCAGCCGTCACGTGTCATGGGTCACGTTGCCGCTGAGCGTCTGCTCGCTCTCATCGAAGAGGGGGGCGATGGTTTCGACCCGGTTGTGCTGCCGACGACGTTCGTGCGGCGCAGCTCTACTGGCCATCCGAGGAGGTGAAACGCACTACACGTAACGATTTGTCCAGGCCAATTTCGGCAGTCCCGCACCCGGGCTGCCTGTACGCTCGCAAATAACCAAAAGCCAGGGCGGGGCACCCATCCGGCAAAGATGTCCTCCTCTCAGCGTTGAGGGCACCGAACCAGCACCCTGCTCCGGCACGAACCCACCCAAGAGGAGATACGTACCTATGTTCCGCAAACTCATACTGCTGCTCGTTGTGATGTCGCTGCTGCTGAGTGCCTGTGGCACCACCGCCCCAGCCACCACCGCCCCAGCCACCACCGCACCAGCCGAACCGACCGAGGGTCCCATAATCACTGATGGCGAAGAAGTTACCATCCGCTGGCGCACCCGCCCTGACAACCAGGAAGAACAGAACGTCTACCAGGCCATCAGCGACGAGATCGACGCCAAACTGCCCAACATCAAGCTCCAGTACGACCCCGCGCCGGTGCAAGGCTACATGGACAAGCTGGTCACCGAGCTGTCAGCCAGCACTGCGCCCGACATCTTCTGGATTCCCGGCGCCAGCACCGCCGACCTGGCCAGCAAGGACGTCCTGCTGGACCTGATGCCCGAAGTCAACAAGGACAGCAGCTTCAAGCTGACCGACTACTACGAAGCACCGATGAAGGAACTGGAGCGGGATGGCAAGCTGTGGGGCCTGCCGCGCGACATTTCCACCATGGTGATGTACTACAACAAGGACATGTTCGAAGCCAAGGGCCTCGAAGATCCGGCCGCGCTGGCCGCCAAGGGTGAGTGGAACTGGGACAACTTCCTGAAGGCCGCCCAGGCCCTGCGCGACGAGTCCGCCGGTACCTACGGCTTCAGCTTCAGCAACTGGTGGGGCCTGTGGGGTCACTTCGTATACGCCGCCGGCGGCAGCCTGTTCAACGAAGATCGCACCGCCTGTGGCCTGGACACCCCAGAGTCCATCGCCGGCCTGCAGTACATGTCCGATCTGTTCAACAAGTACAACGTAGCCCCCTACCCCGGTGCCGAGGGTGGCGTTGGTGAAACCGAATTCCTGGCTGGCCAGGTTGGTATGTTCCCCAACGGTCGCTGGATGACGCCCGGTGTGCGCCAGAACGCCAAGTTTGACTGGGGTGTGGTTGAGATGCCCGAAGGCCCGGGTGGCGATTCGACCTGGCTCTTCTGGGGCCCCTACGTGATCAGTGCCAAGACCGGCAATCCCGATGCGGCCTGGCAGGTCCTCAAAGAGCTGACCAGCGCCGAAGTACAGGCCAAGGTCGCGGCCCTGGGCACCAATATCCCATCCAATACGGCCGAAGCTGCCAAACAGGCCTTCCTGAACAGCAAACCACCGGAAGACAACAGCCCGTTCCTGGCCGGCGCCGACTATGCCGTCGCCGAGATCCCGCTGTGGACCGGCAACTGGGACGAAATCGTCAACGGGATCTACCAGCCCAAGATCGATGAGCTGCTCGCGGGTGGTGGTAAAGTCACGGCTGAGGAGATCGCCAAGGCGGCCTGCGAAGAGGCCAACCCGAAGTTCACCCAATAATCGCACGTTGAGCCAAAATCAGCGGCCTCGCCCCGGGGCCGCTGATTTTCATCACGAGGGAGGAATACGGCGATGGCTGCAACTGCCCCAACCCAGGCTCAACAGGCGACAACCGCGGCCCGGTCGCGGCGGCGTCGCGAAGCCCTGGAAGGTTACCTGTTCCTGCTGCCCAACATTCTTGGCTTCCTGATTTTCATGGCAATCCCCCTGGTTCTGTCCCTCTACTATGCATTCACGGATTGGGACCTTCTGACACCGCCCGAGTTCATCGGCCTGCAGAATTTTGTGGAAGCGCTTGGTTTCACGATGGGTCCGCGCGGCCTCCAACCGAACGACCCCATCTTCTGGAAATCTCTCGGCAATACGTTCATGTACGCGCTCGGCGTCATTGCGTTTGCTGTGCTGCCGGCCTTTATCCTCGCCTACCTGCTCAATTCGAAGCTGCGCGGCATGGCATTCTTCCGCGGGTTATATTACCTGCCGGTCGTTGCCTCAGTGGTCGCCATTGCCCTGGTGTACCTCTGGATCTTCGACGCCGAGAGCGGTGCCATCAACTTCATCCTGGGCCTGTTTGCTTCGGTGATCAACGGAATCTTCGGTACCGAGATCCCCAAACCCGCCATCGGCTGGCTGACCAGTCCGCAGTGGGCCCTACTCTCGCTGGTAATCATGACCGCCTGGCGCCTCATCGGCTACGACATGGTCATCTTCCTAGCCGCGCTGCAAGGCGTGCCCAACACCCTGAACGAAGCCGCACTGGTCGACGGCGCCAGCCGCACGACGATCCTGCGCAAAATCATCGTACCCCTGATTACGCCGACGATCTTCTTCATCCTGGTAACCAACCTGATCGAGGTGCTGCAGGTCTTCGCCGAGCCGTACATCATGACCCGCGGCGGACCGGCAAACTCGACGCTCACCCTGGTCATGTACCTGTACCAGAAGGGGTTCCAGCGCTACCAGATGGGGTACGCCAGTGCGCTGGCCTGGCTGGCATTTGGCATCATCTTTGCCATCACCACCGTGCAGTTCCGCGTCTCCAAACGCTGGGTGGTCGAGGACTAGAGGGAGGTTACCATGATTGGCCGTTCTGAACGTGTCCCAACCTACCAGAAAGTGTTACTTTATGCGTTCCTGATCCTGGTCGGTGCGGTGATGGCTTACCCCTTCTTCTTCATGATCACTACCTCGCTCAAAACCAACGAGGAAGTGTTCATCGATGTGCTCAAGCCCTTTGGCAGCGGTCTGCAGTGGTCCAACTACACCGAGGTCCTGCGCACCGTCGACATGGGCCGCTACATGATCAACACACTGATCGTGGCCGTAGGTGTGGTACTGGGCCAGCTGTTCACTTCGATCATGGGCGGTTACGCCTTTGCACGCTTGAACTTCCCCGGCCGTGACTGGCTGTTCCGGCTCTACCTGGCAACTTTGATGATTCCCTTCATGGTCATTCTGATCCCGACCTACCGCCTGATGCTGGCCTTCGACTGGGTCAACAGCCGTGAAGCCCTGATCATCCCCTGGCTGTTCACAGCCTACGGCACCTTCCTGATGCGTCAGTTCTTCAAGAATATCCCGCTGGAGCTTGAAGAGGCGGCTATCATCGACGGGGCCAACCGCTTCACGATCCTGTGGCGGATCTTCGTACCGCTCTCCTGGCCGGTCATTGCCACCCAGGCCACGATCAGTTTTCTCTACGCCTGGAACAGCTTCATCTGGCCGCTGGTGATCATCACCGACAAGAAGCTGTACGTCGTCACCCAGGGCTTGGCCGACCTGCAGGGTGGTTATCACGCCAACGTGCCCTACATTATGGCCGGTGCCACGCTGGCCATCATCCCGACCGTGCTGGTCTACCTGATGGCCCAGCGCTACTTCGTAGAGGGCGTTGCCACCAGTGGTTTGAAAGGTTGATACGTTGAGCAACAAGCCCTTCCTCCTGGGCATCGACCAGGGGACCAGTGGCAGTCGTGCGCTTCTCATCGACGATCAGGGGCAGGTTCGGGGCTACGGCTACCGGGCCTTGCCCCGCGTCTATCCTGAGCCCGACTGGGTAGAACAGGATCCGCTGACCGTGGCCGGTACGGTGACCGCCGCGATTGCCGAAGCGGTGCGCCAGGCCGGCTGCCACCCGGCCGAAATTGCCGGCTGTGGCATCGCCTGCCAGCGCAACACCGACTTTGCCTGGGATGCCGTCACCGCACGGCCCCTGGCCAACGCCATCACCTGGCAAGACCTGCGCACCGTGCCCGACCTGCCCGCGCTGACGGCGTGGCCGCAGTGGTCCGAGACGCGCTGGCGCCTCGGTTATGCGCCCGGCCCTTACAGCTCGGCCCTGCACCTGGCCTGGCGCATGCGCCACGACGAGGTACTGGTTGAGGCGGCGCGCGCCGGGCGGCTGCGCTTCGGGCTGTCGGCTGCCTGGGTCTTGAACGCCCTGGGCCGGCCGAACGACCACTGGATGGACTATTCCCTCGTGCAGGCGATGGGTCTGTACGACTTTCGCCACCAAACCTACTGGCAGGCCTGGCTCGAGCGCCTGGGCGTGCCGCGCGCACCCCTGCCAGATCCGGTGCCCAGCATCCATCCCTTTGGCCAACTCACGGTCGAAGCCGCGGCCGGCGGCATGGCCGACATCCCGGTGTTGGCCATGATCGGCGACCAGCAGGGCGCTCTCTTCGGGTACGAGTGCCGGCACCCCGGCGATGCCGAATGTACCCATGGCACCGCCTCGTTTGTAGACGTGTGTGTCGGGCAGCATGCGCCTGACCAGGAGAAGATGAACGTCTACTACGCCTGGATGCTGCCCGGTGCCCTGGCGGGTGCCGCGCCCGGTCACCACGACCCGGTACCAACCTACTGCCTGGAGGCCGACACCGCAGTCACCGGCGCCGCGATCCGCTGGATGCGCGAAAACGCCCGTCTCTTCGATGCCGACAGCGACGTGGGCGCCCTGGCCGCCTCGGTGCCCGACAGCGGGGGTGTGGTCTTCGTGCCCGCCTTTACCGGCCTCAACGTGCCCTACAACGATCACCACGCCCGCGGTACGATCCTGGGCCTGACCCTGGGAACCACTCGCGGCCACATCGTGCGCGCCTTCCTCGAGTCCCTCGGCTTTCAGCTGCGCGCAATTCTCGATACGATCGCCAGCGAAACCGGGCTGCGCGTCGATCGTCTGTACGTCGGCGGCGGTGTATCGGCCAGCAATGAAGCCTGCCAGATCCAGGCCGACCTGTTGGGCATCCCCACGATCCGCTCGGCCTTCACCGAAACCACCGCCCGTGCCGCTGCGCTGCTGGCCGGCCTGGGCGCCGGGGTCTGGCCCAGCGTCGATGCGCTCCCCCCGCTGCCCGCCGTGCAAACCTCTTTCGAACCGCGCCTCTCCGCCGATCAGCGCGACGCCGGCTACAACCGCTGGCAGCGCGCGGTGGGACGCGCCCGCGGTTGGGAAGACAGCGAATGAAGGAGCCAGTATGCCTGAAGTAACCCTGACACGGGACGGTTTGTTCCTGGATGGTCAGCCCTTCTACCTGTTAGCGGGCCAAATCCACTATTTCCGGTTTCCCCAGGCGGAATGGCGCTCGATTCTGCTGACGGCCAAAGCCGCAGGGCTGAACACGGTCGATACGGTAATCCCCTGGAACCTGCACGAACCAGAGGAAGGCACGTTCGATTTCGACGGCCTGGCCAACCTGCCGGCTTACCTGGATTTGTGTCACGAATTGGGTTTGTACGTCATCGCCCGGCCCGGCCCCTACATCTGTGCCGAATGGGAAAACGGCGGCATCCCGGCCTGGCTGGGTGGCAAAACGGACATAACGTACCGCCTGGACAACCCAGCTTACCTGGCCGCCACGCGGCGCTGGTTCGATACGCTGCTGCCCATCCTGGCAGCCCGGCAGGCCGACCGCGGCGGTCCCATCATCCTGGTGCAGATCGAAAACGAACACTGGGCCTCCGGCGTGTACGGTCACGACGCTCACCAGGCCACCCTGGCCGAGGCTTGCCTGGCGCATGGTATCCGGGTCCCCCTCTACACCTGCATGGGCGCCATGCCAGGCGTGGCCGAGTTCCGCAACGGCTGGACCGGTATCGATCGTAAACTGGCCGAGACGCGTGCCTGCTGGCCGGATAACCCCATGATCGTCAGCGAGCTGTGGAGCGGCTGGTTCGACAACTGGGGTGCCAGCCGGCACAACGGCAAATCTCCCGCCGCGCTCGACATGCGCCTGCACGAGCTGACCGCCGTCGGTGCCAGCGGCCTGAGCCACTGGATGTGGGCCGGCGGCACCAATTTCGGCTTCTGGGGCGGGCGCACCGTGGGCGGCGACACGATTCACATGACCACGTCCTACGACTACGATGCGCCGGTCAGCGAATACGGCGGACTCACCGAGAAGTACTTTGTTGCCCGCCGTCACCACCTGTTCCTGGGCACACTGGGCACGACAGTGGCCTCGCGTCTGGCGCAGGCTGTGCCTGGTGGGGCACGGGTGCTGGCGCCCAAGGCGGTGGCGGGGCGTGCGGCCGGCGGCGGGGAGCCGCTGCGCAACGTGCATGCCGGCGATTTTGGAGCGGTTTTCCTGCGTAACGACACCGTCGAACGGCAAACCTACCAGGTGTTTGTGCAGCCTTTTGCCGGCACGCCGCCGTCCCGGGTCCATCTGGCCGTCGAGGTCGAAGCCACGTCGATCAAACCGTTGTTCACCAACCTGCCGCTCGGCGATGACAGCCTTCTCCTGGCCTACCACAGCGGTCGCATCCTCGGTTACTGGCCAGCCACCGCCGGTGATACGCTGGTGATGTACGGCTTCCCCGGCGAGATGGGACAGCTCATGCTGCGCCTGGCCCACGCAAGCGGCACCTACGACGACCCGGCGTGGGAGGTTGTCGAGGCGGGTGGCGCGCGTGTCACAGTGAGCGGTGACTGCCTGGCCATCGACTACTGGATCAAACAAGAGCCCACACACGTACGCCTGCGCCGCCTGGACGGTGCCCAGCCGGGGCATGCCGTCAACGTCCTGCTCTTGACCCAGGCGCACGCCGAACGGTGCTGGCCGGTGGCCGGTGCCGGATTCATGGTGGGTCCACATTGTGCCACACAGATCGAGCCGGGTGCACGCGGCTGGCACGTCCAGGTGACGCTGAGGGAAAACCAGCCGTGTTATTGGCTGGGCGCCCGCGGCACCGAACCGCCGCGACGCTTGGCCTGCGACGCTGCCGATTCGCACGAAAAACCGATACCTGGCCTGGACGCCTGGACCGCAACCGGGGTGCAGGAGTTGGAAGATGAGGCTGGCTGGACGGCTATTGCCGGGCCTGATCGGTACGTGGCCACAACCCTCGGCTATACCTGGTACCGGGCCCAGGTCGATTTGCCGGCACCCGTGAGCACCACCCTGGCCCTGCCCGGCCTGGCCGATCGTGCGCACCTCTTCGTCGATGGCCACCGGCTCGGCACGCCTGGCGTGGACCCCACCGGCCCCTGCCTGACCGTGCCGCTCGACCTGTCCGCAGGTCCCCACGATATGCGCCTCCTGGTCGATAACCTGGGCCGCTTCAACTACGGTTCGGGCCTGGGCGAAATCAAAGGCCTGACCGACGAGCTGTACGGTGGCGGTCACCAGACTGACATCACACGCGGCTGGGCCGCCCTCTGGCAGGAGGCTTCTTTCGCCGGCGAGGCCATCGCTAACGCCAAACCCGGCCATGTGCGCGCCGATGCTACCGATGTGGACCTGGCTGCGCTGCCTTTTTCTGGCCCCGATATCTGGTTGTTACGCGAAATCGAAGTTCCAGCCGGCCAGCGCGCGCTGCTTTACCTGACCGGTGATCGTAACCCGGGTGCGCTGTTCGTCAATGGGCAGGCTGTAAGCCGCTTCAGCCGTCATTATGGCGGCGGCTTCTTCAAGCTGGACATCACGCCGTATTTGCAGCCGGCCGGCAACGTCGTGGCCCTGCACATCCGTGATTATGGCGGTCTGCCCTGGCACGCTTGGCTGCTGACCTACGATGCGGAACCCGCCTGCGCTGCGTCCTGGTCGTTCCGTGCCGGCGTCACACCGGCACCTGGACCGGCGGCCGAGGGCCAGCCACGCTTCTGGCGGGCGCAGTTTGTCTACAACCCAACCCTCCACGGCACGGGGCCGTTCAAGCTGAGCCTGGGTGGGCTGTACAAAGGCCAGCTATGGCTCAACGGGCACAACCTGGGTCGTTACTGGCAGGTCGGCCCGCAGGAATACTACAAGGTGCCGACCGCCTGGTTGGTGACCGATAACGAACTGTTGATCTTCGAAGAGGAACCGGCCGCACACCCCGCCCGCGTGCAGATCTGCCGTGATGCCCTGGCTGCGAGCCAGTCCACCTGGTTGACCATCGAGGTGACCCCATGATTCCAGAACGCGAAACTCCCTGGCTGCCTGGCCCGGCCGGCGCCTTACAGATCACACGTGTGCCTTTGACGTTCACCTGGTGGCGGGACGACCAGGTCTGTTTGCGTTGTGTCGTGCCGGGTGCCTTCCGCACTGCGGCCGGTTGGCAGCAGGCCACACAGCTGCTCGACCTGACCGACGGCGATGACAGGTGGCAGCTGCGCCTGGGCACGGACGAACCGGGCATCGAGCTGACGCTTCTTGTGCACGCCACCGACGATGGATTTCACCTCGCATGGGCGGCGCCCGCAGAGGTCCTCGAGCTGGAGGATCGTTACGATCTGGCTGCGGGCCGTCATTGGTTCGGGCAGGGCGAGCTGCTGCACCAGCTGTGGCCGCTGGAGTTGGCCAACCTGCCAAAAGCACCGCTGCGCACGTGGGACAACGGGCCTAGCGGCCTGGGTGATATCCAGGAAGCATTCTGGGTGACGGCAAGCGGCGCCGGGATCTATGCGCCCCAACTGGCCGATCCGATCGTCGGTTTGAATGCACCTGTGCCGCCGGCGCCGCTGCCACCGTGGGACCAGGGTCCGACGCAGCTGCCGCCGGCACTCCGTCCCCGCCGTGCCGCCCCTGGCACCGGTGACGGCCGGTTCACCCTGGGTGCGACCGGTGAACCGCTGGCCTACGACGTGCTGCTGGCGTCCGATGCGCCAGGCGTCTTTCGGTCCTTCGTGGCGCGCGCCGGTGTCCCCGGTGCACCGCCGCCCGAAAATCACCTGCGGCTCCCCATCTGGACCACCTGGGCGCGGTTCAAGGAAAAGATCAGCCAGGACCTGGTGCTCGACTTCGCCCGCGAGATCCGTGATCGCGGCTATCCGGGCGGAACGCTGGAGATCGACGCCCAGTGGCAGCGCTTCATTGGTGATACCCGCTTCGATCCCGAACGTTTCCCCGACCCGCGTGCGATGGTCGATGGCCTGCACGCCCTGGGATTCCACGTCACCGTATGGACCGTACCGTTCTGTACCCCCGAAAGTGCCAACTTCACCGCCGGCGCAGCCCTGGGACACTTTGCGCGGCGCACAGATGATGGCGAGCCCTACATCGGGACTTGGTGGGGCGGTCGTGCCGCGGTGCTGGACGTCACCCAGGATGCGGCGCTCGCCTGGTACGGCGATCTGCTGGCGGTGCTGCAGGACGACGTAGGACTGGACGGCTTCAAGTTCGATGCGGGTGAAGCCTGTTTCATGCCGGACGATGCCCGCACAGCCATTACCCTCCCGCCCAACCAGCTTTCGCAGCGTTACGTGGCCTACCTGGCGGGCCGCTTTCCCTACAGCGAGGTCCGCACCGGTTGGCGTAATCAGACTACCCCCACCCTCTTCCGGCAGTGGGACAAGTTCTGTACCTGGGGCTTCGACAACGGCCTGGCCAGTATCATCTCCCAGGCTTTGACGATCGGCCTGCTTGGGTATCCCTTCGTGCTGCCAGACATGGTCGGCGGCAACGCCTACTTCGACGTCGACGCCGATGCCGAGCTCATGATCCGTTGGACCCAAGCCAACATCCTGATGCCCGCCATTCAATTCTCCCTGGCCCCCTGGGACTACGGCCGCGAAGCCAATGTAATATGCCTTGACTACGCGAAGTTTAGACGCGTCTTCGCCGATGAGATCGTCGAACTGGCCCGACAGGCGGCCACCACGGGCGAGCCCATCGTGCGCCCCGTCTGGTGGCTGGGGGGTGATGACGATGCCTTCACCGTTGCCGACGAGTATCTGCTCGGCGACGGGTGGCTGGTGGCACCCGTAATCCACCAGGGCGCCGTACAGCGCGATGTGTACCTGCCACCCGGAACGTGGCAGGACTATTGGGATCAGCAGGTGCATCAGGGCCCAGGGTGGCTGCGCAGCTACCCGGCGCCGCTGGTGCGTCTGCCCCTATTTCGACGACAGGATGACGCGAATCAGTGACAGCCTGGCCTGCATCCTCTACAATCGATAACATACGAGGAGGAGGTTCACTGTGACCAAACGATACAACCTTGCACTGCTGCTTCTGATCATCGTCCTGCTGACGGCCTGTGCGCCTGCACCCACCACACCCACACCCGGGGCCAGCACCAGCGGGGCCAGACTCGATGAAGCAGCCGCCGGCAGCGATATGCCCTTTACGATCACGGTCACCGAGACCACCCAGCTGGTGGGGGTCGATTTTCGCGGCACACTCGCCAGCGGTCGCGCCCGCGTGCAGATCAACGATGCCCAGGATGCCCCCGTGTGGCAACAAGCGGTCGCAGCGACAGGCCCATTCCTGGTCAACAAGGTCATCCAGCTCGATGGACCCGCAGAATACCGGCTTGGCCTGGCCTGGGACGGCCCGGTCCAGCTGACCTATGCCCTGCAGTGGGCCCCCAACCAGGTCACGGCACCGCCCGTGACGCCACTGGCGCTGCTCGGCGGTATCGGAATGATCCTCGTGGGGATCGGCTTCATCGTCTTCGCGGGCGTGCGTCGCCTGGGCTGGGCCTACCTGGTCCTGGGCGGGCTGGCCTGGGTGATTACCGTCGGGCTCAAAATCGTCTGGGCCATCGTGGCCAACGGCCCCGTATACACGCTGACCCGCAGCCTGCCCGCCGGCCTGGGCGATCCGGTGTTTTACCTCTACGTCGGACTCCTCACGGGTGTCTTCGAGGGTGCCCTGCTGTGGCTCGTGCTGCGCTACACCCGGCTCGGTAAGGCCCCGTGGCCAAAACCGTTGGCCTTTGGCATCGGCTTCGGAGCAACCGAGGCGATTGTGATCGGATTGAATTCACTGGCCACGATGCTCACCGCCCTGCTGGCGCCTGCGCTCATCCCACCCGACGCCATGCAGGAGTTGGCCGCCGCCAATACCCTGTGGCTCAACCTGATGCCGATCAGCGAACGATTCTTTACGATTCTCGTGCACATTTTTGCCAAAGTGCTGATCTTCTACGCCGTGGCCACGCGGCAGGCGCGCTGGTTCTGGCTGTCGTTTGCTTACATGACCCTGATCGACGTCGCCGCGGCCTGGGCTCAGTTGGCTGGACTCACCACCGCGCGCATCCTGGTGACCGAGGCGTTTGTCGCGGTGTGGGGAATCATTGGCTGGCTGGGTACCCGCTGGATCGCGCAGCGCTATCCGGGACGAGAGGCGGTACAGGCGGCTGTCAACGAATGAACGAATGATCCAACGAGGCAAAGATGCATACAACTCTTCCAAAAGACGAAACATTCATGGGCCTGCCGGCACTGCGGTGGTCGAATGGGCTGCTAACCCTTGTCATTCTGCCCGACCTGGGCGGTAAGATCGTTTCACTCACCGATGCCGCGGGTCGCGAGTGGTTGTGGCGCAATCCACACCTGCCGTGGCGCCGGCCAGGACCCGAGACGTCGTTCGTGCGCGAGGGCGACCTGGGGGGGTGGGACGAGTGTTTTCCGACCGTGGCCGAAGGTGTCTACCCAATCGAACCGTGGCGCGGTACGCCGCTGCGTGATCATGGCGAAATCTGGGGCGCACGCTGTGATGTCCGTTGGACGGGGGGCCGGCTGCAGCTGTGGGCAGAAGGCACTCACTTTCCCTACACGTTCATCCGCACGCTGATGCTGCATGCACACGAGCCCGTGCTCGACCTCACGTACCAGGTCACGAACCGCAGCGACACACCCCTGGCCTACCTGTGGTGTGCCCATCCCTTGCTGGCAATCACCCCCGGCATGGCCATCGAGCTGCCCACGGGCAGCCCGGTACGACGTTACGGAGACGGGCCGCTGCCCGAACGTTTTGCCTGGCCGTTGGCAAACGACCTCGACGCCGGCCAGGTACCCAGCGCAAGCGTGGGCTGGGCGTCGAAGCTGTTCGTTGGGCCGCTCACGGCCGGTTGGGCCGCACTGCACGATCCAATGCAAGGACGGCGGCTGCGTTTCGAGTTCGATCCGCGCCAGGTGCCCTATATCGGACTGTGGCTGAACTACGGCGGTTGGTCCGGTGCCGGTACACCACCCTACTATAACCTGGGCCTCGAACCTGCCTCCGGCGCACCCGACGACCTCGACAACGCCCTCGGCGACTGGCAAGCCGTGTCGATGCTGCCTGCGCACGCGACCCAAGCCTGGCACCTCCGCCTGCGCGTCACATAACAAGCCGCCCACCCCAATCCAAAATCCAAAATCTAAAATCTAAAATCCGCCGGCAGCTCGTAGACATCCACCCCAGACGTCAGCGTGCCAATCCACACCCGTCCCGCGCCATCACGTTCCAGCGCGCTGGCCTCGGCGCCAGAGTAACCGGTGCCTTCATCGGTGATGACCCGCCAGCGCGTGCCGTCGAAACGCGTCAGCGCACCGCCGGCGTACATGCCCTGCGCCGTCCCCATCCACATCACACCGGGCTCGAGCTCGGCCAGCGTCATGACCAGGTTGTACGGTACGCCCGAATTGCCCACGCGGTAGACCTGCCAGCGCTCACCGTCCAGCCGGTTGAGGCCACCGCCCAGGGTCGCGGCCCACACCTGGCCCTGCGAGTCGACCAGGATGTCGGCGATGCCGTTCAACGCCAGACCGGAGTTCTCAGCGGTGTAGGATTGCCAGTTGCCACGCGCAACGTCCAGCCGGCTGATACCTTCGACCGTGGCGATCCATACGACGTCGCCGTCTGCGCCGGGCACAATGTCCAGTGCCATGATGAAATCCTCGACCAGCCCCGAGTTCGTCGTGGTGAACGAAGTCCAGCGGTCATCGACATAGCGCGCCAGACCATTATCAGTGCCAACCCACAGGGCACCGTCAGTCCCCCAATCAAGGGCGCGCACCTCACGGCCGGGCAGCCCGTAGTCCGCCGCACGGAAGCTCTGCCAGGCACCGTCAGCGAACCGGCTGAGTCCATCATCCGTCCCGAACCACACGCTGCCATCCGGCGCGGACAGGACAGCGTTGACAGTCTCGTGGGCCAGGCCAGAATTCTTATCATCGAACACCTGCCATGACCCGGTACGCTCCCCTTCGGGCGGCGGTGACCAGATGGCCGCGCCACGCGGCGTTCCCAGCACCATCCCACCATCCGGCATCCGCGCCACGTCGTACACGATGTCGCTGGGCAGGGGAGAATTGGCCGTGGTGAAGTGACTCCAGCCACGCGCCTCGGTCGTTTGTTTTACCGAGTTGGCCAGCGCAGCCGCTCCCAGGATCAGGCCGACCACCGCCAGCGCCACCCACACCGCCCGCGAGGGGCGGGGCAGCAGGTCATGCAGCGAATCCATCAGGATCGTCTGGTTTCGCAGCCACTGCCAGAGCTGGCGCAGCGTGCCGGCGGCGGCCAGGCAGACCGCTGGTGTCACCGTTAGCGTATACTGCGGCCATTTGGTGGGCCAGAGCAGCAGCACCAGCACCCCCGCCACCAGCCACACCACGACCCACCGCCGCTGGCGCCATTCACGCGGCACGCCGGCCACTGCCAGCAGAAACATCCACCCATCGAAGCCGCGGTAGAAGAAGACGCCGGGGTGCCACTGGGCCGGCATGGACGAGGACAACCAGCGCAAGGGCTGGTACCAGGGCAATCCCGCCAGCTCAACGCGCGTGCCCTGGGCATACGCCGCGTGGAAGAAGAGCTGATCCCGCAGACGTCCCACCGGATCGCGCCAGAGGGCAGGATCGAGCAGCGCGAACGTCAGCAGGGCCACCAGCGCATAGAGCAACACATCGCGCCAGGGCGGGCGTTTTTCCCAGAACATGAGGTAGGCGAGCGGAAAGAGGATGACCAGGTAATTGAATTTGCCAGCGGCGGTCAGTCCGAGCGCCAGCGCCGACAGCCAGAACCAACGGTCACGCCGCTGGCGCGAGCGCTGCATGGCCAGCACGGCGGCCAGTGCGCCGAACGCCGGGATCGCCTCCAGGTAGGCCTGACTGGTGTATTTGACCGCGATCGTATGCACCGCCAGCAGTCCACCGGCCAGGGGATCGAAGAGGGCCAGCAACCCCACGGCCAGGGTCCCAAAGAACGCCGAAACGGCGCGGGCCGCAGGACGCAGCGCTACCAGTCCGGCCCGCTCGTCGAGCGTCAGCGCGGCCGCGCCGTAGGCCAGCTTGCCCAGCGGGGGGTGTTCGCGATTGAGCGGATAATCAACGATGCCCGCCAGGTCACCGGTTCGCAGGCGGTCGGCATAGTCGAGGCCGGCCTGCATGTAGACCGGTTCATCGAAATCGGTCGGCAGCCGTGCGGCCGCCCACAACCGCAAGAACAGACCCAGCACCAGCACGATGAAAACGATCCGCGTGGCAGTCCAGCGTCCGGTCATACCATCACGTCAACTCCCGGCCGCCGGTGACGTTGAGCGCCTGCCCGGTGACGAACGCCGCTTCGTCGGATGCCAGCCAGGCCACCACGTTGGCCACGTCCTCAGCTGTACCCAGACGGCCCACGGGGATGCGCTGCACGATGTCACCCACGACTTCGGCCAGCGGGCGCTGTGTCACCACCGACTCGACCTGCATACCCCACTGTTTGAATGCCGTATCGATGTCACCGGGCAGAATGGCATTGACTGTGATGCCATAGGCGGCCACTTCCTGGGCCAGGCCCTGGGTCAAGGCCACGATGGCCGCTTTGCTGGCCGCATAGGCCGAAAGGTAGGGCTTGGGACGCAGGGCGGCCACCGACGACATGTTGATCACACGCCCGCCGCGCCCACCCTGGATCATAACGGGCAGCGCAGCCTTACAGCACAAGAACGTACCGGTGGCGTTGATCTCCAGCGTACGCCGCCAGGCCTCCTCTGCCATCTGCACCACCGGTGCCGGCCCGATCGTGGCGCCGGCATTGTTGACCAGGATGTCGAGCCGGCCGAACCGCTCGAGTGTCGCCTGGATCATCTCGGCGACCGAGCTGGCCTGCGACACGTCGCAGCGCACGGGCAGGGCGCGATGACCCAATGCCTCGACGCTGGCCGCCACGGCCTGCAGCTCCTCCCACTGGCCGGCCCCGAAATTGAGCAGGTTCGACACCGGCGCACACAAGTCACTGACCACCACGTCGGCCCCGTCAGTCGCCAGGCGTCGAGCCACTGCGGCGCCGATGCCACCCGCGCGCCCGGCACCGGTGATGAGTGCCACCTTGTTCTGTAAAGTACCCATGGCCTAATCTGCTGCCCGGTAGACCATCGAGCCGAACTCGATCAGCCCGGGCGGCGCCATGTTGGCTTCAACGTCGACCATGACCTGGATGACGGCCGGTTTGGCGGCCGCGACGCTGCGCTGCAGGGCCGGCAGCAGCTCATCCAGGCTGCTCACCAGCTCACCGTGGCAGCCAAACCCCATCGCGATCTGGTCGTAACGTACGTCGGCGTACAGGTCGGTCTCGACGAAGTGCCCCAGCTGGGCCATCATCTGCGATGAGCGTTCCATGCCCCAACCGCGGTCGACGGCGACAATGGCCACGAACGCCGCACCGTGACGAACCGCTGTCTCTAACTCCTGCACGTTGAAGCCAAAAGCTCCGTCGCCCGATACCAGGTATACCATCCGTTCGGGTGCGGCAAGTTTGGCGCCCACGGCGTAGGGCAGGCCTGTTCCGAGATGGCCGAACTTGGCTGTGTAGAGATAACTGCGCGGCGTGTAGATCGGGTTGTAACTGGCGCACCACAGGCTGGTATTGCCACCGTCCATGACCGTGATGGCGTCGCGCGGGAAGAAGTCACGTACGATCTGCACCATCTGCCCAGAATTGATGCCGCGTTTGCCCATGCGCAGGGCGCCGGCACGCTGTGCCTGCCAGCGGGCGCTGAGCGCGTGGTACTTCTCCACGTCAGGATGCGGTGGGCGCGGCGTGGTACCGGCGGCAACGCCGGCGAGCAGTGCTTGCAGCACGGCGCGCGCATCGCCCACGATGGCCAGATCGACGGGCCGGTTGACCCCGATGGAAGTTGGATCACTATCGATTTGGATCACCGCCTGGTCGCCGGGCGTACCCCACAGTGGCGGTCGTCCCCAACCGTCCAGCTCACCAAACCGTGTACCCACCGCCAGCACCACGTCGGCTTCGGACTGGGCCGCTTCCAGCGCATCGCGGTCGAGCGGGTGGAAGTAGCGGGGATGATCCTCGGGCACGACGCCGCGTGCGGCCAGGGTGGTGGTCACACACGCGCCCAGGTGATCGGTCAGTGCCAGGAGTTCGTCCCACGCGCCCGACCAGGCCACGCCGGTGCCGGCATGCAGCAGTGGGCGTTGGGCAGAAAGCAGCATCCCCACCGCCTGCTGAACCAGGGTGGGATCGCCGCTGCCCAGGCGTGTCACCCGATAGCTGGCCGGTTCGTACACCGGCGCGTCATCTTCCTGGCCGGTGCCGCGCAGCAGGTCCTCGGGAATTTCGAGGTACACCGGTCCTGGCCGGCCGCTGGTGGCGCGGCGGTAGGCCTGGCGCACCAGCTCGGGCAGCCGCTGCCAGACGCGCAGCCCGGCGCTCCACTTGGTCACGGGCGCGTAGAGGTCGATCAGGCTGGCCACTTGAAAGCCGCCGCCGCGATCGGGGTAAATGATGTTACGCCGGCGCTGGCCGCTGATGGCGATCAACGGGCTGCCCTCGGCGTGCGCCGTAATCACCCCCGACACCATGTTGGCAGCCCCCGGCCCGATGCCGGTAATGACCACACCCGGCGCACCGGTGATGCGCGCCCACGCCTCGGCCATGTGCGCCGCGGCGGCCTCGTGGCGTGCCGAGACAAAACGCATGCCGTATTTGTCGAGTTTGGCCAGAAAGGCGTTGTGGCTGCCGTCGAGCACGCCAAAGATCGTTGTCACGCCTTCCGCTTTGAGGCACTTGAGCAGCAGCTCGCCCCCCGTCATTTCTGCCATATCAACCCCCATCTAGCGTGTTGCCGGTCGGCCGCGAATCGCACCCGAATACGCGATTGACCCGTCTGGCGTGCGGCGGGCGCACGGCAGACTTTACGTTGTCGCGACCGTCTCGGCGATGGCGGCCTTGCGGCCGCGATCTTCATTGACTGTTTGCAGAATCACCAAACCCACCACCAGGAACACCCCAATCGACAGGATCGCCACCCGCTGTCCCCACTGCTCGGCGGTTGCTGTCGACTGCCCCTGGTTCTGGAAGTAGATCGCCGCTTCAGCGGCCAGCCAGCCGTACACCGCCGGACCGATGAAGGACGACGTGCGACCCACAACCGAGAAGAATCCAAAGAACTCTCCACTTTGGGTCCTTGGACTCAGCACACCGACCATGGTGCGGCTCAACGACTGCACACCCGCCATTGCCACGCCGGCGAGGGCTCCGATGATGAAAAACGCGGTCTGCGTCTGGCTGAAGAACAACCAGGCGACAACCCCCAGCATCAGGATGATCGAGCCGGTCAGCGTACGTTTGATACCGCGGCGGTCGGCGATGATCCCAAAACCGAATGCCCCAATCACGTTGGTAATCTGTACGATGATGACAAAAACGATGAGACCCTGTTGGTTCAAGCCAAACAGCACGGCCCCGATGATGGCCGCAAAGTCGAGCGCCATGATGATGCCGTCGTCGTAGATGAAGACCGCCAGCATGTAGCGCAGGAAATCGCGAAAGCCGCGTGCGGCGGCGATGGTCTTGCGCAGCTGCTTGAGCGCCATGCTCAGGTAGGTCTCACCCGGTGGCAGCACGCGGGCGCGACCGCGTTCCGGCAGCCACAGAAAAATGGGGATTGAGGCCAGGCCATAGAAAGCCGCCGTGATGACAAGCGAGAGGCGTACGATGAAGGTTCCCGGAAACGCAATGATCAACGGCAGGATGATCAGCAGGCACACCACCCCACCCGCCGATCCAATCGCCCAGCCGGTGCCCGAGATGCGACCCATCTCCTCCGGTGTGGCGATTTCGGTCAGCAGCGCATTGTAGAACACCTGGGCGCTGCGGTAACCGATTTCGGCCAGGATGAAAAAGAGCATGCCCAGGACGATGTCTCCTTTTTGCACAAAAAACAGCAGTGCCGTGAAGACGACCGCCATCGAGGTGAACAGGAGCAGAAAACGTTTTTTGGAGGCGGCAAAGTCGGCCACTGTGCCCAGGATCGGTGACATGATCGCGACTACGATCATTGCAATCGCAATCGAGATGCCCCACAGGCGTGACCCCTCGGCACCGCCGACGACCTGGCCCTGGAAGTAGGCCGAAAAGACGGCCAGCAAGACGACGGCGGCATACGCCGAGTTGCCGAAGTCGTACAGGTACCAGGCCCAACGTTCCTTGCGCGTCGAGCCTGGCGTGAACGCAGCTGCTGTCATAGACTTCCTCCTTTCAACAATCGAACGCCACTTTGATCGAGCGGTGGGTGCGTTTGTCGACGGCGGTGTCGAACGCAGCCCGGTAGTTGTCCAGGGGGAAACGGTGGGTCAGCAGGCGCTGCGTCTCGACGGCGCCAGCGGCCATCCAGCGCATCGCCCATTCGAACGTCGAACAGGTCTCACCCTGCCAGGTCACGACATCGTGGCCCACGGCACCCCGCAGGTCCACTTCCTGGTACCAGACCGGCGTCAGGTCGACGGCCATGCGGTGCAGGTTCACCCCGACCAGGACGACGGTCCCACCGGCACGCGTCCAGCGCAGCGCATCGGTCAAGGACCGCGGGCGGCCGACGACGTCGAACACCACGTCATAACCACCGAGCAGCATGCGGTTATGGCGGCGTCCCGTGTAGAGTCGGGCTCCCGTCAGGGCGGCGGTCTGGGTGTAGCCGTCCTCGCGTGCCATCACCACGTGTGCGGCGCCGAAGGACCGTGCCAGTTCGGCCTGCCAGTCGAACTCAGCCAGCGCCGTGATGGTGCAGGCGGGCTGGACGTGGCGCAGCACCTGGATCAGCAGGAAACCAATCGTGCCGCAGCCCAGCACGAGCACCTGTTCGCCGGGCTGGGGCAGGCGGCGCCAGGCAGCGTGGATCGCCACGGCCAGGGGTTCGGTGAAAATCGCCTGTTCGTTGGCGAGGCCCGGCAGCACCGGCAGCAGCGTGGCGGCAGGGGTGACGAAGGTGTCACCGAAGCCGCCGCCGACCGGTTCATGCCTTCGGGGCTCCGAAGCGCGCTGGCACAGCACACGGTGCCCGCGCTGGCAGGCCGGGCAGAGGTCCGTCAGGCCGCGGGCCAGGCAGTCATCGCCGCGCCCCCAGCGCACCACACGATCGCCCATCGCAAAGTGGGTCACCGCCGGCCCCGCCTCGATGATCGTCCCGACCATCTCGTGGCCGAGGTAAATGCGTTGGTGGGAGGGTAGGGCAACGGGGGCGACGTCAAGGCCGGCATCGAGGTAGATCTGGTGCAGATCACTGCCGCAGATACCGCAGAGGTGGTTGCGCACGCGCACCCAGTCGGGTGCGGGTAGGGGTGGGTCGGGTAGATCGGCCATGTGCAGGGGTGACGTGGTGGCAAAGTAGGCACGAGATGTCAGCCGGCCCAACGTGCGCGTCAAAACGAAGCGCGGTGCCGACAGCTCGACATACATGGTGTGCATGCCCGATCACTCCCCGATGATTTGCAGGCCAACAGTAGGACGTGTATGCCAGCGGGGTGGCAGGTGGAGCTTGATTTAGTCTAACACGGGATGTAGATTTTTGCCAGTTTGCGGCCAGGTTAGGAAGCTGATGCAAAACCGCGTCGATCGCCAGATGGTGTATGCCCTGGTATCTTCTGAGCGGGCCAAAGCAGAAAGCCGTGAAAGTACAAAACTTTCACGGCTTCCTGCGCTTGCGGTAGAGGCCAGTCTGGTGGGGAGGCTCTCATGACCGCACGCGTGTCTCCTGCATTAAGCCGGGAATCAGCCGAGGTGAATCTTGGTGACGTCTGTGGTCACAGCCGCCTGCTGGCCCTCGATGCGCTCATCGATTGGCACATAGGGTTGGTATTCGGGCCCAATGTACTGGGCACGCGGGCGGATCAGGCGGTTGTCTGCATATTGTTCGATCAGGTGGGCGGTCCAGCCGGCGATACGGCTGGCGGCGAAGATCGTCGTGAACAGATCGAGCGGAATGCCAGTGCAGTACAGCACCGTCGCCGAGTAGTAGTCCACGTTGGGTGCCAGCTTACGCTCGACAAAGTGGGGGTGCGACAGCGCCCGATTCTCGATGCGCAGGGCCATTTCGTGTAGGACTTCGTGGCCGGTTTCGGTGGCCAGCTCGGCCGAGGCGCGACGCAGCACGCGGGCCCGCGGGTCTTCGGTCTTGTAGACGCGGTGGCCGATACCCATGATCCGTTTGTGGCTGGACATGGCGTGATCGAACCAGGCGTCGACGTTATCGAGGCTGCCGACCTCTTCCAGCATGTCCATGACGCCCTGGTTGGCGCCGCCGTGTAGGGGACCCTTGAGGGCACCCAGGGCACCGGTGATCGAGGCGTACATATCGGCCTCGGTGCCGGCAATCACGCGCGCGGTAAACGTCGAGGCGTTCAGACCATGGTCAGCCAGCAGGACGAGGTAGAGGTCGAGGCCTTTTGCCAGCACCGGATTGGGTTTCTCACCGGAGAGCATGTAGAGGAGATTGGCCGCGTGGCCCAGGCTCGGGTCTGGCGCGATCAGGTGCAAGCCCTGGCGTATCCGGTGAAAGCCGGCGATAATCGACGGGAACAGGGCGGTCAAACGCAGCGCTTTGCGCAGGTTGTCATCCTTCGTATTATTCTCTTCATCAGGATCGGACACGGCCAGGCGAGAGACCACCGAGCGCAGCATCGTCATACCGTTGGCGTTAGCTGGAAAGAGCTTGAGGGCGGCCACGATATCGTCGGGCAGGGTGCGTTGGGCTGCCAGTGCAGGCATGAAGGTGTCCAACTGCTCGCGTGTTGGCAGCACGCCGTACCAGAGAAAATAGGCCACTTCTTCGTAGAAGGAGTTGGCTGCCAGTTCTTCGATCGGAATGCCGCGGTAGGTGAGCCGGCCCGCAGTGCCGTCGATGGAGCTTACGGCCGTTGCGGCAGCAATGACGCCTTCAAGGCCTTTGGCGACGGCAATTTGCGCAGCAGGGATATCGGGCATGACACAATCCTTTCAACCGGTAAACTGATACTCGTCTTTACCGCACACCGGAGAGGAGACGGGTGGAGGTCCTGTTGGAATTATACTTGGGGCCAAATGGGCTGTCAATTTGCCACGCCAACGAGTTTTGAGGTGTCCGGTGAACAGGCAGCGCTGTGCCACGCGCAATTTGCGGCGTGTGTCGTTCGGTGGTATAATGCCGCTCACCGGGCGAGTAGCTCAGCCGGTTAGAGCGCACGGTTCACATCCGTGAGGTCGGGGGTTCGAGCCCCTCTTCGCCCACTCCGCGAGACAGGAGCAGCTGGTTTGGCTGTTCCTGTTTTTTTTAACTGCCTCACCACCAGCCTGCCAGGCCATGAACCAGTAGAATTCACTGTGTTTTGACATTCTTAAATATTGTGTTATAATGTGAGCGTTGTCAATCGGCTGTCGTTGAAACCTCGTTACCCCCTGCTGTCCATTCAGTAACAGACCCGCGGTCTAATTGTCATTCGTTGCAGCTCGGGATTCCTGCGGGAAAACTGTCTTTATTGCGAGAGGAAGTTTTGCCATGAACCATAAGCTGCGTATTACCCTCGGTGCCGTCATTCTGGTGATCGCTGCCTTTGCGATGGTGCCGGCCGCGTTGGCGAACAATGCCGAGCAGCCCAATCCTGCCGCCAGCCAGGCAGATGGCACCGTGTATGTGGTGCGTCGCGGCGATAGCCTGGGTGCCATTGCGGCCCGCTATGGCACGTCGGTCGCCGCCCTGGCCCGCGCCAACGGTATCCGTAACCCCAACCTGATCTTTGCCGGCCAGCGTCTCGTTATTCCGGGACGTGGCTCGACCACGACCGGTTCGGGCGGCTCGACCGCAGCCGCCAGCGGGGGCACGTACGTCGTGCGGCGCGGCGATAGCCTGGGAGCCATCGCCTTACGATACGGGACGTCGGTGGCCGCCCTGGCCCGTGCCAACCGCATCGCCAACCCCAGCGTGATCTATGTGGGTCAGCGGTTGGCTATCCCCGGTCGAGGCGCCGCGGCGAGCACCGGATCCGGTTCGGGTTCAGCGCCCGCCCCCAAACCAGCATCCGCCGGCCGCTGGATCGACGTCAACGTGCGGACACAACGTGTGACTGCCTACGAAGGCAACCGCGCCGTGTACAGCGTACCCGCCAGCACTGGTATTGCTCGCTATCCCACGGTCCTGGGGCGTTTTCGTGTCTATGTGAAGCTGCGGTCGACACGCATGACCGGACCGGGCTACGATCTGCCCAACGTACCCTTCACCATGTACTACTACAAGGGTTACGCGGTGCATGGCGCTTACTGGCACAACAATTTCGGGCGGCCCATGAGCCATGGCTGTGTCAATCTGCGGCCGTCGGATGCCAAGTGGTTCTTCAATTTTGCGTCGGTCGGAACACCGGTCGTCGTGCATCGTTGACAGTGAGCCTGGCCAGTCCGCCAGGACACGTCACGATGAGGGGGCAAACCCTGCGGATCGTCCGCCATGGAGCTGTCAGGCAGGTACCGCAGGGTTTGCTCCGATGCTGAATAGACTTCATCTGTGAGCAACAGACTGGTCAATTGGTTTGCCGCAATCTGGCCGGCGGACCTGTTACTTCTTGTGGTGACCGCCATCTGGGGCGGCACCTTCGTCATGGTGCAGGACGCCGTGGCCGTCTACCCCGTATTCGCCTTCCTGGCATTACGGTTCAGCCTGGCCAGCCTGATCTTCCTGCCCATGTTGGCGCAACGCCGGCGCGATAACCGGACTCCACAGCCAGTCAACTGGTCGCTGCGGACGCGTTCGCTGCTGCCTGGTTTGCTGATCGGGTTCATGCTCTTTGCCGGTTATGCGTTCCAGACCTATGGGCTGCGCTGGACATCGCCCGCCAAAGCCGGGTTCATTACCGGGCTGTCGGTGGTTTTTGTGCCGCTCGGCTCGGCCCTCTTTCTGCGTCGACGACCATCACGCGCCGCGTGGATCGGTGTTAGCCTGGCGACCGTGGGCCTTGCCCTGTTGAGCCTCAACGAGGACCTGACGGTTGCCTTCGGTGACCTGCTGGTGCTGGGCTGTGCCATCGCATTTGCGATCCACGTCCTGCTGGTGGGTCATTTCGCCCCGCGCATGAGCTCCCTGAACCTGGCCGTCATGCAACTCATCACCGTGGCTGTGCTGGCGTTCGGCGTGGGCGCGTTCGTAGGCGGCATCCCCTCGCCCACCGGGTCGGTTTGGTTTGCCGTCATTTTTACCGGACTCCTCGCCACTGCCCTGGCCTTTGGTGCACAAACCCTCGCCCAACGATTCACGTCACCAACCCACACCGCGCTCATTTTTGCCACGGAACCGGTTTTTGCGGCCCTCTTCAGTTTTCTGTTGATTGGAGAACAACTGACGCCGCGTGCCCTGGTGGGCTGTGGTTTGATTCTCGCTGGTATGATTACGGCCGAGGTCCGCTGGCGGCCACGGCGCGTGGCGTCGTTGCGCGAACAAACCCCTGGTCAGGGCTTGTAGAAGAATAACTTCCTGCAACCTGGCTGGAATTGCTCGCAAACCAGTTCTTTTACACGCTCTTAGCGGGCAGCACAACGCCCCACGCGCTGCGGTGGGGCGTTTGGCCCCACGCGCTGCGGTGGGGCGTTTGGCCCCACGCACTGCGGTGGGGCGTTGAAACAGGACAAACGGTGACGGTGCGGAACGCCGGCCGGTTAGCGGTCGCGTTCTGTACCTACGGGCAGACCGTACAGCCACCAATAGCGGTCGGCTGGGTAGAGATCACGCTGCGCGTCTTCCAGCAGGAACGATCCCTCCTGCCACACGCTGCGCAATTGGCTGTCGAGACGCCGCAGGTGCCCCTGCTCGGTCAACGTAGCGAGTGCCAGTGCCGTCGCTTCATCGAGCAGCAGCGCCAGACGCGTACGGATCCACACCTCTCCCGCATACGTGCCGGCACAACCGCCGCGCCGGACACACTCATCGATATACCACCGCCACGAATCCAGGTAACTCTTCAGTTCCTTCTGGAGGAAACTCACCCACTGGGTCCGATAGACTCGCCGATGCTCATCGATGGCTGTACCCACGGCCAACAACAGCCGCTGCTGACCGGCATCCAGATCACTGGCATAGTGTTGCAGAAGCTGGTAGCGGCTCAACAGACCCCCAAGGGTCATTTTGGGCTGCTGAGTTCCAGCCGGTGTCTTCACGACAACCTGCCTGAAAAGCCGGTCACCAAGCAGGTAATCTGGCAACTCCAGCGCCATGGCCTGGGCTACCATCAAATCGGCAGCAAGCTTGGGCATCGGTCCTCCTTACGGCGGGTGCAGCGTCTCTTAACCTTCCTTGCGTGGATTGAATGAGACCGCCGCCAGAGCCAGAATGGCAGCCAGCGAGATGACCAGGGCAATGAGCGCCAGAATCGTGGCCAGCGAAGCAGCCGATTGTGCTTGTTGTACCGCAACCAGAAGCTCGGTCGTACCATCCTGCGCGGGCGGCGCAGCCATGGCCAGGCTCGTCGTGAGCAGCAGCGCAATCACGATCCATTGCACGAATATGACTGCCCCCATCAAGGACTGACGGTTTGAACGCATAAATGCACTCCCTCCCATGTGATTTGACAGCAAAGCCGTCTTCGGGTAGATTCAGTCACTGGGCACACTTAACCCAATTATAGTCCACGCCGGACGAAATCGCAAGCTAATTTGCTTACCGGGTTTGCCCTAAATTCGGCGACCAAGACACCTAAGGGCTTGTAAAAGAATAACTTACCGTAATTTGTGACGAATTCCAGCGATTTCGCTGTGAGTGATTCTGGTACCTGCCCTGACAGTCACCCCGCTCCGGCACCAGGAAAGTCCAACCAACGACATGCGAGCGCTCGTGCAAAGAGTCTCCCAGGCCGCCGTTCACGTGGATGGACACGTGACCGGTGCGATCCAACAGGGCCTTGTCATCCTTCTTGGGGTACACGCCGCTGATACGGCTGACCAGGCGATGGCCTTGGCCGACAAGATTGCCCAGATGCGCATCTTCGGTGACGAAACGAGCCACTTCGATCGCAGTGCGCTGGAGATCGGCGCCGCGTGCCTGGTGGTTTCGCAGTTCACACTCTATGCGGACGTCCGCAAAGGTCGCCGTCCCAGCTTCAGCGCAGCGGCGCGGCCGGACATTGCCGAACCGCTGGTGGCTGCCTTTTGCCAGGCCCTGCGCAGACAAGGCCTGGAAGTGGCCAGTGGTGTCTTTGGGGCTCACATGGCCGTCCAACTCATCAATGACGGACCAGTGACCATCTGGGTGGACACGGATGACCTGGCCCGTCCACGCCGGACACATGGGGCGCCGCAAAGCGAGCCTGGTCGATAGGCCGGGAAATTCCTAACCTGGTGTCATCTGTGGTAGAATAGTGAACGGCGATCACCAACACACCGTCAATCATCACGAAAGGTCAGTATTCATGCCCAAGGGCTCTGGGGCAGCCAGTCAACTCCAGATTCCGGCCTCACTACTCGCACTCGTCAAACAGGGCCAGGTGCTGCTGGAAGACGTTATCCGCGCATTCCCCAATGCCAATAAGAACCCAGAAGAGTGGGAAGCAGTCCTGGGCACACTGACAGCCGCTGGAATCGAGCTGGCAGAACAGGCCGAGGCCGATGCGGGCACCGACGTTGAGGTGGAAAGAGACGAAGGATTCACTACGACGGTGGTGGGGGGTATCGGTTCGGACCCTTTGGCGCTCTATCTGCGCGAGATGGGCCGTACGCCCCTCCTGACAGCCGACAAAGAAGTGAAATTAGCCAGGGAAGCCGCACGTCTCCCCCTCCTCAAACAAGAGCTCGCGCGGGGTCACCTCTCGCCCGATCGGCGTCACCAACTCAGAGACGAGATTGCCGAGGCGGACACCGCGCGCGATGCCCTCATCAAGGCCAACCAACGCCTGGTGATCAGTGTCGCCAAACGCTACCGCGGTCTTGGCGTTCCCTTTCTGGACCTCATCCAGGAAGGCAACCTTGGCCTCATGCGTGCCGTCGAGCGCTTCGATCCGGATAAGGGTAACCGGCTCTCGACCTATGCCATGTGGTGGATTCGCCAGTCAATCATACGCGCGGTCGCCAACCTGAGCCGCACGATTCGTGTACCGATCCACGCCGGCGAACGCGAACGCAAGCTGCGTAAGGTGGCCCAGGAGCTGCAGCAAACACTGGGCCGTACCCCCACGGCCAATGAACTGGCGACAGTTCTGGGCCTGACACCCCGTCAGGTGCAGCGCTTGCAGAACATGGGGCAGGAAGCTGTGTCGCTGGATCAGCCCATTCGCGAAGGCGAAGCCGACGGCAGCAGTCTGGCCGATTTGATCGAAGACGAAAACAGCCTGGCGCCCGCCGATCTCGCCGCCCAACGTTTGCTGCGCGATGACGTCGCGGCGGTTTTGGCCGACCTCAAACCGCGCGAAGCCGAAGTGCTGCGCCTGCGCTATGGTCTGGAAGGCGAACGTGTGCACACGCTCAAAGAAGTTGGGGAGTTGATGGGAGTGACGCGTGAACGGGTGCGCCAGCTCGAGATGCGTGCCCTACGTAAGCTGCGCCATCCCCGTATTGGCCGCCGTCTGAAAGGGTACCAGCGCCGGCGCTAGCCTCACTGGTCGGATTCCACCTGCACACCCGTCATGCGGCGGTATAGGCCACGGCCGCGTACCCAACGACCGCATCTTTTCTGCCCGCCGTATCACCCGAATTGCGATAATCCAACAGGTGCGGCTGCCAGCCGAGCTGCTGCGCAAGCGCCATCAAGGTCAAAATGGCGTGCATGCCACAGGCCTGCTGCCGGCCTACCGCGGCGGCGCTGCCCGCCAAGAGTGCATCCAACAATGTCCGATCACGGCGCACCGCTTCGTCGTAGGGGTAGTAATGACTGAGGTCCGAACTCACGACGAGCAGCGTGGTGCTCGGCTGGCGCACGAATTCCAGGAGGTGTCCGGCCACCAGGGTGGGATCGGTGTCACCCAACAGCAGCGGGATGACGCGCACCGCGGGGAGCAAACGCTGCAGGAATGGGAGCTCCACCTCCAGGCAGTGTTCGGGCTCATGGGCGGCGTCGTGGCACAGAAACGGTCGCCCCTTGGCCAGCAGGCAGGACTGGCCCACCACGTCAACTGGCACCCGCCCCAGAGGGGTTTCCATGGCATCGAAAGTGCCGGCCGCGACCCCGTCGACGAACACGCGGTGCGCCGGGCCCAGGAGCAGGATCGTATCACACGGGGGATGGATCGACTCTAACTGTTTGAACGCGGTGGCGGCGATCGCACCGGAGTAACGATAACCGGCGTGGGGTGCAATCAAGGCCCGCAGTCCGTGCAGCTCGAAACGGGGCGCCGCGTCGAGCAGTTCGGTCACGGTCGATTGCAGTGCCGCGAACGATGCCGGATAAAAAGTGCCGGCTACGGCTGGCATCCGAATGTGCTGAGGCATGCGACACCTCCAAAAAAACCGGCCGCTGTGACAATCACCAGGGGTGCATTTGCTGCAAGCATACCGCGCACCGGATGCATTGTCAAGAGGTCCATCTGCCCCAACTGAAACCTTTCCATATTTGCTGCGTAAGTACAATGTGACACGTCCAAACTTGTCGCCGACGTGTAGCGCAGTTTCTCAGGACGGAGCTGTGAGCAACCCACAACTAGAGCAGGTCTGGCTCAAACAGGCAGCGGCGGGTGATCAAGCCGCATTTGGCAAATTGGTCGGAGTCTATCAGGCACCGGTCTACAACCTGGCGTACCGCATGTTGGGCAACGCAGGGGAGGCGGAAGAGGCGGCCCAGGAAACTTTTCTGAAGGCTTATACGCATCTGCGCTCCTACGACGATAGCCGCAAATTTTCGACATGGCTGTTGTCGATTGCCTCACATCACTGCATCGACCGGCTGCGCCGGCGGCGGTTCACCTGGCTGTCGATTGACGATAACCCCATGCTGGGGTGGCTCACCGCCGACCAGGGCAAACCCGAGGAGTCAGCCCTGCGGTCCGAAGCGGGTGATGAGGTGCGCGATCTGCTTGGCCAGCTGGAGCCGGCCTACCGCCTTCCGCTGATTTTGCGCTATTGGCACGACCTGTCCTACGATGAGATCGCCGACACGATGGGCATCACCGAAGCCGCCGTCAAATCGCGGCTGCATCGAGCCCGCCACCAAATGGCAGATGCCATCGCCAAACGTGATGCCGTGCCAATGGCGCGCACACCGTCCATGCCAGGGATCATGCAGATGTTATGATGCACAGAGGGGACACAATAACCATGCACATTCCTACGGAGCAGTTTTCACTGGCTCTCGATGAGCAGCTCTCACATGAGGACATGGAGGCGATGCGCCAACACGTTGGCAGCTGTGCCAGCTGTCGACGCGAGTGGGAGACCTGGCAGGACATTGCTGTGCGCTTCGAGCACGCCCCGATGGTGGCCCCGCGCCCTGGTTTTGTCCACCGTGTCGAAGAGCGCCTGACCCGGCGCGCCAACTTGCAGCGAGGCGTGTTGGGTGGCACCGTTTTGCTGACCGGCTCGGTGACGCTGTGGAGCCTGGTGGCCCTGGTTGGTTTGATGCTGGTGTTCACCTGGCTGACCCTCGATCCAGCAGCCGCAGGTACGCTGGTGACCATGGCGGTGCGCGTGGCACAGACCGCGGCGCCGATCACCGGTGCCATCGACGTGCTGCTGGACAACGTACAACCGGCCGCGCTGCAGCTGATCTTGATACTCGTCAGTGCTGCTCTCCTGCTCGTTGCTTCGACGTGGGGACACGTCGTACTGCGCTACCGGCGTGCTACAGCCGAAGCCGGTCAATCCTAGTGCCAGAAAAGGAAACACCGTTCGGGTAGGGGCGATCGACCCACCGAACAGATCTCTTCTACGGCACACGTTGACACGGTGGATGGCAAACATGGAAAGGGGAAGTGGTGCGCACCTGAACTGCTTTGTCGCACGATGAGGGTGCTCCACGACGAACTATGCGAAAGAGATTGATCGTACCACTTCTGGTTGGGATTGTCCTGATGCTGGGCGCAATGCCGGTCCTGGCGCAGGGCGGAGACACCGGAGACAAGGTTGTCGTCGGCCAGAGCTTCACACTGGAGTCGGGTGACTCGCTGCGGGGTGACCTGGCGGTTGTCGGCGGCAACGTCGAAATCGAGGAAGATGCCACGCTCGCCGGTGATATGGCCGTCTTTGGCGGCGCAGTCGCCGTGTCAGGCCGCGTGACCGGGAATATCGTGGCCTTCGGTGGCAGTGTTGAATTGACCGAAAGTGCCGAGGTGACAGGCGACGTCGTCGTTTTGGGTGGGTCGCTGTCACGCGCGGCCGGTGCCACGGTGGGTGGGGAAATCGTGGAAGGTCGGGGGCCTACCGAGCTCTTTGGCAGGCCGTCCGCACCACCCCTGGCAGCTTCGACCCCGGCGCGCTTTGTATTCGACACGATGATGCGCACACTGGGTGCGATCGGTTTGTCACTCGTCCTGGCAACCCTGGGTGTGCTGGCCGTGGTGCTTTTGCCCAAACAAACCGAACGCGTCGCTCAGGTCCTCGTCAAACAGCCAGCGATGGCCCTGGCCGCCGGGATCTTGACCTGGCTGATCGTTGTGGGCCTGGTGGTCATCCTGGCCATCGCGATCTGTCTGGCCCCGCTGGCACTGTTGCTCTTTGCGCTGGCTGTTGGGGCCTGGTTGTTCGGCTGGATTGCGACCGGTTGGCTGGTGGGGCAGCGGCTGCTGCAGGCGCTCCTGCGCAAGCATACGAACCCCCTGATCGAGACGATCGTCGGCGTTGTCATCATCACGCTGCTGTGGCAGGTAATTCCCTGCATGGGGTGGGTATTCTGGTTTGTGGTGTCATCGTTGGGCTTGGGTGCGGTGGTGTTGACGTTGTTTGGTCGCCAGCCGTCCGGCAGCCAGCCTGCGCCAAACAACGTGGCGCTTTTGCCCACGGTTCCGCCGGTACCACCCAGTGCGGCAGCACCCGCGGCGCCCTCCGTGCCGTGGTACGAGGACATACCCGCGACCCTGGCAGCAGACCTGGCCGCCGACACCGAGGGGACTCAAGCAGAGGATACGCCGGCAGTATAGCCATCGGCCTGGCTTGCGCCCGATAAAACAGAAATTACACGCCCGGTTCGTCGACGATCGTTCTCGCTCGCGCACCACCCGCCACCACAACGAACCGGGCGTAATCTGTAAAGGTTAACGAATTTCGCACCGATAATTTCGCGCAGACCGAAAAACCCGAGCTGTGGGCCGCAGGTTATGCAGCGTCATCCGCAAACAGGCGAGTAATTTCATCCGCAGCGAAGGTGCGCAGTGGCACCCACTCGCTGCGGCTCCCCCGTTCCATGACGCCCTCCGAGGCATCGACCACGTCACCCAGGCAGGTCACCGGAACAGCCGCCTGCTGGCAGACGGAAACCAAACGCGGGCCATCTTCTGGCCCCACCGTGACCAGCAAACCACCGCTGGCAATCGTGCCCAGCGGATCGAGCCCATACAGGTCACACAATACGCGACCCTCGGCGGGGACGGGCACCCGCTGCAGATCGACCCGCAGCCCCACCCCTGCGGCACGCGCGATTTCCCACAGCCCGGTTACAACCCCGCCTTCGGTCGGATCGTGCATGCAGTGCGGGCGGAGGCTGGCGCACACCAGGCGTGCCACGGGCACCACACTGATGCCGGGCGCGTGCAAAAAGTGCTGCGCACGCCGCACAAGCGCCGCATCCACGCCGCGCCGCAGCAGGTCGGTCTCTTTTTCACGCGCAATCAGCGCAGTCCCTTCGATCGGCGCGGCACGGAGAAAATAGACCGCATCACCCACCTGGGCACCCGCGGTAACCACCAGGTCGGCGGGCGCAACTTCACCGAGCAAAGTGCCGCAGATCATCGGGCGATCCAGGCCATGCGTGATTTCGGTATGCCCGCCAGCCATGGCAATACCAAGCTCGCGACAGGCGGCGTGCATTTGGGAAAAGATGCGTTCAGCCAACGCCGGCGTCGTGCGCCCCGCGGGCAGCAGCACGGTGGCCAGGAACCAACGCGGTTGCGCCCCCATAGTGGCCACGTCGTTGGCATTCACGTTGACGGCGTACCAACCAATCTCATCGGTCGCAAAGGTGATGGGATCGGTTTTCGCCACCAGGAAGCCGCCGCCCGGCGTCACAGCGCCGGTTCGGAAGTCGATCACCGCCGCATCCTCGCCGGCGCGCGGCCCCACCAGCAGCCGGTCGTCTGGCAGGCTGTAGCGCCGCAGCAGGTCATCCAGCAGCTCGGGCGGCAGCTTCCCGGTCGGCAGAATCATACCCTCAACAACCCCACTGACCCCACGCCGAGGCGGCAGCTGCCAGATCGGCGGCGTCGATGACGCCATCGGGCACCAGGTCATAAACCGGGTGCCACCCCGCGCTGGCACTGGTCTGGCCCCATCGGGCAGCCACCAGCTGTACATCGTTGACCGCAACGTCGCAGCTGCAGTTGACGTCCGCCGGCAGGCAAACCGCATACGAAACTTCCAGCCACGCCGAGTTGTTCGGGTTATTATCGTAACTGATGGCATCGATGTAGCTGGTATTGCCCGCATCGCTGCTCACCAGCAGAGCCAGGGCGTTGCCCGGCTGCCATCCCGGCCGATTGACAACCTCCTGAACGAGATCGACCAGGTCGGGAGAAGCCAGCCAACCAGCGGGCACCGTACTGCTGACATCCCAGGTGGCCGCAGCCTGGGTGGTGGGAGCATTCAGCGGTGGCTGCGTCTGGAAATTGGGCACATTGTCCTGGGCAGCCGCCCGCATCGTCATGCCCACCGTATCGGTACCGGATTGATAGGTGCGGTAGATCTCCAGACTGGCGTCGACCACACGCACGTGGCGGGGCACCTGAAGGTTGCTGAAACGAAATCCGCTGAGTAAGTCGAAGGTGCCGGACCGTCCAAGGCGCACGGTGAGCGCACCGATGTCATTGAAACCGGTCGTGACCCGCTGATGCGTGTCGTCTGTTCCGGCGGTCACCTGCCGCGCCACGGTCGTTACATTCAGCGTGGGGGTCGGTGTCGGCGGAGGTGTGGGCGGCGGCAGGACCACAGGAAAATCGTTGACGGTCGTCTGGCCGGCAAGGACACTGGTCAGGATCGGGTTGGTTCCAGCGGGCGACATGTACCCTGGAGGGCCACCGACTTCCACCACGTACGACTGCGGCGCGAGGTCACGGGCCGCATAGCCACCATCGATGACGCTGACCACGTTCGCCACCACCGTGCCGTTGCTCAACCGTACTTCGATGCCAGCACCAGGCAGGCCGGGCTCACCGTTGTTGCGCTGGCCATTGCCATTGAGGTCGTGGAAAACCGTCCCGGCCAGATGACCGGTCCCTGGCTGTGGGGTTGGCGTGATCGTTGGCGGTACGGTGGCGGTGGGTGTCGGTGTGATTGTGGGGGTCGAGGTTGGCGTAGGGGTGGGTTCGGGTGGGACCGTGTACGCCAGGATTTTGCCGTCGTGGGTCACCGCCCAACCATGCGCCGCATCGACAAAGTCGACCTCCCACACGAAGCTCGTGGCGGGGATGGTCTGGGCCGCCCACGTGGTGCCCCCATTGCTGGTGTAGTAGATGCGTCCGCTGACGTCATTGAGGCCACCGACCACCCAACCCACCTGGGCATCGAGCATCTCGATGTCGTAAAAATTGGTCAAATACTTCTCGTTGGGGTTGATACCCGACGCGCGCGATACCCACGACTGCCCGCCATTGGTGGTGTAGAAGATCTCGCCGTGGGCGGTGGACACCCAGCCGGTGTTGGTGTTCAGGAAGCTGAGCCCGAGCAAATCAAACTGCGGGGCAAAGTGTCTCGCCCACGAGGCACCCGTATTGTAGGAGTACGCAAACGATGCACCGTTACCAGCGCCATAACACGTGGCGCCAAAACACTGAAACTCCCAGATGACAACATTACCACCGGGCACAAACTCAGTCCACGAGACGCCACCGTTGGTAGAACGGAACGAACGTCCATTGGTGCCGCCCGCCAGGGCCGTTGTACTGTTGGCCCAGTAGGTCGCATACAGGTAACCGCCGTAGCCATTGGCCATCCCGCTGCTGGCCCAGGTCACACCACCATCGGTGGTGCGAATCGCCTGTCCGGTGGTGCCAACGCTCAAACAGTGCAGTTCCGAAAGGCAGTCGATACCGCCCTGCCATCCGGCCACAAACGCCGGCAGGCTCAACTGCATCCAATCCTGACCACCGTTCGTTGTTTTCAGGATCAATGGATTACCCTGGCCACCCCAATCCGGTCCGCCTACGGCGTAACCGACCTGGGTATTGACCATTTTGAGCCCCCGTAGGGTGAGGCCGGCCGGGGCCTGGTATTGAATACTCCAGCCTGGATTGCTCGGGGCGGAGGAGGAGAAGTCATCGGGCGAAAAAGCGGCGCTGCTGCCGGCACCGATCATGATTACCGAGACCAACAACACCGCGAGGACAGCGTATAGACGTTGCATAGGGTCGATTTGCCTCCAATAACAAACATTGGCGCTCATCAAGGGCGCCAATGTCAATACGAACAAGGACGCCATTCTACCACACAGAAATCAGATGGCCAAACCGTGCCGCGGATAACTTTGACAACCCAACAGCCTGGCGTTACAATGCGGGCCGCATCAGGCGAAATTGACGTGGAGGTACGGTGTGGATCCTATTGCCTTTCAAATCGGGCCGTTGGCAGTGCGATGGTACGGCCTTCTGATCGTCTTCGGTGCCGTGGTGGCCGCATTCATCGCCAGTCGCGAGGCCAAGCGGCGCGGCGAGGACCCCGATCATGTCTGGTCGGCGTTCATCTGGCTGCTGATCGGTGGCATTGTGGGAGCCCGTCTCCAGTACGTCATCAGCTCCTCGCTGGAGAATCCCGCCTATGTGCAGGAATACCTGAATAACCCAATCAAGATCATTGCAACCTGGGAAGGCGGCGTTGGCATCTTCGGTGCCATCCTGGGCGGTTTGCTGGCGTTCGTTTTGTATGCGCGGCGCGCCCACCTCAATTATTGGCGCTGGGCCGACATCATTATCGTAGGACTCCCCTTTGCTCAGGCGATTGGCCGCTGGGGGAATTTTTTCAACCAGGAGCTGTACGGCGGACCCACCAACCTGCCTTGGGGCATTCCCATCGACTGTGCCAATCGTGTCGCACCCTATTACTGCCCACCGCAGGGTGATTTCACCGAAGCAGCCCGCTTTCACCCGACCTTTCTGTATGAATCCCTTTGGAATCTGTTCGTGGGTTTCACACTGCTGTTCCTGGCGAGGCGCTTCGCCGACCGCTGGCCGGCGGGATCGATTTTCAACCTCTACCTGGTCTTCTACCCGATTGGCCGATTCCTGGTTGAATTCATCCGTCTGGGAACACCATTTGCCCTCGGTCTGACAATCGGCCAGATCACTTCATTGGTTGCAGCGGTGATCGCGCTCGCTGTCTTCGTCTATCGACTGCGGCGGGCGGAGCGCCCCAATTTGCCATCGGTGTCTGAATAATCCACTGCGCGTGTTTTGACAGGTCTCGCTGACACCGGTATAATGCTCAGGTTGATCAAAGAGCCTATCCGAATAACCACAACGAGGCGGCTTTTCGAGATACACATCGGGTTATTAAGGGCTTGTAAAAGAATAACTTCCCGCAAAATGGCCGGAATTCGCCGCAAAGAACGGTAAGTTATTCTTTTACAAGCCCCAAGATAGGTTTTATAGATGTTCGGAGTTCAGCCCCTGGGTAGAGCGTGGCCTGGGAACGTTATAACACGGCCCGCTTCAGGTCAGGTGCTGCGAGCATCTCTACCCGGAAGGAAGTCATTCGAGGAAGCACAGTGCACGAGAATAGCCAAGAAACCGCCACTACAATGATAGACACCCAGGACGTATCCGGCGCCCTGGAAGCCGCAGCTGACACCACTGAGACGGTCATCGCTGAGGCTGTACCGGTCGAACCGGCACCGGAAACCAGTTCCCCCGCAGATCCCGATACGACGCTGCTGACCGAGGTCGAATCCACAGAGACGGCAGCCGCTGTTCCCGTGGCCGAAGCCGCCGAGGAAAGCACCCCAGCGATCCTGCCGGAAACGGTCATCGCGGAGGCTCTACCGGTCGAACCGGCACCGGAAACCAGTTCTCCCGCAGCACCTGATACGACGCTGGCGACTGAGGTCGAGTCTGCAGAGACGGCAGCCGCCGTGTTCGTGGCCGAAGCCACCGAGGAAAGCACCCCAGCGGTCCTGCCGGAAACGGTCATCGCGGAGGCTGTACCGGTCGAACCGGCATCGGAAACCAGTTCTCCCGCAGCACCTGATACGACGCTGCTGACCGAGGCCGAATCCACAGATACAGCAGCAGTTCCCGTGGCTGAAGCCACCGAGGATAGCACTTCCGAAACCCTGCAGGCGACTGTACCGCCGCCCACGCCCAGGTCAAGCGGCACCGAGAGCAAACGTTCGGGCCACGGCACCCGCCGGGCGCGCAAAGGTGGTGGCCAAGACAACGGCCCCATCCGCGTCATCCCGCCCAAGAAGGTCGTCAAGGTTCTCAGCGTCGGCCTGGAAGTACCTGGTGTGGTTCGTCGCGTGGCCGATTTTGGTGCCTTCATTGACATCGGGGTTGGAACGGACGGCCTGGTCCACGTGTCCGAAATGTCGGCGTCGCGTGTCGCCAAAGCAAGCGATCTTGTCAAGGAAGGTGATGAGGTCACGGTCTGGATCAAAGAACTCGACCGCGACCGCAATCGCATCAGCCTGACGATGGTGTCTCCGGGAACCAAGACCATCCGCGACATCCAGGAAGGCGACGTGATCACCGGCAAGATTACGCGGGTGGTTCCGTACGCTGCATTCGTGGACGTTGGCGTTGGCCGCGATGGTATGCTGCACATCCGCGAAATGGCCGAGGGTTATGTCAAGCGGGTGGAGGACGTGGTCAACATCGGCGATGACGTCGAAGTACGCGTGATTGGCCTGGACCGCCGCCGCCAACGGATCGACCTGAGCATCAAGGGCCTGGTTCCTGAACCGGTGTACGAAACCGCCCCACCGGTGGTCGAAGCCGAAGAGGAACGACCTGCACGCGAGCGACCGCGCAGTCGCGATCGGCAAGACGGTGGATTCGTCGAAGAAGGCGCCGACAATCGCAGCCGTGATCGTCGCGACCGCCGTTCCAAGAACCGCCCGCGCGGCCGCGGTAACGAGCGCGAGGAATGGTTCGACTACAAAGCCGAAGATGAAGACATGGGTCCGACGGCCATGGCGCTGGCACTGCAGGCAGCCCTGGCCAACGAGCCCACTGCCATCCAATTCGAGGACAAACGCAGCGGCAAACGCGCGCGACGCGAGAGCCAGATGCACCGGGATGAGCAGGATGACATCATCGATCGTACCCTGCGTCAGCACCGCCAACCCGCGTAATTGATCTCGTAATCAGTCTGTACGGCGTGGAATGATCCGTTCCACGCCGTTTTTTTGTACAGGAGGCGCCTGTCATGACGATCGCCATCATCGTGCACGGCGGTGCTGGTAACATTCCGCAATCGGCGCGGGCCGACCATGCGGCCGGCATCCGGTTAGCCGCGGCAGTAGGTTATGCGGCCCTGACCGCCGGAAAACCGGCCCTCGATGCGGTCCAGGCGGCCGTTATGTGCCTGGAGGATCTGCCGGCTTTCAACGCCGGGCGAGGGTCCTGCCTGACCAGTGCAGGCACGATCGAGATGGACGCGGGTTTGATGGATGGCACGACCTTGCAGATCGGTGCCGTGGCTGCTTTGACCGGGGTGGCCAACCCAATCGCCGTGTGCCGCCTGATTCTCGAACACAGCGATCACATCCTGTTTGCGGGCCAGGGTGCGCTCGATTTTGCGCGCATGCATGGCGTGCCTGAGGTACCCCTCACTGCCCTGCTCACCGAACGCCGCCGCGCGGAGTTCGTGCGACTGCGCCAGGGAACGTTTGGTGATACACTCATCGAGGAACAACGTGAAGAAAGCGGTGACACCGTGGGTGCTGTCGCCCTGGATCAATCCGGCCACATGGCCGCGGCCTGCTCGACGGGCGGTATGTCGCTCAAGGCCCCGGGCCGCGTGGGTGATTCGCCGCTGCCCGGCTGCGGCTATTACGCCGACAGCGCATGGGGCGGTTGTGCAACAACCGGTTATGGTGAGGCGATTGCCCGCAGCCTGCTGGCGTACCGTGCTGTCGAAGGCTTGACGCACGGACTGGCACCCCAGGCTGCAGCCGAGGCCGCATTAGATGTGCTGGCACGGCGCACGCGGGGCTGGGCCGGCCTCATCGTGCTCGATCGCACCGGTGACGTGGGGGCAGCCTTCAATTCCCTGCGCATGACGTACGCCTGGCGTCGCACAGGGGATCCCGACATAACGGTGGTGGCATAAGCCGGTTCCTCACCAGACGCGGCAGATGAGGCCCTTCAGGTATTCACCTTCAGGAAAACTCAACAAAATGGGGTGATCCGACCCGTGCCCCAGCCTTGCCACCACCTGCAGGTCGCGCCGCGCATCCACACCCGCACCAAAAACAACCTTCTGAAACAGGTCGGCACTCACCAGCCCCGAACAGGAGAACGTCATCAACAGCCCACCGGGACGCACCAGCTGCGCCGCCAGGAGATTGATGTCTTTGTAGCCACGCGTCGCGGCCTGGACCTGGCCCTGGGAATGGGCAAATTTGGGTGGGTCGAGGATGACGGCGTCGAACTGCTGGTGCCGCGTACGCAGGTCACGCAGTACGGCAAAAACATCGCCGAGCAGACCCTCCGCCTGTGTATCCGCGTCCAGGCCATTGCGTGCCAGGTTTTGTTCGGCCAGGCGCAGCGCATCCAACGAGCTGTCGAGGTTGCTCACATGACCAGCGACACCTTCGGTCAACGCATAGACCGCAAACGCACCGCTGTAGGCGAAACAGTTCAAGACCCGAGCTGCGGGCAGTGAAGCCAGCGCGGCGGCGGTGCGGGCGCGGTTGTCACGCTGGTCGAGATAGAAGCCGGTCTTCTGCCCTGAAGCCAGGTTGACGGCAAAGGTGTGACCGCTTTCCTGTACCCACACCACAGGCGGCGGTGTCGCTCCCGCCAGAACGCCGGTTTCGGGCGGCAGTCCTTCATGACTGCGCACGTCGACGTCCGAGCGTTCGAAGATGCCCGTGGGGGACAACAGGTCCTGCAGCGCCGTCACAATCAACTGCCGCCGCCGTGCAATGCCCAACGTCAGGCACTGCACGACCACCCAATCACCATAACGATCGACGATCAGGCCCGGCAAGCCGTCGTTTTCGGCATTGACCAGGCGGTAGGCGTTGGTATGGCCGCTGTGGGCCAATGCCTCGCGCCCGGCCAAAGCCCGCTGCAAACGGCGGCGCCAAAATGCCTCATCGATGGCTTCATCAACTTGCCAGGTGAGCAGCCGCACGGTGATCTGCGAACGCGGGTTGTAGTAACCACGTGCCAACCACAGGCCGTGGGCATCGCATACATCCACCAGATCGCCACCTTCGCGGGATGTATCGGCGGCCGGGCCATCGATGCGCGCAATGGCACCGGAGAAGACCCAGGGATGCCGCTGCCGCACCGGTTTGTCCTTGCCCGGTTTGAGGAACACCATGGGTCTGTTCATGAGTATCTACCTCCGTGCGGCGTCATTGGATCTCCCAGCCATACTCGTCCAGGCGAATGCAGCGCCTCTGCTCGCCTTTGTCCAACGTCAGCTCGAACGAGTGGAGGTTGAAGTGAAAAGGTACCGCATGCCCATCGATCATCATCTGCCCGGTGACCTCGCTGGGCGAGCGGCCAGCCAGGCGCAGGGTCGCGCGGTGATCACGTGCCCACAAAATCAAGGGTCGCATCGGTTTCGTCCTCATCCCTCATCATCTGCACCACCAACACACGTGCCGTATCGGGCTGCACACGAGCACGCGCATCGATGCGCAGGCCAACGAGCCAGGCGAGACCCTGCTGGCCCTCCAGGAGCGGCCAACAGGTGCGCAAAGCTGCCGGAAGTTTGTGATTGATCACGAAGGCATGCACGCGGCTGCGGTGGCCGCCGAGACCCAGCGGCTGGAACCAGTCCTGCGGCTGGCGCACGCGCAGGTGGGGCTGCGGTCCCACAACGTCGGCATCCAGGTATGCCCGCCACCGATCGGGATTGTCCTGCCAGCCGGTAGGCAGCTCGGACACGGAACGGATTTCCGTACAGACCGACCATGCCGTGCCGGGCAGTGACGTCAACCCGGGCACGTGCAGTGCGAGTGGGCTGACCGTGAGCTGAGGTCCGGCCGCATCATCGGGTGCGGCATCGAGATCAGCCACAGTGGCCGTGGTGTAACCGACCGTGAGCAACAAACCGCGCGGCAGCGTCACCCGTTGGCCGGTCGTGCAGGCGGGGTCCATCAGCAGCCGCCGCGCCGTTTCGACGTGGTCGAAGCCAACGTCGCGCAGCCCTGGGCGCAGGTGATGGATCGCCTCGCGCAGCACACTGCGCTGCAGTGCCACGTGCAGCGCCCGCCAGGGTTCGAGCTCGAACGTAACCGCCGCAGCGTCGATGTGGCTGACGACGTCTGGCCAGGTCGCAGCCAGGACCTGCCGCAGCAGGAGATGATCCCCGGCCAAGACGCTGGCAGTGCGGCGCAGTGCGGCGCGCACGCCCGGGTTGTAGGTCTCCAGCAGCGGCAAGAGTTCGTGACGCAGGCGGTTGCGAAAGAACGTCGAATCGTAGTTCGACTGATCGATGCGGGGGTGAAGGTCGTGGCGCTGGCAGTACGCCTCGATCTCAGCGCGCGTCACCTCCAACAAAGGACGCACCAGGGTCAATCGTTGACCACCCGGGGCCGCAGCGGCGGGTGCCACGTCATCGTCGACGACCGCCCGTCCCCACGGAAACCGTGGCAGCGGGCTCTCGGGGCGCATGCCGCGCAAGCCTGAGAGCCCACTCCCACGCAGGAAGTGCATCAAGATGGTTTCGACCTGGTCGTCGGCGTTGTGGGCCACGGCCACCGTGGTGGCGCCGGTCGTACGCGCCACATCACCCAAAAAGGTATACCGCGCGCGGCGTGCCGCCTCCTCGAGGGAATAGCCCTGGCGCGCCGTCAGGTCCACGCGGTGGATGGACAACGGCAGCTGCCATCGCTGTGTTAGCCCGGTCACGTATGCCGCATCGGCGTCGGCCTCGTCACCACGCAGGCCGTGATGCAGGTGGGCCACGTGCACGGCCGGCGCCAGGTCTGGCGGCAGGTGGATCAACACGTGCAGCAGGCACACCGAATCGGCGCCGCCGGACACGCCGACGACGAGTGGTGTTGCGGCGCCAAAGAGATCGTGCGCGCGCATGGCGTCTGTCACTGCTGCCTGTACGTCCATGGTGGATGATGGATTTTGGATTTTGGATTTTAGAT
>CAYUCC010000048.1:0-5032 GCA_964443225.1 uncultured Anaerolineae bacterium
GAACGCTCGTCATGCGCTGCAAAAGTCGAGTCCGTACTCCCTACTCCGTACTCCCCGTTTGACAAACCGCCCAATCTGTGCAAGAATTCAGCCGTCTCCGTTCATCGCCGGGTTGTGAGCAATCTCTGCCACACAACATCGCCCCCGCGGAAGGAGGTGGCCCGCAACAACCTCGTCGCCCTTGGGCATACCAACCGATTCTGCGCGTAAGAACCAAACCCTGGCGCTTACTGGCGTCCGCGCGCAGCGTCGACCACACCCGTATTGACTGTTTGCTTCTTCGCTTCCTACGTTCCAAACTATCGAGGAGGAATCACATCATGCGTAAGATTGTTTTGTACGCGGTCATGGTGACTGTATTGTCACTGTCGCTGGTCCTTGGCGTCGCCGCGGAGAAGGTCAACCCGCCCGTGGCCAATACGCTGTCCGCGGCGGGTGCGGTGTCGGTTGTACCCGTGCCGGCTGGCCCGGCTGCTGCACCCGCCGCCCTGGTCAACGACGGCAGCTTCGAGAATGGCCCGCCGCCTGGGTCAGCATGGACCGAAGCGACCAGCCAGCCCTGTGAGTGGATCGGTGACTGGAGCGGGGTGTGGGGCGTTGCCGCCAAAGATGGCATGATGGACTACTGGGCCGGCGGCTACTGCGGTGGCGCGGTGACGTCAAGCTCGGTGGCACAAGCCGGGATCGCAGTGCCCGCCACCGACAACATGCTGCACTTTTGGATCCTGTCCTACCGCCCGGATCCGGATGATCCGGATCTCGACCAGGCCTACCTGCGGGTCAATAACGTCGATGTCTGGACCTACGACCTGACAGTGGCCAACGACACCTACCCCAACTGGGTGGAGAAGACAGTCGATCTGTCGGCGTATGCCGGCCAGAACGTTGAGCTGAAGTTCGGCGCCAACTCGGCCGGCGCCCAAACAGGCAATATCCGCTTCGACTTCATTTCGATCGGTGAGCCACCGCCGCCGCCCGAGCGCTGCGCCGCTGGTTACCACGTCGTGACGCTGTTCACCGAAGCCTTCGAGGGCGCCTTCCCGCCCGCCGGCTGGACCGTGGCGAATTCTACTACCGGCTGCACCAACGGCTTCCCGGCGTGGAACAACTCCGATCCGGGTGCCCGCGGTAACCTGACCGGTGGCAGCGGCCTGTTTGCGATCGCCGACAGCGACAACTGCAGCAGCTCGGTTGCCATGGATACTCAGATGTGGACGCCGCAGCTGAACCTGGTGAACTACGCCGATGCGCGGGTTGGTTTCAACCTCGACTACTATGTGTTCAGCGGCTCGGAAACCGCTGCGCTCGACGTCAGCACCGACGCCGGCTCGACCTGGGCCAACGTCTACTCCTGGGCCGCCAGTGCCCGCGGGCCGCGCACCTACGAAAGCCCGAACCTGGCCGGTACCGGCCAGAGTGACGTCATCGTGCGCTGGCACTACGTCGCCGGTTGGGACTGGTGGTGGGAAGTCGACAACGTCGTCGTGACGGCCTGCGAGCCGGACACCCCGACCGCCGTCAGCATGAGCAGCGTGGAAGCCAGCCCTGTGGCACCGCTCAGCGCTCTGCCGCTCGCCGCCATCCCCGCCGCCCTGGCACTCGCCGGTGCGGTGTGGGTCGCACGCAAGCGCCGTTGATTCTCTCGGAGTAGGGAGTACGGAGTAGGGAGTAAGGGTTCGACACAATGCCCGCTCCCTACTCCCGACCCCTACTCCATACTCCGTACTCCGTACTCCCTACTCCGCTGCATGGAAAGGAGAACCAACTCATGCATCGACCTCGTGTTTCCTTGTTCGTTTCACTCATGGTCCTTGGGCTGCTGCTGCTCACCAGCGCGCTGGGTGGGGCGGCACCGGTGGCGCCTACGGCGGGCGACGACGGCCCGGCCGGCACCATCAATGCCGGCGCACCCGCTGCACCCATCGCGGCACCGGAAGACGTGCTGTGGGACAACGGTCCGCTGGTCAACAGCCCGGGCACCGGCCCCGGCGGGGCAGATGAGAGCATCGCGCGGGACGTGACCGTGGGTCTCGCCAGCCGCGGGTTCAATGCCAGCCTGTCCGGTGGGTTCCGCATTGCCGACGATTTCGACGTCATCAACCCGGCGGGCTGGAACGTCGATTCGGTTACGTTCTATATCTACATGGGCAACTCACCGACCAGCCCATCGCCGCTCACGGCGGTCAACTACCAGATTTGGGATGGTCCACCGGACGACCCGTTGAGCATGGTCGTCTATGGTGATACCACGACCAATCGGATGACCAGCACCATCTTTGCGAATATGTACCGCCGGCTGGAGTCGACGCCGACAGATTCCACCCGCCCGGTGATGGTGGCCGTGACCAGCGGTGGCTTCTCGCTGGCACCCGGCAACTACTGGATCGACTTCCAGGTCGATGGTGACATCAACTACACCGGCCCCTGGCAGCCACCGGTCACGATCGACGGCCAGACATCGACCGGCAACGGCCTGCAGTCGGTGGCCGGCGCCTGGCAGCCGATCGTCGACTCCGCGCTGCAGACACCTCTGGGTGTACCGTTCATCATCCAGGGCACCGGTGGCCAGCCGACCGCCGTGGCTCTGAGTGACTTCGGTACGACCACCAGCAGCAACACAGTCCTGCTCCTGGCCGGTGGCCTGGCCGCCCTCGCCGCCGCCGCCCTCGTGCTGCGCCGGCGCGCGCTGTAGGTCACGTAAAGGCGCGAAGCCGCAAAGTGTAGTTCAAGCACCGGCGTGGTGTTGCCACACCGGTGCTTTTGTTTGGGGTGAGGCATTCTCGACATCGCCCCCCTGGCGTTCAAACGCATACCTGGCGTTCAAACGCATACCTGGCGTTCAAACGCCAGGCTAACAGCTAAAGTCTGCTAAAGCAGACTGGGCCATAAATTGCCACCTACTCCCTACTCCCTTCTCCGTACTCCCTTCTCCGTACTCCCTACTCCCTCCTCCCTTTTTGCATCTCACCCCGTCCTATGTTACACTACCGCTTCCTGATCCAAAACTCGAGGACCACGCTTGGACCAGCCATTCTTCGCTAATCCATACCTGATCACCACGGTGCGTTTGTTGATCGGCCTGATGTTCATCCTGTCGGGTGCGGCCAAGCTGCAGGACCCAAAGGGGTTCACGATGGCGGTATATAATTTCCGCATCCTGCCCAACGCGCTGGTCGAGCTCTACGCGACGTTGATTCCCTACGTGGAGCTGGCGGCGGGGGTGCTGCTGGTGGTGGGCCTGCTGACCCAGCTGGCGGCGGTCGTTGCGTTTTTAACCCTGCTCAGTTTTACGCTGGCCATTGGCTGGAATCTGCGGCGCGGTGAACGACCGGACTGCCACTGTTTCGGCAACCTCTTTTCGGAGGAATTGTCAGGTGTCCTGGTTGTCCGTAATACGATTCTGATGGTGATTCTACTGCCGGTCATGGTCGTGCCCAGCGTCTTTTTTGCGCTGCAAACGGTTCTCTGGCCGGCACAGTATGCTGCAGCCAATCTGCCCTGGGTGGATATCCTGCCGTGCCTCTTCCTGGCCCTGGCCGGCATTGCCGCCGTGTTATTAACCGGGCAGATCAGCGCAACCATCAGCCGCAGTCCCTGGGTCGAGAGTCCCTGGCCCTCCCTGATCTTCTGGCGCAAACGGTGAAACGATGTCAGCCATTTGGGTAATCAGCACGGTCGTTTTGTGGATCTTTGTCCTGGTACTTGCATTCCTGGTGTTTGTGCTCTATCGCCAGGTGGGTTTGATGTACCTGGGTCGCGCGGCGGCGGTGTCACGCGATGGGATTCCGGAAGGGACCGAGGCACCCGATTTTACAGCACCTGACATCGACGGCCAGATGCACCATCTGCGCAATTACCGCGGCAGCCGGGTTCTGCTGGTGTTTGGCTCCCCCCACTGCCGGCCCTGCCAGCAGTTGATACCCGATCTGAACGCTTACGCCGAGGCGAACAGCGGGAAAGTGCGGGCGTTTTTCCTCAGCGGTACACCGCAGGAAGACAACACCCGCTTTGCATCCCTGTTCGACGTACGCGTGCCGATCCTGACGATCCCCGAAGACGAATCGCTGCAAGGGCGCTACCTGGCCCGCGTGACGCCGTTTGCATTCGCCGTGGATGAAGAAGGCAAGATCATGGGCAAGGGGCTGGTAAATTCGCGGATCCATATCGAAGTCTTGTTCGACCGGCCCGTGGCTGAATGATTTTAGATTTTAGATTTTGGATTTTGGATTGGAGGGAACGATGACCACAGAGCAGGAGACGCGTACACAGCTGGCGAGTGAGGCGGTTGCGCGCCGCACGATTACGCGCCGCAGCTTCCTGGGGCGCATGGCGCAGAGCACCTTTGCGTTCCTGGCCTCCGTGGCCATGAACTCACCCAGCGTAGCGACGCGGGGCAAATTGGGTTACCACGACTGCTGCGTGCCACCCGGCCCCTACTGCCAGGATTACGGCTTCCGCTGTAACGAGGATGGCACGTGCCGCGAACCATGCTGGATCAACCTGATCTACTACCCGAATCAGGGTGGCTGCTGGACCTGCGGCGGCAGTGTCAACCCGATCACCTGCTGTGACTGCTGGTGCCGCAAACCCAACTGCCCCAGCGACCGCCAGTGCGGCTGCGTTTCGGTGAATCCGTTGGATCCGTACACGCGCCATCCGCTGACGCGAACGTCGAACTGCTGAGCGCCGATCGCTGCCGTGGTTGCCGCAGGGAAGTACGGGTACCGTCCTTCTCGTACTCGTACTCGTACTCGTACTCGATCCTTGCCGCAGATCTGAGTCGTAGTGGATCACTTACCACGACGGTAGCCATGGGTTGAGCGTAATCGATAGCTAAGGTCAAGCCAAGCGAACCACGAGTACGAGTACCGTTGCACTGAGTACGAGTACGAGTACCGTCCTTCTCGTACTCGATCCTTGCCGCAGATCTGAGTCGTAGTGGATCACTTACCACGACGGTAGCCATGGGTTGAGCGTAATCGATAGCTAAGGTCAAGCCAAGCGAACCACGAGTACGAGTACGAGTACCGTT